>NZ_BOPZ01000007.1 GCF_018332455.1 Clostridium polyendosporum
GTATAAAATCTGCAGCTGCCTGTGAATTGATTGCAAATAATGCTGGAAGTGCTAAGTGTGGTGGAATATTTCCTTTTCCTATTTCAACACCAATTAGAACTCCTATTATTTGTGCTATAACTGATCCTGGTGCTAAGAATGGAGATAATATTGGCAAGGAACAGATTAATGTTATAATTACTAATCCAACTATATTACCAGTCAATGGTGCAAGAAGATGTGCAAACCATGTACCTGCTCCAGATGCATTGATAATACCAATCAATGTTGCAACGAAAGCCATAAAAGGTAATATTGTATGAATAACAGTATCTATGGTATCTCTACCTGCTTGGAAGAAGGTACTCGTTATTTTTCCTATTCCAATACCTATCTTTGCAACTAATCCTTGGCTTTGTTCACTTATCTTTTTACTTGTATCGTATGCCATTTTATACCCCTCCTTTTATTAATCTATAACCTGTACATTTTCCGATCTAACTGATGAAACATAAATATCTTCTCTTATAAACATTGCTAATGGGCCACTCTTTCCTGTTGCCATAATATTCACTGTAGGAATTTTCTTTTGAGGGTAAATTCCACATCTTAAGGTACCACCACAGTTAATTACAGCACATGCTATTTCGCTATCTTTAACACCATATTTAAATCCGTTAATAAGCTCACATCCTGTTAATTCTGCAATCCTTGCAGCTACATCTGGTTTTGCTCCACCAGTGATATAAACTACCTTATTTCTTACATTAGTAGGCTCTACAATTATTGGACCACCCCAACCACCTGAACCTTTGTTTATTTTTACTTTTTTATATGACATAAAAATCTCTCCTCTCAAATTAAATTATTTTTACTTTAAGCTTAATGAGATTCTTCATGATTAAGATCTACAGAAGTCTTAAGCTTGATACCCTGTTGCTTTTCAACTATAGCAGTAGTGAAATCTGTAACCCATCCTCTGATGAAGTTAGTAACTATACCTACTAACAAATATCTAACAGCTAAGTCCGCTGTTGAAAATCCTAATTTCGTTATTCCACTTGCTATTCCAAGAAATACAAATAACTCTCCTGGGTTAATATGTGGGAATAATCCATTCATTGTATGACATGAGAAACTAGATGCTGCATAATAGCTTGGCTTATATTTCTCCGGCAAAAATTTTCCTAATGATAATGTCATTGGGTTTGCAAATATAAACGTTCCCAACACTGGTAATACCATATACCTGGTAATTGGGTTTGATGCAGATTTCTTTGCAAGCCTTTCAATTCTGTCAGTTCCAACAAATTTTATTATGGCATTCATAATTACTAATGTTGCAATTAATAGTGGTATAATACCAGTAGTAAAGTCTATAAAGACCTTACCTCCTGCTCTAAAAAGATTCATAAACCATTCAGCACCATTTGCTAAAACTTGAAAAAATGTTGTCATTTAAAATATCTCCTTCAATTTAAATAGTATCATTAGCTAATTGAGTACTACTAAGACTTGTTGCCTCTTTATCAGCCTTAAATTTTCTGTAATTATTTATTGCATCTTCAATAGCGGCTCTCATTAATCTATTATATCTATTTAAATCTTCTTTTTCTATTTCATATATTTTCTTACCTTCTAATCCAAGAAATCTTTTAACACTTGCAAAAATGGTTATTCCTTGAATTTTTTTAGCTACTATAATTCTTTCTTCATCATCAATAACTAGCATAACTACTGTTCCTGCTCTTAAATGTCCTTTTTTCTTACCAATGGCTACTCTTCCAAGTTTTCTAAGTTCTATGAAATTTTTATTAAAATGCTTTATCTGTAAAAAACCAAATAAAAAATTAAGAGTCCACATAATTATACAAATAATAATAAGATTTAATACTGGATTCATGAAATCAACTCCTTTTGTAATAATTTTTTAAACTCCTTATAGCTATTAACATTTGTAACACTTTCAATCAGTTTTTTATTCTGACATAATTTCAATAACTCATCATAATATTTAATTAAAAACTCAGAATCAATATATTTTTCATCAGGAATCATTAGCATTAATATTACCTTTATCTCATTACCTGAACAATAGATAGAATTATGCAGAATTCCTACAGCAAGTGATATCATAGTACTGTTATAATTAACAGTATGGGGAAGGGCTATATAGTTACCAAAAGAAGTAGAGGATTTTTGCTCTCTTTCAAGTATTCTTTGTTTAAAAGTTTTATCAACTACTTCTCTTTTCTCTAATTCTTCTAACATAAAATATATATTATCCATGAACTCTTCTTTATTAAGAATAAAAAATCTTTCCTCATCTATAGAGGCGTCTATTAATGATAATTTAGGTTCTTCCCCACTTAAGCTAAGTTTTTTAGTATAGTAACATTTCTCAATTTCTTTTTGTACGTCTTGTTCATTAAAAAGAGTTGTTACCTTAACAAAAGGTGTTTCTGTATCAATATCTATATTTACTGTAGAAAAAACCAAATTGTATTCATCTAATAAGGACTTGGAAACCTCAGAATCAGAGTAAGTATTTATAATCACATCTTTTCCAAGAAGTTTTTTTAACTTTACATATAATAATTGAGCAGTTCCCAATCCTGTACCACAAACTAAAGCTACCTTTTTTATATCGAAGAGCTGATCACTGTTTCTTTCTATATAACTTCCAAAGTGTAATGCTAGGTAGCCAATTTCATCTTCATTTACATTAACATTATAAATTTCTTCAATTACTCTTGCAGACACTTTTGCCATTTCGTAAGGAAGAGGATAACATTTTTTAATGTCGTCCAATAAATTGTTTTTAATTTTTATCTCGAATATAAGTCGATTTAGAGCAAAATTTAAATGACACTCTAGTGCCCATATCAATTCCTTGTCTTGTTTTACATCTATACCAAAACTTACTGATATTTCAGTCAACATTCTTTCCACCAAATTAATGACTGATGATGTAATTCTAGTATCTGATAAGGTGCTCTTTATTGGAGCCTTACGTCCTAATAGAGGAAGAGTAAGAAAAATTGCTTCATTTGAACTAAACGTAGTGTTGAATAGTTCTGTTAATCCTTCAATTATTTTGCAAGACAACTTATACTCATCAGTTAATACTATCTCTCTATATTTTTTTTCTAGAGTATCTATATATTTTTCATTTTTCAATCTGAAGATTGTAACTAAAATATAGTTAAGCACTTCTTTTACTGTTTCATCAGAAACCATGAAATTGTTATTATAAAAAATGGTACTTATTAACACTTTGATCTCTTTATAGTATCCTTCATTACAACTACCAAACAGACTATTTTGCACATCTTCTTCACTTAAACCTTTACACAAAAAAGCTAAAATAAATAGCCTTATTTTTAACTCACTACCTTTAAGTTCTATACCTTCATTTTGTTTACCTTTTACTGATAAATCATATACATCTAGAGCGGTTGAAACTTTCTTCAAATCGTTTATTAGTGTGGTCCTTCCTACATTCATTTCATCAGCTAGATTATCAATAGTTATAGCCTCATTTACCTTTATAAGTTTATTAACTATATATTTAGATCTCTCTTCTGGAGTGTTTAATAACTTAAATTCTTGATGCTTAGATAAGTTAAAACGTATTAATTCATTAAATTTTTCCTTATTGTATACTTCTAACTTGTATCCAATATCCTTAACATTAACTAACTGTGCCACGTCACTTGTTAAATCTGTATTTAACTGCTTAATGTAATTTCTTATACTTCTAGTACTAACCCCAACTACTTCTGCAAAGTCATCTAGTTTATTAGTTTTATTATCAATCGCTTTTAGTAATACCTTTAGCACCCTACCATCAAGTAGTACTATCTTCATATCAAAACTCCCCTCACCAACTTGTCTATATTCCAATCTTATTGTACCCAATAAGTATCAAATAATTAATACACATTTTTTCATAATCATTGCGAAAAAAGTAACTTAATTTATCAACTAAATACTTTGTATTCTTTTTCAGTCTTTAATTTATAATACAACTGCCTCTTTTTGTACCAACTTAATCTATAATAATAAAAATAAAGTAGTGTATGATAATCAACTTTTCACTTAAAAATCATACACTACTTCATTACTGCTAAATATCTAAATTACTGTATTTTCTTATTCCCACTCAATAGTTGCTGGTGGTTTTGAAGTTACGTCATAAACAATTCTATTTACTCCCTTAACTTCATTTACTATTCTTCTTGAAACCTTATCTAATACTTCATATGGTATATGAGCCCAATTTGAAGTCATTCCATCTGATGATGTTACTGCTCTTAAAGCAATTGTATGACAGTAAGTTCTTTCATCTCCCATAACTCCAACGCTTCTTATGTCAGGAAGCACTGCAAAGTACTGCCATATCTCACCTTCAAGACCTGCTAGAGCTACTTCTTCTCTAAATATAGCATCTGCTTCTCTTGTTATTTCAAGCTTTTCTTCTGTAACTTCTCCAAGAACTCTTATTGCAAGACCTGGTCCTGGGAATGGCTGTCTCCACACTAAATGATGTGGAATTCCAAGTTCTTCACCAACAGCTCTAACTTCGTCCTTGAATAATTCTCTTAATGGTTCTATTAACTTGAATTCCATATCCTCTGGAAGTCCACCTACGTTGTGATGGCTCTTAATTACAGCTGAAGTTCCTGTTCCACTTTCTACAACGTCTGGGTAAATAGTCCCTTGAACAAGGAATGCTATTTCTCCAAGTTTGTTAGCTTCTTCTTCAAATACTCTTATGAATTCTTCACCTATAATTTTTCTCTTTCTTTCTGGATCTGAAACTCCTGCAAGCTTTGAAAGGAATCTATCCTTAGCATTTACTCTTATAAGATTCATATCAAATTGCTCTTTAAATATCTTCTCAACTTCATCACCTTCGTCTTTTCTTAATAGACCATGGTCAACGAAGATACAAGTAAGTTGTTTACCCACAGCTTTATGAACCATTACTGATGCAACTGATGAGTCTACACCACCTGATAATCCGCATATAAGCTTCTTATCTCCAACTATTGCTTTTATTTCTGCTATCTTCTCTTCAGCAAATGAAGCCATAGTCCATGACTTTGAAAGACCACAAACTTCATATAAGAAGTTTTGAAGCATTTGCTGACCAAATGGAGTATGTTCAACTTCAGGGTGGAATTGAACTCCATATAATTTCTTTTCTGCATTTTCCATACCAGCTACAGGACATACATCAGTATGTGCTACTATATTAAAACCTGCTGGTGCTTCTGCTATATAGTCAGTATGGCTCATCCAGCATATTTCTTCTATGTTTATTCCTTTGAATAGCTTTGATGTTTCACAAAGGTTTATATTAGTCTTTCCATACTCTCTTACTGGAGCAGTGTCAACTCTTCCACCTAAAGTATGTGCCATAAGTTGGCTTCCATAACATATTCCAAGTACAGGTACTCCAAGTTCGAATACTTCTGCATCTACCTTTGGTGTGTCTTCTCCATAAACGCTGTTTGGACCACCTGTAAATATTATTCCTCTTGGTTCCTTTGCCTTTATTTTTTCAATTGGGTAGTTATATGGAATTATTTCACAATAAACTCCACATTCTCTTACTCTTCTAGCAATAAGCTGATTATATTGCCCTCCAAAATCTATGACTAAAACAAGTTCTCTGCTCATGAGTATCCTCCATAAAATTATTCTAAAAGTATACTTCTATCTTATCCTTTTATTGTTGATTTACGCTGTAGTTTGGAGCTTCCTTAGTTATGTTAATATCATGTGGATGGCTTTCTCTTAAACCTGCTGAAGTTTGAACTACAAATCTTGCAGTTTCAAATAATTCTTCTAAAGTCTTAGAACCAAGATAACCCATACCAGATTTTATTCCACCTAATAATTGATATAAAGTTTCTGATACATATCCCTTATATGCTACTCTTCCTTCAACGCCTTCTGGTACAAGCTTTTTGTTACCTTCTTGGAAGTATCTATCCTTACTTCCACATGCCATAGCACCTAAAGAACCCATTCCTCTGTATACTTTGTAGTTTCTACCTTGGTATATTTCTACTTCACCTGGTGCCTCGTCACATCCAGCAAATAATGAACCCATCATTGCGGCACTTGCTCCAGCTGCTAAAGCTTTAACTATATCTCCTGAGTACTTTAATCCGCCATCAGCTATAACTGGAACTCCATACTTTCTTCCTTCTTCAGCACAATCCATAACAGCTGTAAGTTGTGGTACTCCAACCCCTGCAACTACTCTTGTAGTACATATTGATCCTGGTCCTATACCAACCTTTACACAGTCAGCTCCTGCTTCAATAAGATCTCTAGTTGCTTCAGCAGTAGCTACGTTACCAGCTATTATTTGAAGATCTGGATATAATCCTTTTATCTTTCTAACTGCATCTATAACACCTTTTGAGTGTCCATGAGCTGTATCTATAGTGATTACGTCAACTTGTGCTTTAGCGAGAGCATCTACTCTCTCTACCATATCACCAGTTACACCAACAGCAGCTCCACATAGTAATCTGCCTTTTTCATCCTTTGCTGCATTTGGATATACTCTTGCCTTTTCTATATCCTTTATTGTTATTAATCCTTTTAAGTATCCATCTTCATCTACTAATGGAAGCTTTTCTATCTTATGCTTCTTTAATATTGCCTTTGCTTCATCAACAGTTGTTCCTTCTGGAGCAGTTATAAGGTTATCCTTTGTCATAACCTCACTTATCTTTCTCTCGAAGTTTGTTTCAAAAAGTAAATCTCTATTTGTTATGATACCAATTAGTTTACCATCTCTAGTTATTGGTACTCCTGAAATTCTATATTGGGCCATAAGTTCATTAGCTTCTTTTAATGTATTATCTTCTCCTAAGAATATAGGATCAGTTATAACTCCATTTTCTTGTCTCTTTACTCTATCAACTTCTTTAGCTTGTGCTGCAATTGACATGTTCTTATGGATTATTCCTATTCCACCTTCTCTAGCCATAGCAATTGCCATCTTTGATTCAGTAACAGTATCCATTCCTGCACTCATTAAAGGTATATTAAGCTGTATCTTCTTTGTTAAGTTTGTCTTAGTTTCCACATCTCTTGGTAATATCTCTGATTTGTTTGGTACTAATAATACGTCATCAAAAGTATAAGCAGTTTTCCATATTATAGCCATTTTATTCTTCCTCCCATCAAATTATTTAAATTTTAATTGTATTCCTGCATAAGCGGTTCATTATGACTTTTTTTCTTGCAAAATTATGTACTGTACTCTATTTATTTATTATTTCCTTTATTAAAAATAAATATAAATAGCATATTAACTTTATAAGTGAGTTAATATGCTATAAGTCCTTATAGAATACTAATTCACTCATAGTCGGAAATTTACGGTTTCCGGTAGAAACACTCTGCCATATTCAGAGAGTATACGAGCGTATTAATTATGTCCGTTATTAAATTTTAATCATATTATAATTTATGATTTTTTTATTGTCAATTATAATCGAAAAATAATATGCTGATTTTTGGTAATGAATAATTTCTTTCATGTAATCTTTTATTAAGAATTAAAAAATTCATTATTATTCTTCGGAAAATCTGAAAAACTTAAATAAAAAAAATAGAGCTTGATTAAATCACACTCTATTTTTATTTGCTGTCATTTAACAAATTAAAATCTGGCTTAAATTTAATAGATTCAATAACTATTAAACTTTATTTTAAAAAATTTTTAACTAGACCGTGGGAACCACCTCTATCTTATACGATGGAAGATGGATAACACATTATTGTAAATAACTCAATACTACTTATAATAATTAACTATTAATTCAATTCTATATCTCCAGTTACTACTGAAGTAATATCACCTGATTCAACTTTAAATTCATAAGTAGATCCGTTATGACTTTGAGGCTTTTTTACATCTTTGAATGCACTTGCAATTGTTTCACTAACACTACCGTCTCCCTTAGTTACCGTAGGATCTCCTGAATTTTCAACTGTAATAGTATATTCACCATCCAGCATATCTCCTTGAGAAACTAAAGATAATGCTGTTCTTTTTATAGTTTCACAACTTTGAGTATCTGCTTTTTTCTTAGAATTGTTAATGATTGAAGAAAAATTGGGTATAGCTACTGCAGCTATAATAGCCATTATTGCTAATACAATAATAAGTTCAATTAAAGTAAATCCTTTCTTATTCTTCTTTATTTGTACTGCTCTCATTTTCATACCTCCTAGATAATTAATTTATTTTAATGTACAATACATAGAAAACCTTAATTAAATAATTCATACTATTAGCAAAGTAATAATAATCTTTATAATTATTACCTCCTCCTCCCCCCTGTATATTTTTAAAGTCTTGACATATATAAATTTAAATATTCTCCTAATTCAATATTTTGTTATTTATTTTCAAATATGTAAAATTATTTAATAAATGTAAAAATCATAGATATAGGTTTATATCAAAAAATCTTAATCGTATAGATATATAACTTCATAATTGAATGTATAATTCAAAATTAATACTTTAAACTAATGTGTACCCACAATTTATTACGTAAGAATTTTAATAAGATTTCACTTTACAAAATGACAATAAATAAATAAATAAAGCTGATTAGGCATCAAGCCTGCTCAGCTTTAGACAGATTTCACTTAGTGAAAAATAACAGCAAATAAAAATTTATGATATCTGATTTTAATAATAATGAAATAAGTGCACCTATAGCTAAATAAGGTCCAAATGAAATTGCATCCTGTTTACCTTTTATCTTAAAAACAATAAGTAAAATTCCAACTATAGCGCCAAGGATGAATGAAATCATAAGAGTTATAATCATTCCTTTCCATCCAAGAAATATTCCACAAAGTGCTGCAATCTCAATATCTCCTTCTCCCATTCCTTTAGTTAAAAATACTATAAGAGCAATAATACCTACACCAATTCCTGCTCCTAATAACTCATCCACTAAAGAATCTCCATTTAAAAATAATCCTACTATGCTTAATAGTATTCCGATTGCAATTCCACTGTAAGTAGTTATAGAAAATACATCTGTTGTTTCAAAATCTATTATTGCTATAACGATTAAAAAAGAAGCCATAATTAAATATTTTATTAGATTAAAGGTTATACCAAATTTAATATAAATCACTAAAAATATCCCACCAGTTAATAGTTCTATAAGTGGATATTTAAATGAAATTTTTTCTCCACAGTACCTACATTTTCCTCTTAAAAAAGTATAGCTTATAATTGGAATTAAATCATACCACCTGATATCATTTAAGCATTCTGGACAATGTGACTGTGGATATGCTATAGACTCTCCCCTGGGAATTCTATATATGCATACATTTAAAAAACTTCCAATTAGAAGTCCAAACATAACGATCAAAAGACTCATGTTATACCCCTCTCTACCCAAGTTATAATTTTACATTTTTTACATCATATACAATATTATCATGTTATTAAGAAAAGAAAAAGCCAGTGGTATAAAACCACTGACTATATTAATTTTAGTACATTCCACCCATTCCCATATCCATTCCTGGATTTGGTGCTGGAGCATTCTTTTCTGGAATTTCAGCAACAGCTGCTTCTGTTGTTAAGAATGTTGAAGCTACTGATGCAGCATTTTGAAGTGCTGATCTTGTAACCTTAGTTGGATCTACGATACCAGCTTTAATCATGTTCTTATATTCTCCATGTAAAGCATCGTATCCTAGTCCAGCTTCACTATTCTTAATTTTTTCGATGATTACAGAACCTTCAACTCCAGCATTTGTAGCTATTTGTCTCATTGGTTCTTCTAATGCTCTTACGATTATATTTATCCCCACTTGAGTATCTACAACATCTGATGTTAACTTAGCAACTTCATTTATTACATTTGCATAAGCAGTTCCACCACCTGGAACGATTCCTTCTTCAACAGCTGCCTTAGTAGCTGCTAAAGCATCTTCTATTCTTAACTTTCTTTCCTTAAGCTCTGTTTCTGTAGCAGCTCCAACCTTAATAACTGCAACTCCACCAGCAAGCTTAGCTAATCTTTCTTGATACTTTTCTCTATCGAAATCTGAAGTTGTTTCTTCTATTTGAGTTTTTATTTGGGCAATTCTATTCTTGATTTCTGCCTTGTTGCCCTTACCATTTACGATTGTAGTATTTTCCTTAGAGATCTTAATGCTTTCAGCTTCTCCAAGCATTTCTAAAGTTGTTTCCTTTAGATCTCTTCCAAGTTCTTCTGAAATAACTGTTCCACCAGTAAGAATAGCTATATCTTGAAGCATATCTTTTCTTCTATCACCGAAACCTGGAGCTTTAACAGCTACGCAAGTAAAAGTTCCTCTTAACTTATTAACAACAAGTGTAGCCATTGCTTCGCCTTCAATATCCTCAGCTATAATAAGAAGTTTCTTTCCTATTTGAACTATTTGTTCAAGTATTGGTAAAATCTCTTGTATGCTTGATATCTTCTTATCAGTGATAAGTATTAATGGATTGTCTAATACTGCTTCCATTTTTTCAGTATCAGTTACCATGTATGCTGAAACGTATCCTCTGTCGAATTGCATACCTTCAACAACGTCAAGTTCTGTGCCCATTGACTTTGATTCTTCAACAGTGATAACACCTTCATTTCCTACCTTCTCCATAGCATCTGCTATTAACTTACCTATTTCTTCATCAGCAGATGATATAGCAGCAACTCTTGCTATATCTTCTTTTCCTTCAACTTGTTTAGAAATCTTCTTTATTTCTTCTACCGCTTTTTCTACAGCTACTCTTATACCATTTCTAATAAGCATTGGATTAGCTCCAGCAGTTACGTTCTTTAATCCTTCTCTTATGATAGCTTGAGCTAAAAGTGTAGCTGTAGTTGTACCATCTCCTGCTACATCATTAGTCTTTGTAGCAACTTCTTTAACTAATTGAGCTCCCATATTTTCATACGGATCTTCTAATTCTATTTCTCTAGCTATTGAAACACCGTCATTAGTTATTAGTGGTGCTCCAAATTTCTTATCTAATACAACATTTCTTCCCTTAGGTCCTAATGTAACCTTTACTGTATCAGCAAGCTTATCAACACCAGCTTGCATAGATCTTCTAGCTTCTTCACCGAATCTAATATTCTTTGCCATTTCTCTATACCTCCCCTTATTCTACTACTGCTAAGATATCTTCTTGCTTTAATATAATGTATTCTTCCCCATCAAGTTTCACTTCTGTTCCAGCATACTTGGAGAATAATACTTTATCGCCTACCTTAACTTCCAGTTCAACTCTAACACCATCAATAATAGTTCCTGGACCAACAGCTAAAACTTCAGCTTCTTGTGGTCTTTCCTTTGCTGTTCCTGTAAGTACTATACCGCTCTTTGTTTTTTCTTCTGCTTCTAATCTTTTAATAACAACTCTGTCACCAAGTGGTTTTACTCTCATAATAGACCCTCCTTATTAATTTAAAGTATATTTAAATATTTATAATATTGCTTTTTTGTTAGCACTCACTTAAGTTGAGTGCTAATACAATTATTATAATAGACAATAGTAGTCATAAATTCAAGAATAATTATCCATTTAAATCCACTGAAAATTCTTAAATTTTTTGATTACTTAGAAATAATTCCATAATACTCACTTTTTCTCAATTTTATTCTTTATTTTTTTATTTTCTTAAGATAGAGTGAAAATTAACATTTTCTTAACTAAATCCTTATTATTTCTTCAAAAATGTATATAATTATTAATATATATAAGTTAATAACTAAACTTAGAATCTAAAAAAATATTAAAGGTTAAAATCATTTTATAGAATTACGAAAATACTTAATTTAAATAGTTTTATGAAAGGGTGTTATTATTATTGTTAAGTAAAATTAAAATACATTATTTATTTACAAAAACAAAAAATGTGTTTCTATCTTTGTTAATCTCTATTTTTTCTATAGCAATATGGCCAATACTTGCTTTAAACTTTACTCCAATATATAAGATAAGCATTAAAATATTAGATATACCTAGAGTTACATCACTTTCTGAAAAAGCATTGATTATAAATTATAATATTTTAATAAAATATCTTCAGGTACCATTTATATATAAGCTTAAATTTCAGGACTTTCCTATGAGTCCACAAGGAGAATACCATTTTACAGAAGTAAAAAATATTTTTTTAAATATATACTCAATAGTTTTCGCTCTACTTATTTTCTTTTTATTATGTATATACCTCTATAAAAAGAAAAAGTTATCTTTTCCCATTGAAATTTTTAACTATACCTTTTATATTCTTTCATTTTTTTCATTATCTATACTATATGTTGTTTTATCGGACTTTTCTAAAACTTTCGACAAATTTCATAAACTTTTCTTTAATAATAATTACTGGCTTTTTGACCCTAGATTAGATCCGGTAATTAATGCTCTACCAGAAGAATTTTTTATGATTTGTGGAGTGATAATTCTATGTTCAATAATAGTTGAAGCGATAATCTTAAAGGTTATATATCATAAACAACTAAAAAAACAAAAATAATAAATAATGCTTAATAGAAGAAGGGGCTGTCTCAAAATGCATAAACATGCATTTTGAGCAACCCCTTTGTTTTGTTGTATAACCAGGATTATTATTTTATTTCTTAAAAATATTCTACAAATTTATTGCATACCATATTCATTTTGAGACAGCCCCTTTATAACTTATTCTTCAATATATAAAATTATATAAAGAGATAAAATTGAATAGGTATCGAACTATCAATTTTAGTTAGATTTCATTTTGTGAAATGACAGCAAATAAGTTTATTCATACCTATGTTTAATAATTCTTTTTGCAATTACTACACCTAGTATAAGTAAAACTGTAGAGATTATTATAATTATTAATAAAAGTTCCCAATTACCCCAAGATAACTTATGACCAAAAAAAGTTGATACAAATAATGCAGGTATTCTTCCTGTATTTGATATTATCAAAAAATCCTTTAGAGACAAGCTCGAAATTCCACAAATATATCCCAAAATATCCTTAGGTATTCCTGGAATTACATAAAGTAAAAATACTACTCTCTTTAATGCTTCCATCCTATTCTCTTCATTTCTCTTAGTACTTTCCTTCATCTTTTCTTTTATTTTTCTATCTTTAAAACTTTCTATTTTTCTTAGAAGCCAAAGATCTTTTTCACTTACTAATCTTTCTACGAAAGATTTTCCTAATTTCTTTGAAATTATAAAGGTTAAAGCACTTCCAATAACGGCTCCAACTAAAGATAAAAATGATCCTATCCAAGGACCAAAAATATATCCTCCTGCAACTTGCACAAACTCTCCTGGTATGAAAAAGAATACTATCTGAACTATTTGAAGCAAAATAAATATTAACCCGCTAAAACTTCCATAGCTTAATATAATAACTTTTAATCTTTTTATATCCTTAAACGTATCAAAGTAACCTACATAATATTCATATATTACAAATATAATAAAACATAATATAACTGCAAAGATTGTATGATACTTATATTTCTTTAATTTATCTTTCATAAAAACCAGTCCTCTTAACTCCTTTTGGAATATATTATATATTTTTTTTAATTTTTCTTTCTATTTAACTTTTATTAGCTCTTTTTAAGTTTACCCTCATTCTTTGAAAATAAAACTTAACAACCATCATATCTGCTCATCTCATACATATATTTTCAAATGAAGTAGGAGAAAATAAAACTAAAAGTTTATCGTACCTACTCAGTTTTAGCTAAGCTTCGCTTAGTAAAATGGTCGCAAATAAAAACGCACAGCTTATGCTGTACGCTCTCATTTCCTGTCATTTCAGTAAGTGAAATCTTACTCAATAGCTACACAACTTCATAATTGAATTTATAATTCATGAAAAAACACTCCATATTCAGGCTATTTTTATGAATTATTTAAGGAGTGAAGTTGTGTAGAATTAATAGGCTCGACACCTGTTTAGCTTTATTTATATTATTCTCTTTCAAGATTTATATCATGGAAATCTTCAATCTTTTCATTTGCTAATATTGCTTTCTTTGAAGCAGAGGCATTTAATTTATTAAATACTGCTTTAGATTTCATTGAATTTACTATTGTAGCAGCACCATTTATACAACCACCATCACACATCATACCCTCAATGAAATTTCCATCTAACTTACCTACCTTAGCTAAGGTTATTGTCTTCTTAATATCTAGTCCACAAACTTTTACTGGCTTAAATGTTGCATTTATGCCTTTATCTTTTACATAGTTTTCTATAGCAGCTGTAAGTCCACCATGAGCGCCAAAACCTCTTCCGAATATAGATGCATCATCTACTTGTCTATCTTCACATTGCTCTAAATTTATATTAAAAGCATCAAATAGTGCTATAAGTTCTTCAAAAGTTAAGACATAATCAATTGCATCCTTTATTGATTCTTTAACTGCTTCGCTCTTTTTTGCTGTACATGGTCCAATAAATACAACCTTTGCATCTGGATCATTTTTCTTTATATATCTTCCTGTAGCAATCATTGGTGAAATTGTTCCTGAAATTCTTTCAACTTGATCTGGAAACTTCTTCTCGATAAATGATAAAAATCCTGGACAACAAGAGTTAGTCATATACTTGTCCCCATTTTCCATTCTTTCAACGAACTCATTACTTTCATGAACAGTAACTGCATCTGCTCCAAAAGCAGCTTCAACCATATCTTCGAAACCTAGCTTTAACATGGCATCTTTTATTTGTCCGTATGTTATCTTCATTCCAAATTGTCCTGCTATAGCTGGTGCAACTACTGCATATAATTTTTCTTTTCCAGCTAACTTTTTAGCTACAGGAGCCACCAAACTTTTATCTGAAATAGCTCCAAATGGACATGCAGACATGCATCTTCCACAGTTTACACAATCATCTTCTTTTATCACTGCTCTTCTGTCTTCTGGATCAACATTAAGAGCTCCTGTTGGACATGATACTTTGCATGGTCTTATAACTTCTGTGATAGCATGATATGGACACGCTTTCTTGCACATACCACATTCTTTACATACCTCTTGATTGATATATGATCTTCCAGCAGCCATAGCTATTGCATTAAAATTACATGCTTCAATACATTTATGAGCTAAGCATCCTCTACAAGCGTCTGTAACAGTATACCTGTTGATAGGACATCTATCACATGCTGCTTCTATAATATACACAATTTGCTCATTTGGCATTATATCAGTAAATTCATCATCAACATTATCTCCATTTGCTAAGAATCCTGCTGCAAGCTTTACTCTTTCAGCTACTATGGCTCTTTCCTTATAAACACAACATCTATAATTAGCTTTTGAGCCTGTAATTACTTCATAAGGAATTCTCTCAAGTTCTTCTTTAGTAAGTCTGTCTTCCTTTGCTAAAATGGCAACATGTTTTAATACTTCATGTTTAAGTTTTTTAAGTTGAGTTTCAAATTGAAACATTATTAAACACTCCCCTATATAAAATGTAGCATTTTTATTACAATTTAATTATACCGCAGGATTTAAAAAAAATAGCAAAGTCTTAATTATAAAAATTTTCTAATTTTTCAAGTTTCAAGAATAAATCATTTTATAAAATAAAATTCTTAGATAATATTAAAATAATATTAAAGCAATATTAAGACAATATTAAGAAAATATTAAAATAGTATTAGGAATAAAATCTCTGATGTAAGAAGGTGTAAGATGTTCAACCCAAAGTACATTTGTGATTTATGCGAAAGAGAGGTTTCCAAAGTATCAGAACATCACTTAATACCTAAAAAAGAAGGCGGGAGAAATCTTAATACAGCATTTCTTTGTATACCTTGCCACACGCAAGTACACACTTTATATACAAATAAAGAACTAGCTGCAAGACTATATAATATCGCTCTATTAAAGGATGATATTAAAATTAAGAGGTATTTAAAATTTATTACAAAACACCCGGGAGATGCTCATATATCAATAAAAAAATCGAGACATGTAAGAAGGTTTAAATAAAAAAGTTTACTCCGTGGATTGTGTTATAAGTCATCCATAACTTGACGATTTTATAATTTCCTATAGAGTAAAATCATAAAAGGAATTCAGTTAAAACTGAATTCCTTTTAGTATTAGCTGGATTTCACTTTGTAAGATGGCAACAAATACGTATAAATTACACCTTTATGTTATTTTCTCTTGCATAATAAAATAAATACTGTTGAGCAAAACCTGCAAGTTCACCAAACTTATCTCTTGCAAATATTCTTATCTTATTTAGTGATACATCTGGAGCTAGATAAAAATGCTGCATAGCTCTCTTTATCCAAACGTCTACTGGAAAAGCTGAATATTTTCTCATAGAAAATAACATTATACAATCTGCAACTTTTGCTCCTACTCCTTGAAACTCTTGAAGAGCAAGATGACATTGGTCATCGTTCATATCAGTTATCATATTTAAATCATATTTTAGAATATCCGGTTTATTTTCTTCTGTAAAAATAAATTTAGTAGGATCTTTTTCTATATCATTAAGAAGTTCATTACATTTATATACTTTTTGTATAGTATCATAAATATACTTACTTCTAAAAGATGCTCCCGTCCCTTTTATATCTTCTAAATCAGCCCTATGTAGTTGTTCTACCGTAGGAAATGAAAAGTATGTTCTTCCTTTATATTCAATTGATGTTCCCCATCTTTCGCTTATTTTCTTTATAGTTTTACTTATTATGGGTATACTATTTCTAGCAGATATAATAAACGATACTAATATCTCAAAGGGTTGCTGCTTTAATATTCTTATACCATAACCAAATTCCACCGATTTTTTTAACAGTTCATCCTCTGAAAGTTCCTCTTTAATCTTTGAATAATTTCTTTTAAGATCAAAATAATCTATCCATAAGTTATTAAAATCTTCCTCATTGGTATTATGAATAATAACATCATCACCATTCTGTTCTAATTCTATTACCCTATTATGAGCAACACCAATGTAATTTCCGTTTTTTTCTCTTTCCCATCTAAAACACTGACCACATTCAAAAGTTTGTTTTATATTAAAATTTCTTGTATTTCTTAAGATGACTTTATTATTATCATATTCAACTTTTTCAAAATCCATTTCATCACCTATTTCTCATGCTTATTAATTTTTTTCTATTAAACAAAAATTATCTTCTTTCGCTACTTACAGTATCATAAAGTATTTTTCCAACAGTATCTATCATAATAATACATTTATTCTCGTCACCTTTTTTATATTTTGCTTTTAGTTCATCACATTTATTCGTTTTAAGTTCATCCTTGAATCTCACCATAAACCATTAGTCACCAAACTCTAATAACTCCTTTTATATGTAAGGATTATACATTTAAACGCTATGACTCTTCTTATTAATAATTATATATTTCTCTATTTTTTATTACAACAATAAAAAAGAGCAGGTATGGAGCCTATTAAAGATACGTAAATTCATGAAATGGCACGAAATACAAAAACGAGTGATATTTTCAATCACTCGAATTTATAAAAGAAAACTTATACTATTTTCCAATTAAGTATTCATGTATTGCTTGTGCAGCCTTTTTACCAGCACCCATAGCTAATATAACTGTAGCTGCGCCAGTTACAGCATCTCCTCCTGCATATACACCTTCTCTAGAAGTTAAACCAGTCTCTTCTTCAGCGATTATACATTTTCTCTTATCTATCTTTAATCCCTGGGTAGTTTGTGAAATTAACGGATTAGGTGTTGTCCCAAGAGACATTATCACTGTATCAACATTCATTATAAACTCAGATCCTGGAACTTCTGCAGCACTTCTTCTACCTGAAGCATCTGGTTCCCCAAGCTTCATTTTTATGCACTTCATTCCTCTAACCCATCCTTTTTCATCTTGAAGAATTTCAACAGGGTTTGTTAATAGATCAAAAATTACCCCCTCTTCCTTCGCATGATGAATTTCTTCTACCCTTGCTGGAAGCTCATCTTCTCCCCTTCTATAAACTATGTGTACCTCTGCACCAAGCCTTAAAGCAGTTCTAGCAGCATCCATAGCAACATTACCGCCACCTACTACTGCAACCTTTTTTCCTACTTTAATAGGAGTGTCATACTCTTCTTTAAAGGCTTTCATTAAATTACTTCTTGTTAAGTATTCATTAGCAGAAAATACTCCATTAGCATTTTCCCCTGATATACCCATGAACTTAGGAAGCCCAGCTCCAGAGCCTATAAATATAGCATCAAAGTGCTCATTTTCAAAAAGTTCATCTATAGTTATAGTTCTTCCAATAATTACATTAGTCTCAATTTTAACACCTAATTTTTTCACATTATCAATCTCATGCTTAACTACAGTATCCTTTGGAAGCCTAAATTCAGGTATTCCGTATACTAAAACTCCTCCTGGTTCATGAAGAGCTTCAAAAATTGTAACTTCATATCCAAGTTTAGCTAAATCTCCAGCACAGGCTAATCCTGCTGGTCCACTACCCACTATAGCTATCTTTCTTCCATTTTTCTCTGCTGGCTCTGAAAGTTCTACTCCATGCACTCTTGACCAATCTGCTACGAATCTTTCTAGCTTACCAATAGCTATAGCCTCTCCTTTTATTCCTACTACACACTGTCCCTCACATTGACTTTCTTGAGGGCAAACTCTTCCACATACCGCTGGGAGGGCTGATGACTTTGCTATAACCCTAGCTGCTTCTTTCATATCTCCTTCTTTTACCTTTTCTATAAAGTCTGGTATATCTATATTAACCGGACAACTTCCTACACATCTAGGATTTTTACAATTAAGGCACCTCGCAGCCTCTATTCTTGCTTCTTCTTCTGTATATCCAAGACAAACCTCTTTAAAATTTCTTGCTCTTACTTGTGGTTCTTGCTCCTGTATTGGTACTCTTTTAAATCTGTCCATTACTTGTCACCTCCACATCCACATCCTCCATGATGGTGAGTATTTCCTTCTTCTTCTTGTAATATTTTTCTTCCTTCTTCTGATTTATACATTGTTTGCCTTCTCATTGCCTCATCAAAATTTATGAGATGACCATCAAATTCTGGACCATCAACACAAGCAAACTTAACCTGATTACCTACTGTTACTCTACAAGCACCACACATTCCAGTTCCATCTACCATTATTGGATTTAAGCTTACGATGGTTTTAATTCCAAGCTCCTTTGTAAGCACAGAAACAAACTTCATCATTATCATAGGACCTATAGCAATAACTAAATCATATTTCTTTCCTTGATTTTGTACTAAATCTTTGAGTAGGTCTGTTACAAGGCCTCTATGACCATAGGAACCATCATCTGTCGCTATGTATACATTTCCTGCAACTTCTCTCATTTCCTCTCTCATTATTATTAAATCCTTTGTTTTTGAGCCAATTATAACATCAGCTTTAATTCCTCTTGAGTTTAACCACTTTACCTGAGGATAAACAGGTGCTGTTCCTACCCCACCTGCGATAAATATAATTTTCTTGTCTTTTAGCTCATCTAAATCTTCATATATCATTTCAGAAGGCTGTCCTAAAGGTCCTACAAAATCATTGAAATAATCGCCTTCCTCTAATTCTGCCATCCTTTGTGTGGAAAAACCTAAGATTTGAAATACAATCGTGACAGAACCTTCTTCTGCATTATAATCACAAATTGTTAAAGGTATTCTCTCTCCTTTTTCATCTACTTTAACGATCAAGAACTGTCCTGGCTTAGCTGATTTAGCTACTCTAGGTGCTTCTACATTCATAAGATAAATATTTTCTGTTAACTGTTGTTTTTTTATTATCTTATACAAATTTAATCCCCCCCTAATGGTCAAATATAAAACTATTGACTATTTTATTTTTAAAGAAAAGAGTTTTATAAACATAATCTTTTTTAAAGAAGATATTTATTCTATTTTAGGAATGTGTAATTAAAAATTAGTATTTTTCGAGATATTATTCATATTTTATACACTTATATTAAGTTTAAACTTAACAGATTAAAAATTTAACAGAATATTTTTTAAATATTCTGTTATTTCGCACTAACATTATTACAAATTTTATAATTGTCAGCTGTAAAAAGCTATTCCTATTATACGAACAGCTCTTTATGTGAATTGATATTAAATAAACTATACTTATCTATTGTAAATATGAAATCCTTTTTTTGTCTTTCTTCCTAACCATCCAGCTCTTACATATTTTCTTAAAAGACTATGAGCCCTATACTTAGCATCTCCAGTTTCCTTATATAGAACATCCATAATAGCTAAACATACATCCAATCCTATTAGATCACCTAAGGCTAATGGTCCCATTGGGTGATTAGCACCTAACATCATAGCCTTATCTATATCCTCAGCTGATGCTATTTCCTCTGCTAATATTCCAACAGCTTCATTAATCATAGGGATAAGAATTCTATTGACTACAAATCCTGGAGCTTCTGCAACTTCTACTGGCTCCTTACCAATGTCTGTTGAAACTCCCTTAACAGCATCAAAAGTTTCTTGTGAAGTAGCCATTCCTTTAATTATTTCAACTAGCTTCATTACTGGAGCTGGATTAAAGAAGTGCATTCCTATAACCTTATCAGGTCTTCCTGTAGCTGTAGCTACTTCTGTTACTGATAATGATGAAGTATTGGATGCTAATATTGTTTCTGGTTTACATATCTTATCAAGTTCAGCAAATATTTGTTTCTTTACTTCCATGTTTTCGACTACAGCTTCAACAACTAAATCACAATCAGCAGCAAGATTTATATCAGTGGTTCCTGTTATCCTAGAAAGGATTTCTTCTTTTTCTGCTTCTGTCATCTTACCTTTTTCAACAAGCTTAGTTAAGCTTTTATTGATTCCAATTAACCCTTTATCAACAAACTCTTTCTTTACATCGCTTACAATAACTTCGTAACCTTTTTGTGCAAATGCTTGAACTATTCCAGCACCCATTGTGCCTGCTCCAAGAACAAAAATCTTTTCCATGATATTATACCCCCCATAAAATTTATACTTGTCCTACTTCCATAAAAGCCGGACCCCATATATCATTTATAATAAAATACCCTTTTTAAAAATTTTTACGTGATATTATATTATTCAGCTTCTTTCATAGCCTTAGCCTGAGCTATCATTTCTGGGAGAACCTTTTTTAGATCACCAACTATAGCATAATCAGCAACCTTCATGATTGGTGCATTTGCATCCTTGTTAACTGCTATAATCATATCTGAATCTTGCATACCAGCAACATGTTGAATAGCACCAGATATACCACAAGCGATATATATAGTTGGTCTAACTGTTTTTCCTGTTTGGCCTACTTGATAATCTCTTTCTATCCATCCATTCTCAACAGCTGCTCTTGAAGCTGCAACTGTTCCTCCAAATACTTCTGCAAGCTCTTCTAAAAGCTTAAAAGTTTCTTTATCACCAACACCTCTACCACCTGATACTATTATGTTAGCTTCACTTATATCAGCGATATTCTTTTTCTCTTTAACTATCTTAACTACCTTTGTTCTAATATCAGCATCAGTTAAATTTACATGTACTTTTTCAACTTTAAATTCTTTCTCTTCTTTTGGTAACTTTGAAAATACTCCTGGTCTTACGGTAGCCATTTGCGGTCTGTGATTAGTACATTCTATAGTTGCCATTAAGTTGCCACCAAATGCTGGTCTAGTTGCTAGAAGATATTTTTCTTCCTCATCTATATCAAGTGAAGTACAATCAGCAGTTAATCCTGTTGAAAGTCTAGCAGCTACTCTTGGACCTAAATCTCTTCCTATGAATGTAGCTCCAATAAATAATATTTCTGGCTTTCTTTCATTTACAAGGTCGCATACAGCTTTAGTATATCCATCAGTTGTGTAGTGTGATAATAATTCATTATCAACTACTAAAACTTCATCAGCGCCATGAGTTCCTAACTCGTTAATTAAAGTATCAACTCTGTATCCTATTAATAATGCACTTAGTTTTACTCCTAACTTATCTGCAATTTTTCTTCCTTCTCCTAAAAGTTCTAAAGAAACTTTTTCAAGCTGGCCATCTCTTTGTTCAGCAAAAATCCATACCCCTCTATAATCTGCTATATCCATGATAAATTACCTCCTAAATTCTAGATATAGTGTTTTTCCCTTAATCGTCCTAAAACATAGCTTACTGCTTCTTGAACTGGCTTATTAACTACTTCTCCTACTCCTTTAGATTCCTTTGTAGTTGATTTCTTAACTTTTGTTGGAGAACCTTTCAACCCAAGCTCATTCTTGTCTACATCTATATCATCGGCTGACCATTTTATTATTTCCTTATTAGCTTTTTCAAAAATATACCTTACATTCATGTATCTTGGTTCATTTAATTCCTTTATGGCTGTTAATAGTACTGGAGTTTGAACCTTTATAAGTTCATATCCGTCTTCTAATGCTCTATTTACTAATAATTCATCTTTTTCAACCTTTACTTCTTGCACATAAGTGACTTGAGGAATATCTAAGTGTTCAGCTATTTCCGGACCAACTTGAGCTGTATCTCCGTCTATAGCTTGTCTTCCTGCAAATACTATATCGTATTGAAGCTTTCTTAATGCTCCAGCCAAGGCTTTTGATGTAGCTAATGTATCTGCTCCTGCAAATGCTCTATCTGTTATAAGAATCGCTTCATCAGCTCCCATACATAAAGCTTCTCTTAAGGCTGCTTCTGCTTGTGGAGGACCCATACTTATAACAGTAACATGTGCATCATACTCATCCTTAAGTTTTAAAGCCTCTTCTAAAGCATGCTTATCTTCTGGATTTATGATCGATGGAACACCTTCTCTTATAAGGGTTCCGGTTTTAGGATCTATTCTTACAGCTGTAGTATCTGGTACTTGCTTTAAACAAACTACTATCTTCATTTCCCGCATCCTCCCGAAAAACTATTTTAAAATATTAGCCGAGATAACCATCTTTTGAACTTCTGAAGTTCCTTCATATATTTCTGTTATCTTGGCATCTCTCATTAATCTTTCTACTGGATATTCCTTAGTATACCCATATCCACCAAAGACTTGAACTGCTTTAGTTGTTACTTCCATAGCAACTTCTGCAGCGAATAACTTAGCTCTTGCAGCATCTAATGAATATGGAAGACGTTGATCCTTTAACCATGCAGCTTTATAAACTAAATGCCTTGCCGCTTCAACCTTAACGTCCATTTCAGCTATATACCATTGTAATCCTTGGAATGCTGAAAGTGGTTTCCCAAATTGCTTTCTTTCCATCAAGTAAGTCTTAGCTTCTTCTAAAGCACCTTCAGCTAATCCTAAAGCTTGAGCTGCTATACCTATTCTTCCTCCATCAAGAGTCTTCATTGCTATCCCAAATCCCTTACCTTCTTGACCAATTAGATTTGATTTAGGAATTATGCAGTTTTCCATGATAAGCTCAGTTGTCGATGAGGCCCTGATACCCATCTTGTTTTCAACCTTACCAATTGAGAATCCAGAGAAGTTTTTTTCAACGATGAATGCTGATATTCCTTTTGTTCCCTTACTTCTATCAGTCATAGCAAAGATTATGAATATCTCAGCAACACCTCCGTTTGTTATGAATATCTTAGATCCATTTAAGATATATCTATCCCCATCTAACACTGCTGTAGTTTGTTGTCCTGAGGCATCCGTACCTGCACCTGATTCAGTTAAACCAAATGCGCCTATTTTTTCTCCTTTTGCTAATGGAGTTAAATATTTTTCTTTTTGAGCTGGAGTGCCAAATTGCTCTATTAATGAAGCGCATAGTGAAGTATGGGCTGAAATTATAACACCATGAGTTCCACAAACTTTTGAAAGTTCTTCTACAGCTAATATATATGAGAGTGTATCGCCCCCAGCCCCTCCATATTGGGATGAAATTGGAATTCCCATCATGCCTAATTTAGCCATTTTCCTTACATTTTTCATAGGAAACTCTTCAGTCTCATCTATTTCACCTGCTATTGGTTTTACTTCACTTATAGCGAATTCTCTAGCCATTTGCCTTACCAGCTCTTGTTCTCTTGTTAATTGAAAATTCATTTACTTCCCTCCTGTCTTCTTATTAGCACCCAACAATCATTAATTGTTGGGCCTCCAATCTTCTTATTATCACTGAACAATTATTAATTATTTAGTCTCCTTATTCTATAAGCTTTTTTCAACGTTTACTAATCAATAATTAAATTATCTATTTTGGAAATTCTTAGTCCTCTTTTCTATGAAGGCTGTCATACCCTCTTTTTGATCAATAGTAGTAAAACACTTCCCAAAATCCTCAACTTCCATCATTATAGCGCTATCTATATCAACTTGAATTCCTCTATCTATAGCATCCTTACATAACTTAACAGCTATTGGAGCATTTTTAGCTATTTTATTTGCCATAGCTTTTGCTTCATCCATTAAATTTTCTAAGGGAACAACCGTATTAACTAATCCTATTTTTAATGCTTCTTCAGCACTTATAATCTCTCCTGTATAAATAAGTTCTTTAGCCTTTCCTAATCCAACTATTCTTGAAAGCCTTTGAGTCCCACCAAATCCTGGAGTTATGCCAAGCCCAACCTCCGGCTGTGCAAATCGTGCTTTTTCACTAGCTATTCTTATATCACAAGCCATTGCAAGTTCACATCCTCCACCTAAAGCAAATCCTGATATTACAGCTATAACTGGTTTATCTAATGTTTCTAATCTTCTGAATACTTTATTGCCTAATACACTAAACTCTCTTGCTTGTTCTTCATTAAGATTTTTCATTTCAGAAATATCAGCACCAGCAACAAATGCTTTTTCACCTGCTCCTCTTAGAATTACAACATATACCTCATTATCAGTTTCAAGTTCAGCTATAATATTATCTAAATCCTTTACAACTTGTGAATTTAATGCATTTAGTGCCTTAGGTCTGTTAATCGTTACAACAGCAATTTTACCTTCTTTTTCAAGAATAACATTTTTTGATTCCATGGTGATAATCCTCCTTTAAAAATGAGATTTATCTTTCAGATAGAATTAGGTGTGAGAAAACTTTATATTGAAGAAGATATATTAAATTAATTGTTAATAATGTAACAAGAATAAAAAAAAATAATTGAAGTAAACTACTTCAATTATGATTATAAAGGTTGGATATTTCTTTTGCAATATAAATAATGTAAAATTTTAACAAACATTATATTACTTCTGGGACTCATTTAAAAGATATACTAATGTTAATAAACTTTCACTTAAATGAACATTTTCAATAATAACATCCTCTGGAGCTACAAGGTCTATTGGTGCAAAGTTCCAAATACCTTTTACCCCTCCTACTATAAGTTCATCACATATCTTCTGAGCATTTACTTTAGGAACGCAAAGAATTCCTATATCTATATGATTTTTGTGTAAAAAAGCACCAAGATTATCTATATCTTGAATTTCTACATCCCTTATTTTCATACCTAAAAGCTTAGGATTTGCATCAAATATTCCAGAAAGTTCAAACCCTAAATTCTTGAAGTTTGAATAATTTGCAATAGCCTGACCTATATTCCCTGCTCCAACTATCACAGCATTATAGTGTTTATCTAATCCAAGTATTGCTCTTATCTCACCGTAAAGTTGTCTAACATTATAACCATAACCCTGCTGCCCAAAGTCTCCAAAGCAGTTTAAATCTTGTCGAATTTGAGAAGCTGTGAATCCTATCTTTTCACTTAATTCTTTTGATGAAATTCTATCTACATCATTTTTTAGAAGCTCTAATAAATATCTATGGTACTTTGGCAATCTTTTTATTACAGCCATAGATATATTTTTCTTTTTATCCACTTATGGCACCTCTTCCATTATAATTTAAGTTCACTTATCTATTTTAACTCAGCATAATCTATTTTTTGTAAGCTACTTAATATATATTATCATACTTCATTATTAATAATCTTTATTTTAACATTGTTTTCTGTTTTTTGCATCATATACGCAATCAAATTTATTTCAAAAATTTTCTGAAAATACACTTCTTTTATTGTTTCTTCTTCATTTACAACTAATCTTCCCATTAGAAAATAATTTAAAATTATTGTTAAAAATGTCACATTATTTTCTTTGTATTTTTTATTAAATAAACATAAAAGGAGAGATTTCTCCCTCCAACATTATTAATTAGTTTTAGCATTTCTAAATTTGTGTAATACAAATGTACAACTTAATACTAATACAAATATTAGAAAGAATATTACTTCTGGTACTTCAACATGGAATAGTTCTAGTAACATCTTAAAACCTATTATTGCAATGAGTATATATGCTCCACTTTCAAGTTCAGGTACTTTATCTATAAGTGCTACAAATACCTTGGCAACACCTCTCATCATAAGTATTCCAAATATTGCACCTAAATATAAAACCCATATTTCACTTGAAACTCCAAATGCAGCCGCAACACTATCTATGGAAAATGCGATATCCATAAGTTCTACTGCTATAACAGTTCCCCATAATGATTTTTCTATAGCTTTAACTTCATTTTCACTATGTTCTTCATCTAAGAAAAAGCCTACAGATAACTCTAATAGATAGCCTGCTGCTATTAACTTTACCCACCATATTTTTATTAAATAAGTTCCAACTCCAATTGCAAGAAATCTAAATATATAAGCTCCCCATATACCATATGTTAAAGCCCTTCTCTGCTCTTTTTCAGGTAAATGTTTCACCATCATAGCTAGTACTAGTGCATTATCAGCGCTAAGTAAACCTTCCATAATAACTAAAGTTATTATAATAGCCCAACTACTGGGGTTTAATAAAGTAGAAATCATAACATCCCATGAGAAAAATTGAGAATAATTATCTAGTATACAATTTATAGAGTTCATTATGTTCCCTCCTGTATTCCTTTTTTGCACTAAATAATTAATAATTATTCAGACTCCTGTATTCCTTTTTTGCACTAAATAATTAATAATTATTCAGACTCCTGTATCCCCTCTTTGCACTAAACAATTATCAATTGTTTAGCCCTTAAGCAAGTTTACTAACAAAGCCTTAAATACCATTAGAATATCCTTATTCAACAGAATTAAACTTCTATTCATTATTATACTTATAAAATTCTCAAGCTATTACACAAGCTTTAGTTAATATAAAAATAAGGCTTATGTATAACGCAACCCTCGTTATACATAAGCCCTACAACTAAATACAAAGCCAATAAAAAATATCAATATGTTGACTCCGTAGCAGTACACAAGTACTGCATGCTACTCCCTACGCCTGAAAGTATTCTCAACAAAAGATATTATATTTAATTATATATTCAATGTCAATAATTTTGTTGAATTTTTTCGATTTTTGTTGTAAATTGTATAGGTCTTTTTCAAAGTATTAAAATTATGATAAACTAATATAAAAAACGTAAGGGAGTAAACATGGAAATAATTAAATTTCTTCAAAGTTTTTCAAATCCTATATTAGATTATTTTTTCTTATTTATAACCAATTTAGGGGGACAAACCTTAGGACTTATTATCTCCCTAATATTCCTGTGGTGTATTGACAAAAGATACGGTTATAAACTTATATTTGCAATTGCTTTTTCATTAGCCGTAAATAACATAATAAAAATACTTATTAACTCTCCCAGACCTATAGGAGTTGAAGGTATAAAAAGTCTTGGTAAAGAAACTGCCACAGGTTCATCCTTTCCATCAGGACATTCTCAAGGAACAGCATCTACTTTTACCTCGCTAATTGTAGAATTTAAAAAAACATGGATTATTATATTATCCATTACAATGATGATTTTAGTACCTCTTTCAAGGCTTTATCTTGGGGTTCACTGGCCGAAAGATGTAATCTTTGGTACTATTTTCGGTATAATTTGTGTATTTATATCAAACCATTTATTTGAATATTGTGAAAGAAATGAAATCGCTTATCCTATGTTTTTTCTTTCTGCGCTATTCATAATATTAGGTATATTTCTAAAAAATAGTGACTACTTTAAATCTATTGGCGCTTTCACTGCAATATGTATAGGATATTTTCTTGAAGATAAATACATAGGCTTTAATCCTCAAGAAGCCCAAATTCAAAAAATATTTAGAATGATTATTGGAACTATAGGTTTCGTGGTAATATATATTTCTTTTAAAATTCTTATGAGCACAAGCTATGCAAGGGATTTTCTTTGCTACTTTTCTCTAGGATTATGGGCAACAGTATTAGCTCCATATATATTTGTAAATGTTAGTTTTAAAGAGCAAACGGCTAAAAAGGAGTTGAATTAAATTCAACTCCTTTTTATTAATTATACATAATAGTAATATTATCTTATATTACTCTATGTCGTTCTTTATCCAGCTCATCATGCTTCTAAGTTCTTTACCTACTTTTTCTATTTCATGTTCTTGTTCCATTCTTCTTACTGCACTGAAGTAAGGTCTGTTTACTGCATTTTCAGTTAACCAGTTTCTAGCAAATGTTCCGTCTTGTATTTCTTTTAAAACTTCTTTCATTGCCTTTTTAGTTTCATCAGTAACTATTCTCTTACCAACTACATAGTCTCCATATTCTGCAGTATCACTGATTGAGTATCTCATAAGGCTCATTCCACCTTGGTATATTAAGTCAACTATTAATTTCATTTCATGAAGACATTCAAAATAAGCGTTTTCTGGTGAATAACCTGCTTCAACAAGAGTTTCAAATCCAGCCTTTATTAACTCAGAAACTCCTCCACAAAGAACCGCTTGTTCTCCAAATAAATCTGTTTCTGTTTCATCCTTAAATGTAGTTTCTAAAACTCCTGATCTAGCTCCACCAACTCCTATTGAATAAGCTAAAGCTAAGTCCTTAGCCTTTCCAGTATAATCTTGATGTATAGCTATTAAACATGGAACACCTGATCCCTCAGTATAAGTTCTTCTAACCATATGTCCTGGTCCCTTTGGTGCAACCATGAAAACATCTACGTTCTTAGGAGGTACTATTTGACAGTAGTGAATATTGAAACCATGAGCAAAAACTAAAGCTTTTCCTTCTGTTAAGTATGGTTCTATATCTTCTTTATATACTTTAGCTTGCTTTTCATCAGGTATTAATATCATTATAACATCACATGCTTGAGCTGCATCCTTAACAGTAGCAACCTTTAATCCTGCTGCTTGAGCTCTTTCCCATGACTTACTTCCATTATATAATGCAACAGTTACATCAACACCGCTTTCATGCAAGTTTAATGCATGTGCATGACCTTGGCTACCATAACCTACAACAGCCACCTTCTTACCTTTTAACAAGTCTAAATTTCCATCTTTTTCATAATACATTTTTACCATTATAAATTCCTCCATTCGTTTATTACTTTTTATTATCAAAGTAATCCATCATTTTATTAACAGCATTTATTAAAGCATTTATGCTTGCTTCCATTACATCTCCTGATAGTGCCTTTCCTACAAACACTTCTCCGGATTCTTCTATCTTAACTGTTACTTCACCTAAAGCGTCCTCTCCATCAGTAACTGAATGAATAGAGTAATCTCTAAGCTTTACTTCTTTTCCTACAGCTTTCTCTACTGCTTTAAAAGCTGATTCTATAGAACCATCTCCTACTGCACTTTCTCTAAGCACTACACCGTCTTTCTCAATTTCAACTGTAGTAGTAGCTATGATTTTGTTTCCTCCAAGAATTTGGAAGGATACAAGCTTGTAGGCTTCCTGAGGTAATGTAACATTATTGCTAACTAAAGCCTCAATATCTCTCCATGTAATTGTCTTCTTTCTATCTGTAAGCTTCTTAAATCTATCAAAGGCTTCTTCTAATGCTTCTTGTTCGAGCACAATTCCATTATCTTTTAAATAACTGGAGAACGCATGTCTTCCAGAGTGCTTTCCAAGAACTATATTATTATTATCTACTTTACCAACAGATTCTGGAGTTATTATCTCATAAGTAGACTTTTCTTTCAATACTCCATCTTGATGTATGCCTGACTCATGAGCAAAAGCATTTTCTCCAACTATAGCCTTGTTTGGTTGAACTACAACTCCACTAAGTGAAGAAACCAGTTTACTAGTTCTCCAAAGACCTGTAGTATTTATATTAGTATACATACCAAGATGATTTTTTCTTGTCTCTATGGCCATAACAATCTCTTCTAAAGATGCATTTCCAGCTCTTTCTCCTAAACCATTTACAGCACATTCAACTTGAGTTGCACCAGCTAATACTCCGCTTAGGGAGTTAGCCACTGCAAGCCCTAAATCATCATGACAATGTACAGAAACATCAACTTTTTCTATTCCTTCAGTATTATTAACTATATACTTTATAAAATCATGATAATCATTAGGAAGAGCATAACCTACAGTATCTGGTATATTTAATACCTTTGCTCCTGCTTTTATTACTTTTCCAAAAAGCTTAACTAAAAATTCAGGGTTACTTCTATATGCATCTTCTGCAGAAAATTCTACATCACTACATAAAGTAGAAGCATATTTAACCATTTCTACTGCTCTTTCAAGTACTTCATCCTCTGTCATATTAAGCTTATATTTTAAATGAATTGGTGAAGTAGCAATGAAGGTGTGTATTCTCGGACTTTGTGCTACTTTTATAGCTTCATAAGCCCTATCAATATCACTTTTTGTAGCTCTACATAAAGCTGCTATAGTTGAATTCCTTATCTCCTTAGCAATAGTGTTAACTCCTTGAAAATCTCCTAAAGAAGCCATTGGAAATCCTGCTTCTATTATATCTACCCCTAAATTTTCTAAGCTTTTAGCAATCATCAGTTTTTCTTTCAAGTTTAGGTTTACCCCTGGAGTTTGTTCACCATCTCTTAAGGTTGTATCAAATATCTTTATTCTTTTCATGCAACAACCTCCGCTACTATTGTTTACTCTTCGCTGATTATTTCACTTATAGGTGCACCAGGTGCTACCATTGGAAATACCTTTTTATCTTTATTAATCATATAATCAATTACTACTGGTACTTTACTTTCAAAGGCTTCTTTAAGAACATCTTCAAGCTGTTCTTCCTCAGTAACCCTAAAGCCTTTTGCACCGTATGCATCAGCTAATTTTACAAAATCTGTGCCTCTATTTAATGTAGTATTAGAAAATCTACCTTCATAAAATAATGTTTGCCATTGTCTAACCATTCCCAAGCATCCATTATTTAAAATTATTACTATTACAGGAGCCTGATTAAATACAGCCGTTCCAAGCTCTATAGCATTCATGGAAAAACTTCCATCTCCAGCTATATTTATTACCTTTTTATCTGGCATAGCAAGTTTTGCACCAATTGATGCACCTAATCCATATCCCATTGTTCCTAATCCGCCAGAAGTTAGTAAGGTTCGTGGTTTCATAAACTTATAATTAATCGCAGTCCACATTTGATGCTGACCTACTTCAGTTGAAATAATTGCATCTCCTTGAGTAAGCTCATTAAGTTTATTAAACAAAAACTCTGGAGTAAGATCATATGTCTCATGGTTTTTAGGAGCTTTTAAAGCCTTAAATTCCTTTAACTTCCCTATCCACTCTTCATTTTTGTTCTCTTTTACCAATGGAAGTAATCTTTCTAAAGTAGAGTTAACATCACCTACAATATAAGCATCGGCCTTAATATTCTTATTAATTTCTGCAGCATCTACATCTATTTGAATTATCTTAGCATTTTTTATATGATTTTTACTGCTTACAACTCTATCAGAAAATCTAGATCCTATTGCAATAATTAAATCAGATTTTGTAGCTAATAGATTTGATGCTTTTGTTCCATGCATGCCTATCATTCCAGTATAAAGCTCATGGTCTCCTGGAAAAGATCCTATTCCCATTAATGAAGTTGCTACAGGTGCATTTATTTTTTCAGCTAAATTTTTTAAAGCTTCAGAAGCGCCAGCGCTTATTATACCTCCACCTGCATATATAAGTGGTCTTTTACTTTCATTTATAAAAGTAGCTAGATTCTCAAGAGCTTTTTCAGTAATATATTTTGTATTTGCCTCAACTTTTAAAGCTTCCTTATGCTCAAATTCAGCCATTTTTGCTGTGATATCTTTTGGTATATCTATGAGCACCGGACCAGGTCTTCCTTCTTTTGCTATGTAGAAAGCCTTTCTTATTGTATCTTGAAGTTCTTTAACATCTCTAACTATAAAGTTATGCTTAGTGATAGGCATTGTAATCCCAACAATGTCAACCTCCTGAAAGCTATCTCTTCCAAGTAAAGGAGTAGTTACATTTCCTGTTATAGCAACCATAGGAATTGAATCCATATAGGCTGTAGCTATACCTGTAACTAAGTTGGTTGCGCCTGGTCCTGAAGTTGCAATACAAACCCCAACTTTTCCTGTTGCCCTAGCATAACCATCTGCAGCATGAGCTGCTCCTTGTTCATGACAAGTTAATACATGTCGTAATCTATCTTCATATTTATATAAAGTATCATAAATATTTAATACTGACCCACCAGGATACCCAAAAATAATATCAACACCTTCATCAAGTAAAGTGTTTACTAATATTTCTGAACCATTTAATAACATAAAGGCACCTCCTATTTAAAAATCGCTCCACTACTTGCTGAACTAACTAGCTTAGCATAACGACTTAAATATCCATCTTTAACTTTAGGCTCTGGTGCTTTCCAAGCTTTTCTTCTTGTGTCTAATTCCTCTTCACTAACCTTTAGTTCAAGCTTACCATTAGGGATGTTTATAGATATTAAATCACCTTCTTGAACAAGTGCTATATTTCCACATTCAGCTGCTTCTGGTGATACGTGACCTATAGCAGCACCTCTAGTAGCACCAGAGAATCTTCCATCAGTAATTAATGCTACATATTTGTCTAATCCCATACCAGCTAAAGCTGAAGTTGGAGAAAGCATTTCTCTCATTCCAGGACCACCTTTAGGGCCCTCATATCTAATAACAACTACATCTCCCTTATTTATGTTTCCACTAAGAATAGCTTCTATTGAATCCTCTTCACAATCAAAAACTCTTGCTGGTCCTTCATGAACCATCATTTCTTCCACTACTGCTGAACGCTTAACCACAGCACCATCTATAGCTAAGTTTCCTTTTAGTATAGCTATACCCCCAGTTGTGCTATATGGATTTTCTATAGGAGTTATAACTTCTGTATTTGTTTCCTTAACACTCTCTATTAACTCTCCTTGAGTTTTTCCTGAAACTGTTACACAACTTAAATTTAAAAGATCCTTTTTAGTAAGTTCCTTCATAACTCTTTGTACGCCACCTGCCCAATAAAGATCTTCAATATGATGATCTCCTGCTGGTGAAAGTCTACAAAGGTTTGGTGTTTTGTCACTTATCTCATTAATCATATCTAAATTCAAATCAATCTTCGCTTCGTTAGCTATAGCTGTAAGATGTAGAACGCTGTTTGAAGAACATCCTAAAGCCATATCAACAGTTAAGGCATTTGTTATACTTTCCTTATTAACAATATCTCTTGGTTTTATATCTTTTTTCACAAGATCCATAACCTTCATTCCTGCTTCTTTAGCTAATCTTATTCTTTTTGAATAAACAGCAGGTATTGTTCCATTCCCTGGTAATGCAAGACCTAAAACTTCACTTAAACAGTTCATTGAGTTTGCAGTAAACATTCCAGAACAAGAACCACAAGTTGGACAGGCGTTTTCTTCTAATTCCTCTAATTCTTCCATAGTCATATCCCCTGCTCTGTAGGCTCCAACCCCCTCAAATACAGTTGATAAACTAACATCCTTACCATTAAATTTTCCTGCAAGCATTGGTCCACCACTAACTACTATTGCAGGGATATTAAGTCTTAAAGCTCCCATCATAACTCCTGGTACTATTTTGTCACAGTTTGGTATAAGGACTAATCCATCAAAGCCGTGAGCTTTAACCATACACTCAATGGAATCAGCAATTAACTCTCTAGTAGCTAATGAATACTTCATCCCCTCATGTCCCATAGCTATACCATCACAAACACCTATTACAGGGAATGCTAGTGGAGTTCCACCAGCTAAAAGAACTCCCTTTTTAACACCTTCTACAATCTTATCTAGATGTACGTGACCTGGAATTATTTCATTATGGGAAGTTACGATACCTATTAACGGTCTTTCAAGTTCCGCGTTTGTAAGACCTGCTGCCTTAAATAATGATCTATGAGGAGCTTTTTCTACTCCCTTTTTAACAACATCACTTCTCATAATTTTTCCCCCTGTTTTTTTATTTTCTCATTGCTGAAACTACTAAGTCTCCCATTTCTTTTGTGCCAACGAGCTTCATTCCATTACTCATTATGTCACCTGTTCTATATCCATCCTCTAATACCTTTGATACTGCATCTTCTATATCTTTAGCTTCCTTATCAAGATTAAAGCTGTATCTAAGCATCATTGCCGCAGAAAGGATTGTTGCTAATGGATTAGCTATACCCTTTCCAGCTATATCTGGTGCACTTCCGTGTGCTGGCTCATACATTCCTATATTTCCTTCTCCTATACTAGCTGAAGGAAGCATACCTATTGAACCAGTAACCATTGAAGCTTCATCAGATAGAATATCACCAAATATATTGCTTGTTACTAAGACATCGAACTGTCTTGGGTTCTTAACAATCTGCATTGCTGCATTATCAATATATAAATGATCTAATGTTACATCTGAATAATCCTTAGCTACTTCTTCAACTACAGTTCTCCATAATCTTGAACTCTCTAGTACATTTGCCTTATCTACGCTTGTAACTTTTTTATTTCTTTTTCTAGCTATTTCAAAAGCATTCTTTGCTATTCTTCTTACTTCAGATACTGAATACTTTTCAGTATCATAAGCTACTTGCTCACCATTTTCTTCACTTCTTCCTCTTTCACCGAAATATATTCCTCCTGTTAACTCTCTAACAACACAGAAATCTATTCCATCCCCAATAATTTCATCCTTTAAAGGAGAAGCATTTCTTAATGGAGCATAAAGTAATGCTGGTCTTAAGTTACAATATAACCCAAGAGCTCCTCTTAATCCTAAAAGGGCTTGTTCTGGTCTTACCTTTCCATTAGGATTATCCCATTTTGGTCCTCCTACAGCTCCAAGTAAAACAGCATCGCTATTTTTACATATCTCTATAGTTTCTTCTGGTAATGGTATGCCATATTCATCTATAGCACATCCTCCAGCTAATACAAATTTATATTCAAATTTATGATTATACTTTTCTTTAACTACATCTAATACCTTTAAAGTTTCATCAATTATTTCCGGTCCTATTCCATCACCTTTTATAACCGCTACTTTAAACATTATTTTATGCCCCCTTTTATTCATTCCTCAAGCTTTTGTTATATTATCTATTTTTTATATAACCAACTAAGCCTTCACTTTGTATAATTTTCTGCATAAACTCTGGGAAAGCTTGCGCTTTGTATTCTTCATTCTTTGTAAGATTTTTTATAATACCTGCATTAAAATCTACTTCAAGCTCATTTCCATCCTCTATAGCTTTTACAGCTTCATCACATTCTAATATAGGAAGACCAATATTTATTGCATTTCTATAAAAAATTCTTGCAAAAGTTGAAGCTATAACACAGCTTACTCCACTAGCCTTTATTGCTATAGGTGCATGCTCTCTAGAAGAACCACACCCAAAATTTTTATTTGCAACCATTATATCTCCTGGTTGAACTTTCTTAACAAATGTATTATCAATATCCTCCATACAGTGACCTGCAAGCTCCTTTGGATCTGAAGTATTTAGATATCTTGCTGGTATGATTACATCAGTGTCTACATTATCTCCGTACTTAAAAACTCTTCCTCTTGCCTTCATAACTATATCCTCCTAAACTAATTCTGGGTCTGTTATTTTTCCTGTAATAGCTGATGCTGCTGCAACCGCTGGACTTGATAAATAAACTTCTGATTCTACGTGTCCCATTCTTCCTACGAAGTTTCTATTAGTTGTAGATATTGCTCTTTCTCCTGCCGCCAATATTCCCATATGTCCTCCAAGACATGGTCCACAAGTTGGTGTAGATACTACAGCTCCAGCTTCTATGAAATCTCTGATTAATCCCTCTTCCATAGCTTGAAGATATACTTTTTGAGTTCCTGGGAAAATTATAGTTCTTACATACTTGGCTACCTTTTTACCTCTTAATATAGAAGCTGCTATTCTTAAGTCCTCTAATCTTCCATTCGTACAAGATCCTATTACTACTTGATCTATCTTAACTTCACCAACATTATCAATTGTTCTAGTATTGTCAGGAAGGTGAGGGAATGCTACTGTTGGTCTTAGAGTACTTAAATCTATTTCATATACCTCATCATATTGAGCATCTTCATCAGCTTCATAAACTTTAAATTCTTTTGTTGAATGTTCCTTAATATATTCTATAGTCTTCTCATCTACTGGGAATATACCATTCTTAGCTCCAGCTTCTATAGCCATATTTGCTGCTGCAAATCTGTCATCCATTGATAAGTGCTGAATTCCATCGCCTACGAACTCCATGGACTTATATAAAGCACCGTCAACACCGATCATACCTATTATATGAAGAATTATATCCTTACCACTTACCCATTTAGCTGGCTTATTCTTAAGAACAAACTTTATTGCTGAAGGAACTTTAAACCAACACTTTCCTGTAGCCATTCCTGCTCCCATGTCTGTTGAGCCTATTCCTGTAGAGAAAGCTCCTAAAGCACCATACGTACACGTATGAGAATCTGCTCCTATTACTACATCTCCTGCAACAACTAATCCTTTTTCAGGAATTAGAACGTGTTCTATACCCATTTCACCGATTTCAAAGAAGTTTGTTATTTGTTTTTCACAAGCAAACGTTCTTATGAATTTACACTGCTCTGCAGCTTTAATATCTTTATTTGGTGTAAAGTGGTCTGGAACTATAGCAACTTTATCTTTATGAAAAACTTCGGAAACCCCTAACTTGTTAAATTCCTTGATTGCAACTGGTGAAGTAATATCATTTCCTAAAACTAAATCAAGATTTGCTTCTATAAGTTGTCCTGCCTTTACACTTTCTAAACCAGCATGTGCTGCTAATATTTTTTGAGTCATTGTCATCCCCATGTTTATCGCCTCCTAAAAATATGTTTTAACTTTTCGTTGAATATCTTTAATAAGTTTATATTCTATGGAATCTACTAAAGCAATCCAACTTGCCTCAATAATATCCCTTGAAACTCCTACATTTGTCCATTTTTCAATACCGTCTGTTGATTCAATTAATACTCTAACCTTTGCATTGGTTGCACTTTCAGAATCTAAAACTCTTACTTTATAATCTACCAGTCTTACATTTTTAAGCTGAGGATAAAATACATCTAGAGCTTTTCTTAATGCTTTATCCAAAGCATTTACTGGACCATCTCCCTCTGCAGCAGTCATCTCAGTTTTTCCATCAACAGTGATATTTATTAGTGCAGTAGAACTGAAGTTACCATTAGAAGAAGGTTGTTCTCCAATTATTTTAAAGTGATTAAGTTTAAAGAAAGGTTCATACTTACCTATGATTTTTCTCATAATCAGTTCAACAGTTCCTTCTGCCCCTTCAAATTGGTATCCTTCATACTCTAACTTCTTCAAATGTTCAGTTATTATTTTAACTTCTTCACTCTCTTTTGACATACTTGGAAATACCTTCTGAATCTCTTTAAGAATCATAGTTTTTCCGCTGACTTCAGAAACTAAAAATCTTCTTTTATTTCCTACTTGTTCTGGACTTATATGCTCATAAGAATTTGATACTTTTTCAACTGCATTGATATGCATTCCACCTTTATGCGCGAAAGCTGAACTTCCAACATAAGGTGCATCATCATTAAGTGGAATATTTGAAACTTCTGATATATATCTTGCTGTAGTTGTTAATGAACTTAGTTCTTCTTCAATACACACATCATAATTTAATTTAAATTTTAGTGTTGGTATTATTGTTGATAAATTTGCATTTCCGCATCTTTCTCCAATTCCAATAAATGTACCTTGGATATGATTTACCCCAGCAACAACTCCTTGTATTGAATTTGCAACTGCCATTCCAGCATCATTATGACAGTGTATTCCGATATTGTCTCCCAAAGTTTCATGTACATCCTTTGTTATTGACAATATTTCATTAGGTAAAGTTCCTCCGTTTGTATCACAGAGTACTAAAACACTAGCTCCAGCCTCTTTAGCTACTCTTAAGGTTTCTACAGCATACTGTTTGTTGCTCTTATATCCATCATAAAAGTGCTCACTATCAAAAATTACCTCTTTACCTTTTCCTTTTAAAAATCTAATAGAATCGGAAATCATATTTAAGTTTTCTTCTAAGGTAGTTTTCAAGACATGCATAACCTGAAAGTCCCAAGACTTACCAAATATTACCACCATCTTTGTTTCTGCCTCTAATAAATTTTTTAAACTTTTATCGTCTTCTGCCTTTATTCCAGCTCTTCGTGTACTTCCAAAGGCAACAATTTGTGAATTTTTTAATTCAATACCTTTTACTAATTTAAAAAATTCCATATCCTTAGGATTTGATCCTGGATTTCCAGCTTCTATATAATCAACTCCAAGTTTATCTAAACAGCAACATATTTTGATTTTGTCTTCTAAGGAAAAGGAAATCCCATATCCTTGGGAACCATCCCGCAAGGTTGAATCTAAAATATATATCTTCTTATTCAAAGCCCCACTCCCCTATTTACTTTATAAATTATCCTATATATTCTTCTTCAAAATAGTCACCATAAGAATTTATATCTTTACAGCCTCTCTCAAGAGCTGCTAATCCCGTCCTAACCATCTCTCTTATTCCGTACTCTTCCATAAGTTTTATTAAAGCAGATACCTTATTGTCGTCTCCTGTTAACTCAATAGTTAATGTATTTGTATCTAAATCAATTATCTTACATCTAAATACTTTTACTATATCATTAATAGCTGCTCTCTGGTTGGCATCTGCATTAACCTTTATTAGTACTAACTCTCTATAAACCGAACTTTCTGGAGCTAATTCTATTATCTTAATTACTTCTTGTAATTTATTTAACTGTTTAATAAATTGATCTAATACATCTTCTCCACCCATAAGAGTTATTGTCATTCTTGAGATTTCTGGATTTTCAGTTCGGCCTACGGATAAGCTGTCAATATTAAATCCCCTTCTCATAAATAAACCTGAAACTCTGCTCAGTACACCTGAAGAATTTTTAACTAGTACTGATAAAACATGCCTATCCATCTCAATTCCCCCTTAAAAATTTTAAAATTATTACCTTAGAATTGTCTTATTTAATATTTTCCTCAAGGTAAAAAGGTTAAAAAAATCCCACCATCAATGATATAAATCACTAAAAGTGGGATATATTATCGCCGCCTTAATCAAAAAATATCACCAGGTTCAATCAAACCTGTGCCTTTAACGGGGCTTACCGGAAATCGCCTACTTACGCCTTTGCTTTCGGGACTCAGCTCAGGAGTGATTATCATCCAGTAAAAGCATCGATTCTCACCAACCATCGACTCTCTGTGGCTTTTTATATACCAAATAACGTTCTCCATCTTAGCATTTAATTAACGGGCATTCGTTTAGTTGTCATTACATATGATTTTATTGTCCATTTTTTGTTTTGTCAATACTTTTTTACAAATAATCTATTAATTTTTTTTTGTAAACATTAACGGTTTATTAGTTAAAGTACGCTATCATTAAATATATTGTAACTTATATCAGTGAATAAATCCTTAGTGAATTTTAGGAAATAGAGTAAAATCTCAAGATTTTTCATTAGACTTTTAAATTTAACTATTTACTTTTAATATTCTCATAGAATTTAAAACTGCTAAAAGTGCTACTCCAACATGTCCAAAAACTATTTCCTACATATTAGCTATACCTAAAGCTCCTAAAACTAATATAATAAGTTTTATTCCAAGAACAAAGATAATATTCTACCATATAATAATGTTCGATTTATTTGTTAAATAAGTTATTAAATATATTTTACATAGTTCATCGATCATTATTACTACACCTATCTTTTCAATTGCTGTATCTGACCTAACCCCTCCCATAACAATTCCTATATCAGCTCTTACAAAAGCAGGTGCATCATTTATTCCGTCTCCTATAAAAATCACTTTGCCATTTTCATTTTTATTCTTTAGAAATTCCTAAAGTTTATCTACCTTACTATCCGGAATTAATTGTAAATAAATATCAGCTACCCTAAACTTCCACCTTCAAATTTTGCAATTTTTCTATCATTTGTCGTAAGCATTGCAATTTTTTTTACACCTTTTTTCTTTAATCGTTTAATTACTTGTTTTGAATTTTCTTTTATTTCATCAGAAATTATAATATAACCACTATAACTTTTATCTATAGCTATATAAATTATAGTACCAAATTCATCATTATAGTCATTATATTGCACTCTATAAGTTCTCATGAATCTATCATTACGAGCGAATATCTCTTTTTCTCCAACATTAACCTTAATCCACTTCCTCGGGATTTCCTAGAAACAATTGATGACTTCTTTATCATCCCCTCTCCAAACTCATTCATTATCGATACAGCTATAGGATGATTAGAATAAATTTCTGCATAAGCTGCATACTGTAATACTTTTTCTTTTACTAGATTTTCACTAGGATTAATTTTTAAGACTTTAAATGTATCCTTTATTAACATCTCAGTTTTATCCAAAACCACTGCTTCTACTTTGTTTAATTCTTCTAGATAGTTATCTCCTAACTAAAATACCATGCTTTGATGCTGCACCTATATGTTCAAAAAAGCTTAAAGGAATAGAAATAACTAATGCACATTGACATGAAACTATCAAGAAAGCTAATGCTCTATATATCTACTGGGAAAACGAGGTATTATCCATCACAAATAGAGACAAAAACGCAAGTACTAATGCAAAAAACTCAATAATAGGAATGTAATATTTGGGAAATCTTGCTATATTTTTTTCGTATGAGCTTTTTTATTCCCTGTATATTACAACTACATGTGGCTCTAACTTATTTATTATTTCTTTAGCCTTAATAATGTCATCATCACTTTTCCTTTTCCATTCTTGTCGCATCTTAATTCTACTAGAATTAAACAAACACACGAACAATTAATTGTTTATGTTTTTGCTTGCATTATGCTCTTTTTTCATTAAATAGGAAATACTTTTAACATATTTTGCAGAGAATTCTCTATACTTTTAGGAATAAGATGTGCAGCTTTGCTATTAGACAACTATTTTCATTCATAAATCCCTAAACTCTCAATATAATTACAAAAACTTCTCTGATTACTGGATACTACGAAATTGTGAATCTAACTTAAGTGAGATTTTACTTCATGAAGTGACAACAAAAAGAGAGACATGTAGTCTATTATTAATTAAACTACATGTCCCTTTTACTATATCCTTCTATTATTTATAAAAACAAAGTTGCTTTTTTACCCATTCTGGAACTGGATCAATAACTCGTTGGTACATCAAACTACTATTCAAACTAAATACCGAGTAATTTAACATCATTGTTTTTCTATAGTTGTACATATTTACTCCTAACTATTAATTACAAACAAATTTTACCATTAAGACAACTTATTGTAAATGTTTTTTACTTACTTGCTTTAGTAACTTAATAAAATAATAGTGTAATATCTCTTATTTTTTCTATATAAATATATATAAACTAAAAATAACAGACGAAGGTGTTTAAATATGAGTAATGATTTATTGAAGAAACTCTGCAATGATGATGTTGAGTTGAAGTCTATTATAGAATCAATACCCAAAGAAAAAATAGATATAATTCTTAATTATAGTGAAAATACAACGGATGTACTAATTAATATCGGAAAAGAGTTACTTAAGACTAGCGATTTTTTGAACGCATACTTCTACTTTAATTATATCTATAATAAATTCACCCCTTCAGATTTCAATAAAAAAGCAGTAATTGGAACATGCTATAGCTATGTATGCATAATGCTTAATAAATTAGATGAAGCATTAAAAATAACAGAAGAGTTTTTGGTTGAAGAAAAGCATTATACTAAAGATTTAAGATACAAACTTCTATTTAATAATATTCTTGCTTATAAACAGAAAGGTGACTTAGATATAGTTTTAGATAAAATTCATTATGTTGAAAGTATATTCCGATTGAATGAAGTTCATGTCTTCAACATCTTAACACTTAAAGCAAATATATTAAAAGATAAAGGTTATTTAATAAATGCAACTAAAATTCATGAAGTAATATTTGATTCATCACATAAAATTGAAAATAAGCTAATATCACTATGTAATGTTTTTGAAATTAGTATAGCTCTAAAAGATTGTGTAAATATAAAAAAATATATTAACAAATGTGAGCTTATGATTGAGGAATATTTAAAGATTCCATATAAGATTTATTCTCCATCTATATTCTACAGTATAGGCTTAACTTATAAATTTTTAAATGATTTTGAAAAAGCGAAAAAATACTTTTTACACTCTATAGAACTATCAAAGGAATATAAAAACTTCAGCATTTTTACGAAATGCCAAAATGAATTAAAAAATATTAAATGAATCTGAGCAAGCATTGAGCCTACTAAAGATACACAACTTCAACCCTTAAATAACTGAGTTATGAAGTTGTGTATCTTTAGATTGAGTGAGATTTCACTTTGTGAAATAACAACAAATATAAAAGTCATGTAATTTGAAGAATTACATGACTTTCTTATTAGGATAGATCTTTTGTAAAATTCTTGTAAACTACCATCCATTTTTCTTTGCTTTTATGCCACTTTCATTTATACCAGGCTTCTCAACAGTAGTATTATTCCTATTTTGTGCCCATTGATCTTGGCTTTTTGTTCCATTAGTCTTAAATGTTTCTTTTGTATGTACCTTTTCATGTTTTGATTTCATATTACAAACCTCCCAAAATAATACTCATATGTTGTAAACATCCAAATTCATCATTCAATTTTAAAAAGAACTTAGTTATTATTTTATGAAATTCATTAAATAATGAACTTGTTTGTATTTAGTATGTCTATAAATTTATCAAAGTAAACCTGTTAAGATAAACGCATTTAATTCTTAAGAAGAATTAAAATTATATTATTTATACAGTTACATTTATTTTATTGTAAACAAATCGCTAATTTTAATTAGTTTTCTTCAAGCTTTCCAAAAACTTAAATAAAATATAATTACCCACTTTACGATATATATATGGCAAAAAATGATTATACCATTTAACAGCATAATCATGATTCTTCTCATCATCATAGGAATTATAGAAATTATTTACAAGATAACTCATTATAGCTTCTTTAAGTATAAAGTAAGGTTACTCTCTGTTCTTAATTAACCTAATATGCACAACTTCATCACTTCTCTTTCTCTTTAATATCCTTATTACTTTCTGCTATTTCTTTCAATGCCTCTGCCTGAACACCAATCATACTCAAATTGTCACCTAATAATATAAAAAATTGTCCTAATACTACTTGTTGCTTTGGAGTTAAGCCTATTGACATCTGTATAGCAATCAAGCTAGTAAATACAGGTAATTCTTCTGGAGATAAATCAAAAAGTGTCATGCTATCCCTCTAAAACTATTACTCTAGCTATATTTTATTTCTCCCAAGAAAAAAGTTGTTACTTTTTACATACTTATTATTAAAAGTATAGTAATTTACATGATATAAAAGTTGTAAAAAATTCGAATTAATATCGTTCCCTTACTATTGTTAGATTTCACTTTATAAAATCATAGCAATAAGAGTTAAAGGGCATCGAACTCTTTTACTGTTGTCAGATAATAAAAAAACCTTTTACAACACTTTATATGCTGTAAAAGGTTTTTTTACTTAACTCTTAGCCATTAACTTTACCATAACTGCCTTTTGAACATGGAGTCTATTTTCAGCCTCTTCAAATATCTCTTTTTCATGCTCTTCAAGGATTTCTTCTGTTATTTCTTCACCTCTGTGAGCTGGAAGACAATGAAGTACAAGAGAATCCTTATTTGTTAAATTCATAAGCTCTCTATTTATTTGGAAGCCTTCAAAAGCTGCCTTTCTTTTTTTAACTTCCTCTTCCTGTCCCATGCTTACCCAAACATCTGTTATCAATACATCTGCTCCAGTAGCAGCTTCCTTTGGTGAATTAACAAGGTATAACTTACCTTTAGACTCTTTTTCTATTTCCTTAACTTCATCAATTATATGAGCTTGTGGTTCAAACCCTTCTGGTGTTGCTATAGCTATATTCATACCAAGTTTTAAACAACCAACCATTAATGAATTAGCCATATTGTTTCCATCACCTATAAATGCTACTTTTAACCCTTCGAATTTTCTCTTAAATTCCTTAATTGTTAAAAGGTCTGCAAGAACCTGACATGGATGTTCATCGTCAGTAAGTCCATTGATTACAGGAACGGAAGAATAATAAGCTAATTCTTCTACTTCCTTTTGTGAATATGTTCTTATCATTATCCCATCCACATATCTTGATAATACTCTTGCAGTATCTTTTATTGGTTCTCCTCTTCCCATCTGAATATCTTTAGAACTTAAAAACAATGCGTGACCTCCAAGCTGATACATTCCTACCTCGAAGGATACACGTGTTCTTGTTGATGATTTCTGAAATATCATCCCTAAAGTTTTTCCTCTAAGACGATCATGAGGAATTCCGTGTCTTGTTTCATATTTAAGTTGTTCAGCCAACTCTAATATCTCAATTATTTCTTGTTTAGAATAATCATTAAGCTTAAGTAGATGTTTCTTATTCATATTATTCCTCCCTCCCCCAAAACTAACTGAATTTTTAATTAAATTTTATATACATTGTACCAAAAGTTCTACGCCCTTTTTAATTTCTTCTTCACTAATTGTTAAAGGCGGTAAAAGTCTTACGACATTTTGTCCTGCAGTAAGAATTAATAGTCCATTAGATAGTGCCTTTTCCTGAGCTAGCTTGCTCTCACCTTCAATCTCTATACCTATCATTAATCCTTTTCCTCTTACCTCTTTAATCTTTGGTGAATTTAATCCTTTTATTGCTTCCATAAGAAGCTGTCCTTTTTTCTCAATTTCTTCTAAGAAACCTTCACTACAAACTTCATCTAGTACCACAGCAGATGCAGTAAGCGCCACTGGGTTACCTCCAAATGTTGAACCATGGTCTCCTTTTTTAAAGGTATGTTCTACTTTTTCTCCTGCTAGTATAGCTCCGATAGGTAATCCGCCACCTAAGCCTTTAGCAAGTGTTACTATATCAGGCATAACATCAAAATGATTAAAACCAAAGAACTTTCCTGTTCTTCCTACTCCACACTGTACTTCATCAAACATAAGAAGTATATCTTTTTCTTTGCATAATTCTGCTACTTGCTTAACAAATTCCTTTTGAAGAGGATGCACTCCTCCCTCTCCCTGAATTGCTTCCATCATTATTCCACATACTGTTCCATCTAATTCATTAACAAGTGCTTCGAAATTACTTGCTTCTACATATTTAAACCCTTGAGGAAATGGAAAGAAATAGTTATGGAACTTTTCTTGTCCCGTAGCTGTTAAAGCTGCAAGAGTTCTACCGTGGAAAGATTGTTTTAAAGTAATGATAGTACCCCTACCTTCACCATATTTTTCAAAGCTATACTTTCTAGCAAGCTTTATAGCACCTTCATTTGCTTCAGCTCCTGAGTTGCTGTAGAATACCCTCTTCATTCCACTTCTTTGTATAAGCTTTTGTCCTGCTTCTATAGTTGAAGTGTTGTAGAATATGTTTGATACATGAAAAACCTTATGAAGCTGTTCTGTAATAGCCTCTATAAGCTTCTTGTTTCCATATCCTAATGATGATACTCCTATTCCACTAGTAAAATCAATATATTCCTTACCATTTACATCGTAGAGGTAACTTCCCTCTCCCTTTTCAATTGCTATATCTAGCTGTCCGTAAGTGTCCATAAAGAAGCTGTTCCATAATTCTTTATAATCTTTCATCGCTTCCTCCTGTATTTATCAACTTATTTTAATTTATCAATTTAATTTCAAATCTATATAATCTAACCGCCAATAAACTCTTGGATTACTGATAAATCATAGTTCCTATACCACGGTCTGAGAACAATTCAATTAAAATGGAGTGAGGAATTCTACCATCTATGATATGTACCTTCTTAACACCATTTCTTACTGTTTCAACGCAGCTTTCTATTTTAGGTATCATACCTCCACTAATGATCTTCTCCTCCATAAGCTCTGGAACTTCACTTACCTTTAATTCTGAAATAAGAGTTTCTTCGCTACTTGGATCTCTTAAAAGTCCTGGAACATCAGTAAGAAGTATAAACTTTTCAGCTTTTAGTGCTGAAGCTATCTTTGCTGCTGCTACATCACCATTTATATTATAAGTTCTGCCATCTTCTCCGATTCCAACAGTTGCGATAACAGCAATATATCCTTCTTTCAAGCAGTTATCAACAACTTCCGTATTAACCTTTTTAACTTCACCAACAAAACCTAGATCTTCTTCACCTTCATGCTTTTCTGTTAGAAGCATGTTTCCATCTATACCACAAAGACCAATTGCTTTACCACCATTAGAGTTAATTAGAAAAACTAAATCTTTATTAACTTTACCTGCTAAAACCATTTGAACCACTTCAATTGTTTCCTCATCAGTATAGCGAAGTCCATTAACAAACTTAGCTTTCTTTCCTAGTTTTCCTAGGAAGTTATTAATTTCTGGACCTCCACCATGAACAAGTACTACATTTATTCCAACACAGCTCATAAGGATTAAGTCATTAATTACTGCCTCCTTTAAGCCTTGATTCTTCATAGCACTTCCACCATATTTTACTACAACGGTTTTCCCATAGTACTCCTTAATATATGGAAGAGCTTGAATCAGCGTATTCGCCTTTTCTAAATCTATTTTATTCAAATTTGTCACCTCTCCATACCTTTATCTTAAGTTCTATAGTCACCGTTTATTCTTACATATTCATAACTTAAATCGCAGCCCCAAGCCATTCCTTCTTCTTCTCCCATCTTAAGGTCGATAAGAATAGAAACTTCACTTTCTCCAAGAACTTCTTTAGCTTTTTCTTCACTGAAAGGCATAGCCATTCCGTCCTTGCATACTTCAACAAATCCCTTAATACTATCAAAAGCAACATCAACTGTATCTGTATTTAGTTCCTCTCCTGAATAACCAAGGGCACATAAAATTCTTCCCCAGTTTGCATCTGCACCAAACATAGCAGTTTTAACAAGGCTAGAAGTTATAACTGATTTTGCTAAAGCAACTGCATGATTTTCGTCTAATGCACCTTTAACATAACATTCTATAAGCTTAGTAGCACCTTCTCCATCTCTTGCAATAAGCTTTGAAAGTTCTATACAAACATACTTTAAAGCATGTAAAAATTTATAGTAGTACTCAGTTTTTCCAGTTATTCTATCATTACCTGCTTTTCCATTAGCTAAGATAGCTACCATATCATTTGTACTTGTGTCTCCGTCAACACTTATTCTATTAAAACTTTTATTTGTAACATTAGCTAATGCTTCTTGTAAAAGCTCTCCATCAATATTTATATCTGTAGTTATAAAACCAAGCATAGTAGCCATATTAGGATGAATCATTCCTGAACCTTTAGCCATGGCTCCTATAGTTACCTTTTTATCATCTATCATTATAGATACTGCCAATTCTTTTTTCATTGTATCTGTCGTCATAATGGCTTCTCTTGCATCTATATTTCCACTTCTTCTAATAGAACCTGCTAATTCTTCCATACCAGCTTCTATAAGCTGTATATTAAGAGGCACCCCAATAACTCCAGTAGATGCTACTACCACATTTTCCTTTGTTATGTTTAACTTTTCTCCTACAAGCTCTGCCATTCTGTTAGCTTTATAAATGCCATCATCTCCTGTACAAGTATTGGCATTACCACTATTTACAATAATAGCCTGAGCTTTTTTATCTACTAAGTGGTTTTTTGTAACTATAAGCGGAGCTCCCTTAACCTTGTTTTGAGTATAAACTGCTACTGCATCACACATAGTTTCTGAATAAATTAGAGCTAAGTCTTTTTTATCCTTTTTCTTTTTTAATCCGCAATGTATGCCTGCAGCCAAGAAACCTTTAGGAGCTGTAACTCCTCCTTTTAGTATCTCCATGTCATTTCCTCCTAACTTTTTAAAAGGCTGGTGCAAGAAGCTTTAATCCCTTCTGCTCATCAAAACCCATCATTATATTTAAATTCTGTACCGCTTGACCTGCTGCTCCTTTAACCATATTATCTATAGTTGAGCAAATTATAACCTTTTTAGTTCTCTCATCAGAATGAACTGATATATGACATAAATTTGAGAATTTTACATTCTTTAAAGCAACTGCCTCGCCTAAAGGAAGTACTTTCACAAAAGGTTCATTTGCATAATAGTTGCTTAGTTCCTTATGAATTTCCTCAGTAGTAACCCCCTCAACAGCGTCACAATAAATAGTTGAAAGTATTCCTCTATTTATTGGAAGAAGATGTGGTGTAAATGTTACTGGAACATCTTCACCTGCAGCAATACTTAAATTTTGTTCAATTTCTGGAATGTGTCTATGACTTCCAATTTTATATGCTGAGAAGTTTTCGTTACATTCTGGGAAATGTGTTCCTAATGAAAGTCCTCTCCCAGCTCCTGTAACACCTGACTTTGAATCAGCAACTATACCTTTTTTACTTACTAAACTTTTCTTTAAAAGAGGCATTAAAGGAAGAGATATACTAGTTGGATAACAACCTGGATTTGCTATTAATCTTGCTTCTTTAATCTTCTCTCTATTAAACTCTGGAAGTCCATAAACAGCTTCACCATGAAGCTCTTTAACTGCAAAAGGTTTTCCGTACCATTTTTCATACGCTTCTTCATTAACAAGTCTAAAGTCTGCACCAAGATCTACTACTTTTTTACCTGCACTTAATGCTTTACTTGCTATTTCTTCACTTAATCCATGAGGAAGAGCTAAGAATAAAAAGTCACTTTTTTCTATTACTTTTTCTGCACTCTCACACTTTAGAGAACAAATAGAATAAAGGTTTCCGTAAACTTCCTCTATTCCCTTACCTTCAAAGGATGTAGAGCTTAATCCAACAAGCTCTACATCATCATGATTTAAAAGAATTCTTATTAGTTCCACTCCTACATACCCTGTAGAACCGATTATTCCTATCTTTAACTTACTCAAAATATCACTCCTAACTTACTCCGCTTTTTTTATAAAAGCATCAAGTTCATCAAGTTGTATTCTTAAAGATGACGTACTCGGTCCACCTATTACTCTTCTTCTTTCTACACAGTTAGAAAGATCAAGTGCGTCATAAATATCCTCATCAAAAATACTAGAAAAACTTTTAAATTCTTCAATTGTTAATTCTTCAAGAGATTTATCTTTTGCTATAGAATAGAATACAAGTTTACCCATAACTTCATGAGCATCTCTAAAAGGCATTCCTTTTTTTACAAGATAATCAGCACCGTCAGTAGCATTTGTAAACCCTTCACCAGCTGACTTTCTCATTCTATCTTTATTTACCTTTATTGTTGCTAGCATATTAGCAAATATTTCTAAACAAATCTTAACATTATCAACACTATCAAAGATCGCTTCCTTATCTTCCTGCATATCTTTGTTGTATGCAAGAGGAAGTCCCTTCATCATTGTTAAAAGAGTTATAAGATTTCCATATACTCTTCCGCACTTACCTCTAACAAGCTCTGCAACATCTGGGTTTTTCTTTTGAGGCATTATACTTGATCCTGTTGAGTATGCATCGTCTAGTTCTATATAACCAAACTCTGTAGTACACCAAAGAATTATTTCCTCAGAAAACCTTGAAAGATGCATTGCTATTAATGATAAACAGCTATTTAGTTCTATTGCAAAATCCCTATCAGATACTCCATCTAAGCTATTTAATGTTACATCTGAGAAACCTAAAAGCTCCATTACCATATATCTATCAAGATTGTAGGTAGTAGTTGCAAGAGCACCACTGCCAAGAGGCATATAATCCATTCTCTTATAGCAGTCTGTAAGTCTTTCATAATCTCTCTTAAACATTTCAGCATAAGCAAGTAAATGATGGCAGAAGTTTATTGGTTGTGCTTTTTGAAGATGTGTATATCCTGGCATTATAGTATGCATATTTTCTCTTCCAAGAGTGAATATAACTTTTTCAAGCTTTACTATAAGCTTCTTAAGATTTAACACTTCCTTCTTAAGATACATCCTTAAATCTAAAGCAACTTGGTCATTTCTACTTCTTCCAGTGTGAAGTTTTTTACCTACTTCTCCTATCTTAGCAGTAAGTAAAGTTTCCACATTCATATGAATATCTTCAGCTGCTTCTGAAAGCTCAACTTCACCATTTTTAATTCCCTCAAGAATTTCATTTAATCCATTGATAATAGCTTCAAGTTCTTGTTCATTTAATATTCCAATAGAACATAACATTTTAGCATGAGCCATGCTGCCAACGATGTCCTCTTCATAAAGCCTATAGTCAAAGGATATAGAGGAATTAAAGGAATTCATTATCTTATCCGTTTCCTTCTGGAATCTTCCTCCCCAAAGTTTCATTTACTCTCCTCCTTAAATCATCATCTGATAGTATATATTATTTCTTATCTATAAGCTTAGCCTTTACTGCTATTGGTAATCCAAATAGATTGATAAATCCTTCTGCATCCTTTTGGTCATAAACTTCATCTTCTCCAAAAGTAGCTATTTCTTCACTGTAAAGAGAATATGGTGAAGTAATTCCAGCAGTTAAGATATTTCCTTTATATAACTTAAGCTTAACTTCTCCTGTTACCGTTTCTTGAGTCTTATCAACAAAAGCACTTAATGCTTCTCTTAAAGGAGTGTACCATTGTCCGAAGTATACTAACTCTCCAAACTTTACACTTACTAATTCCTTATAGTGAGCTGTTTCTCTATCTAAGCAAAGAGATTCTATTTCTTTATGAGCATAGTAAAGAATTGTTCCACCTGGAGTTTCGTAAACACCTCTTGACTTCATTCCAACAAGTCTGTTTTCAACTAGATCAACAATTCCTATACCATTCTTTCCACCAAGTTCATTAAGCTTTTGAATAATTTCTACTGGTGAGTACTCTACTCCATCTATCTTTGTAGGAATACCCTTTTCAAAAGATAATGTTACATACGTTGGCTCATCTGGAGCTTTTTCTGGTGATACTGAAAGTTCTAGTATCTTGTCATACATAGGTTCATTTGCTGGATCTTCAAGATCTAATCCCTCATGGCTTAAATGCCAAAGGTTTCTGTCTTTACTATAGTTTGTTTCTCTTGTAAGTTTTATTGGTATATTCTTTTCTATTGCATAGTCTATTTCTTCATCTCTTGACTTTATATCCCATAATCTCCATGGCGCTATTATTTTCATACCTGGAGCAAAAGCCTTTATTCCTAACTCAAATCTAACTTGGTCATTTCCTTTTCCCGTACATCCATGAGCGATAGCATCTGCATTTTCCTTTGCAGCGATTTCAACTAATCTCTTAGCTATTATAGGTCTTGCAAATGATGTTCCAAGTAAATACTTTCCTTCATAAACTGCATTTGCTTTTAGACATGGTATAATAAATTCATTTACTAATTCTTCTTTTAAATCTTCTATATAAAGTTTAGAAGCTCCCGTACCTATTGCTCTTTCCTCTAAACCTGATAGTTCTTCTCCCTGTCCTAAATCAGCAGCCATAGCTATAACTTCACATCCATCGTAATTTTCCTTAAGCCATGGTATTATTATTGAAGTATCTAATCCTCCAGAGTATGCTAAAACAACTTTTTTTATCTTATCCATAAAATTCCCTCCAATGTTCTCTAGTTATTCGCGTGTTATAATTATACAACACTATTTCATAATTATGCAAGATTTTTATACATATTTTTTATCTTTATCCTGTAATTTTTTATTCTTAAACCATCCTCATATACTCATCTCAATATCCCAAATCCAAAAATTAGTATTTTTTTATTACAATAGAAAACTCTACTAAAACCTTTTCATTTTTCTTTGCATATTTATACTCTACTTTCTGTATAAATATGCATAAAAAATGTATTGTGTTACAACTTGATTATATTAATAATGTCTAAAATTAGATACTATAATTTTTTAACAAATTAATAATAAACAATTATAAATTATAGTACTTCGTAGTTATATTATATCCATAAGCCTAGTAATTATATTTTTATAATAAATCTAAAAATTTAACAATAAATAAAAAAATAAAGCTGAATAGACATAGAGTCTACTTAGCTTTAGTCGGATTTTACTTTATGAAATAACAACAATAAAATTAGCTTGTTATTAAGTTTCTAATTATCTACAACATTCTATTATTCTGAATTATTTCTGTGCATTAACTTTCATTTTATTGTTTATTAATAGTTATTTGTTGATAATTATATTTAATAAAGATTATGGATATACTATTAATGTTATATATGCTATAATTGACCAAGTTGTGATATGTATTTTTACCAAGAAGGAGTCTACAGTATGGAATTAATAGAACATGAGTATATATTTACAGATGATAAAACAAAGATTAATTTAAATGCAGTTCATAACTTATTAAAGCAGTCTCACTGGGCACAAAATAGACCGCTAGAAATTATAGCAAAATCAATAGAAAATTCTCTTTGTTTTTCAATTCACCATGACAATGTTCAAATTGGATTTGCAAGAGTTGTAAGTGATTGTGCTGTTTATAGCTTAATATCCGATGTAATAATTGATGAGAAATATAGAGGGACTGGTTTAGGCAAAAAGTTTATTAACTTTATTAGCAATCATCCCACTATAAAGGACACAAGTAGAGTCCTTTGGACTAGATATGCAGAAAACTTATATCTACAGTGTGATTTTAAAGAAGAAAACCATTATAAATTTTTATTTAAAAGACCTTAATAATAATCAATATTAATGATTAGAAATCACCATCTTAATACATACTAAAAACCTTGTTCACAAAAAGTGAACAAGGTTTTTTATAATCTATGCTATCTTTTTAATAGATTCTGTATATTTTAGTGCTTTTACAGAGTTAAATTCACCTTCCCATTTAGACATAATAACTGCAGCTAAAGAGTTACCAATAACATTAACAGCTGTTCTTGCCATGTCAAGGATACGGTCAATTCCTGCTATAAACGCTACTCCTTCTAATGGAATACCTACTGAGCCAAGAGTAGCTAGTAATACAACGAAGGATGCGCCTGGTACCCCTGCCATACCCTTTGAAGTAACCATAAGTACAAGTACTAAGTTAATTTGGGTAGCTAATGGTAAGTGTATACCGTATATTTGAGCAATAAATAATGCTGCAATTGCTTGATATAATGTAGAGCCATCTAAATTAAATGTATATCCAGTTGGAATAACAAATGAAGTAATTGCTTTTGGACAACCGAACTTCTCCATTTTCTCCATAATCTTTGGTAACACTGACTCAGAACTTGCTGTTGTATAAGCAAGAATAAGTTCATCCTTTAAAACTTTCATAAGTGTTATGATGCTTGTACCAGCCATCTTTGCAACTAAACCAAGTACAACAACCACAAATAAAATCATAGCTCCATAAACAGTAATAATTAATTTTCCTAAAGGAATTAAAGAAGCAACTCCAAACTTTGAAACTGTTACACCTATTAGTGCAAATACTCCAAATGGAGCAACCTTCATAATTTGATTAGTCACCCAGAACATTGTATCTGCTACCCCTTGGAAAAAAGCAAGAACTGGCTTTCCTTTTTCTCCAATAGCTGCAACTCCTGAACCAAATAAAACTGAGAAAAATATAATTGCAAGCAAGTTTCCACTAGTAAGAGCTTCAAATACATTACTTGGAACAATATTTATAAATGTATCTGCAAAGCCATGGCTAGCTGCTTTTTCTGCAGTATCCATATAATTTTTAACATTAGTTTGTGATAGCTCATGTATATTTATGCCTGAACCTGGGTGTACAACATTAGCCACTAATAATCCAATAACTATAGCAATTGTAGTAACTACCTCAAAATAAAGAATAGTTTTTCCACCTAACTTACCAAGCTTCTTCATATCACCTACACCAGCGATACCAACAACAAGTGATGAAAGTACAATTGGAACAACTATCATTTTAATTAAACGAATAAAAATATCCCCTATTGGCTTTAAAAAGGCTTCTACAGCAGGATTACCATAGAAAACTGCACCTACCATAATACCTAATACTAGTCCAATAACAATCTGAACTGCTAATCCAAACTTTTTCATTTTATAAAATTTCCCCCTTATAACTTTTAATTTACCTCACTTTTCCGCCATATACTAACTTAAATTAACATGATTGAATTTTATAACCCAACCTACAAAAAACAACAAAAATCTACAAGGTGATTTTAAATAATTTTTAAAAACCATTTTTCAGAATATTCTTATATAGATATGCAAAATTTACGAAAAAACATTGCATATGAAAGCTACTTGCTGTCATTTTAGAAAGTGAAATCTAGGTAAAAGTTAATAGGTTCGATAGCTATTGAATTTTATCTTTCATGAATCGTTTAAGGATTAACGTGGTTTATCTTTATGTACTTCAACTATTTGTCAATAAACAAAATTTAATGTAAATACTAGCATATTAGTAATTTTTCTATTATTCTTTTTAATAGGATATTTTTAGCGTTTTAATAATCACTCTAGATTTAATGCATTTACTTTATCTATAATATGTACACAATGACCTATTTCCTTCTTCTTAATTGTTGACATTAAGAAGATCACTAAATAACAATATAGTCACGCTCTCCTAAAGGGGTAGTGGCTTGTATAATAACTTATTAGAGGTGGATATTAATTGAAAGAAAACTTGCTTACTCTTATTTTGATGATGATAACAGTACCTTTAGCCGGTGAATTAAAATTTCATCCTTTTAACGATACATTTCGTGTTAGTTTAGGCACACCAGTCTTTTTCTTTTTTCTGCTATGGATACGTAAAATACCGTTAATTCTTTTTGGTTTTATGGTTGGAATTCTTGTTGTTGTTTTTCGTATTCTATTTGATTTTATTATAAACAGTGGAACCCAATTAGAATATGATTTTATACTTCATTCACCTACCTTTTTCTATTACTTAACATATGCCTCATTTTTTTCTTTAATAAAGGTAAATAAACTACATGATCGTCCATTATTAGTTGGAATTACATCTGTGTTTACAGAAATAATATCAAGTTTAACAGAATTATCTATTAGACACTTTTTTTTAGAAGAAACTATTACTTTATCTTTTTTAGGTCAAATTATAATTATTGCAGTTATCCGGAGTTTTTTTGTTTTGGGATTCTTCAATATTTTTAAACTTCATGAAGCAAAATTAACTGCAAAACATCAAGAAAAACAAAATAGACATATGCTTTCACTTATTTCTAATTTATATGAAGAATCCATTCAATTAAAAAAAACCTTACAATACGCAGAAGATATTACACGAGACTGTTATAACTTATATAGAAATTTACAAAGCAGTGACTGTTATATAAAAAAAGAAGACTTGTCAGGAAAATTATTAAGTATTGCTGGACAAATTCATGAGATAAAAAAAGATAATCAAAGAATTTATGCTGGACTTACTAAAATGATTTCTAATGAGAATTCAACTGATTATATGAATATAGCAGAAATAGGAGATATTATCGTCCAAACTAATCAGAAATATGCTCAATCATTAAATAAACATATTCAAATCACCTTAAATATTGAAGATTTTCCATCTAAATTCCATGTTTATACAACATTATCTTTAATTAATAATTTAGTATCTAACTCAGTAGAATCAATTGAAAATATAGGGTTAATAAAAATATCTATTTACAAAATTAATGAATGGATTCACTTTAATGTTACTGATAATGGAGTGGGTGTACCAGAAAAGAAAAGAGAACTGATTTTTAAACCTGGATATACAACTAAATATGATGTGTCTGGCAAACCATCAACAGGAATGGGATTACCTTATGTAAAAGAAATAGTTAGTAATCTTAAGGGAGAAATATCAATACAATATACTCCAGAAACAAACGAGACAACTTTCATTATAAAACTGCCAATTAATATTTTAGTGAAGAAAGGATGATATAATGAGGTTTTTTATTGTTGATGATGATGATGCCATTCGTTCTATGTTAACTGAAATTATAGAAGATTACAGCCTTGGAGAAGTAGTCGGAGAAGCAGAAGATGGATCTATTATAAGTACTAATTTACTTAACTTAAAAAACGTAGATATTCTTATCATTGATTTATTAATGCCTATGCGTGATGGTATACAAACTATTCGTGAATTACATTCTTCATTTAATGGGAAAATCATTATGCTTTCGCAAGTAGAAGATAAGGAGATAATTGGTGAAGCCTACTCACTAGGCATTGAATACTATATCACTAAACCGATTAATCGTCTTGAAATTATAGGCGTTATCAAAAAAGCAATTGAACATATAAAATTACAAAAATCTATATATGATATAAAAAAAACACTAAGTGTTTTAGATATTGGAATACTAGTAGAAAAAAAAGAGTCTCCTTCAACTGAGAAAAGTATTATTACTTCTGGACAGTTTCTATTAACAGAGCTAGGTATGATTGGAGAAAGCGGCAGTAAAGATCTACTGGATATGTTAGAATATTTATTTAAATATGAAAAAGAAAAATCTTTTGAGCATGAGTTTCCTCCTCTTAAAGATATTTTCACCAATATTGCTACGAAAAAGTTAGGAGTTTCAGTAAAATCATCAGACTTAAAAAAGGAAATTAAAGCTTCCGAACAGAGAGTTCGTAGAGCGATATTTCAAGCATTAAATCATTTAGCCTCCCTAGGACTTACAGATTACTCAAATCCTAAATTTGAAGAATATGCTACAAAATTCTTTGATTTTACTGAAGTTAGAAAAAAAATGATAGATTTAGAAAGTAAACTTGAATCATCAACATCTAATGTTCGCATTAATACTAAAAAATTTGTTAAGGTTTTTTATTTAGAATCAAAAAAAAAGTTATAAAAAACGTACTTCATATCATAACTAAAGATAAACAACTTCAATCTTTAAACAATTCATGTTAAATAAAATTTAATAGGCATCGATCCTATTAAATTTGAGCCAGATTTCACTTTGTGAAATGGCAGCATAATAGCCTCGACATGCAATGCTTTTTCTAGGATATACAACTTCAATTCTTAATTCAATATGAACTTGTATAGCATGAATTATAAGTTAAATTATGAATTTGGTTATCTATATACATAAATGAACTTACTATAAATTCTTATAAAACAAATTAACCATAAAAATACTATGCTTAGATTTGTATAAATAAATCTGAGTATAGTATTTTTTGTATACTTTTAACGTAATTTGTATGAAAATATTACTAAATTACATGTGAATATTTTATCATTATACCGTATAATATATTTATTGGATAATATTGGATTGAATATATTGTACTTTACTTAATTTTATCCAAAGCTAAGTCATAGTCTTAAAATCTAATAAATATATAGAATAGAATAGAATAGTATATGTTTTTCAAAAAGATCGGGGGTTGAAAACATGGAAACACAAAAAATATTAAAAACACCAAAAACATTCGGAACAAAACTAAAAATAATACTATTAATATGCTCCATAACTACACTAATCCTAATATGTAGTATAAGCTCCTTATATCTATTCAATAAAAAAGCTGATAAATATATCTATAAAGGAGTAATTGTAAATAATATAGATGTGGGCGGCTTATCAAAAGAAGAAGCCAAAAAAAAATTAGAGGCTTTAAATAATTCTTTAAAAGATAGAAAACTAATACTTTCATATGAAGACAAAAAAGTAACTTTAGCTCTTTCCGATTTAGATTCTAAATATGATTTAGAAAAAATATCGCAAGACGCATTTGAATATGATAAAAACTTAAATATATTTAGTAAATTAGCAAGCAGAACTTACTTGAAAAATAATCCGATAAATATCAAAGAAGAATTTACCTATAACAAAGATAGATTAAATACTTTCTTAGAATCTTTAAGTAAATCTATAAACAGAGAACCTGAGAACGCAACTATTATGCGTAATAACACTGGAGAATTCCTAGTTAGAAGAGATCGATCTGGAATAAAAATAAAAAATGAAGAATTAAAACAAGCAACTTTGGCACAAATATTTTCTAATAATCCATCTGAAATTGTAATTCCTGTAGAAACAACTACTGCTAAAATTAAATATAATGATTTAATTTTAGTAAAAGATTTGGTATCCACTTATACAACATCACTTACAAATAACTATAATAGAACTGAAAATATAACAATTGCTTCTAAACACTTAAATCAAACTCTAGTAATGCCTGGAGAAGTCTTTTCAATGAATCAAGCTTTAGGTACTAGAACAAGAGCTAAGGGTTACCTGGATGCTGCTATATTTGTAAATAATCAAGTAGTCCCAGACCTTGCTGGAGGAATATGTCAATTAGTTTCAACAACATATAATGCAGCTCTATTGACTAATTTAGAAATAGTAGAAAGAACTCCCCATTCCATGGCTGTAGCTTATGTACCACCTGGTCAAGATGCTACAATAGCTGGTGATGCCATAGATTTTAAATTTAAGAATAATAAAAATTATCCATTATATATAGAAAGTTATATAAACAATGGACAACTAACTGTTAATTTCTATGGACAACAAGAAGCGAATGGAGAGACAGTAAAAATAATTTCTAGAGGTTCTAGATCTTATGCAGAAGTTTATAAACAAATATACAAAAACGGACAACTAGTAAGCTCAACATTAATATCAAAAGATAGTTATAGATAAATCTTAGCAGGCATCGAGCCTACTAAAGATACACAACTTTAATCTTTAAACAACTTATGAAAATAGCCTGAACATACAATACTTTTTCTAAGATATACAAGTTCAATTCTTAACGAATTTTAGGACATATTCTCGGGATTCAATACTTCCCCTGAAATTCTTAATTCAATGTGAACTTGTATATCATCAATTATAAGTTCGGTTATGAAGTTGTGTATCGATAGATTGAGTCAAACTTCATTTCGCAAAATGATAACAACTAAAATTAACTACAACATCAATATAGCTAAGATACTTATTTCTTAATAAAGATAAACAACTTCAGTATTTAAACAATTAATGAAAATAGCCTCGACATGCAATGCTTTTTCATTAATTATAAATTCAGTTATGAAGTTGTATATGTATATATTGTGGATCATAAGATTGTTAAAACTTTAAAACATAAACAACTAGAAAAATTATACTTATAAAAGTTAGTAACGCTAATACACCTCTATGTAATCTCAATATGTTTTTCTTTTTAACAATCCTACTTTTTATGGATTTGTCTAACTTAACATATTCATCATTTAAAAACGAAGTATTTTTATATTTACTTTTTCTCAATTTTTCTATTATAATCTCATTATTTAACTCTTCAATTGAAATATATCTATCTTTAATATCAATTTGAAAACATTTCTGTATTATTCTCTTTAAATCACTATCTACATTAACATCATAATTTTCATCTAAAATAGGTTCTAGCGCTATAGATGGAAGTTTTCCCTTAGTCATGAAGTACATCATTCTACCAATGTTAAAGATTTCTTCTTTGTTAATAGATTTTCTTAAATTATCTTGATCTAAAATAATATGTTCATTTAAATCCATATGTAAGATATCATAATACTCAATAGCTTTATTATGTATCCTTGAAACATCAAAATTAATTAAAACAACTTTTCTCTTCTTCGTTATTATGATATCAGACGGATTACAGTATCTATATGTTATTGGAAGATTACTGTTATTAAAATAAGTCATAACATTACATATAGATGAAGTAATATTGAGTATAGTTTCTGCTTCTATCGATTGCTTTTCCTTTATATACTCTTCAAGAGTTTTTCCTTGTACATATTGCTGAACTATATAAAAGTTGTTTTTCTCATAAAACACCTCAATTATTCTTGCAACACATGGATAACTTAATTTTTTTAATATATTAGGCCTAGATAAAATACTAAGATCTTTTTGAAAATCATTTTTTACTTCTTTTATTATCCAAAGACCTTTAAATTTAATATCTTTACATAAATAAACTTGTCCTATATTAATTCTTCGTAATACCTTTATTACTACATATTTTTCACCTAGAATATATCCCTTATCTAGCATAGCCCACCTCTTCAATAAATCTTATATGATATATTAATTTAATATTTTTTCCAAACATAAGTCAATATTACATCTGGCAAAGAATTTCTAACTATCAATATTATTGTTGAACACTAATTCAAAATAATAACCGTACTATTTTCATAGTACGATTATTGATATATTCTTATTTATCTTTATGTAAGTTATTATGCTTTACAGGTAAAGTAATAATAAATTCACTACCTTTGTTTAAATCACTTATAAGACTTATCTTTCCACCATGAATTTCAACTAAGGATTTTACCAAAGTAAGCCCAATACCACTACCTAACTTATTATTTGACATATTATCTGCTTGACCAAATCTATCAAATATTTTTTCATGATACTCTCTTGGAATACCTATACCGTTATCTTTTACCGATATATCAACAGTATTATCTTTATCATATAAGCTTATCCAAATAGTTCCTTCCTCCGGAGTAAACTTAACTGCATTAGATATCAAATTAACAACACATCTTTCTATTTCAGCTGGATCACATTCTATAATCTTTTCTTCAACTTCAGGATCTATAATAAGATTTAGCTTATTAAATTCTATAAACTCCTTCATTGATAAGGCTATTTCTTCTACCAAGTATACAATGTCTGCTTCAACCATATTTACTTTATAACTTCCTGCCTCTATTTTCGATGTATCTATAAGATCATTAATTATTTTTAAGAGACTATTTGAATTTCTTTTTATTATTTTCATGTACTTATGTAAACTTTGCTTCGATAATGGTAAATTATCCTCATTTAATTTATTAATTAATTGTACTGTGGACAATATTACATTTAATGGTGTTTTAAGCTCATGTGAAAGGTTGACAAAATAATTATTTTTAAATCTTTCATGTTTTATAAGCTGATTATATAATTTATCATTTTCTTGTAATTTGTTATTCAGCTGAAGAGTTCTCTGTTTTATTAGATTTTCCATTATACTTACATAATTCCACATCAAGCACATCATTAGTAAAAATAATAAACAGTATGATGTATATGCCCACCAAGTTTTCCAAGGGGGTTTTGCTACTACAATTTGAATTGAAGTAGGCTCACTCCATGTTCCACTACTATTTCTTGCTTTAACTTTAAAAGTGTATGTTCCATCACTCACATTAGTATAACTTGCATAATTTCTATCATTAGAAAATATCCAATTTTTATCTACACCTTCTAGCTTATATGCATATTTTGTTTTTACTGGATTTCTATAATCTGATAGAAAAAAATCTAATGAAAAATAGTTTTGATTATATTTAAGATCTATCTTATCTTTTAAATTAATAGGTTTATCATATACTTTAAAACTTTCAATTACTACCTTTGACATATAATTGTTCTCTGATAAGCTCTCAGGATAAAAGCTACTTAATCCATTTATTCCACCAAAAAACATTTCTCCTGTTTTACTTTTAAAGTACGAATAACCATTAAATTCATTACTTTGCAAACCATCAGTAACATTAAAATTTATAATCTTTCCTTGAATTACATCTACCTTTGAGATCCCACCATTTGTACTTACCCAAGGATTATTAAATTTATCAATTAAAACTCCACAAACAAAATTATTACTAAGCCCATCATCTTCAGTATATCTAGTAAAAATCTCTGTTTCAGCATCAAATCTATTAAGACCATAATTAGTCGCTATCCAAAGGTTTCCTTCACCATCTTCAGCTATTCCTTTAATACTATTATTACTTATACTTTTATTGTTTGTCGGGTCATACTTATAGTTTGTAATCTTGTCAGACTGCCTATCATATTTGACCAAACCTCCATCTATTTCACAACCTAACCATAAAAAACCTAAATTATCTTCATAAATATAAGAAATACACGAGTCCTCTATGCCACTAGCCTCAAGCGATTTATTATAATTCGTAAACAACCCAGTCTTTTTATTAAAAGAATCTAATCCCTGTCTCGTTCCGATCCACACTAAACCACTTTTATCTTCATATACAAATCTTACTTCATTATTTATTAAACTGTTTGAATTAGAATCATGTAAGTATCTAGTGAAATTTTCTGTCTTTTTATTAAATCTGTTCAATCCACAACTAGTGGCTATCCACAAATCACCAGAACTATCTTCAGTAATACCCCAAACAGTATTGTTACTAATACTCTTTTCATCCTTAGGATTGTTCAAATAATGTTTTACTTCTCCTGTTTTTCTATTAATAGAATTAAGACCTCCACTATTTGTTCCAACCCATAATACTCCATCAGCATCTTCATATATTCCGCTCAACATATTATCATTTAAACTATTTTTTTCAATAGGATTTTTTTTATAGTGTTTAAATCTTGAAGTTGGATTTAAAATACTTATACCATTATAAGTCCCTATCCAAAGCATTCCTGATTTATCTTTATATATACATAATACATTATTATTAATGAGGCTTTGATGATCATAATAATTGTTTCTGTAACTTGTCAATTCATCCCCATACTGATTATATTGACTTAAACCGCCTTTAGATCCAATCCACAAATCACCATTACTATCTTCAAAAATCGCTTGCACAAAATTAGATGGTATGCTTTTATTATCATTTAAGCATTTAATAAATCTATTATTTTGTCTATCGTATTTATTAAGTCCACCTTCTTGTGTAGCTACCCATATATTTCCCGTATTATCTTTATATACTTTGCTGATATAGGTGCTTGCTATACTGTATTGATCTCCTGGCTGATTTAGCAAATATCTTGTAAACTTGTTTGTACTAGTATCAAATCTATTTAGTCCATTTTTAGTCCCTATCCAAATGGCGCCATCGTTATCTTCGCATAAAGATGTAATAAAATTACTACTTAAACTATTATCATCTTCTTGATCATTATAGTACTTTACAAAAACATCAGTTTTTTTATCATATTTATTTAAACCTTTTTCAGTTGCAATCCATATGTAACCTTTACTATCCTCCATAATGTCCCAAACATTATAATGAGATACACCGGTTGGATCATTTGGATCATTCACACATCTTGTTATTTTATCTGTATTAGTATCTAATTTATTCAAACCTTTACTAGTGCCTATCCATAGAAATCCATCTTTATCCTCTATGACCGCACCGATACAATTTGATGTAATACTATTATCATCATCAAGCTTGTACTTATAAACTTTAAATTCATGACCATCATACCTATTTAATCCGTCAGATGTTCCAAACCACATATATCCTTTACTATCTTGAAATATAACTCCTACTGAAGACTGTGATAAACCGTCTTCAATAGTTATGTTCTTAAATTTCAAATCATTATCATAAGAATAAGCTGTAGTTCCTTTAATAAAAAAACAGGACAGTAATAAAAAAGTTATGAATATACTTATTTTTTTTAGAAAACTTACCATAACCCCTCCCTACCAAAACAATATAAATTATATATTAATATTTTCCCATATTTTAATAGTGTTTACAATACAAAATACGACATAAAATTCTAAAATTCCAAAATAAACAACAAAATAACACTATTAAAACTAATACAATTTTGTGATAAAAAAAGAGAAGCAGCTTAGCCACTTCTCTAGATACCTATAGATAATTAACCTATACTTCCTCTTAACTTACCCATTCTAACAATCCATTCGTGTAGAATATTTAATTCTTCAGTTTTGTTATGTATAAGTTCATTTTCTGTTCCTATTACATGCATTAATATAGGTCTTGTAGTTTTTAACACTGTATGATAGAAATCATTATCACTAAGCTCATTAAAATCTACATCTAATCCTAATATTTCGTTTGTAAGATTTAAATCAAGTTCATACTCTAATCTTGCTGATTCATCTATAATTCTCTTACAAACCTTTGGATTTGCATACTTAGCTGCAAATGCCATATCCTCTTTGATTTGTGGATAGAAATCAAATAATTTATCTAATCCTTCTTGTCCATACTTTTCTTTTATTTCTCTTAGACCTCTACCCGTACCTAAGAATTCTGGAGGTAATCCTATAGTATACATAGCACCAGTATAAGCTATTGCTCTAGGCACTGAAACTTTAAGTTTAGTATTTATACTTAAAAGTTCTTCTTTTAATTTCTCATCTTTTACAAGTTCAGCTATTTTTTCTACATCTGCCACATCTCTTGAATATGTTAATCCTGTTTTAAGCTTAGTAAGTCTATCTCTATTTTTAGGTATAAAATCAGAAATATCTGAAACCATATTTATTATTTTAACAAAGCTAGTTAGATAATGCTTTGAGAATATACCTATAAACTCATACATTAGTTCCATATCTTCTTTTGAAAACTTTCTAGCAACAGATTTATGTATATTATCTTGAAGATAATTTAAAGCTTCTTTTGTTTTTTCAGGACCATGATCATATCTTAATGCTGATTGGAATGTAAATGTCTTAACTCCTGAATATGTTTTAAGTACATTAGGTACATTTTCTGCTGTGAAGTGTCCTCTAAATGGAAGTGATCCACATCCAAGTATAGGAGCAATCTCTACACCATGTTCTTCTCCCCATGCAGCTGATTTAGAAATAGCAATTACTATAGAAAGTATGCCTGATACTATACCATAAGATAATGCTGAATCAGAACGTCCAAGCATAAATCTTATATAATCTAAAGTAAAACCTTTCTTTTCAGAAATATGATAATAATCATCTAATATAGTGTCCACATTTACTAGAGCAGGTACGTCTTCTACTAGTGGAATTATCTTTATAGAATTATTTTCAAACTGTATAGGATAATTCTTATTACCTAATTCTATAACAGAATTTATTCTATCTTGGAAACCTGCTACCTCTTCACCTGATTCACACATTGGTATGACAACCTCTTTTATAGCTTGCACACCAGTTTGTTCAAAAATTTGAGCATTAGTTTCTACGATAGACATTATACTCATAAGTTGTCTAAATAAAGATTCTTTATTAGCATTAGGTATTCTAGGAGTGATAACTGCATCCTTTCCTGGAATAACATTTTTATGTAAAAGACCTGAAGCTACCTGTGATGTTTGATGGTAAGGAGTTAACTTTCCTTCAAAATCTAACATAAGTTCTTCTATACCTAATCCACCTGCCTCGTGAGGAGATAGAGCTTGGATAGCCTCTTCTGGTTCATTTTGGATTGATACATAAGTATCAACATTATCTGGATGTTGTGTCATCATACTTGATGGAAATTTGCGCATAATTTATAAGCCCCCTTAGTACATTAATTTTATCTGAATGTTATTATTTAATTATTTCAATTATAAATATTAAAATCGCTAGTCATATTATATCAAGAAAATTGATTAAGTCAACCACTCTAACTATCATTTTTCTAAAAATTCATTACAATGATTTAAATTAGGTAGTTAAAATTCATTTTAAAAATTAAGAGATATCCCAATATGAGATACCTCTTACTACTACATATATTCCTTTAAGTTATATCATTTTCATTAAGTGTATTTAAATTAACTATTATTGTATAGATATATTACTGCAAGATTATTTTCTACTTTGTTCTTTAATTAATCCTTTTCTAAATGCTTCAAGAAGCATTTTTAATTCCTTTATCTGCAGCTGCAGAGTAATACCTACATCAGTATCTCCAACTCTCTTTCTACTCACAACTTGTTCTAAAACAATAGTAGAAGATAATATATCTGTTTCCTCTTTTATAGCCATTTCTGTAGATTCAAACGGTTGATGGGATACAAGTTGAAGTCCATATGAGTTATATATTAATGTATATCCAGCAATTCCAGTCTTCGGCTGATAAGCTCTTGAAAAACCTCCATCTATAACCATTAGCTTTCCATTAGCTTTTATAGGGCTTTCTCCATTTTTCTCTTTTACAGGTACATGACCATTAACTATATGGGAATTTTCCGGATTTAAACCAAATTCTTTCAATATATTATTACAAATCTCTTCATTATTCCTAAAACTATAGTAAGGATCCTTTTCTTCATAATGAGTTTCTTCTTCCTCAATAAAATACCTTTCAAAAGTCGCCATTTTATCTTTTCCAAATAGAGGGGAACAAGGCCCTGTCCATAAATACCACATTATATCCATACCATTTTGCTTGATCTCAGTATCTTTCTTGTAAAAGTATCCTTCTCTTGCTAGCATATCTAACCTATCTAAAAGTTTTCTTCCTTTATACTCTTTCCCATTAACTTTTACAGCTCTAAAATTTCCATCTTCGTCTAAAGGTATACATCCATGATATAAAAGATTTGAATTATATTTTAAATATAAACTCCCATTTGAGAATAAAAAGCGTACATGCTTATTTAATTTTTCACTATTCATAAAAGATAACTTTAACTTTTCAATTAATTCTTTTTCTTCATCCAAAAGCCCATATGGTTCTTGCGGATCTATAGTAGGAAAATATGAATCTTTTAATTTATATTTTTGTCCATATAATTCAATACTTCCTTCTTCATAATTAATTTTATTTAATAAAAGTCTATGTTCCATATCAAACTCTGGATGTCTTGAAATCACTTCACCTTCCAGTTTAAATTGTATTATGGATATTGCCTTATGCATCTGCGCTATTAGCTGAATTTCTTTCATACTATAATCTTTATCACAAGTAATTTTAGGTAAAAAATTATTACATGGATCATCTTTATAAAATTCCATAGCAAAAGTAGCTAATGGCAATAGATTTATCCCATATCCATTTTCTATTGTATCTAGGTTAGCATATCTTGCAGAATTTTTTATAACATTGGCAATACATACTTCTGAACCTGATGCAGCACCCATCCATAATATATCATGATTTCCCCATTGAATATCAACAGCATGATATTCTACCAAAGTATCCATAATGATATCTGCGCCTGGTCCTCTATCAAATATATCGCCAATAATATGCAATCTGTCTATAACTAATCTTTGTATTAACTTTGATAAAGCTATTATAAATTCTTTTGCCCTATCAATATCAATAATAGTTTTAATAATTTCACCATAATACTCATATTTGTCTATCTCATTAGGTTGTTCATGCAATAATTCCTCTATAATATAAGCAAAGTCTTTTGGCAAAGCCTTTCTTACCTTAGATCGTGTATATTTAGAAGAGACATATCTGCATATCTCAATTAGTCTATATAAAGTTATCTTATACCAATCGTTAATATTTTTTTCCTGCCTTAAAACTATATCTAATTTTTGTTCAGGATAATATATAAGAGTTGCCAAGCTCTTTTTCTCACTTAGTCTTAAGGAGTTATCAAAAATATCTTCAATTTTTGTTTTAATAACTCCAGAAGCATTTTTTAATACATGTATAAAAGATTCATATTCTCCATGAATATCCGTAAGAAAATGTTCCGTACCTTTAGGCAGATTTAAAATTGCTTGAAGATTAATGATTTCAGTTGATGCCTTATTAATTGTAGGATATTGTTGTGAAAGCAATCTTAAATATTTTAGGTTATTACTTATTTCCTCATTTGATAAATCGTCTTTTAACCCCATAACTGTCCCCCACCATTCTCAATATGTTATATACTATTTATTTATTTATATACATATTATATATACTAATTAATATTTTGTCATCACACTTAGTTGTTATATATTAAATAAATACAGCATTAATGGAACATCTATAATAACCTATTCCATGAATTATTTAAGGATTAAAGTTATATATTTTTATTAATAGACATCATAAACTCATACTAAAACTGATACTTCTGGCTGCGGAAAATAAATATAAAATTTTAAGGGGTAACCGTCAATGGCTACCCCTTTTCTCTACATATATTCCTTTAAGTTATCATTTTCATTAAGTGTATTTAAAAGATGTTTGATTTCTTGGTCACGGTATTTATCCATTACCAAAATTACATCTCCAGCATCTACTATAACTAAATCTTTTAACCCAAAACCTATTACAAGATTTTCATTCCCAAAAATAGAACAATTTTCACACTCATCTAAAAAAACATTCTCCGATATATTATTACTTCTTACAGTACTTAAAAATCTACTCAAAGCCGTAAAACTTCCAATATCATCCCACATAAAATCACATTTTATAACATACGCCTTTCTTGTCTTCTGCATTACTCCAAAATCTATGGAGATGCCGTCTATAAGGCAATACTGCTCTCTTATTACCTCTTCTTCTCTCTCAGTGCCTATATACTTATAAATTTCCATAAGGCATTTATACATTTTAGGAAGATATTTTTCCATTTCTCTTAGAATTACGTCTGCTCGGAAAATAAACATACCGCTGTTCCAAAGATAAGTCCCCTTTAACAAAAAATCTTTAGCTACTTCTAAATTTGGCTTTTCAGTAAAACGAGCAACCTTATAGGTTGCAATATTTCCTCCAACTCTCTCGCCCATTTCAATATAACCATAACCAGTTTCCGGTCTAGATGGTTCTATTCCTATAGTTACTATTCCTCTTCTCCTATCAGCGATCTCTACTGCCTGCTCTAGTGTATCTATATAATGTTTTTCCCCTTCTATATAATGATCTGAAGGTAATACCATTATTACAGCATCCTTGTCCTTCTTCAACAACTTTACAGCTGAAAGACCTATGCATGTGGCAGTTTCCTTATTAGCAGGTTCAGTGAATATATTCTCAGCACAAATGTCTGATAATTCCTCTCTTATTTGACCCTCATAGTCTTTATTTGTTATAACATAAATATTTTCTTTAGGAATTAATGGACGAATTCTTTCTACAGTATTTACTAAAAAGCTTTTATTGTTCACTATTTTTAAAAATTGCTTGGGTCTACTAGATCTTGAAAGCGGATATAATCTTGTGCCTTTGCCTCCTGCTAAGATTAGTGCATAAAGCATTATGCTTTCAACTCCAAGTATTGCTCTACTCTATAGTATGTTAACATGTGTATTATTGTGAAATGTTTGTTAGACAAACACTCCTAATATAAAAGGAAAATTTAAAACTTAAATAAATCAACTTATTGCAACAATTATGTCATAAACAACACTTATAAAAAAAAGAAATTCCAGCATATTAACCTATCATTATTAACTAAAATTATGATAGAAATCAAATATACTGAAACTTCTTTACATTTATCTTATGCTAACCACAAAAACTCATATGGTGCTAGAATAATTTTTTCTGAATTTAAATCTATTTTTTTCTGTTGGAGCATATCCGTTACACACTCACCAGAATAGTATTTTTTAAGTATATCCATATCTACATGCTGCTCATATTCTGAAAAATTAGCTAATACAAGAAGTTTTTCATTTCCGGTTGTTTTAAAATATCCTAAAACCCCCTTGTTTCCTGTATAAAAAGGTTCAGATAAATTATCTGATCGGAATATTGTGTTTTCTTTTCTACACTCAATCATTTTATTTATATTTTTATAAATAGTGCCTTCAATTGTTGCTAAATTATCCGTATTTTTTACCTTTTCCCAATTCATTTTTGGACGATGAAGCCATCTACTATCCGCATATTTCTCTGCATTCTGTTTATATGAGTAATCATTAAGCTGCCCTATTTCATCTCCACTATAAATTACCGGAATTCCACCGTAAGATAAAATTACACTGTGAAGCAGTAAAATTCTTTTAATAGCAAGTTCTTGTCCATATTTATCATGTTCTTCTAGGGCTTTTTCAAGGCCACATAAAGAAGCTAATGTTCCAGAAGTTCTTGCATCCATGGTCACTTCATCAAATTCATAGAGTTCTCCTTTAGCAAAACTTCCTGGATAATTTCCTTTATAAAAGTTAATGATAAATTGCTTATGCTGGAAAGGATCCATACCTAATTCTTTTATAATATCATTTTCAAATCCCCAACCAATATCATCATGGCATCTTGCATAATTCATCCAGGTCGCAGTATGAGGAATTTTAGGACTACGCTCTAAAGTCATCTGCATAAGTCTCGTATCCCTTGTCGCTAAAGAATTCCATAAAAGAACCATCATCGATGCGTTATACATTGTTTGACACTCTTTTCCTTCATCTTTTCCTTCCCCAAAATACTTTAAAATTTCTCTTGGAGTTACAATTGCTTCTCCCTTAAACATAACTCCTGGACAAACTATCTTTGCTGCTACTCTTAAAATTCGCATGACAGTATGAACTTGTGGAAGATTTCTGCAGTTTGTCCACAATTCTTTCCACATAAAAGGAATAGCATCTAAGCGAAGTACTTCTACTCCTTTATTTGCTAAAAACAACAACTTTTCTGCTATCTTATTAGTTACAAAAGGATTATGATAATTTAAATCCCATTGGAATTCATAAAAACTTGTAAATACCCATTTTTTAAACTCATCGTAATATGTGAAATTTCCTGGGGAAACCTTTGGAAATACCTCTGGTACCGTTGCCTCAAATTGCCTTGGTACTTCATCTGTATCATACATAAAATACATATCTTGATATTTCTTTTCCCCTTGTTTCGCTCTCTCTGCCCAAGTATGTTCTTTTGAAGTATGGTTCAAAACAAAATCTAGGCATACACTCATTTTATTTTTTCTAAACTCATCTGCAAGAGCCTCAAGCTCTTCCATTGTTCCAAATTTCTCATCTATATTAGTATAGCTAGAAACTGCATAGCCTCCATCATTTTTTCCCTTTGGCATTTTTAAAAGAGGCATTAAATGCACATAATTTACTCCTAAGTCTTTTAAGTAATTAATTTTTTCCTTTACCCCTTTTAAGTTATCTGCAAATAAATCTACGTACAACATCATACCAACCATTTCTTGAGATAAAAACCAGTCTGGATGCTGCTCACGTTCTTCATCTAATTCCTTTAATGCCTTTTTTCGATTATTATAAGCCTCTGCCATTCTTATTATGAGATCTTCAAAATTTTCTTTTACATCTTCCCTTTGCCCATATAACTCATAATAATCCTGTTGCAGCTCACCTATATTTTCTAAAAGCCTTTTTTCAAAAATCTTATCGGTTTTGATTTTATTTAAAACCTCCATACGTCATCCCCCTTTTGTATAGAAAATTACTTCTTAATAAGTTTACTTTTTACGAAACCAGGAAATCGGTTTCCCAAAGATCAAAAAAAATTATCCTTAGATAATTTCATATCCTCTGAAAAGCATCTTCAATAATGGATACGTTAACACCAATCTGTAACTATTATACAAAAAATTAACCTTTATGTCAATATATACCATAACATTACACTTAAATTAACTGAGCATCTAACTTGTTTAGATTTAGTGAAATCTGACTAAGGGCGAAAGGGCTCGATGCCCCTTCAATGTTATCTACTGCCACTTTACAAAGTGACATCTGGCTCAAAGTTAATAGACTCGATACCTATTAACTTTTATACTCCTAAAATTTGTTAAGGATTGAACTTGTATATCTTAGAAAAAGCACTGCATATCGAAGCTACTTTCATGAGTTATTTAAGGAGTGAAGTCATTTATTTTTAATTGGATTGGTTCAAATATTAATCTTTAATCTTACTCATACTTTGTCTTTCAATAATTTTATGAGGAAAGATAACATTTTCAACTTTCTTGTCTGGACATTGTATCATATTTATTAAAATCTTTATAGATTCTAATCCCATTTCATAAACAGGTTGATTCACTGTGGTAAGCATAGGCCTAACCATGGACGCCAAAGAAATATCATCAAACCCTATAATAGAAATGTCCTCTGGTACACTTAACCCACTATCGATAGCACAACTCATAGCACCAATAGCCATTTCGTCATTCATTGCAAAAATTACAGTAGGCTTACTATCTTGTTTTAAGAATTCTTCCATAGCAGCATATCCACTTTCAAATTTATAATCTCCACTTTTTACAAGATGCTCTTCAAAAGGAAAACCATGATCTTGCAATGCCTTCTTGTATCCTTCTAATCGAAAAAAACTAACATTTTGGTAGGTTAAAGGTCCTCGAATAAGCCCAATAGAACTATGGCCAAGAGATACAACATACCTCACTACATCATAAGCCGCTGTAAAATTATCAATATCTACAAAAGGTATATTAAATTCTTTAGAGTTTGTTCCAATAATAACTGTAGGAATAGAATTTGTCTTAAAAAATAAATTATGCTCTTCTAACAAGTGAGAAGTTAAAAAAACAATTCCGTCTACCTGTTTGTTCTTTAAGACTTGAAGACTTTTATTTTCTTTCTGAAATTCATTGTCTGCATTGCAAATCACAATATTATAATCTCTTGCATTTGCTTCATCTTCGATCCCTCTTACAAGTTGTGAAAAATATGGATTCGCTATTTCTGGAATCACTATACCTATTAAGTAGGTTTTTTTTATGACCAAACTTCTTGCAATAGAGTTGGGATTAAATCCTGTCTCCTCTATCACTTTTATTACCTTATCTCTAATTTCATCACTAACAGGCTTCGATTGATTCAAAACCCTAGAAACTGTTGCCTTCGATACTCCTGCCATTTCAGCAATTTCATTGATTGTAATCTTCACAACACTTACCTCTCCACTTTACTAATATCATCTCTTCTATCTTCTACATCCATTTGGTAAAAAGTACTGTTTTGTGGTAGCTCCATTCTAAAGCAGGAACAGTTTTGAATTTTTATTTTTGCTAAATCTATACCACAATCTATAACATGTCCTCCAACATTTTTATCTGCATCTATAAAATGAAAGTGATAACCTGGTACATTTAACCCATCAACATAATCTGGACATCTAAACCCAACTATATTGCCTTTTATATTAACATACTGAAAAATAGGTTGAGTTTTTACCACTTCAGTCATAGGCTTATAGGGCATTTCTTGTTTTACCACAGTTCTTGTTTTTACATACTCAAATTCACCTTCTATACTAAATGCATAAAAAATATTTTTACTCTCGATAAACTCATCTAATCTTTTTGTAAGTTCTCTAAAATCACTGCAATCTTTGATTGTAAACTCTTTATAATCACTAAATTTAGTTACCACAGCAAAAGGGGCCGTTACACTTTCATCGCATAAGCATATACTTCCATCTGGATTTGTTCTATAACAATTGCCATCTAAAAGCGTTAACTCTCCGTCTAAACCCTTAAATGTTCCTATACCGAAATCACCCTTTTGTTTTAATTTATTTAAAGAAATACATCCATCATATAATCCAGAAATCAACGCACTTATAGTGGACATTTGATATATGTGATTTGGAACTTGTTGCTCATTCATCCTTATCCCCCCTACTGATAATTCTTTTATACACAAACAACTTCATAACTGAATTGATTTACTGCCATTTCACAAAGTGAAATCTTGCGAAAGCTGATTAGACTGGATGCCTGTTCAGTTTTATTAAGGAGTAAAGTTGTCTATCTTTAATCACATCTTTATAGAATTTAATATATTATTTATTATATCCTATATACCATACTAAAGTATATTAGCTTATTAATATCTTTAGCTAGATTAACTCAGATAATCTCTTAATATATATAAATTAGCTTTTTGATATACAACAAAACCTTGTCTGTGATACGACAAGGTTTTGCTTTAAAATAGTTTATTATATATTTCCAATCTAAAATATAAGCTTTTAATTCAAATATATTTGTTATACTACTAGTTTAGTTTTGCTTGTTTAGAGTTAGCAGTAAGAACTCTTGAAAATCCTTTCTTTATCATCTTAACAAATTCTGAGTAAAGAATTATTGTAGATGATAAAAGTATTATCTTAATCCACAAACCTATTTCTAGTGGCACTGTTGAGAAAATCTTACCAGCAAACTGTACAACTAGTATTTGAATTATAAATGTACCACCAACAGAATAAAGCATAACCTTATTGCTTAATAAATTTGGGAATATGCTTTCATCCTCGAGCTCTCTAGTATTGAAAGCATTAAATAGTTGGAAGGTAGCAAAAGTGGTAAATACTATAGTTGACTGTTGTTCTATAGAACCACCTAAGATATGATATTGTTGTACAAGCATAAGCATTATTACAATAAACACACCATTACTTATTATCCTTGTAATCATATCCCTTGTTATTATATTTTCGTCCCTCTTAACTGGAGTCTTATTCATAAGGTTCTTTCTTAAAGCCTCAAGGCCTAGAGATAAAGCTGGAGGTCCATCCATTATTATGTTAACCCATAAAAGCTGAGTTGTAGTGAATGGAAGGTCATATCCAAATATTTCAGAAAGTATTATTGTAAGTACTGCAACAACATTAACTGTAAGTTGAAACTGTATAAATCTCTGTAGATTTTCGTAAATTCCTCTTCCCCACTCTACTGCTTTCACAATAGTTGAGAAGGAATCATCTAATAAAACTATATCTGAAGATTCTTTAGAAACCTCTGTACCAGTTATGCCCATTGCCACACCAACGTCTGCATTTTTTAAAGCTGGTGCATCGTTGATACCATCGCCAGTAACAGCAACTACATTGCCCATTTTCTTAAGAAGATTAACTACTCTCATCTTAGTAAGAGGCTTACTTCTTGAGATTACAGTAATTCTACCTATAATATCTTCAAGTTCTTTATCACTTAGATCATCAATTTCATTTGCATCAATTACTATACTATCTTCTTTAAGAATTCCTAACTGCTTTGCTATAGCCGATGCAGTAACCTTATTATCTCCAGTTAAGATCTTTATACCTATGCCTGCCGCTGAACATTTTTGAACAGCATGGTAAACTTCTTCCCTTAATGGGTCAGCAATAGCAACAAAACCATCAAATATCATATCTTCTTCAACTAAGTGCTGCTCACTTCCCCAATTTAAGCTTTCTTTTACGGCTCTATGAGAAAAACCTATTATTCTGTATGCTTCTTTTTGAAGCTTAGTGATTTCTTTCTCTATAGACTTTCTTCTCTTATCATCAAGCTCTACCACTCCATTTAAAGTATTTATCCATTTTGAGAATTCTAACATCTTCTCTGGACTTCCCTTTGAATAAGCAGTAAAGCTATTATTATTCTTAACTACTGTAGTCATAGACTTTCTCTCTGAACTAAATGCATATTGATAAGCAACTTCTAACTTTTCTCTTATCATATTATAACCTAGCTTGTTTACATCATAAGCATATGCCATGTCCTCAGCATATGAAGATTTATTGAACGCTTGAAGAAGTGAACATTCTGTTGGATTACCAACAAACTTTTCCCTTCCATCTTTAAGTTGAAGGTTTGCTGTGGAGTTAATGCAAAAATTATATACTAACGCTTCTCCCTTTAATTCTTCTGGGGAAATAAGCCTCCCTCTTTCCCATACATGCATTACTGTCATTTGATTTTTTGTAAGTGTACCAGTTTTATCTGAACATATAACATTTATGCTACCTATAGTTTCGCACGCAACCATCTTCTTAACTAAAGCATTATTTTTTGCCATTTTAGCAATGTTAAAAGCAAGTATCATTGCAACTATGGTTGGAAGTCCTTCTGGAACTAAAGCAACAATAAGTGCTATAGAAGCTACAAAAGCTTCCTGGACATTATCAAAGGTAAAACTGTTTGTAGCGAACATTCTGTAGCATTCAAAAAGAAATATTAAAAAGGCTCCTATACCTCCGAAAAAGCTTATCTTTGATGCCATCTTTTCAAGCTTTTCCTGAAGAGGGGTTGACCCTTGATTTTGTCCCTTAAGTTCATTTGCTATGTTCCCCATCTCTGTGGAATCTCCCACAGCTGTTACCAGAAAAGTACCTTTACCATATGTTACAAAAGTTCCACCATACACCATATTTACTCTCTCTGCTAGAGAAGTTTTTTCTTTTGAAAGTACCACAGTAAAATCTTTATCAACTGCTTCACTTTCTCCTGTAAGCATTGATTCATCTACTTGAAGCTCTAATGAATCAATAAGTCTTCCATCAGCAGGAATCTTATCTCCAGCTTCAAGTGCTACTATATCTCCTACTACTACTTCACTTTTTGTAATATATTGGGTAGTATTATTTCTTATTACTTTAACCTTAATATCGTCATTAATATTATTTAAAGCCTCAAAAGCTGCCTCAGATTTACTTTCCATTATAATTTGAATTCCTGCTGAAAGTGCAATAGCAATTATGATACCTATACTTTCTCCAAACTCAGCTTCGTGTCCGTTAGAAAGCTTAAATATATTAATTCCTATAGTTATAATAGCTGCAATAATAAGTATTAATGTCATTGGCTCCTTTAAAGCTTCTAAAATCTTTTCCCAGATACTTGTTTTCTTTGCTGGAGAAAATTCATTTGCTCCATACTTTTTTCTTCTTTCCTCGATTTCTCGAGAGTCCAGTCCCTTTTGCGGATTAATAGAAAATTCTTTTAGAACATCATCCTTGGACTTTAAAAATTGACTCATCTCCATCCCTCCTGATTCTATTAGTGTTAGAACTTCTTTTTAATCGGAAATGGCAGTCTGCTCTCCGAATATGTAACTTAATGATAAAACCACAGACTACACCTTAATGCAAATTTTGTAACTTAATATAAATAAAAAAGACTTTTGGCACAATGATAACATCCATTGTGTCAAAAGTCTCACTTTAGCAAAATTTACGCTAAGATAAAGCCAGGCTTATTAAACCGTGTGTTGACTTTATCACTCTTAAACCTAAGAGCAGTTACTCCCCTTTAACATAATATACTACTATGTATTTACTCTTATATTGTAACCCATAATACAGTATTTGTCAACTCATAAAAATATATAAAATTAGTATATTTAATATACACAATCTTTGAAGCTTATTATAAAATTTAATTAGGGATATAGATAAACAACTTCATAGTTTATCTTTAAAAGTACTTTTCCGTTTGATAGGAGGCTATAATGGACTCATTAATAAAAAAGGCAATGGAAACACACTCACTTACAAAAGAAGAAATAGTAGAACTTTTAAAAAACAATGAAATAGAAGAAGAACTTTTTAAAGCTGCTGATAAAGTTAGAAAAGAATATATCGGTGATGATGTACATCTTAGGGGACTTATAGAATTTACAAATATATGCAAAAGGAATTGTCTTTATTGTGGGCTAAGAAGAGATAATAAAAACCTAGAAAGATATAGGCTCACAGAGGGTGAAATCATAGACTTTGCTACTAAAGCTGTTAGTTACGGTTATAAAACCCTTGTACTTCAAGGTGGTGAAGATGACTATTTTACAGTAGAGAGAATGACTAGAATAGTGAAGAAAATAAAGGAGCTTGGGGTTGCCATAACTTTAAGTATAGGAGAAAGACCTTTTGAAGATTATAAAGCTTTTAAAGAAGCTGGTGCTGATAGATATCTTATAAGAATTGAAACTACTAATGAAAATCTTTATGAAGAACTTGATCCTGGTATGAGTTATAAAGAAAGAAAAAGATGTCTTAAGGACTTAAGAGAGCTTGGATATGAAGTAGGAAGTGGATGTTTAGTCGGGCTTCCTGGACAAAGTTTAGAATCTCTTGCTGATGATATACTTTTCTTCAAAGAAATTAATGCTGATATGATTGGTATAGGACCTTTTATACCAAATGAAGATACACCTTTAGCTGAAGCAAACGGCGGAGACTTTACTGTTGCTTTAAAGGTAATGGCTATTACAAGACTTGTTCTTCCAGATATCAATATTCCTGCAACAACTGCAATGGAAACTCTAAATAAACAAGGAAGAGTAATTGCTCTTCAATGTGGTGCAAATGTAGTTATGCCTAATGTAACAGAAGGTGAATATAGAAAGCTTTATGCACTTTATCCTGGGAAAATATGTACCGGCGATACTCCATCACACTGTAGAGGATGCATAACCGGAAAGATAACCAGCATCGGAAGAAAAATTTCTGATGGTTATGGCTTTAGAGGAAATCAAAACTCTCCAAAAACTAAGTAGTGTGCTTGCTATAAGCTTTAGATTTAAAAAAATGCAGTTTAAACTGCATTTTTTTAATCTAAGGCAATCATTGCTTTTTGACTTACTTTAATCTTATATGCTGCAATCAAGAAAAATGCTACAGCAAAAGCTAAAAGAATAACCATATTCAATCCTAAAGCACTAAAGGAATTTCCATTTTGCATCTTTTCTATTCCATCTAATACCCATCTTTGAGGAGTGAAAAAAGATATATTCTGAACTTTTTCAGGAAGTAACTTTATTGGTACAAAACAACCTGAAAACATAGCTGTACCTGTTAATATAAGATTAGTAACCATGTTATATGTCTGCGAGTTTTCAAATAAAGCGATAGCTAAAATTCCAAAAGCAACTGCAACTAAAACTATAAGCATCATCAATATAAACATAGGTAGCATCTCTACACCTGTATTTAATTTTAATATATATTGAAGACTTACAAGAGTAATAAGAACCTGAATGGATAATAGGATAATGTTAGCTAAAATATTTCCTAGTAGATATTGAAGGGAACTTACAGGAGCAGTAAAAATTCTTGAGTAGGTGTTATTATCTCTTTCCTTGATTATTATTGCTGAAACCATTATTGCTCTAATCATCAAATAATATAGTAAAAAGCCTATACTTGATTGAGTTGCTTGATATCCATATGCTAAATCCTTTAAGGATTGCGTGTTTATCTTTAAATCTCCTATTTTGTAGCCATTTAGCATCTGATAATACTTATCCTTATCACCAGAAGCTCCTATAGCTAAATCACTTACATTCTTTATTTGTATATTCAATATACTTCTAACCATTTTTGAAAGATTATTATCTTCCCCTACAGTAATATCTATATTTTTGATCTTGTTAACTAACAGACCTTCTTCAAAACCATTAGGTATGGTTATAATAAGAAATGTATCCCTTTGAATTAAACTCTCTTTTTTCTTATCTTCATTGATGTTAACAACATTTACTGTTGAGATACCTTTTAACGAATCTGTTATAACCTTTGAGGAAGCAGTATTATCCCTATCTACAAGTCCAACATTTAGATTACCTGATCCGTTAGATAAAAGCTTCATAAAGGCTAATATAATTAATACTGGTATAATTAACTGAAATAAGGACCACTTTGAGTCAAATATGAGTTTTAAATTCTTTTTAATGAGCACCAAAACTTCTTTCATGCTATACTTCCTCCTTTCTAATAATAAGTGCCAGCATAAGGAATATTAATCCTAAAGCCAGATTAATTGTGAGTGTATAATTAAATTTAGAATAATCACTTGAGTAAATTATATTAATAATAGATCTATTTACCCATCTCATAGGAGAAATCTTAGTAACAAGATTAAAAATGTTATTTACATTCTCATCAAAGTACATATATCCTCCTCCAAGAAAAGTAAGAATAGGAATTATAATTGTTGTCATTAAAATCTGCCCAGTTTTTTCTTCCTTAAATAACCATCCTAGGCATACTCCTAGAGCAGTAGAGAAAAAGTTTAATGAAGCTAATATAGCAAGTATACTCCAAGGATTGGTTCCCCAATAGGTTTTTAATATAAAGAATGAATAAAGGAAAGCAGGTACCATTGTTACACTAACAACCACAAAACTAGAAATCAATAAATACATCATATATTCAAATCTTGATATTCCTGTACTTAAAATTCTATTTTCAACTCTTTTTTTTCGTCCTAAATGAACTGAATAAAAAGCAAATTGTGCACCATATAGCAGCATCATTGTTATTTCAACTATACCGTAATAATCAAATGAAGACATACTCCTTCCGATATCTATTTTGCTTAGAACTGTGTAATCTTTAGAAAAATCATTATCTATTTTACTTACTACTTGTGGGGAAACCTTTATAATTTCTCCATATACATTATATCTATCCGATATAGTTTTTAACATTTGAAGAACTACGTTAACAGAAATACCCTCCTGTTCATTTTTATAAACATCTATTTCCTTTTCTTTTATTTCTACTAAGACTGTTTCTCCATCTTTTTTAACTTTATCTTTTCCCTCTTCAACACTTGAAAGCTTACTAAAGGTTATCTTGTTCTTTTCCCCTTCATCTATTAACTTCTTAAAGATATCTCTTGTACCTTGTGATCCATTATCAACATAAGCTACTTTTATTGGGGATAATTCCGCTTCATTCTTAAAAGCACTTGAAAGAGCAAAACCTAAGATTGTCATAAAAATTATAGGGAAAACTATCATAGAAACTACTCCTGATTTATCCCTAAATTGTCCAAGCATTATATACCATATAGCTCTAATTGCTCTCATAAAATCACCTCTAATCTCTTAACTTTCTTCCTGTAAGACTTAAGAATACAGTTTCTAAGTCCATCTTTTTATATCCAATGTTTCTAATAGATACATTATTTGAGGTAAAATAGTTTATGATTTTATCTAAATTATTTACCTCTCTTATAGAGTTAATAACTACACTATTTTCCTTAATGTTTAGATTCTTAACTCCTGGAATATCCTTTAAGCTTCTCTCATCAATACTTTCAAGCTCATCAATTTCCACTTCAAGACTTTGAGTATCAGATACTAATGAAATAAGTTGTTCCTTTGTCCCCCCTGCAATAACCTTTCCATGGTCTATAATAACAATTCTATTGCAAAGTTCCTCAACTTCTTCCATATAGTGAGAAGTATACACTATAGTGCAGCCTTCTTTGTTAAGCTTCTTAACAGACTTTAATATGTGATTTCTTGATTGAGGATCTATACCAACAGTGGGTTCATCCATGATTACAAGCTTAGGTTTATGAGCTATAGCACAAGCTATATTTAATCTTCTCATCATACCTCCTGAAAAGTTCTTAGCTTTAGAGTTCCTATGCTCTAAAAGACCTGTAAATTCAAGAGCATACTCTACAGCTTCATTTAACTCCCTTCTATTTAATCCAAAAAGTCCAGCAAAAAACTTAACATTTTCAACTGCTGTTAAGCTATCATATATGGCTAAGCTTTGAGGCACAACACCTATATTTCTTTTTATATTCATCTCATTAGAATTAAAACTTTTACCGAAAATCTCGATGTCTCCTCTATTGCTTTTTAAGAGTCCTGTTAAAATATTTATAGTAGTACTTTTTCCTGCACCATTAGGGCCAAGCAATCCAAAAATCTCTCCTTCTTCCACCTCTAAAGAAAGATTATCTACTGCTATCTTTTCACCAAATCTTTTTGTTAGATTCTTAATTGTAATAACCTTCATAACTTTTCTCCTTTCTTAAACTTTCTATTTAAATATTAACTTCTAAAATGTCTCTCTTAATTCTATTATAGAAAAACCTCCTCTACTTTTGCAGTAGAGAAGGTCATAACCTATAATGACTTTTGTCACTATTTATTTGTGCCTTTTAAATAATATATTGCAATTTGAGTTCTATGGCTAAGCCCAGTTTTGTTAAGAATATTAGTTATATAGTTCTTTACAGTTCCTTCTGAAATAAACAGCTTTGCAGCAATCTCCTTGTTAGACAACCCTTCTGCTATACTTTCTACAATACTAAGTTCTCTATCTGTAAAAAGACCTTTATCTAATTTACTTTGATTAGACGTCATTCTTTCTTTTAGCTTTTCAAAAACCTTGTCCTCCATAACCTTATTGCCCTTAAATACCATCTTTATGGTATCAATTATCTTTTCAGGTGAATTATTTTTTAGTATATATCCGCTAGCACCGTTTTTTACAGCTTCATTTATATATTCATCCTCATCAAAGGTTGTTAAGATAATAACCTTTGCTCTTGTCTTTCCTACAATCTCTTTAGTAGCTTTAACTCCGTCCATTACAGGCATTCTCACATCTAAAAGAACTATATCAACAATGTTTTTCGAACAAATCTCTAATGCCTTTAGTCCATTCTCTGCAGTACCTACAATTTCTATTTCCTCATTCATACCAAGTATAATCTTTAAACTCTCTCTTATAAGTGCATCATCATCACATATTAAAACTCTTATAGCCATATTAAACCTCCTAAAGTGGTAATATCATAGTTATTCTAAAGCCATCATTTCCATCAAATATAGCATTTCCACCTAAATCAATACACCGTTGTTCTATTCCTAAAAGACCTAAACCCTTGGTCACATCTTCAACACCATTTCCATTATCTTTTATTTCTATCCTTGCAACCTTATTAAGAACATAAATTGATACATCAATCTTATTTCCTTGTGAGTACTTAATGGCATTGGTAACAGATTCTATAGCACTTTCGCATATAGCCTTCCATTGAATATATTGAAGCTTCCCAATTTCTCCTTTAAAGATTAAAGAATATTTGAACCCTGTTCCCTTAGTACTTTCTTCTAAAATAAGCTTTATTCTATTTATGCCTAATTGTTCTGAAGGAGGTTTTATTTTTCTTAGAGCTTGTCTTACATCCTCCATCCCTACTCTTAACACATTTATCGTACTTTCAATGATTTCCTTAGCCTTATCCTTATTACTATCAATAAGAAGCTTTGAAGCTTCTAATTGCATTAAACTAGCTGCTAAGGTATGCCCTATCTTATCATGCATTTGCTGCGAAAGTGAATTTCTTTCCTCAAGCTGTGAGGTATATACTGCTTGTCTTTCATGCTTTGTTATGTGTTCAATTTCTTTTACATACTTACTACCTTTCTCTCTTAGTTCATCATTTTCTATTAATAACTTTTCAATTTTCACAAGGTATTTTTGTATTAATATGTGCAAGAGAAAAAGTAAACAAAGTAATAAAACATATACTGATAATATTTTCTTTGGTAAAACAAAAGCAAATAAAACTGCAGCAACTATTCCATATATAAATGAATATCTTTTTATAAAAATAATATCAAAAAAGTTCATTGGTAGAAGTATTAGAAAAATACTATCCAGTCTTAACCCACATAAAATACTAATAACTACAGAAAACATAATCCAAATTAAACTAAGTTTCTTTTTTATGAAGATAAAAATCAATGTGTTAAATATCACATATAAAAGAGACAGGATTACCACCTCTGTGGTAAAACTGTTTCCCATTATATATTCGTAAATGCAGTATATTAAAATAAATATTCTAGTTAATAAAAGATAATCCTCTCCAGTTCTTAAAACCATACTCTTCCTCACTATATCAAAGTAACTAATAATCGAACTTAGAATTTTTCAAAAATAATTAACTATATAGTCAATTCTTATTACCACTAATGACTTAATTTATACATCCTATCTTATAATTTTCTTTAGGAGTTCTACTTTTTTAGTAAACGGCGCATATCTAAAAGATACATCTAACCAAGTTCCTCTCTTAATTATTGACTTTTTATGTATAAAAGTTTCAAAACTTGCTTTTCCATGATAAGCTCCTATGCCACTGCTTCCTACCCCTCCAAAATGCATATGTGGGGATGCTACATGAACTATAGTATCATTTATAGATACACCTCCTGAGGTTGTTTCATTAAGCACTTTTTCAATACTCTTCTTATTTTCAGAGAAATAATAAAGTGCCAAAGGCTTAGACTCATGATTTAACTTCTTTATTACATCATCAAGATCTTGAAACTCCAATACTGGAAAGATAGGACCAAAGATCTCATCAATCATAACTGGGTGATTCCAATTTACTTCTTGAAGTATTGTTGGTTGAATATAGAGCTGTTCCTTATCTGTATGCCCACCAAAATAAAGCTTACTATAATCTATGTATGAAATTAATCTATCAAAGTTTTTCTCATTAATTATTCTAGGATAATCAACAGATTCCTTCATATTTTCTCCATATTGTTCTTTTATTTCTTTGACCATACTTTTTAAAAGCTTGTCCTTAGCATCTAAATGTACATAAATATAATCTGGTGCTACACAGGTTTGTCCCGCATTTAAAAGCTTTCCCCATACTATTCTCCTTGCTGCTAAAGATATATTTGCATCCTTGTCTACAATACAAGGACTTTTACCTCCAAGCTCTAAAGTTACTGGAGTTAAATTCTTTGCTGCTGCCTCCATTACTATTTTTCCTACTCTTACACTACCAGTAAAGAAAATATAATCAAACTCCTTGTTTAAAAGATCTTGTACTGCCTCTTTTCCACCATAAGGCTCAACCACAGCTATATACTCCTCAGGAAACACCTCATTTATCACCTTTATCATAATCTCAGATGTATGTGGGGTAAATTCTGAAGGCTTTACCATAGCACAATTACCACCTGCAATAGCTCCTATTAAAGGTGCAATACACAACTGAAAGGGGTAATTAAATGGACCAATAATTAGTACTACCCCATAAGGCTCCTTAAGAATAATACTCTTTGCTGGGAAATAGACTAAAGGAGTTTTCTTTCTTTCTGGCTTAGCCCATTTCTTAAGATTTTTTATCATAAGATTTATTTCCTCATATATCATTCCAACCTCTGTAGCATAAGCTTCAAATTGTGATTTTCGCAGATCCATGTTCAAAGCTTCTAGTATTTCCTTCTCATATTTTTTTATGGATTCTTTTAATAACTTTAAGCTTTCTATCCTAGAATCTAACTCTCTAGTCTTCCCAGAAAAATAATAATTCTTCTGCCTTTTTAATATCTTTTCTATATTATACATATTCTTATCTCTCCTATTAAAATAACATCTAATGGATAATTAGAATTTCCTCCTTGATTGAAAGTGTCTCCCTAAAAATGCAATCATTTAAACAATAGCAATTTTTACTCTTTTAGAAGTCAACTAAAGACAAGGAGAGAAATTCTTAATACAACAAGACATACTCCATAATGGCCCACATATAATTTTACTTAAAATTTATTAGCCCCTCCTTTAACTCTGAGAAAGGAACTTTAAACTCTCTTATTCCTGAAACATAAGGGGCAATCTCATAAAGTTGATACACTATAACAATACCATCATCCGTAACATAGTAATCTTGGTTGTCTTTTATCCCCTTAAAGTCTTTACCTCCATTAAAATACTCTTGAGGTGACTGGCTTATCTGTTTTTTTATACTTTCATTAATAATTGTTTTAAAATCATATCCTTCATTAAAAAGTTCTTTAAGTATTAAATTCTTTCCACTATTTAAATCTAAATTATAAGTATTTCTAGTAGTTATTCCATGAGCACCACCTGTATATTGATAATAATCAATATATAGGCTCAGAAAGTTATTTTTATTATATCCAAGTTTATAAACTGTTACTAAATCAAACGGTCGAACGTCTATTCCTGCTTTTTGTGAATCTAACTCATTTTCCTTCGCCATTTCAGTTAGATCTTTTTTCCAATTTAAAATATTCCCTTCGATTTTTGTATTTATTCCATCATAAATTTTGTTTCCTGCATTTGCAATATAGGGTATGGTTAAATCAATATTTATATAAGAATACTTTTCCTTTAAAGTCTTTGATTTTATAGTAACCCCTTTAGCATCGTCTTTAATGGACATTCCCATTAGAGTGGTTAGAAAAATAACTATCAGTGTTATTAAAGGTACAAATCTTTTTTTCATAGTAAACCCTCCTAAAATCATTAAACTTGTTCATCTTTATAAGTATTAGTAACATTATAAACTGTTATACTCACATTTTTACAATAAGTTATCCACAAGCTTCTGTGGATAATGTGCATAATTTCCATTAATTTCAATTAATTACCGATACTTTTTAAATTATTTTATATAACAAACTAAAAATGCATTTAAATTCAATAAGATTATTTGTCAATTCAATAGTTAACTTGTGTATTAAATCAGTTCTATTTGTTTTGTTAAATAATGTTATGTTATAATAAATTCATTGAAGTTAGGGGGATTACAATGACTTTTATATTATTAGCTGTTGTTTTACTAATCGGTTTAATTTATATTTCAGATTACTTCTATAAAAAGGTTATAAAAAGAAGGCTAATTAATGAAGATACCACCTTCAAAGAATATGTAAACAAAAAACTCATTGATGAGGAGTTTTATTATTCTCTTACTAGAGAAGATTTATATATAACTTCAAAGGATGGACTCAACCTGAAAGGAACATTTATAGAAGCACAAAAAACGTCTAATAAGTATGTAGTACTAGTACATGGAATATCTATTGGTCCTGTAGGTTCACTTAAATATTTAGATGCTTTTTATAGCTTAGATTTTAATATATTGATTATTCACCAAAGAAGACATGGTAAAAGTGAAGGTAGACATTCAACTTATGGTTATCATGAAAAGCAAGATTTATTCTTGTGGGTTTCTTATTTAAGGAAAATATTTGGTAATGATATAATCATAGGTCTTCACGGTGAATCCATGGGTGCAGCCACTGTGCTCCAATATACTGAATTAGATCAAAACATAAGTTTTATAATTGCTGATTGTGGATTTAGTGACTTATCTGAACTTTTAAAATTTCAAATTAATTATAGCTATCCTAATATACTAAGACCTCTTCTAAATATACTTATTAACTTAATAAATATACGTGCTATAAAACGTGCTAAATTTAATTTTAGAGATACGTCTCCTATAAAAGCAGTAGAAAACAGTGAAATCCCAACCCTTTTCATTCATGGTAAGAATGATTCCCTTGTACCATGGTTTATGAGTGAAAAAATGTACCAAGTTAAAACTAAGGGAATAAAAGAATTATATTTTGTAGAAGAAGCTGCTCATGCAGAAGCAATTAAGAAAGATAAGAAAACCTATGATAAAAAAATAACAGATTTTATAAATAAAGTATTATCAACAAGGGAGTGCTAAGGATGAATAAAAAAAAGATAGTTCTATCTGCTGTTTGCTTGATTCTTTTAGTAATAAATGTTCTGATTATTACTATAGGTTACATGTTAAGAAAAACTTCTATAAACTCAGCAAGCATAAAGGTTCAAAACATAACAACTGAAGCTTCAAAAGAGTCAATTCAAACATTAGATAAGAAAAACAAACCCGAGAAACAAGATACCAATAGATTTGAAGGATTTAAATTAACTTCTGAAAATAAAGGGATTCCTATTTTATGCTATCATGATGTAAATCCTGCTCAAAGCAATGAACTACTGCTCTCACCTGAAAAATTTAAAGAACAAATGAAATACTTAAAGGATAATGGCTATCTTCCTCTTACTTTAGATGAGCTTTACGGTTTTTTAAGACAGAACAAACCTGTTCCTGAAAAATCAGTAGTTATAACTTTTGATGATGGATATAGATCCAACTACACTTATGCCTATCCAATTCTTAAAGAATTCGGGTTTAAAGCGACTATCTTTGTTATTTCAGACTTTATAGATAATGATCTTTATATGACAAAGACTCAACTTAAAGAATTATCTGATTACGGGTTAGATATTGAAAGTCATACGGATAAACATGAAGATCTTTCAACATTAAATAAAGAAATGCAAATCACAACAATGATAAAATCAAAAGAATCATTAGAATATCTTCTTGAGAAAAAAATTAATTATATAGCATATCCTTTTGGTAGAATGAATGAGGATACAAAAAAAGCTGCTGAAGTTGCCGGATACAAACTTGGTTTCAACTTACAACAGGGATTAGCAGATAGGGACGACAATATATATAATATTGATAGAATCTATATTAGTAACGATCACTCCATTGATGAATTTATTAAAAGAGTAACTACAACAAAAAAATAGTATATCAATTAACAATGGGCACTATTCTATGCCCATTGTTAATCATAAAAAGATGCTTCTTCTGTTTTTAAAGAAGTAGATATTAATCTATTCAACTCACTAAGTTCTTTATGAGTTAAGTATCTCCAATTACCGACTTTAAGAGTTCCAAGTTTAACATTCATTATTCTAAGTCTTTCAAGTTTCTTTACCTTATATCCTAAAAATTCACACATTCTTCTTATTTGTCTATTAAGTCCTTGAGTTAAAATTATTCTAAATATATATTTTCCTTCTTTTCTTACAAAGCACTTTTTTGTAATTTCACCCAAAACAGGTACACCACTACCCATTCTTTTTATAAATTCATCAGTTATAGGCTTATCAACAGTCACAACATATTCCTTTTCATGGTTATTGCCTGCTCTTAATATCTTATTTACTATATCACCATCATTTGTAAGAAATATAAGCCCTTGAGAATCCTTATCTAGTCTTCCTATCGGAAAAATTCTTTTTTCATGATCTATAAAATCAACTATATTACCTCTCACTTTAGATTCAGTGGTGCAAGTTATTCCTACAGGCTTATTTAATGCTATATATACGAGTTCTTCCTCTTGCTTTAAAAGTTTCCCATTCAAACGAACTTCTTGTCCCTTTTTAACCTTGGTACCCATAGTAGCAATAACGCCATCCACTGTAACTCTTCCTTGTTCTATAAGCTTATCTGCTTCTCTCCTAGAACATATACCAGTTTCACTTAAAAACTTATTTAATCTTACTTCCTCACTCTTTTCATTATGAGTTATAATACTCTTTCTCTTATCCATCATTAGCTTCTAGGTTCCTTTCTAATATTTTCTATTTATCGTCTTGGGAATAATTAATTTCTTTTTCAACTCCCCTATTATTAATTAACACTTTAATCTTATTCGCCTTTATATATTGCTCACTCATTGGAAGCCAATCATTTCTTAAATTATGTCCACTTATTATAATTACCATCTCTTTCGATGGGATCATTTTATTTTCATTAGCATATTTTATTATCTCATATATTCCTTCATCAATATCTTTATGAACTACATTTATACTATGAACCAAAAGTTGACCTTTAGTAGTAGCAGAATATATATAATTAATTCTATTTAACACATTAACTTCAACTTTAATTTGAGAAGTAGAATTTATAATTATAGTTGAATAGTTCATATTATATATATAATACAAAGCTGGTAAGGTCATAAATATTAATGCAGTAGCTCCTACTAGCTGCTTTTTATAATGTTTTAAACCCTTCTTTTCTTTTCCAGATAACTCCTCACCTAAAACTTTATCTTCATTACTGTTTTTAATTTTTATAAAATCTCCTAAATTGGTTATTATAATTGAACTTCTTTTTCTATTACTTAAAGCTAAACCTCTATAAATAACACTTTTTTCATTTTTTTCAATAACTGATATAATTGCATTACTATCAGCGTCTCTTTCTTCTATATTCATGTAATTATTAAGAATACGATAATTAGGATTTGCTAAAATGATAACATAAACTATTAAAAAATCTCTCCAACTCTCAATAAGAACCTTAGATGTTCTAGTAAGTTTGGCTAGTTTTGCAACTGGTATCTCTCTTTTCCTAGTAAATTCACTATATAATTCACTATCTTTTACTATATAAAAAGCTATATTAAGAAGTATATTTTTAATATCATATCTTGGTGTTCTTCTTACTAAACTCTTTAAATTAACTCCGTAAAGTCTAATTCCTTTTAAAAAAAGAAATATCTCCTTCTCTGACTCTTTATCCTCTTCCTTTACAGCTCTTAGTTTTGGTTTGGTAGAAAAAATATATTTATCTTTAATAAATACTTCCATTTAATATTGTTCCCCCATTATATGTATTTTTATAAAAAGACTACAGTCTGTAAATTTACTTCTTAAAAATCCTTTAAACCAGCTAAATTCCTCCATGCCTCTTAAAGTTATAATCCAAACTCCAGAGTATTTATAAAAATTTAGTTATGATTGTTTTTTATAAGTTGCATATTCCATCTATATTATAAGAATAATGATAATGCTAATTCTACATTTGTTACAATAATACTATAAATATAAAAAAACTTTTTTAATACTCATTAACTAATTAATACTTTTATTCATATAATAATATTATAGCACATTATAAATCTACAACATTTTCCTTGATAATAATATTATTTAAAAATTGATAGAATTTTCTTAATATTTCCACTATTTTTATGATATAATAATATTACAATATATTCTATTATAAGAGGTGATTTTATGAAAAATAATATCATTTATGTAGACTTTCTCTTTAAGAAAAAAACAATCGCCTTGAAGAAAAGTAAACTTCTATTTTTGCAACATTTAATTATAAAGATAACACGATTCTTCTCATCAAAGCATTATTCAAAAGAAAACTTAACTCAAATTCGCTCAAAAAACCATATATCATAAAATTACTCTTTAAGTATTATAAATTATATTTTCTATGATAAAATACTAATAAAGTATAATTTATGAGGTGATACAATGAGAGTAGGATTAGGGTACGATGTGCATAAATTAGTAGAGAACAGAGAATTGATCTTAGGTGGAGTAACTATTCCTTTTGAGAAGGGTTTGCTTGGTCATTCGGATGCAGATGTATTGCTCCATGCAATTATGGATTCTCTATTAGGAGCTGCAGCTCTTGGAGATATTGGAAAGCATTTTCCGGATAATGATGAAAGATTTAAAGGAGCATCCAGTATTATACTATTGAGTCACGTTGAAAACTTATTGAAGGAAAAGAGCTATAACATTATAAATATAGACGCCACAATCATAGCACAAAAACCTAAAATGGCTCCTTACATTATGCAAATGAGAGAAAATATCGGAAAAACATTAAATATTACTATAGATCAGATTAACATTAAAGCTACAACTGAAGAAGGTTTAGGCTTTACTGGAAGATGTGAGGGAATCTCTGCACAAAGTATCTGCTTAATAGAGTGATAAAAAATGAGCTTAAGTACTTAATATATAAAAACTCCTAATTTTGGGAGTTTATTTTGTTTGGTTATTAAATCCAAAGAGGTATATCACTACTTTTTTATGATACACCTCTTTTCTATAAAACTAATATAATATTTTAGCCAGATTTCACTTTGTGAAATGGCGTAAATAAAGCCTACTGGTTAAACCAGCAGGCAGCTACAGGTATTTTAAAATTACTAAGTATTTCTTAAATGTTCTTTCCTATTCATTTGCTTTTCTTTTAGATTACTCAAATCTTCACTTGACATATGCTCAGCATTATATTTCATATATGTTTGTGCTTTTTCATAATTCTCTTTTAAGTTTTCTTTATCATTTACATTGTAATTGTCACCATAGACTACTTTATTTGTTAAATTATTAATCTCTTCTCTTCTTTCATTTTGAATTCTATCTGCTTGGTGCTTTTGCTCCTCTGATGTTATATCTTGATTTTGTTCCAAATGTCTCTGTGTTCTAGTATAATTTTCGACAGTCTCTATAATCTGGTTTACTTGGTTTTTAATTTCACATGTTTTAGTTTCACATGGTTTAGTATTACTCATTCCTACTACCTCCTCACAAGGTTGTCACTATTATTTTACTCAAAAAGTAGCATGTAATACTAATAAATAATTGCTTACTTTATGTGTTTTAGCCTTAAAATACATTACTATCCAAAAACAAATTTAATTTTAAAAGCAAAAAAGCTGTGATATTAATCACAGCTTCTGGTGCACCATCAGGGATTCGAACCCGGGACACCCTGATTAAGAGTCAGGTGCTCTACCGACTGAGCTAATGGTGCATAAATTGGAGCGGGTGAAGGGAATCGAACCCTCGTAACTAGCTTGGAAGGCTAGGGCTCTACCATTGAGCTACACCCGCATGTCCTTTAGCACATAACTATTATATATACAGATAAATAGTTTGTCAATCTTTTTTATTAATTGTAAGTTATTTGAAATGGCTGGGATAGTAGGATTCGAACCTACGAATGCTGGAGTCAGAGTCCAGAGCCTTACCGCTTGGCGATATCCCAACGTCTATATTAAAATAATAGCATAATTACAACTTTGTGTAAATCAACAAAATACTATTATGTTAAAATTTACTTATATACTACTAAAATATAGTATATGTATTTACTTCAAATTATATTAAGTTATCTAAGCATAATTCTAATATAAATCTCTATAAAATAAAACTAAATAAGAATAAAGCTTGCTCAATTTTAATTAGATTTCATTTTATGAAATAACAGCGCAAATAAAAAAAGCACGAATACTATCGTACTTTTTGGCTGGGGTGGCAGGATTCGAACCTACGGATGACGGAGTCAAAGTCCGTTGCCTTACCACTTGGCCACACCCCAATAATTGGTGTGTCTTAAGGGATTCGAACCCCTGGCCTACGGCTTAGAAGGCCGTTGCTCTATCCAGCTGAGCTAAAGACACATCTCTTTGAGACAAATGTTATTATATAGTGAGCGTTTATAAAAGTCAATAACATTTTAACCCAAATATTATCATTCATCTAGATGCATCTATAATTAAACAATTTCTGATAATTCTCTAATTAAAATTCTCTTAAATTTTTCCGCTTTTTCCTTATCTTTATTTATTTCTGAACATAATTTTAGCCATTCTTCTTCACTCATACCAATCTTTTCTTCAAAAGTTGTATCAAAGCTAGTTTGCCGGTTAGTATTAGCTATAAACTCACCAAGCTCTACAGCATTTCCAAAAACATTTATATATAAAAATCCAGCACTATCTCCATACCAAGTTTTGTTAAATTCCCTTCCAAACTTTTTAAGTTCAGTCATTAATTTATTACTAGGAAAATCCCACATATTCTTTATTAGCGAGATCTGTTTCTCTACATCACTAACTTCCTTTTTGGTTAATTTACCACATTTTTTTGCCCTTAAAATAATTTCATCTACAGTCATATGTGGTATAATAGTAACAACTTTATCTCTACCCTCAATCCATTTATAAAAGGCTTCTGGCATAAAACAATATTGTATATATCCTAAAAGCATTCTAGCATTAGGAATCGGTGTCCACACACTTTCAACACCTGACCTCTTATTAAATATTACATAATGAAGATATACAGTTTTATCAGTTATTGGTTCACTTTCAAAAATTCTAGATTTTAAAGTTTTATTTAGATTAACAATTTTATTCCAGTAGTCAAAGGAGTTATACGTCATTATCATATAACCACATCCTTTCATTTTCCACAGGAAAATTCTAACATTATAATTATATTATATTTTAACTTATAATGCAATACTAAAAACCACATTGCACTGCAACTACTCCTTGTTATTTTGTTAATATCTAACACAAAATATTAACTTGATTGAATATTCTGTTTATGCTATCTTATAATTAAAAAGAAGGTAAGGAGGAGATTTATTGTATCGCTGTGAAATATGCGGAGCACAAGCTGATATACATCATATAATATATAAAAGTGAAGGCGGTTTAGATTTTGAGCTGAATTATAAGTATCTCTGCCCTAATCATCACCGCGGAAAAAATGGTCCTCACCGCAATAAAGAAGTTGATTTAAAATACAAGATTGAGCTCCAAGAAAGTTTAGAAAGACTGTTAACTGAAGAGTATTATTCCCCAGAAGAATTATTTTACACGCTAAAGATACGTAAAAATCTCTTGAAAAAGTTAACTAAGAACTTGAAACTTTATAAAGAGGGGTATAAATCTAAAGATATAGCATATGCATTAATGGGAAATAAATTTTATTCTACTGAAATGTTAGAAGATTTTATGTTGGAAAAACTTCTTTCAAACTATTGATTACTAATATCCTCATTAATACTTGTTATAATCATAAAAGTTCTATAATAAAAATGAATAGTATTTTATATAAAATATTTTTATATACTGCAAAAAAGCATGAACATTTATGTTCATGCTTTTTATAAATAAAATTAATATTCGTAGTAATATATATTCCTTAAAAGTCATCTGGAGCGGAAGACGGGATTCGAACCCGCAACTTTCACCTTGGCAAGGTGACACTCTACCATTGAGTCACTTCCGCATATTTTTTTAATTGGTGCAGGTGAAGGGAGTCGAACCCCCACGCCGTAGGCGCTAGATCCTAAGTCTAGTGCGTCTGCCAATTCCGCCACACCTGCACGTCTTATAAATTATATTATATACGATTTTAAAATAAAATCAATAGCTTTTTACTATATTATTTATGGGGGATATCTAGCGGGTGAAGGGGATAAAGTTCAATAATAAATCTATAATGTCACAAAACATCAATATGGATACACCCGCAAAACTATTCAGTAACTAACCTACCATATTATTCTACACAAATTTCCTTATTTCGTCAAGTTTAATTTATAACTTTCAACAAAAAAGTCTATTACATCTCACAATTAACATATTTCACAACTGGTTATATTTTAATATTTCGTTTTTTTTAAATATCAAACTATAAAATATAATGTTATTTAATTTTTTTCACAAAAATTAATTCTCTAACGACAAAATACAAACAACCTTTATATTAACCCTTTTTTACGTAACTTATAAATATGCAACTTCTTATAAAACAAATCTGAACATACATAAGACCTACTCAAATTCTACTTTATGAAATAGCAGAAAATAAAAAAATCCACTCCGTGGATTGTGTTATTAGTTATCCTTAACTTGACGATTTTATAATTTCCTATAGAGTAAAAAAAAAGTAGCATAAGCTACTTTGGAGCGGCAAACGGGATTCGAACCCGCAGCCTTCACCTTGGGAAGGTGACACTCTGCCATTGAGTTATTGCCGCATAATTCTAATACTATTGTAGCATTTAATTGATTTTATGTAAATATATTACACTTAAATATTTACAATTTCACTAACAATTTTCAACTATCATTCATAAATTATATAGTATGAAAATATCATGTAATTTAATAAAATTAGTAAATATATTTAACTTAAATTGGATTAAAATTTAATTAAACAATTTTTTGTTAACTATTTAATAACTTTTCAAAAACCAAATTGTTATTTTATTACACTTGTGGTAAAATATCCTCATAAAGTAGTGATTTCCTTAATATAATTCAACATGAATAAATTATCGGGGGGAGTAAGAATGAAGAACTTGGATGAAATTTTATTAGAGGAAGCCAAAAAAGCTATCACCGAGTTGAACAAAGATCATGCTCAAATCTCTACAATTAAAATCATTGAAAAAATCACCGGTCTGCCTTATAGCCTTTCCTACTCTACAAACAATATAGGATTAGCTGGATTCTTAAGTGCACATCAAAAAGAACTCGGAATTGAATTCCTGAACTATGAACACGTCACCATTAACAACCATAAAACATCAACAGTAATTTGGAGGCTAATGTAATAAACATATGTCGACTTAACTTGATATACCTAAATTATGTAGTATTACAAATTAACTTAAAAGTTATCTGAATTACTTTGTTATTTCATTAACTATCGCACTAATATTTGTAAAAATTAGTTGTAAATATCAACCTATTGCTAGTTTTATTTGATATTGACATACAGATAAAATAAACTTATAATTAACTAAAGTAAAATATATTTTAAAAACACTATGAAGAGAAGAGTAAGCTTTGGTACATTTACAGAGAGAGAATACATATGGTGTAAGTATTCTTAAGTGGAATTAGCTGAAAACCACCTCTGAGTGACTCTAATAAAGTCCGTTAATTACGTTATAATTGCTTAAGTGGCCTGTTTCAATAGGCAATTTGGGTGGAACCACGGGAAAACTATACTCTCGTCCCTTTTCATTAGTAAAAGGGATGAGAGTTTTTTATTTGCTCCCATTTAACAAAGTGAAATCTGGCTCAAGGGATAGATATACAATCTAATAAGTAAATTAAAGCATTGCACGTCGAGGCTATTTTCATGAATTATTTAAGTATTGAAGTTGTGTATCTTTAATAGGTTCAATGCCTATTAAATCTACTTTTAGCAATTACTACTAAGATAAAAAAATTAAACATCTAAATTAAATTAAGTATTAACCCTTAATACATATTTTTTCAATTAAACTTAATTATAAACTTATTTATGTATTAAAAGAAAGGAGATTTAAAATGATTAAAATTACTCTCAAAGATGGTTCAGTAAAAGAGTTTGAAACAGGACTTTCCGTACATGAAATTGCAAGAAATATAAGTGAAGGTTTAGCAAGAGTTGCATGCTGTGGTGTTGTAAATGGTAAGGTTGTAGATTTAAGATTTATAATCAATGAGGATTGCGATTTAAATATATGTACATTTGATTCTGAAGAAGGAAAGGATACTTTCAGACATACTTCATCCCATATTTTAGCTTATGCAGTAAAGAGATTACATCCTGATACAAAACTTGCTATAGGACCATCTATCACCAATGGATTCTACTACGATTTTGATAAGGATGGCTCCTTCTCATCTGAAGATTTAGTTAAACTTGAAGCAGAAATGAAAAAGATAGTCAAGGAAGATCCTCAAATAGAAAGATTTGAACTTCCTAGAGCTGAAGCTTTAAAGCTAATGGAAGAAAAAGGTGAACCTTATAAGGTTGAATTAATTAATGATCTTCCTGAAGATGAAGTTATCTCCTTCTATAAGCTAGGTGACTTCGTAGATTTATGTGCAGGGCCGCATCTAATGAGTGTAAAATCTATAAAAGCCATAAAGTTACTTAGAAGTGCTGGTGCTTATTGGAGAGGCGATGAAAAGAATAAAATGCTTTCAAGAATATATGGAACTACTTTCCAAAAAAAGACTGATCTAGATGCATATCTCGAAGCACTTGAGGACGCAAAAAAGAGAGATCATAATAAACTTGGAAGAGACCTTAAACTTTTCACAACTGACGAAAATGTAGGGCAAGGTCTTCCATTATTAATGCCAAAGGGCGCTAAAGTAGTTCAAGTTCTTCAAAGATGGATAGAAGATGAGGAAGAAAACAGAGGTTATGTACTAACTAAAACTCCTTACATGGCCAAAAGTGACTTATACAAAATTTCTGGTCATTGGCAGCACTATAAGGATGGTATGTTTGTCCTAGGAGATGAAGAGAAAGATGATGAAGTTTTAGCTCTAAGACCTATGACTTGTCCATTCCAATTTGCAATATATAACAGTGAACAACATAGCTACAGAGATCTTCCAATAAGATATGCTGAAACATCTACTCTATTTAGAAAAGAATCATCTGGAGAAATGCACGGACTTATAAGAGTAAGACAATTTACTTTATCAGATGGTCACTTAATTTGTACACCAGAACAATTAGAAGAAGAATTTAAGGAAGTTGTTGATTTAATTAAGTATGTCATGACTACTTTAGGAATAGAAAATGATATTACTTACAGATTCTCTAAATGGGATCCAAATGATACTCATAAGTATATAAATAATCCTAAAGCTTGGGAAGAAACTCAAACTATAATGAAACAAATCCTTGATCATCTTGCAATTGACTATGTTGAAGTTGAAGGAGAAGCTGCTTTCTACGGTCCAAAGCTTGATATCCAATTAAAAAATGTTCATGGTAAAGAAGATACAATAATTACTGTTCAAATAGACTTTGCTCTTGCTGAAAGATTTAATATGACTTATATAGATAAAGATGGCAATAAAAAGCTTCCTTATATAATTCATAGAAGCTCTATAGGATGCTATGAAAGAACATTAGCTATGATTATAGAAAAATATGCTGGTGCATTTCCTACATGGCTTTCACCAACTCAAGTTAAAGTTCTTCCAATATCAGATAAGTTCAACGACTATGCTGAAAGTGTAGTTAAGACACTTAGAAATAAAGGAGTAAGAGTTGAAGGTGACTACAGAGGTGAGAAGATAGGATATAAGATAAGAGAAGCAACTCTTGAAAAAGTTCCTTATATTCTAATCGTCGGAGAAAAAGAAGCTGAAAATAATGCTGTTTCAATAAGAAGCAGAAAGAACGGAGACGAAGGTTCAGTAAGTCTAAATACATTTGTAGATAGAATAGTTAGAGAAATTGAAGATAAAGAAAAATAGTAAAAGCAGTGAGTTCTATCTCACTGCTTTTATCTGTATTCATAAAAATAAACTACTTACCTTAATATTCAAATCTAATAAATTTTATAAGTTAAGTTGCCTAGTATAATTATCTTCTCTATCTAAATGAACTTCTTTGTGAATCACTACCAAGTTGTTCTTGGTGTCTTTTGACCACCCATTTGGCCTTGTTGACCACCCATTTGACCTTGTTGACCAGCCATTTGCTGTCCTTGTTGACCACCCATTTGCTGTCCTTGTTGACCACCCATTTGCTGTCCTTGTTGACCACCCATTTGACCTTGTTGACCACCCATTTGACCTTGTTGACCACCCATTTGCTGTCCTTGTTGACCCATTTGACCTTGTTGACCCATTTGACCTTGTTGACCCATTTGACCTTGTTGACCCATTTGGCTTTGTTGGCCCATTTGACCTTGCTGTCCTTGTTGGCCCATTTGATGTAATTGTTGCTGAGCCTGATCTATGATTTGGTTCATTTGATTAAGAACTTGATGTGATATTATTTGTTGGTTAGCTTGACTTAACACATTTATTGCTTGTTGGACAGATTGCTGTAACTGTTGTTGTGCTTGTTGTTGTTGTTGTTGCGCTTGTTGTCTAAAGTTTTCTATTTGTTGTAGAAGTTGTTGTGCAGTTTGTTGACTTTGTTGAGACTGAGCTTGTTGCATGCCTTGACCTTGACCTGATGGAGATACTGGAGTTAATTTAAGTTGGTTAAGTGAGTTTTCCATAGCACTAAGTTGATTTCTAAGATTTCCCAATTCCGCCCCAATTTCTACTTCAGCTTTTTTTTCTAAATACCCTTCTAAAACCTTTTTATTTTTTTCATCCATACCAATTCCTCCTGTATCTTATTTAAAAATAAACACAAAAATATATTCCCCTGATACATTTTATTTATTCAGATATAGATATACGATTTCTAACTGAATGTATGGCTCATAAAAAAATATTTCATACTGAGGTTGTTTGTTATCATTTCAGAAAGTGAAATCCGTTAATTAAATTATAAAAAATAAAAAACAGTTTGTTATTAAGGTTTCTACAAACTGTTTTTTTTGCTACTCTTTACAATTAATTGCCTGTTTTTCTGTAATAACGTAGTCTACCCTCACATCATGTTTTTCCACTGGTACACTTTCAAAAACCTGAAAATCATATGCAAGTACTATCTTTTTTGATTTATGAGGTTGAAAAAGGAACTTATCGTAATATCCTCCACCATACCCAACTCTTCCTCCATTTTTATCAAAAGCAAGACCTGGCACAACTATTAACTCTATTTCGTCAATATCTAGCTTCAAATCAAAAGTAGGTGGTTCCAAAATTCCAAAAGGAGGTGTCTCTACCATTTGGCTCAAATTTTTTATTTCAACAGCCTTCATAACTCTGTTTTTGATATCTATTTTAGGAACACAAACCCTTTTTCCTTCTTCTAATGCTTTTAATATTATAGTTTTAGTATCAATTTCTTCATTCATACTAATATAAATAAATATAGTCTTACACTGCTTATAAATCTCACTATTTAAAAATTTTCTACTTATAATATTATCAAAATTATCTTTAGCTACTTTTGATAGTTCTTTCCTTTTTGCTATAACTATATTTCTAATTTCACTTTTATCCATTACACACCCTCCACTCTTCTATATAAAAATAAATAAGTTCTACTATGAATTTACTTATCTTTACTATAAATTATATATTAAAAACTATATTATTTCTTAGCAATTTAATTTACAGAAACACAAGACAAAAAAAGCAGCAAAGTGCCGCTTTTTATAAAACAACTAAATATAATATTATAGTTTGAGCTGTATTTAGGTAAACAACTTCATAACTTAATTGGTTGAGAATTACAGTTGTTTATTTTTATTAAAGACTGCTCAGAAACTACCTTTAATGAGCATTTTCTTTAATATCTTTTGGTGGAGCATTTTGTTCTAAAAATGCCTTCTCTTCTGCTTCTAATTCAAAGCTTATATTTGGTGAAATTTTTTCAGAAAATTTTTTTCTATATTTTCTACTAAAAATATACTTTAACAATTCCATGCTATCACTCCATACTTATAGGAATATTATGGATTTAGTATGGATAAATTTTCATATTTATATACATAAATAAATTTTTTTTATTTATTAAAAGCTTCTTCCCAATCTTTTTTAAATCTTTCTATACCTTGATCTGTTAATGGATGCTTCAACATTTGCATTACAACTTTATATGGAACTGTTGCTATATGTGATCCTGCTTCTGCTGCTTGAAGAGCATGAATTGGATGTCTTACACTTGCAGAAATTATCTCCGTCTTTATATTATGAACCCTAAATATATTTGATATCTCTTTTATTAAATTTATTCCATCTGTAGATATATCGTCTAACCTTCCTAGAAATGGACTTACAAAAGTTGCTCCAGCATTCGCTGCAAGTAAAGCTTGACCTGTTGAAAACACTAATGTAACATTTGTTTTTATCCCTTCCTTTGCAAGAACATTAACAGCCTTCAATCCTTCTGCAGTCATTGGTATCTTAACTACCATGTTCTTATGAATAGCTGCAATTTCTCTTCCTTCTTTTATCATTCCCTTAGCATCATCACTCATTACTTCTCCACTTATAGGGCCGTCAACAATTGATGCTATAGTCTTAATTGTTTCAACAAAATCTTTTCCTTCCTTTGCAATAAGAGATGGATTTGTAGTAACACCACATATTACTCCCATTTCATTCAACTCTTTAATCTCATTTACGTTTGCTGTATCTATGAATAATCTCATATAAATCCTCCTCTTAATTCCTCTATTAATTTATCTTTCCTCATGTTTATCTATTCTATAAATTTGTTTATATATAACGATAGAAATGACTTCTAAAACTTTCACCCTAATATGACCATAAAACAACCTGTCGCACCACGCTCCCCTTAATACTCTTGTCCTTTTTTTCAAATTAATTCCACTAATTCCATATTTATTGTACTACTTTTTTTTTACCTTTTTCAAGGAAATTTTAAAAAATACTTTAATTTTTTCAGAAACTTATTAAATATTTTAATCATGTTATGCATATTAAATAAAGCAAAAGCTGTGGTAGTTACACCACAGCTTTAAAAATATATATGAAAGGAAAAAGTGAGGTTTACAATATTTACGTGAGTCTTATAATGTTTGTTCCCTAAAGGTCTTTCCATAGGCTTTTTCACCATGTACTGCTAAGTCTAAGCCCATTTTTTCTTCTTCTTCTTCAACTCTAATACTTGTAAAGAATGATATTCCCTTTAATATTACGAATGTACCTGCTGCTGCAAAGGCATAAGTAGCTACTACTGATATTATCTGAGAACCTAGAAGTGCCCAGTTTCCTCCAGCTAGAACACCATCTGCACCAGCTGAATTTATACTCTTAGTAGCAAATATTCCTGTTGCAATTGCTCCCCAAGTACCTCCAATACCATGACATCCAAAAGCATCCAATGCATCATCATAACCTAATTTTTCTTTAAGTACTGCTACAGCAAAGTAGCATATAACTCCCCCAATTAAGCCTATGATTATTGAAGCCATTGGAGTTACATATCCAGCTCCAGGTGTTATAGAAACTAAACCTGCTACTGCTCCACTTACTGCTCCCATCACTGTCACTCTCTTTGCGTATAAACCTTCTGAAATAATCCAGCCTAAAGCTGCTGCTGCTGCTGAAGTATTGGTTGTTAAGAAAGCGTTGACTGCAACCTTTCCTGCTTCACCATTAACTCCTAATGCACTTCCTGCATTAAATCCAAACCAACCAAACCATAATAGTCCTGCTCCAAGTACTGTTAATGGAATGTGATGCGGACCTGCTTCTTCCTTCTTTATTCTCTTACCTAACATAAGTGCTCCAACTAAACCTGAAACCCCTGAACTTATATGAACTACATTACCACCTGCAAAGTCTAATGCTCCAAGAGTTCTTATCCAACCTCCAACACCCCATACCCAGTGCGCTAATGGATCGTAAACAAATGTTGCCCACAATAACATGAATATTACAAATACCTTAAACTTCATTCTCTCAGCAAAAGCTCCTGAAATAAGAGCTGGAGTTATAATTGCGAACATTAATTGGAATAACATGAATAATTGATGTGGTATAGTTGCTGAATAATCAGCATTTGGTTCAAAACCTACTCCATTTAGTCCTACCCAGTTTAATCCACCGATTAATCCACCATGATCAGTTCCAAATGCTAAACTATATCCAAATAATATCCATTGTAATGAAATTAATATGATTGCGACATAACTATGCATTTTTGTATTTAAAATGTTATTCTTAGTTACCATTCCTCCGTAAAACAAAGCCAAACCAGGCGTCATTAACATAACTAATGCTGTTGAAAAAATCATAAATACGATATCTGATGTTTGCATATACATATACCTCCTTTAAAGTCATTAAAATATACAAAATTAAAAGAAAAAAATATTTCGAATATTACCAATAAACTGAATATTAAAATTAAGATAACATACTCATTTACTAAAAGACCTTGGCCAAAGGTTTATACTAATAAAAAAGGCGCTTTCACTGTTATCAGCGAAAGCGCCTTTGCTTTATATATCTATTATATGCATCTCTTTATTTTTTGTCAATGCAAACCTTAAAAGTATTTTCAGTTTTTTTATTCGTAATAGTACGTATAATACTTAAACCTCATACCACTACATTGGCGTGATTCTTAGGTAATCTCTCCTAATCAAGAAATTATTCAAAATAACTTACCACTTCCTCAGGGTTTATAGCTAATACCGTTCGGAGTATTACCAACCTTAACTGTTGCTAATACACTATTCATATCATTATTAATGACACTAACAGTATCATCATACATATTAGTTACATAGACATACTTATTATCATTGCTCGTTACTACCCCATGAGCACCCTTACCTGTTGGAATTGTTGTGGAAACCTTTTTGGTAGTTAAATTAATTTTTGAAATTGTATCTGAGGGATTTTTTTCTGTTCCTTGATTTGCTACAAAAGCATACCTATCATCACTTTGAATAAAAACTTGTACTGGCCCCTTCCCTACTGGTATTTTTTCAATTTTATCTGTTTTTATATCTACAATAGCTACTGAGTCCTCTCCATTTAGTGAAACAACCATTGTGTTCCCATCACTAGTTACTGCGGTAGTCATTGGAGCTTTGCCAACTTTTATTTTTTTAACCTCTACAAAATTAGTTAAATCCAACACACTTACTGTATCTTCTTTCATATTAGCAACATAAGCAAACTTACTATAATTAGAAATACGAAAACCATGGGGCCCACTTCCAGTAGATATAGTCTTAATAATTTCATAAGTTTTAGTATCTATAACTGATACATTATTATCTCCATTATTTGAAACCAAAATATACTTTCCGTCTGCTGTAAATACGATATGAGAAGGATTATTTCCTACATCAACTTTCTTGATAAGCTTATCTGTTTCAATATCATAGAAAATTGCAAATCCTTTTATTTTCTTTTCTTCATTCATGGTTTTAATTTCTGCCTTAGGAATTACTGTAACCCCTATTATTTTGCCATCTGGTGAAACTTGCACATTATGCACACTACCCTCTACTGATTGTGTACTAACTAATTGATTTGTAGCAGCATCAATCTTTGAAATGCTACCTCCTTCATTTGCTGTAAAATAGTACGCATTTTTACTTGGTACTTCAGCACGATTTCCAGGTGGTTTAGAAGGTCTAACTTCTTCCTTTGTTGAAGCTGTGCACGCTGTTATAAATAGTGCAATAACAACACAAAAAACTGTTAGTAAATATTTTGTTTTAAACATATCGACTTCTCCTTTTCATTAGTAGTATAATCATTTCTAATATAATTTTTGTATAATAAAACACTATTTAATTTACCTTACTATATTTTTTTTATGTATTATTAACTGTAACTAATACCAATGTAAAGTAAAAGGTGTACCTAAAATAGCACACCTTTTTAAAAATATGGTATATAAATCTTTCTATCGTGGCTCATAATGAGTATGCAATAGTTCATGAGCTTTTTCACTATTAGTCTCTACTAAGAATTCATCATACAACTTCTTAATCATGGGATTTTCATGGGATTTTCTTATTGTCTTATTCTTATCTGCATCATATAGAATCTCTGTCCTTTTTGCTAAAATCTCCTTATCCCCTCGAATGAAAGGTTGACCTCCTCCACCAATACATCCAAATGGACATGCCATTATTTCAATTATTGAATACTCACAGTTGCTATTCCTTATATCTTCCATAAGCTTTCTAGCATTTCCTAAGCTACTTACAACTGCTACTTTTAAATTTATATCACCAATTTTTACTGTAGATGATTTTATTCCTTCTAATCCTCTAACAGGCTCAAAATCCACTTTACTTAAAGTTTCTCCCGTAACCCATTCATAAGCAGTTCTTAAAGCTGCCTCCATAACACCTCCTGTAGCTCCAAAAATAACTCCTGCTCCAGTAGATTCTCCCAGAGGATTATCAAACTCTTCATTATCAAAATCTTTTAAATCTAGCCCTGCACTTTTTATCATACTACTTAATTCCCTGGTAGTTATAACTATATCTACGTCTCTTATACCCTTAACTTCCATCTCTTCTCTACTAGCTTCAAACTTCTTAGCAGTACAAGGCATTACGGAGACTACCACCATATTTTTAGGATCTACTTCCATTTTTTCTGCTAGGTAATTCTTAGCTATTGCACCAAACATCTGTTGAGGTGACTTACAGCTCGAAGGCAAATGAAGCAAATCATGATAATTATGTTCTAAGAATTTAATCCATCCCGGACAACAACTTGTAAGTAGAGGTAAATTTTCATTCTTCTTTATTCTTTCTATAAGTTCTGTTGCCTCTTCCATAATAGTTAAGTCTGCTGCAAAATCCGTATCATAAACCTTATTGAATCCTAGTGCCCTTAGTGCAGCTACCATCTTACCTGTTACATTTGTTCCAGGTGATAATCCAAACTGTTCTCCTAAGGCTGCTCTTATAGCTGGAGCTGTTTGTATAACCACCACCTTAGATTCATCTTCTAAGGCATCCCATACTCTATCCTCATCATTCGCCTCTCTTAGAGCTCCAGTAGGACAAACTGCCACGCATTGACCACAGTAGGAACAGTTAGTTTCAGCTAAGGGATCTAAAAACGCAGTAGACATTATAGTATCAAAACCTCTTGATGCAGGACATAAAACATTTACAGTTTGAATCTCATTACATACACTTACACATCTTCTACATAATATACACTTATCTACATCTCTAGTTATAGCTACTGAGGAATAATCCGTAGGAGTTGTAGACATCTCTCCTTCATATCTTATTTCTCTAATTCCTAAATCTGCAGCTACTTTTTGAAGCTCACACTTTAGATTCTTTTGGCACTTTAAACAATCTTGAGGGTGATCTGATAAAAGTAATTCAACAATAGTTTTTCTAGCATTAGCTACTCTTTGAGTGTTTGTCTTGACCACCATATATGGTGCTACTGGTGTAGAACATGATGCTGCTAAATTCTTTCTTCCTTCTACTTCTACCACGCACACTCTGCATGAGGAGGTACAACTTACATGCTTTCCATCTTGAAGCTTTAAGTAACATAAAGTTGGAATCTCTATATTAAGTTTTTTTGCTGCCTCTAGTATAGTAACCCCCTCATTAACTTCAATTGTTCTTCCATTTATAGTTAATGTAACTAAACTCATTTTATACCCCTCCCCGCTTATTTGTGCACAATAGCTTTAACTGGGCATGCTTCGTAACAGCTTCCACATTTAATGCATTTTTCTTCATTTATTTCATGCTTGAATTTTATTTTTCCTGAAATACAACTTACAGGACAAATCCTACTACATTTAGTACATCCTATACACTTATTCGTAATTTCATATCTTAACAATTTCTTACAATTACCTGCTGGGCATCTTTTTTCACTAACATGCGCCTCAAACTCATCCATAAAATATGTCATTGTACTTAATACAGGGTTAGGAGCAGTTTGACCTAATCCACAAAGTGATGTATCTTTTATAACTTTAGAAAGTTCTCTTAGCTTCTTTAAATCTCCTTCAGTTCCTTTTCCTTGAACAATTTTTTCAAGAATTTCAAGTAAACGTTTGTTTCCAACTCTACAAGGAGTACACTTGCCACAGGATTCATCTACTATGAATTCCAAATAAAATTTGGCAATATCAACCATACAGTTATCTTCATCCATAACAATCATTCCACCAGAACCCATCATTGATCCAATAGCATTTAAAGATTCATAATCAATTGGCAAATCTAATAGCATAGCTGGAATGCACCCTCCTGAAGGTCCTCCTGTCTGTACTGCCTTAAACTCCCTATTATTTTTTATTCCTCCACCTATTTCATAGATTATCTCCCTTAAGGATATTCCCATAGGCACTTCTACAAGACCAACATTATTTATTTTTCCTGCAAGAGCAAAAACCTTAGTTCCTTTTGATGTGTTTGTTCCAATAGAATTAAACCAAGTAGCTCCCCTATTTATTATTACTGGAATATTAGCAAAAGTTTCTACGTTATTTACACAAGTAGATTTTCCAAATAATCCTCTCTCTGCTGGAAAAGGTGGCTTAGTTGTAGGCTCTCCTCTAGATCCTTCAATAGAATGCATTAATGCAGTTTCTTCTCCGCAAACAAATGCTCCAGCTCCATATTTTATCTCTACATCAAAACTAAAATCTGTACCTAAAATATTCTCTCCTAAAAGTCCCAATTGTCTTGCTTGATCAATAGCTATTCTTAATCTGTTTACAGCAAGAGGATACTCTGCCCTTATATAAATATATCCCTTATTAGCACCAATGGCATATCCAGCTATAGTTATTGCCTCTAATATATTATTAGGATCTCCCTCTAACAAAGAACGATCCATAAATGCTCCTGGATCACCTTCATCGGCATTACAAATTATATATTTTTCATCACTCTCAAACCCCCTAGTAAATGCCCATTTTTTTCCTGTAGGGAATCCTCCACCCCCTCTACCTCTTAGACCAGATTCTATAACTTCTTCTATTACACCCTCTGGAGACATTTCTGTAAGTACTTTTCCTAGCGCTAAATATCCTTCTGCGCCTATATACTCTTCTATATTTTCCGGATTAATAATCCCACAATTTCTTAGTGCAATTCTTTTTTGTTTTTTATAGAAAGCCATATCATCTTGTTTTTCAACCTTTTGCTTTATTGTTGGCTCTTCATACAATAATCTATCAACTAAGGTACCATTAATTAAATGCTGACTTACTATTTCTTGAGCATCTTCAGGTTTCACATGAATATAAAAAGTATTATCAGGTAATATCTTAACTATAGGTCCTTTTTCACAAAATCCAAAACAACCTGTCATTTCAACAGAAACATTATCTTGTAAATTTGCCTTTTCTATCTCTAATTTAAGATTTGAAATTATTTCATCTGATAAAGAAGATTTACATCCTGTTCCTCCACAAACTAATAAATTTCTTTTTCTATCCTTAATCTCATTAATTAAATCTATATTCTGTGTTGTTCTTAAACTCAAAAGTTTTTTAAACTTTTCATGGCAGTGTTTTAACTCATCAAAGGACTTTATCTTTTCCATAAGATTCCTCCACTTATTCACTATATTCTTTTATTAATTTATCAATTTCATTTTTAGTAAAGTGCCCGTAAACCTTTCCATTAACTAACACTACAGGTGCAAGTCCACAAGCTCCAACACATCTTAAAGTATCTATAGTAAATTTTCCATCATGAGTAGTTTGTCCTTCTTTTATACCAAGCTTCTTTTCAAATTCTTCTAATATATCTCCTGCACCTCTAACAAAACAGGCAGTACCAGTACAAACATTTATTATATATTTTCCTTTTGCAGTAGTGGAAAAATAAGAATAAAAGGTGACCACACCATATACTTTTGAAAATGGTATATTAAGTTTTTTTGCCACAAATACTTGAACTTCTTTAGGTAAATATCCAAATATCTCTTGAGCCCTATGCAAGATTGCAATTAGTTCTGATTCTTTATTAACTTGTGCATTAATAAATTCTTCTAATTCTTTGTATTTTTTTTCAATACATTCATTAGAACAACACATATACTATCCTCTCCTTTTACGTTAGTGAAGTAAAACTATTTAATAAATTATATTAATATAATAATACTCAACTTGTGAAAAAAATAACTTTTATTTATAAGAAAGCTTTCTAAAAAAACCTTAGTTTTATATATTTGACGTAAATCTGTTTTTCCCTTTAATTTAATATGTAAAATTTTGAATTTTTATACTTTTCTATCAATTCCTTTTAATACATAGAATTCATCGAACTAGGATATAACTTACTAAAAGTACTTAACTCTAAATTTACCTTCAATATTATTACGCTAATTATGGAATATTATTCATATTTTTCATAGTTAAAATTATAGATAAACACGACATATATAATTAATAATGACATTTATTATATTTAAAAAAACAAATTAAAAAAGTTCCATATTCCTCATATAAGGACTATAGAACTCTTTCTAATTTATAAAATATTTTGTATAAAATATTTTGTATAAAATTATTAGTTTATCTATTATTTAAATAAATATTTAAAGTACTTCTAATTCTATTATTGATTTTATCCACATCAAATGATTTTATTAAATCATTATTTAGATTATATTTTGACTTAAGTTTTAATATTCTATATACACTTTCATCTATTCTTTCTTTTGATATAGTTTTATCTTCTACCGCTTTCTTCAAAGCATTTATAACAGCTACCTCAGTATCGTATCCGTGAGCCACCAAGATAATATCACTACCAGCATTTACAGACTTCACTACAGCATCTCCTATATTATAATTCTTGGCTATAGCCCCCATAGTCATATCATCTGTAACTACAACGCCATTAAAATCTAATTGATTTCTTAAAATATCCGAAATGATAGTCTTTGATAATGAAGATGGATTATTTTGATCTATTTTAGGTAAAAGAACGTGGGCTATCATCACTACATCTGCATCATTATTTATTACTTCTTTGAAAGGAACAAGTTCAAAAGTTTTTAGACGATTTAAATCATTATTAACTACAGGTAACCCTAAATGAGAATCTACAGATGTATCTCCATGACCTGGAAAGTGTTTCACTACCGGAATTACCCCTTGTGATTGAATTCCTTTCATTGTTTGAACGCCTAATTCACTTATAACTTTTTCATTAGCCCCAAAAGACCTGTCTCCAATTACGGGGTTTTTAGGGTTACTATTAATATCTAAAACAGGTGCAAAATCCATATTGTACCCAAAGGATTTTAGTTCTTCACCAATTATACTGCCAATACTATACGAAAAATCTTTATTATTTATACTTCCTATAAGTTTATTTGAAGGAAGCTTTTTAAATTCTTTTGGAATTCTAGTTACTCTTCCGCCTTCTTCATCAACCGATATAAATAATGGAGTCTTATTCTTTAAGTTTGTTGTTTTTAATGAATTAATTAGATCTAAAAGTTGGGATGAGTTCTTTATATTATTATCATATAAAATTACCCCTCCTATAAAATAGTTCTCAATAAGTTTTCTTGTATTCTCATTAACATCATATCCCTCAAATCCGACTATAAGCATTTGACCAATCTTTTCATCTAAGGTCATTTCCTTAATCTGCTCTTTTAAAGGATCAATTTCTTCCTTTATTTTATTATTTTTTTTGTCAATTTCCTTATCAAATTTCCCAATTGAACATCCTGACAAAAAACAAATAGCTGTAATTAAAATAAAAAAATATGTAAGTCTTCTATACATTTGCTCATCTCCCACTTGAGGATTTAGTACAATAAATTAAAATCTAGAGAGTAAATTTTAATTAAGCATTTTTCAAGTTATTTTAAAATTATTATAACCATACAGACAATATACGTTACCATTCCAGTAAACCTGCCATAATTTAAATTCGAATGACTCCTTATATAAGGCATGTACCCATTATAGCATCTGCTATTAAGAGCATCTTTTATATAACTCCACCTCTTCATTGAATTCACTAAAAGTAATGCTGCTAACCTAGCAGTATTCTTAATAATCAAAAACTTTGTTTCAAATCCACCTCTTGATTTAATTGAATTATAAAGTATGTAGTATTCATCCTCAATTAATATCAAAAACTTCTCAGTACTTTTAATAATATCACAAACATCTCGTGCAATGTTAATTTTATACAAATAGTATAAAATATCATCTAATGGTGTTGTAAAACTTAGAAAAAGCAAACATAAGGTTGATGAGATTGTTTTTACTATCAATAACATTGAAAAATTTATTCCATAATCAAAAACAAGTGTAATTGAAGAAAATACTGAAAATATAAACATTCCGAGGGTTAATTTAACTAAATACTTCAATGGATTTCTAGCAATAATATTTAGTACAATAAAAACAATTATATTTATAATAGGAACAGTTACATTCTTAGAAAAACTGTTGATAATAAGGCAACATATGCAAAATACTAATTTTTCTATAGGATTTATATGTGAAAATTTACTTATCTTTGAGTACAATAATATTATTTTGAACATTTTTCTTTTTTGCCTATATAGTAGCCTATAAAACCAGCACCTAAAGCTGCCTGTAAGGAAAATAGTAAACTCTCTATCTCACTTGAAGGTGGCTCCCACATACTATTAAACCATGGTTTATAATTTGAATTTATCTCATTTATTGCTTGCTCTGCCCTATCATCAGTACCACTAAAACCCTTATCAGATCCTAAGACTAACCCTGTAACAACTAATAGAATACATAAAATAATTAATCCACAATGTTTTCTCTTCATTATTTAATATTCTCCAATTCCGTAATTTCATTTACTGCATGCTTTCTTATAAAATCAAATATAATCACTGTAACCACACCTTCAATTGCTGCAAGAGGTATTTGAGTGATTGCAAAGATACCCATAAATTTTAAGAAAGAAACTATAACACCTCCATCTTTTGATGGAAAAGCAATTGCAAGTTGCACTGAAGTTATCATATAAGTTGTTAGATTTCCAATCATTGCTGCTAAGAAAATGGCAGTTTTCTTATTTCTATTCTTAAGAAGTTCATAAATCATATATGCAACTATAGGACCCACTATTCCCATAGAAAAAGTATTTGCTCCAAGAGTAGTTATACCTCCATGGGCTAAGAAAATTGCTTGAAATATTAAAACTATCATTCCTATAACAGACATTACAAAAGGGCCAAAAAGAATTGCTCCAAATCCTACTCCTGTAGGATGAGAGGAGCTACCTGTAATTGAAGGAAGCTTAAGTGCTGATAATACAAAGCAAAATGCTGTAACTAATCCTAAAAGCATTTTTAAATCTTTATTCTTATTAGTTTTTATTCTTATATCTTTAATACCCTTATAAATAAAAGGCATGCAGAGTAAAAAATAAAAAACACAATATTTAACTGGCAAAAAACCTTCTGAGATATGCATTGCATACGCATTCACTGGAAAAAAAATAAGAATTATAAATAGATAATAAAAAAATATTCTTTTCATGAAAAACCCTCCTAAATTTAAACATCCTTTTAACTACAATGTTAAAAGGATGTCCTAAAACGTATTAAATACACTAATAAAATAAATAATTAGTATCTTTAACCACATAAGAACACCTCCCCATCTTCCGTAGAGTTAATGGTGTAAAATACAGGCAGGTCTTCTGACTCAAGGATCATAGTCTATATAAACCTTCCCAGTTTCCCAGTGGTATATAACTATATAAACTTCCCTTACACAGCGGCGGGACCGTGCAGGATTTTCACCTGCTTCCCTTTTAACTAATCATTGAAATTAGCACCTATATTTTATTATTCAACTAGCAGTTTTATTATAACTTATAAGTAAAGCATTTTCTATCTAGTTTAGCTACAATTTCTAGTTTTGGTCTTCACTATATTGATGTATAAAATTCATTATGTATAAATTCAGATTAAATTAATGACCCTAGGAAAAGCATTAGATGTAAAGCTATTTGCTATCATTTTGCGCCCTTTACTTTGTTACAAATAAAAAAACACACATTCTCACCTATACTGAGAATGTGTAATTAATTAATATCAATGGTGGATTACATAGGTAAATCTACTACTATTTTGAATACATTTAGTTTTAAATAAAAAAATTGTAGGTACTGTGGAATATACCGCTAGAATCTCTGCATTATTATTCATTATATAAGAGGAGCTTGTATGATTAGAATAACAAGTGCTGTTTTAAGTAATCTTCACATTTGAAGTGTGCAGTAATAAAAAAATATGGATCATAGAGAAAGTAAACCTATCGCAAATCTAATTGGTATCGGTAGGTTTATCTATTTTGAATTCATCTATCTTTTTCCCCTTTGAGCTGATTGCAGACACTTTAATGCAATCTCCATATAATATACTGTTTTATTATAACCTTTGAGAGAGTTGCCAGGGATTAAGTCACTGTAAACCTAGCTGAAGATTTTTTCAAATCTGTCATCTGTTGGCTCAATATTAACTTCATGGTTACTTACCACAGGGATTAAGGGGTTGTTTGGATGATATTTTTCTAGTAGATTCCTTAGGTTTTTCAGCTGAATAGCTAATATTTCCTCTTTACTGCTGCCAGCTACAGTATCTCCACACATTACAATAAATTGAGGTTTAGGATTTAATTTACATGTTTCACTCCTGATTGCTTTTATTATTTTTTCATTTATACCATTCTCTTTACCTTTTGAGTCACCTAAAACTATGAATCTCATTTTTTCTCACTCCCAAAAGAAATATTTCAATAATACCCTATAGCTTATACATATGTGTTAGCTTAAGAGAGCAGCTCCTGATTTTCTTAAAAACATTTTAATCTCTTCAGAATTAAGGTAGGTATCTCCAATAAGGCAATGCTTAGTATCTTTTCTTTTGTTTGTGTGGAAGTCCGAGCCTCCTGTGTAAAAGGAAAACCGTGCTAATGCTGTACTAACAAAATACAATGTTTTGTAATAGATATTATGGCAATATTTTGCTTCTAGTCCATCAAAGGGCATATTTAGAATTTCGGCAAGATATTTTTTGTTTATACGTACAGGGTGTGCTAATACTACAGCTCCTCCAAATGTTTTCAGTAGATATATTCCTTCAAAAACAGAAAGACCATCTTCAGAGGACTCTTTAGGCATAAAACTACCTAAGATATCTCTTGCTTTTTTAACTTTGTGAGTTCTTATAAGTTTAAGTACTTCCTGAAAAGTACTGTCATTATACGATGCATTCTTAAAATATCCTAATAGATGAATACTTTCATGGTTATACCTAGTTGATATTTCAACTGCCGGAATTACTGATACACCATGTTGTTTACCTGCTTCAGCAGCCTCTTTTATTCCATCGGTTGTATTGTGATCAGTAATTGCTATTGTGTCAACTCCTCTTCTTTTTGCCGTTACAATTATCTCCTCAGGGCTAAGTTCGCCATCAGATGCAGTTGAATGGATATGAAAATCTCCTTTAGTTAACATGTTAAACACCTATCTTCTAATAATTTAATTAGAATATTGTAACCATTTAGTATAAAGTTCGGGTCTTATAGCCTTAATAAAATTTAGAAATTGTTTTTTGTACCCAAGCTCTTCTAATCCTTTAATAATTAAGTATGGATATATGGTTCTTTTCTTCATAGCTCTAGCGGTATCAATAAGCTTAATATCACCTGATGGTGTTATAAAAATATGAAATAATGCTGCATCCAATCTGTTATAACCCACCCCCATCATAGCCTCATACAATTCAACAATTTTACTTGAAACACTTGATGTAAGAGTGTGTACTGATAAGTATTTGTCAAGTTCAATACCGTTTATACACTCTCTTATAATATAGTTTTTACCATATGCATAAAGTCTGGGAAAATGTGAGTCTTTTTGTGCCATAACTAGCGTTTCTAACTCATCTTTACATACTTGTTTTCTTTTGAAAATTTTAATACACCTTTGTGAGTCAATTCTGTATACTTTACCTTGTGTTCCACGCCCTAATAATTCCAGTTCTTTTATATTTAAGCCTGCATACAGTTTAATGACAATCACCTGATCAATATAGCAATATCGATATTAGTATATGATGATAAACAGCTTTTTGACTTATGCAATTTTAAGAATTTGTTTTTAGGCTATGTTTTAAATAAATGTTGATTATTGTTTTATTTGTATTATTCAGGTATAATAAACTCAAAGCATTAGTCTGGGGGAATTGTTATGCCACAAATAAAATCTTTGATATCATACATTGAAAAACTATCATCACAGGAACAAGACCAATTAATGTGTTACTTGGAAGAAATCCTTACACTAGATAAACGAGCAGATCAAATTACTGAAGAAGTAATGGAGAGCAGATTTTCAAGGGGCAAAATATGCCCACATTGTAATTCGAATACTATATCAAAAAATGGTAAATATAACGGTAAACAAAGGTATATATGTAAGTCTTGTGGTAAGACTTTTAATGATTTCACACATTCTGCAATTTACATGAGTAAAAAACCCCTAGACAAATGGTTAGAATATGCTAAATGTATGATTAACGGATACTCTATTAGAAAATGTGCTGAAATTGTAGGAATTAATATTGCAACAAGTTTCTTTTGGAGACACAAACTTCTGGATGCAATAAGACTATTCATTGGGATAGGTTCTGTTAAAGGTATAGTTGAAGCTGATGAGATCTTCCTCACCGAATCTTTTAAAGGTAATCATAAGAATAGCAAAAACTTTAAGTTGCCAAGGAATGCTCATAAAAGAGGTGAAGATCTTAAAAATAAAGGGATTTCAAAAGATCATATATGTGTTGCTACTGCAATGGATAGACAAGGCAATATAATTATGGAGTTATTATGCAAAGGTAAAATGACACATCAAGAATTAAAAAGACTCTATACCGGACGTATTACAAATAATTCTATCCTTTGTACTGATAGTGATAAAAGGTATAACCATTTTGCAATAGATCTTTCTTTAGGATACAAACCTATAAAAGGAGGTTACCACAAAGAAGGAATTTACCATATTCAGCATATTAGTTCTTTACGTAGTAAATTTAAAAAATGGATATATAAATTTCACGGAGTTGCTACCAAATATCTTAATAATTATATTTATTGGTTTAAGTGGTTACAATACTACAAAAATGATAAAGATATTGTAAAGATTAAAAACCTTATCGTTCAAAGTAATGTTGTTTATTGTGATGTAAAAACTGCAGATTATAAAACAAGAAAACCTAGTTTTATATAGTATATTACTCTACTAAACTAACATTAAAAAGTTATAAAAAGAACTTAATCAATATTCTTAAAATAAAAAAATTAGATTATAGGAGTTATTTTTGCAACTCCTATAATCTAATTCATTATCAACAATATTCTAAAACAGAGCAATCATTTAACATATATCAGTTTATACTGCAAATTTAGTATATCTTTCAACAACATCATTTAATATGTTATCTTCTGGTGAAATCTCTGATATCTCTTGTAATGTTCTTTCAATACCAAGTTTTTCTATCATTTGTCTAAGTTTAATACTTTGATTATCGCTAGTATTCTGGTAACTTAGTACTGCACAGATACCTAAAATTAAGTTAGGTGTTTCTGCTCCATATTGTCTAGCTGTTACTAAAGGTTTGATTAATCTATCATTTTTTCCTAGTTTTCTTAATGGTTCTCTCGCAACTCTAGAAACATCATCTTTTAGATGTGGATTTTTAAATCTATTAAGTATTTTTTGTATATAATTATGATGTTTTTCTGGATCAAACCCATACTTATTGATTAATCCTTCACCACTTTCAGTCATTGCACCTTCTACTATCATTCTAATTTTTTCATCATTGATACTTTCTTCTATAGTTTTATATCCTTTTAAATATCCAAGATATGCAGTCAATGCATGTCCAGTATTAAGAGTAAATAACTTTCTTTCAATATAAGCTAATAAATTATCTGTCAAGTTCATGCCAGGTATTTCAGGTAATACTCCCTTGAATCCATCTTTTTCAACATTCCACTCATAAAAGCTTTCTACTACTACATCTAAAATATTACCGTTATTTATTGTTGATGGTGGCACAATTCTATCCACAGAACAATTAGGGAATCCTACTGAAGTTTCTAAATATTCAAACTCTTCTACCTGCAAATATTTTATTATTTCATATTTTAAAATTAGAGAAGCATATATAGCATTTTCACAAGCTATAATATTTAAGTTTGTTTTTATTCCTCTTTTGCATCTCAATTTGATTCCATCTGCAATTACAGGAGCAATTTTACTTAGTATTGAAGGCCCAACTGCTGTGGTTATTATTTCAGCATCACATATACATTCTGACAAATTAGGATCATTAACATTAAGAGCCTTAATATTAGTGATTTCTTGTTGACTTGTCTCCTTATCAAGAATATGCACGGTGTATTTTTTTTCTTCATTAATCTTATCAACTACTTGTTGGTTTACATCAGCGAAGGTTACTTCATAATTTGCATTCGATAGTAAGGCTCCAATAAAACCTCTACCAATATTACCAGCTCCAAATTGTATTGCTTTTTTCATTTTATACCCCTCCTAAACAACTTTTTTAACAAAAGTTTGATATATTTTCTTAGATTCACTAGTTCTACTTAGTTCTTTTATAATCTTTTCATCTTCTAAAACTGTAGCGATATTCGCTAATATTTCAAGATGTTCATTTCCTACACCAGCAATTCCTATTACTAAATATGCTTTTTCATTTCCAAACTGAATTCCTTCTGGAAATTGTAGTATAACTATTCCTGACTTTTTAATATTCTCCTTTGCCTTAGATACTCCATGAGGAATAGCTACTCCCCCTCCTATATAGGTAGACACAAGCCCTTCTCTTTCAACCATCGCTTCTATATACTCTTCATCTACATAGCCTGACTTTACAAGTAACTCTCCCGCCATACGAATAGCTTCAAATTTATCTACACTTTTTAAATTTGTCTTTATATTGCTAACCATTAAAATATGATTATCTTTATTAACTTCAACGCTACTATCTACAGCTACATCATCTTTCACTTTATTTTCTAGTTTATTCTTTCCAGTCTTAAGTCTATTTAATAACTGATCGAACTTAGGATCACTTAAGAAATTCTCAATAGAAATATGCTCTGCTTTTGGTGCATTTGATATTGCTCTTGCAGTCAATCTTGTATGACTTATAACAATATCCGCATCCTGTGGTATATCATCTACTGATGAATTAACTACTTGTATATTTAATCCTGCCTTCTTTATCTTATTTCTTAAGTTTGATGCTCCCATAGCACTTGATCCCATTCCAGCATCACATGAAAATACTATTTTGTTAACTACTGTCTTCATTACTCCATTTGTAGTTCCTTTTGTAGTTCCTTTTAAATCTTGCATTGCTTCTCTAGCTTTATTTAAATCGTTCTCATTTGATGAATTATTTGAACTCTTAATGAAGATTGATGCTATTATGAATGATACAAAAGTTGCTACTGCTACTCCTGCTAAAACTCCTAATGTACTACCTTTTGGTGTCAATGCTAATAAAGCAATTATACTTCCTGGTGATGCGGTTGCTACTAATCCTGCATTAAAAATGCTAAAGGTTAATACACCACTCGCTCCTCCACCAATTACTGCTAATATTAATATTGGATTCATTAGCACATATGGGAAATATATTTCATGAATACCGCCTAAGAAATGTATTATCATTGCTCCTGGTGCTGATTCCTTAGCCATTCCCTTACTAAATATCGAATAAGCTAATAGTACTCCTAATCCTGGACCCGGATTTGCTTCTAATAAGAAGAATATTGACTTTCCTACAGTTTTAGCCTGTTCTATGCCTATTGGTCCTAACACTCCATGGTTTATAGCATTATTTAAGAATAATATCTTAGCTGGTTCAACAAATATTGATGCAAGTGGTAATAATCCTGCATTAACTATAGTTTCTACTCCAGCCTTTAATAGATTACTAAAAGATATTACTACTGGTCCAATTGTTGAGTATCCTAGTAATGCTAACACAGCTCCTATGATACCTGCTGAGAAATTATTTACTAACATTTCGAACCCAGATTTTACTTTACCTTCTATAGCCTTATCGAATTTATTTATAACATATCCGCCTAACGGCCCCATTATCATAGCTCCAATAAACATTGGTATACTTGCTCCTACTATAACACCCATAGTAGCTATTGCACCTAACACTCCTCCTCTGTTTCCACCTACAGCCTTACCTCCAGTGTAACCAATTAACAATGGTAAGAGATACGTAATCATTGGACCTACTAGCTTACTAAAGGATTCATTAGGCATCCAACCTGTTGGTATAAATAATGCTGTTATGAAACCCCATGTAATAAATGCACCTATATTTGGCATAACCATACCACTTAAGGATTTACCAAACTTTTGAACTCTGTCTTTTAGCCCTGATTTTGCATCAACGTTTAATCTAACACTTTGTTCCATTAGAAATTCCTCCTTCTCTTCTATTAATAATTATATTCTAACTTCATTGAAATCGTTTTCAGCTATAATTATAATTATTATGTAATGGTATATTGGTTTTCATCTAAAAATATTTTTATTTTACTATAATAGTAATTAGCTAGAAGTTTACTCATTTTATTAATAATGTCACTATGAGCTCCTTGTTTAATTACATTTATAAAATTGTCATCATTTATAAGTGAACTACTTAGCACACTCATTAACTCTAATCTTTTGCTATCAACATGTACTGGTGCTAGCAGTACTAAAGCCGTATTTACAACCTCATCGTAAGTGCCTCTCTTTAATACTATATCATTTTTAAGTCTTAAGACTCCTACTTGCAGTTTAGCAATTTCATCAGACCTGCAATGCAAAAGCATTATATTATAGTCACTTAAAATGGTGCTTCCTAATTCCTCTCTTTTAAGTAGTTTTTCTAGAACATCATCATATTGACGCTGAGAGTCAGTAAAGAATAATGCTGCTTTTTCTATAAGATTATCTATATTCTCGGCTACAACGTTTTCTTTAAGTATAAATCTTTCTATCATCTCCTCAATACTTTCACTATATACTTTTATGGTTTTAACGTTTTCAATAAAGCTTTGATCATTTACTTCTTTATGCCTTTCATCTGACATCTTTCTTGAAAAATTCTTTAACGCCTCTTCAATCTTTATCTTATCTTCTTCTAATAGAAGTGGATTTACATAAATATTGTTAAATTCTATATTTAGAGACACTGTTGAAATAACAAGATCTATGCCTTTTTCTCTTAATTCCTCTTCATTAATGTGAATTATGGAAATTATACTTTCAACTTCAATATTACTAAACTCTTTTTCAATTTTTGAAGCTAATAACCTCGATGTTCCAATTCCACTTGCACAAGCTATAGCTACTTTATATTTTTCAGTGTTATTCCTGTAATTTTCTAATGCTGCTGCAAAATGAATAGCAATGTACCCAATCTCTGACTCTGGTATTTTTCCATGAACCAATTCTTCTAGAGGCTTAATACTTTTCTTACTTACGTTAAATACTTCACTATAATCCTCTTTTATTTTATCTAATAGTGGATTTCTTATATTTAACTTCATATTAAGTCTGTTAATTGCAGTTCCTAGATGGTTTGTTAAATCATTTAATAGCTTATCAGAATTTAAAAGATTTTTACCTGTTTCTTTAGAAGCATTTATAATGATTTTTTGGGCTAATTCTCTAAGTTCTAAGTTATCTAATGTTATATATAATGAATCCTCAGAATTTAACCTAAGCTTTGCCCCCTTAAGATGCATAGTTATATATCCAATTTCCCCATCAGAGATATCAACATCAAAACTCTTAGATAAGTAACTTGCCAACACACTAGAAATTTTATATTCAGGCAAAATCTTTAAATCATCTAGTGCCTTTTTGTCCATGTGAATTCGCTCGCCATTCTTTATTCTTTGTATTGCTAGTGCCAAATGAACAATTAATCCGACATAAGCACTATCTGCTAGTTTTAAATTCTTTTCTTTTTCAATCTTATTGATTAATTCTTCTATAGTTCTAATTGTCTCTTTATCTATTAGCTTTAAAAGATGATTTCTTGTACTTATCTCTATAGTACTTTGTGTTTGTCTTCCTTCTCTTACATTATCTTTGATTATATTTAGTAACTGCCCTTCATCCATACAATCATAGATAAGATGTATCATAGCATGCCTATATTCTTCCTCACTACCTTCAATATAGATTCCTAGGCCAGGTTTTCTTACTAATTTAATATTAAACTTATCTAACCATTTCTGAACTTTATCAAGATCTGAACTTAATGTTCCTTCCGCTGCCTTTAGTAAAGAAGTAAAATAATATAGTTTTATAGGTTCCTTACTAAGAAGTAATTCACTAATAATAAAATATTGTCGTTCCTCAGGACTATACTCCTTACTTACCATCTCTTTATCTAATAAGTTCCTTAATCTAACCTTTTCTTCTATACTCACGTCTAACATTAAACCTACACCAGGCTTCTTGCTAAGCTTGAAATTATTTGCTACGAGCCAACTTTCAATTTTAGACATTTGTCTTAGAATAGTTCTTGAACTAACTTTTAATTTCTTAGCAATATCATTTACTGTTATAGGCATATTATCTATTAGGGTTAGAAGCTCAATAATTTCTTTTTCTCTAGAAGTTAAAGTATTTTTACTCATAATTCACCTTCTTCTATATAAATAAGTTTAATTATTTTAAAAGTATTATTCATCCATGTGAAAACCTTTAAACTTTATGTCTATATATTACTTCCCAGGAGATGATTTTTCAACCAAAACATAATCGACTATGTCCTAAAGTAATAGTGACATAAATGAATATCTATTTCTACATAAATCATCTATACAAAGTAACTTTAAATTTATCACCAAACATTATTCGATTACAATTCCAACATCTTATTTTTGTGTATAAATTAAAATTCTCCTATTTCTAAGTCACCTCCTGGTACTATTTTTAGCCTGTTGCTTATAGAAATACTATAGTTATTAAAAAATCTTTGAACCTCTTGTCTATATATTACTTTTTTATGTCATCTATTTCAATCAAAAGATAATTCATAATGTCTTTAAGTAATAATGACAAAAATGAATATATACTCTTAGATAAAACATTTATATACATTGAAAGTGCTACTAATTGAGTCTTTCAGCATACTATCTACTCAAACTTAACTTATAAATTGTTATAATTTATTAGGAATATCGTATTTATTCCCAAAGCATAACACCCTGATTAAGCTGATTGATAATATTACTCAATACATACTTAATCAGGGGTAGTAATGTTTTTCACTATCGTTAAATAGTTTTATATTACTTTTTTAATTTGTCTAATAGTTCATTATACTTAGGATCATTTAGGAAATTTTCAATAGAAATATGTTCTGCTTTTGGTGCATTTGCTTTTGCCCTTGCAGTTAGTCTTACATGACTTATAACAATATCAGCGTCTTGAGGAATATCATCCACGGATGAATTAATCACTTGTATATCTAATCCTGCTTTCTTTATCTTATTTGTAAAATTTGCTGCTCCCATAGCACTTGATCCCATTCCAGCATCACATGCAAATACTATTTTGTTTATTTCTTTCTTCTTAGGTTCTTTTAAATCTTGCATTGTTTCTTTTACTTTATTTAATTCCTCTTTACCTGATACATTCTTTGAACCCTTAATAAAAATTGATGCTACTATGAATGATACCAGAGTTGATACTACAACCCCTACTAGAACTCCTAATATACTTCCTTTTGGTGTCATTGCTAGTAATGCAAATATACTTCCTGGTGATGGAGTTGCTACTAATCCTACATGGAAAATGCTAAATATAAATACACCACTTGCTCCTCCAGATATAGCTGCTAATAATAATACTGGCTTCATTAACACATATGGAAAATATATCTCATGTATACCACCTAAAAAGTGTATTACTATAGCTCCTGGTGCTGATTGCTTCATCATGCCCTTACTAAATATCCAATAAGCTAATAATATTCCCAACCCCGGACCTGGATTTGGTTCTAATAAGAAGAATATTGATCTACCTACATTTCTTGCTTGTTCTATTCCTATTGGTAATAACACTCCATGATTTATAGCATTATTTAAAAATAATATTTTAGATGGTTCAATAAATACCGATGCAAGTGGTAACAAACCTGAATTAACTATAGCTTGTACTCCAAACCTTAAGGCATTACTAAGAGATATTACTAGTGGTCCTATTGTTAAATATCCTAGTAAAGCTAACACCATACCTATGATACCTGCTGAAAAATTATTTACCAACATTTCAAATCCTGGTTTAACTTTGCCTTCTATAGACTTATCAAATTTGTTTATAACAAATCCACCTAACGGTCCCATTATCATAGCACCAATAAACATTGGAATAGTAGCCCCTACTACTACTCCCATAGTAGCTATTGCACCTAATGCTCCTCCTCTACTTCCACCTATTACTTTACCTCCAGTGTAACCTATTAATAATGGTAAAAGATATGTAATCATTGGATCTACTAATTTACCTAAGTATTCATTAGGTATCCAACCAGTTGGTATAAATAGTGCTTTTATTAGCCCCCATGCTATAATAGCGCCGATGTTTGGCATAACCATACCACTTAAAAACTTACCAAACCTTTGAACTTTATCTTTTATTCTCGCCTGAGTTCCGTAGCTTAAACTAGAACTTTGATTCATAATAGTCCCCCTTATTTTTCTATTAACTCTTCTATAAAAATGAACTAAGTAGATTTTAACACAAATTGTATAATAATAAAAAAATTACAAACTCTTAAAAACAAATTATTGTAACAAATGTTTGTCCTTAGTATTTACGTAACCCGAAAGTTTATACTTCTATTTTAGTTTAATAACTTAACACTCTTCATTTGATAAAAATTTATAAAGATGAACCTTTATACAAAAACTTCATATCCCTTACTTTAGGGATATGGAGTCTTACTACCTTAACAATATTTAAATTAATTATTAAAATCTCAATAGTTAGTTTCTTTAGTTATTGATAACAAAAATACAGTATCATTCTAAAAAGCATATTATCAATTTTTTCTCAACCTATTATCTCCCCCTAAAAATTAACTTCATATGTGTATTGAGTATATTACATATATACTAATTAGCAACTGGAGGATATTATATATCATGTCAATAAAGTTGTTATTTAAGTTACATTTAATATAAACTTAATACAAACATAACTTTAATACAATATCAAATTAAATTTAAATTTATATTAAAAATTATGTAATTGTAAAAAAAAGCTAGAATTTGGTTATATTTTGTCGCAATAACAAGATTATTCTAATTCAGCCTATTTGACGCATCTTCATTCCCTATGGTAATTTTGTGTTAGACAGATCTTGTCATGTAATTTAGAATGTTTGTTGAAGTGAAAAGATTTTATTCATATGTAAAATTGTACTTTAATCATTGAAATGAAAATTGTAAATGGCCATTTACAAATATCCAGTCTGAACATAATAAATACATAATACTACAAAGTTACATCTTTATATTTTAGTTGAGCATTTATTTCCAAATACAATCAACTCAAGGCATAAATCTTTTTATCAGACAAGCTAATATGTCTAAATCAATGACAAAGAGAAGTTTTTAGTCTGAAATAATGAAAAATATTTGTTATCAAATGATTATAAGTGTTTTTTAAATTTTCAAACAAACACTCCAAGAGATTGAATATAAAATTGATATTCGTCATGGAAAAGAAAAAAGTTATTTAGGGGGGTAAGTAATGATTAAGTCAAAAGTTGGAAAATTTGTATTAATTGGTTCTGTAATTTTTAGTTCTTTAATAGGTAACACTCAGCAAAGTTTTGCTGCAACTGGAAGCATGGATTACAAAGACACCTATAGTATTTCCCATATCACTCGTAATGAAATGTTGAAATTACCTGAACAACAAAAAAGTCAACAATTTAAAGTACCTCAATTCGATGCATCAACAATAAAGAACATTCCTTCTGCAATAAAGTATGATCAGTGGGGCAACCAAATTGATTTAGATGTTTGGGATACCTGGCCGCTGCAAAACGCTGATGGAACAGTGGCAAATTATAATGGCTACCATATCGTTTTTGGTTTAGCAGGTGACCCTAAAGCTCCATGGGATACTTTTATTTACTTGTTTTATCAAAAAATAGGCGACACATCTATTGACAGCTGGAAAAATGCTGGTAGAGTATTTACGGATAGTGATAAACTCGTTCCAAACGATCCTATTCTAAATAATCAAGCAGAAGAGTGGTCAGGTTCCGCAACCTTCACATCGGATGGAAAAGTTCGTTTATTTTATACAAATAGGCATCCTTGGGCACCAGAGCGCGGGTTTTATGGTAAACAAACCTTAACAACAGCTCAAATCAATGTATCTCAACCAGATGCTGATATCCTTAAGGTTGATGGCGTAGAAGATTTTAAGTCTATCTATGAAGGCGGAGACGGTACAATCTATCAAAATGTTCAAAAAGCTTTCGGTGAGGGAAACTATTCTGATAATCATACTTTAAGAGATCCTCACTATGTTGAAGACAATGGTCGTAAATACCTTATTTTTGAAGCGAATACAGGGTCGGAAACCGGTTACCAAGGAGAGGAATCGTTCTACAATAGAGCTTACTATGGTGGAAGTAACGTCTTCTTCCAAACTGAGAAAAATAATTTGTTGCAAAGCCCTAAAAAAGATTATGCGAAATTAGCGAATGGTGCACTAGGTATCATTGAATTAAATGATGATTATACGTTAAAAAAAGAAATGAAACCGCTGATTGCATCTAATACAGTAACAGATGAAATTGAACGAGCTAACGTATTTAAAATGAATGGTAAATGGTATTTATTCACAAGTTCAAGAGGATCTAAAATGATCGTTGATGGAATTGATGCGGAAGACATTTACATGTTAGGTTACGTATCAGATTCTTTAACTGGACCATACAAACCTTTAAATGATACTGGACTTGTATTACATCAAGATCTTGATCCTAACGATATTACCTGGACTTACGCTCACTTTGCGATCCCGCAAGTTGAAGGGAATAACGTGGTAGTCACAAGTTACATGACAAATAGAGCTTACTTTGCAGATCATCATTCTACTTTTGCACCAAGTTTCTTACTGAACATTGAAGGATCAAAAACATCAGTTGTACCAAATAGCATCCTTGAACAAGGACAAGTTACGATTGATAAATAACGGTCATCAGCTAAAAACTTATAAAATAATATTAAAGATTTGAATTTGAAAAACATAAAAAAATGCCGATTTAATATCGGCATTTTTTTACAGATAAATCTTTACCTTCTTATAGATTAAAAGCATCTTAAAAATAAACAGGTATAATTCTCAATCCAACAGAATATGAACGAGCAAAGCGGAGGTATTTATTTGCAAAAAAGAGAAACTTATAAGAAATCATATAAACTGTTAGCTGCTTTAATGATCTTTTTGGGGATATTATTAATTATCTTATTATTTTTCTATCATCCAGATAAGAAGATAAATAAAACAGTGATTCATCAAAAGCCAAACTATCGGGCAATATATCATTTCACGGCGCCTGATAGATGGAAGAATGATCCACAAACACCTATATTTTTTAATGGAAAGTATCATTACTATTATCTCTATAATCGTGATTATCCAAATGGCAATGGTACGGAATGGCGGCATGCGACATCAGAAGATTTGGTTCACTGGAAAGATGAGGGAGTAGCTATTCCTAAATATACAAACAAAAATGGGGATATATGGTCGGGATCCGTCGTTGTTGACAGAAAAAATACTGCAGGCTTTGGAAAAGGAGCTATTATCGCGATGGTAACACAACCCTCTGCCAATGACGGTCAGCAGGAACAATTTCTTTGGTACAGTACCGACGAAGGAAGAACATTTAATTCTTATAATGACCAACCAATTATACCAAATCCGGGCACAAAAGATTTTAGAGATCCGAAAATCATCTGGAATCCTCAGACTGACAAATGGATAATGCTCTTGGCGGAAGGAACGAAGATTGGCTTTTACGAGTCTTATAATTTGAAAAATTGGCACTATACAGGTGGTTTCTTCACACAAAATATAGGTATTGTAGAATGTTCGGATCTCTTTATGATGCGAGCAAATGACGGGACGTACAAGTGGATTCTAGGTGCCAGTGCCAATGGCAAATCTGCAGGCAAACCCAATACTTATGCGTATTGGATAGGCAATTATAATGGAAAAGAATTTGTCGCCGATCAAGGTGAACCGCAATGGCTGGATTATGGCTTTGACTGGTATGCAGGTGTGACGTTTGAGAACGGCAACAACAGTGATAAATTCACGAAACGTTATGCTTTAGCATGGATGAATAACTGGGATTATCCAAACAATACACCAACAATGCAGGATGGCTTCAATGGAACGGATTCAATTGTGCGCCAGATCAGCTTGAAAAAACAAGTTGACAATACGTATAGCCTGATCTCACAGCCGGTTGAAACCTTAGATCGTCTGATAACGTCAACCGACCATTTTAAGCAAATCCAAGTGACCGGATCAAAAACACTGACAGTTCAAGGTGAAGCATACCAACTTGATGCGGATATAAGCTTGTTGGATGCCAAGAATGTAGGATTTAGGCTTCGAGAATCAGCAGATAAAAAACGTCATATTGACGTAGGGTTTTTTGTTGAAGGCCAATACTCTTATGTCAATAGAACTTTTACAGGACAGCCCGACAAAAGTCAAAAATATATTGAAAGCAGAGCACCATTTGATACAAGTAAAAAGAATGTTCATTTAAAAATTCTTGTTGATAAAACAAGTATAGAAGTATTTGTTGATGATGGTAAGGTTACTTACTCAAATCAAGTATTTCCTAATTTACATGATAAAGGAATAACCCTTTTTTCTATTGGTGGCAAATCGCTCTTTCAAAATGTTGTTATCAAACACCTCCGTTCGATCAATAGGTAAAACGAGAAAATGTATTTAAAAAGGACCGGCTTTCACACAGTAGGAAAGGGATAAGTTCAATTGAACGGTTTGATCCCTTCGGTAAAACAAACGATTGACAAACAGGAAAAACGCATTTACCGGCTTAATATGTGGTATTATTTTCTAATTAATTGATCACCTTTTTAATAAAATAAAAACTACACACCCTCATCTAAATGAGAATGTGTAGTTTCATTATTAACTTCGTTTTTTAATTAAAGCTTCTTAGTTTTATCCAAACTTTTTTCAAACTCACAACACAATTTATTTTTCTCTACACTATTATTCAACAGTTACTGACTTAGCAAGATTTCTTGGTTTGTCAACGTCACAACCCTTTTGCTTAGCCATGTAATAAGCAATTAATTGAAGTGGAATTACAGAAAGTACTGGAGCTAATAATTCATGAGTCCTTGGGATGTAGATTACTGAATCTACAGACTTATGGACATCTTCATCACCTTCAAAAGCTATTGCCATAACTTTTGCTCCTCTTGTAACTACTTCCTTTACGTTACTCATCATCTTATCACTTAAGCTTTCCTGAGTTACAGTAGCTATTACCACAGTTCCTGGTTCAATTAATGCAATAGTTCCATGTTTAAGTTCTCCACCAGCATAAGCTTCTGAATGGATATATGATATTTCCTTAAGCTTTAATGATCCTTCCGTAGAAACTGCAAAATCCAATCCTCTTCCAAGGAAGAACATATCTCTTTCCATGTAAGTCTTTGAAGCGAACTTTTGAAGAGTTTCCTTATGCTTTAAAACCTCTTCTGCCTTATTTGGCAAAGTAAGCATTTCCTTCTTTATTTCATCTATTTGTTCCTTAGTAAGTGTTCCTTTTAACTCAGCAAAATATAATCCTAGTATATACATTGCTATAAGCTGAGTTACATATGCCTTAGTTGATGCAACTGCAATTTCTGGACCAGCCCAAGTATATAATACATCATTTGCTTCTCTTGAAACTGAGCTTCCCACAACGTTAGTTATTGCTAAAACTCTTGCACCTTTTTTCTTTCCATCTCTTAAAACAGCAAGAGTATCTGCTGTTTCTCCTGATTGTGAAACAACTATTATTAATGTTTTTTCTGTAATAAGCGGATCTCTATATCTGAATTCTGAAGCAATATCTACTTCTACTGGTATCTTTGCTAATTTTTCAATTACATATTTTCCAACTATTCCAGCATTATAAGCAGTTCCACAAGCAACAATATAAACTCTATCAATATTATCTAACTGTTCTCTTGAAATATTAATTTTATCTATTGAAATACTATGGTCCATTCCTATTCTTGAGGTCATTGTATCCTTAATTGCCTTTGGCTGCTCATGGATTTCTTTTAACATGAAATCTTCATAACCACCTTTTTCTGCTGCATCAGCATTCCAAGTTACATGGAATACTTCTTTGTCTACTTTTTCTCCATCTTCGTTTAATAAAGTTACTCCATCTCTTGTTATTACTACAAATTCCTTATCTTCTAAGAAATATACATCTCTTGTATGGTTCAAAACTGCTGGTATATCTGATGCTATAAAGAATTCATCCTTTCCAAGACCTACGATAAGGGGACTGTCCTTTCTTACTGCCACAAGCTTATTTGGTTCATTTTTACATATAACTCCTATAGCATAAGAACCTTCCATCTTTGATGTAGCTTTCATTACTGCCTCTACTAAATCACCCTCGTAGTAGTAATCTACAAGATTTGGTATAACTTCTGTATCTGTTTCTGAGTGGAAAGTGTATCCTTTAGAAGTTAACCACTCTCTAAGTTTTAAATAATTTTCTATAATTCCATTATGAACTACGCTGATTGTAACCTCACTATTTGTATGTGGATGTGAGTTAACATCTGATGGTTCTCCATGAGTAGCCCATCTAGTGTGTCCAATTCCTATAGTCCCGCTAATTGGTTCTTTATTTAATCTTTCTTCAAGATTTACTAGTCTTCCTTTACACTTTTTAACCTTAACTTCTCCATCTTCTATTATAGCAACTCCTGCTGAGTCATAACCTCTGTATTCAAGTTTTGATAATCCTTCAACTAATAATGATGAAGCACCTCTATTTCCAACAAAACCAACTATTCCACACATATATTTAAACTTCCTCTCTCACAATATTTTTTTAATTAGTATTCCTAAAAAAGACCATAAAAAATCTAGGGACACTAACCCCCTAGTTAAAAGGTTTTGCACATGATTGGATTTGTGCTGAGAATTACTTCCCAGTTTTGCCAATCGCTAACGGTAGTACGATACCGTGGAGCCATCCGCCGAAATATTCGATAAACCCCAACCTCGTCAACTTAAGCTAATTAACTGAATAACTTAAGCTCTGGCGCTAATATTTTATTTTTTTAAATTTAAATTAACACTTGCCCCATTGCATCCCTCCTTATACTTACATTATATATTATGTTAAATACTGGATTTTACCACCCTTCCATCATTAATTTTAGCATAATAATTATATTTGTCTAATAAACCAATTTAAACCTAGACATTTTATCTTATTATTCTTACATTTCTCTTTAGAACTCTTATTTTCTCTTGTTTTTGCCCTCATAGGTCTATACCACTATATCACTATATTTTTTAATATTCTAGTACCCTTAAATCGTTAATGCATCCTTTTTCCTTCTAAAATCCATCCTGATCTTTATATCTGGAGAGATAAAAATAGTTTTTAATTCCTTACAAATAATAAAGTTGATTAGGCATCAAACCTATTCAGTTTTAGTAAGATTTCTCTTTGTAAAATGGCGGCAATAAAGAAAACCCAGAGCGAAAGGCTCTAGGTCTTCAAAAATTTAGCTGATCTTTTTCCCTGTTCTACCAGCTATTACATCATTGATTTGTGACTTAATTATATCTGACTTTGGTCCAAAAATTGCTTGGATGTTTTCTCCTACCTGCATAACACCTGCAGCACCAAGGTTCTTTAATTGTTGTGAATCTACATGTTTAACATCATTAACAGTTACTCTTAATCTTGTTATACAAGCATCTAAGTGCTTTATATTTTCTTTTCCACCAAGAGCTGCTAAGATTCCTTCTGCTAGTTCATCACCTTGAACGTTTACATCAACTGATTCTTCATCTTCTCTACCTGGAGTCTTTAGATCAAATTTTCTTATCATAAATCTAAATCCAAAATAGTAGATTACTGAGAATGCTAAACCTACTGGTATTACTAACCACCATGTAGTTCTGTTTGGAATTACTCCAAATAGTATATAGTCTATTAAACCACCAGAGAATGTCATACCTATCTTAACATTTAATATTTGCATTATCATGAATGATAAACCTGCAAATACACAGTGTATACCAAATAACACTGGAGCAACAAATAAGAATGAGAATTCAATTGGTTCAGTGATACCTGTTAAGAATGAAGTTAATGCTGCTGAAGCCATTATACCACCAACAAGCACCTTCTTTTCTGCCTTAGCTTCGTGATATATTGCAAGTGCTGCAGCTGGAAGTCCAAACATCATGAATGGAAACTTACCAGTCATAAATGTACCTGCTGTAAATGCTACACCATCCTTGTACTGTGCCATGAATATTTGTTGGTCACCCATTACAAGTTGACCAGCTTTAGTTGTATATTCTCCAAATTGATACCAGAATGGGTTGTAGAATATATGGTGTAATCCGAATGGAATTAATGATCTTTCAATAATACCGAATATAAGTGCTGCTAAAGTTCTATTTGTATCTATCATTCCTCTTGAGAATGTGAATAATCCACCTTGAATTGTTGGCCATACAAATGTCATTAATAAACCAACTACAACTGCTGATGCAGCAGTAACGATTGGAACGAATCTCTTACCTGCAAAGAAACCTAAGTATGATGGCAATTCAATCTTGTAGTATTTCTTATATAAAGTTGCTGCTATAACACCTATTATAATACCGCCAAAAACACCTGTTTGAAGTGTTGGAATTCCAAGTACTTTTGCATACATAGGATTTCCATTTAACATATCTGAAGTTATTCCTTTGAATGTTCCCATAGTTACATTCATTATTAAGAATCCAACTATAGCTGCAAGCCCTGCAACGCCTTCACCTTCTGCAAGTCCCACTGCAACCCCTACTGCAAATAGCAGTGCTAAGTTACCAAAAATTATATCACCTGACTTCTCCATTACCGAAGCAATTAATTGAAACCATTCTGTGTTTAAGATTGGAACTGAATTTAAAAAAGCTGGATTTCTAAACATGTTTCCAAAAGCAAGCAATATACCTGCAGCTGGTAGTAGAGCAACTGGAAGCATTAAAGCTTTACCTACTCTTTGTAAAACACCAAAAACTTTTTTCATAATAGATCCTCCTTGTTTTTTGTTATTTTGTGGAACTTTTTGAAAATATAAAGACCTAAATTTATTGCTCAAAAAGTAAAGTAATACTCTACTTAAGCAATAAATTTAGGTCTTGCCTGCATAACCAGTAACAATCCTTGTATTTAATTCTTTCTTACATAATCAATGATAACATTTACATTTTTGCTTGTCAACCTTTGTTTAGTGAATATTATAACTATTTCAACAATTTTTTTCTATTTTCTTACCTTATTTTCTTTTACAATAAAATCTACTAACTTTTCAAATACTATGCTTCTCTTTCCTCTTAAATATCTCCATGCAAAGTATGCCATAAAAATACTTGTTACTGTATTAGCAGTTATATCCTTCATGGTATCAAAGAGACTATTGCTCTGAGAATTTAACCCTAAAGTTAAATCAGAAATAAACTCTGCAATTTCCCAGAAAATCTCTGCAGAGATAGCAAAGAAAAGAGCAAAAGATAAAATAAATATTTGCTTTCTTCCAATTTGTAGATTATTAAGAACAATAAATACTATAAAACCCAAAATAAATAATAAGGGACCAGAAATAACATGTAGAAATGTATCCCAATTTTTTATTTTACTATAGAATTCATTTAAATCCCCTAAAAAAACAGATAGAAATATATAAGATAAAATCATTAGATTAACCCATTTCGGCAGTTTAATTTTTGTCACCTTTAATACTATAGTCGGTATAAAGCAAATAGTAAAAACAATAACTGCAGTAAGTACCATAACCCACTTTTGCATTAAAAAGTATTTTACTAAAAAACCTAGCACAACACACTGAAAGATATATTGAAAAACTTTATCGTAGGATACGTTGATTAAATTCCATATTTGCATTTGTTCTCACCCTTTGACTTTTAATATTTACAACAAAAGGAAGGGTACTATGTCCCTTCCTCTTTAACTTTATTATTTACTTTTTTCTTCTTTTTATGTGTGATTTATAATATATTCTTTATTAAACTTCCTTTAATAAGTTTGCCATTTCTATTGCTGTAACTGCAGCATCATAACCTTTGTTACCTGCTTTAGTTCCAGCTCTTTCGATAGCTTGCTCAATGTTATCAGTAGTTAATACACCAAAGATCACTGGTAATTCTGTATCTAATGAAACAGATGCAACTCCTTTTGATACTTCTGCACATACATAGTCAAAGTGAGGAGTTGAGCCCTTTATTACAGCTCCTAAGCATATAACTGCATCATATTTCTTTGACTTTGCCATTCTTTTTGCTATTAGTGGAATTTCGAAAGCTCCTGGCACCCATGCAACTTCAACATCTGCTTCATTAACACCATGTCTTTTAAGTCCATCTAATGCTCCTGATAATAATTTCCCACCAATAAATTCATTAAATCTTCCTACTACTATTCCAAACTTTAATCCTTGTGCAACTAAATTTCCTTCGTAAATTTTCATAATATATCCCTCCGTTACTTTATATTAAAGATCTAAAAAATGTCCTAATTTTTCTTGTTTTGTTTTTAAATAAAAATCATTCTTCTCATTTGGATCCATTTGCAGTGATACTCTTTCTAGTATTTCAATACCATAACCAGATAATCCTTTTATCTTTCTTGGATTATTAGTCATAAGCTTTACTTTCTTTATACCTAAATCAGCTAACATTTGAGCACCAATTCCATAATCTCTCATATCAGCTGGGAATCCTAATTTTAAATTAGCTTCTACTGTATCATACCCTTGATCTTGTAGAGCATAAGCTTTTAGTTTATTTATTAGTCCTATACCTCTACCTTCTTGACGCATGTATAGTAGAACGCCTCTATCTTCTTCAGCTATTCTTGACATAGCTGCAGCATATTGTTCTCCACAGTCACATCTTCTAGAGCCTAGAGCATCTCCTGTTAAGCACTCTGAGTGTACTCTTACTAAAACAGGTTCTTCACCAGAAATATCACCTTTTACTAGTGCTACATGATGCTCTCCATTTAATTTGTTCACATAACCATATATTGTGAAATCACCATACTTAGTAGGCATATTAGCAACTACTTCTCTCTCTACTAGCTTTTCATTTTTTCTTCTATATGAAATTAAATCAGCTATAGTGATTATCTTCAAATTATGCTCTTGAGCAAATTCCATAAGCTCAGGAGTTCTTGCCATTGTACCATCATCATTCATAATCTCACATATAACTCCTGCTGACTTTAAACCTGCTAATTTAGGTAAGTCTACTGCAGCTTCAGTATGACCAGCTCTTTTTAATACTCCACCTTTTTTAGCTATTAGTGGAAATACATGACCAGGTCTTCTAAAATCCTTTGAAATTGCTTTAGGATCAAGTAACTTTTGTATTGTTAAAGCTCTTTCATAAGCAGAAATTCCAGTAGTAGTATCCACAGCATCAATTGATACCGTAAAAGCTGTCTCATGATTATCTGTATTTTTTTCTACCATAGGGAATATATCTAACTCTGTTAACCTTTCTTCTTCAAAAGGAGCACAAATTAACCCACGACCAAACTTAGCCATAAAATTAATTGCTTCTGGAGTTACCTTTTCAGCAGCCATTAGTAAATCGCCTTCATTTTCTCTATCTTCATCATCAATAACTATTATAATCTTTCCTTCTTTTATGTCCTGTATGGCTTCATCTATACTATTAAACTTAAACATAATATTTACCTCCATTCATTTAATTATCGTTATATAAAACCGTTGCTGCTCAAAAAATCTACGTCTATTTTACTCTTACTTTTAGACTTTTCTTGATTACCTAATCTTAAAAGTTTCTCCACGTATTTTCCTACAACATCACATTCTAAGTTTACTTCTTCTCCAATTTTCTTTTTCAAAAGTGTAGTTTCTTTAGCCGTATGAGGTATTATAGAAACTTTAAATAAAACTTCATCTACGTATGCTACAGTAAGACTAATACCATCAATAGTTACAGAACCTTTTTCAACTATATATCTTAGAACGTCATCTAGAGCTGCAATTGATATCCATACCGCATTATCTTCTTTTTCATAACCTACAATCTTTCCTGTACCATCTATATGACCTGAGACAATATGTCCTCCAAACCTTCCGTTAGATGCCATAGCTCTCTCTAAATTAACCTCACTGCCTGGAGATAGATTACCTAAATTACTTCTTCTCATAGTTTCAGCCATTACATCTACAGTAAAAGAATTATTTGAATAGCTTGTTACGGTTAGACAAACACCATTAGTGCATATACTGTCTCCTAACTTTACATCTTCCAGCACTTTACTCGCTTTAATAGTTAGAACAGCTGACTTTTCTCCTTTAACTATGGACTTGATTACTCCAACTTCTTCTATAAGTCCTGTAAACAAGCTTCTACACCTCCTTTTGGATATAGCCTTCAATTAGCACATCATCGTTAAAAGTATTAATTGTTATATTTGAAACCTTAATCGCATCATTTACTAAAGCTTTTCCCTGTCCTCCTACTGGAGTTTTAGCATTATCGCCCCCCACAATTTTAGGTGCAATAAAACATAAAACTTTATCTACTATACCTTCTTCTAACGCAGAATAGTTTAATTCACTTCCGCCCTCTAGCAATATGCTGTCAATCTTCATCTCACCAAGCTGTTTCATTAGATAACTCAAATCAACTCTTCCATTCTTGGCTGGTGTTGTGATCACTATTGCACCTTTGTCTTTAAGTTGCTCTATCTTTTCACTATCAGCATTATCCGTTGTAGATATAATACATCTTGAATTATCATCTATATCTAAAACCTTGGCGTCTAATGGAATTCTACATTTGCTATCTACAATTATTCTTATTGGATTCTTTCCACCATCTATTCTTGTAGTAAGCATTGGATTATCTTTAAGCACCGTACCTATGCCTACCATAATTCCTGTTAGATTATTTCTTATTTCATGCACATATTTTCTTGAATCTTCTCCAGTTATCCACTTTGAATCTCCAGTGTAAGCTGCTATTTTTCCATCTAAAGTCATCGCGGTCTTCATGATTACAAATGGTGTTTTAGTTGTTATATATTTAATAAATATCTCATTTATCTTCTTACACTCTTCCTCTAGAACACCACATACTACTTCGATACCATTTTCCTCTAAAATTCTTATTCCGTTGCCTGCTACTAAAGGATTAGGATCCTTCATCCCTATTACTACTCTTGCTATTTTCTTTTCTACAATAGCATTTGCACAGGGTGGTGTCTTACCATAGTGAGAACATGGTTCTAGAGTAACATACATAGTTGCCCCTTCAACAGCTTCTTTTGCATTTCTAAAAGCATTTACTTCTGCATGAGGGCCACCATACACTTGATGGTATCCTTCTCCTATTATTTTGTGATCCTTCACTATTACCGCCCCAACTAAAGGATTAGGTGATGTATTTCCTATACCTTTTTTAGCTAATTCTAACGCTTTAGCCATATATTTATTATCCATAATAATCACCTCGATTATTTATTTAAGATAAACAAGTTTAATCCGAATGAGTTTTCATATATTAAATAAAAACACCGTAATATACCAACTTAATCATATAGTTATTATCTATAATAAATTCATTGATTATTTACTAAAAATACGGAATACAAAAAAGACTCTGAATCTATATCTTCAGAGTCCTAATTACAAAATAATGCTACAATAAGCTATAAATAGAAAAACATCTATCTATAGAAATACCATAACTCTCTTCTCTCATCCAGACTTTACTGTCGGCTTCGGAATTACACCGAATCATACCTCTCGGCTCGCGGGCTTTACCGCCGGTAGGGACTTTCACCCTGCCCTGAAGATTTATTAATTTATATGCTAATTCTAAAACTTTTTCCTACTCTTGTCAACATAGAAAATCTAGCACAACGAGTTAAATTAAATATAAATACCTATCTGCATTTTTGGTAACCAATATTTCAAATATAAATAAAATAATACTATAAATATTAATGAAAGGAATGACAAATGAGCTATACAACTAATAGACAGCCTCAAGGTAGACCTCTGTGTTATACAAATTTAATAAGAGAAGCAATGATAGGGGAACTGGTTGCAATAAATGATTATACTCTTCATATTGAAGAAGTTAGAATTCTTCTTCATCACATCATGGAGGACGAAAAAAGACACTATGGAATGCTACTAAACTGTTTAAGAAAGATAGACGAAGTTCAGTATGAAAAATCAAAAGAAGCAATAGAGCATGTTAATCTAAAAAATAAATATTATAAGATTAGTTCATCATTTGATAGTAAAATAGAAGGAAATGTTTTAATTAAACTTAATGAAGATATAAAGGGCGAGCTAGAAGCCATAATTCTATACGAACAGCATTTATTAGAAATTCCAAACGAAGAAGTCAAAGAAGTATTTAAAGAATTAATAGACGATGAAAAGGATTGTTTATCAAGCTCCAAAAAATGTCACAAAAATTCATAATGAACATAAATCATTAAAGGCTGACCCTAAGATCAGCCTTTAAATATTATTTTCTGTCATTTTACAAAATGAAATCTGACTAAAATTGAATAGACTTTCGATACTAATTGAAATTTATTATGCATTTGCTTTCTTTTCAATTAATTTAGCTAATTCATGAGCCATTTTGTCAATTTCTTCTTGGTTTTCTCCCTCTAGCATTACTCTTACTAGTGGTTCTGTGCCTGAAGGTCTTATAAGCACTCTTCCTACCCCATGAAGTGCTTCTTCAATCTTTTGGATTTCTCCCTTTATTTCTTCATCTATTTCATGGATATTCTTCTTATCATTTGGAATCTTTGCATTAGCAAGCACTTGTGGAAGCTCCTTCATTATGGAAGCAAGTTCACTTAACTTTTTGCCGCCTCTCTTAATTATTGAAGCTATTTGAAGCGCTGATACAAGACCATCTCCTGTTGTATTGTATTCAAGGAATATTACATGTCCTGACTGTTCTCCACCTAAAACATACCCGTTCTTAACCATTTCTTCAAGAACATATCTATCTCCAACCTTAGTATCAACAGTCTTTATTCCTTCTTTTTCACATGCAAGCTTTAATCCAAGATTGCTCATTACAGTAACAACTAATGTGTTGTCCTTTAATCTTCCGATTTCCTTTAAATGCTTTGCACAAAGAGTCATCATATAATCTCCATGGATTAACTTACCTGTTTCATCTACAGCTAGACATCTATCTGCATCACCATCAAAGGCAAAACCTACGTGGCAACCCTTCTTAACTACATAATCCATAAGCTCCTCTGGATGGGTAGATCCACATCCTTCGTTTATATTAGTCCCATCAGGATTATCATTTATTACAAAAACATCTGCGCCCAGATCTCTAAAGGCTTGAACTGCAGCTTCATAACAAGCTCCATTAGCGCAATCTAGTGCAACCTTTATGCCCTCTAAATCTACTGGTATAGTTTCTTTTGCAAATTCAATATAGTCTTCAAGAGCTCCAACCTCTCTTCTCTTTCTTCCAAGATGCTCACCTGTAGGACTTGGCACCCCCTCGAAGCCACTTTCAATTACTCTTTGAATTTCGTCTTCTAAATCATCAGATAATTTGTAACCTTTGTCATCGAAAAACTTAATTCCATTATACTCAACTGGATTATGAGATGCTGAAATCATAATTCCTGCATCTGCTCCGTACTTTCTAGTTAAGTATGCTATTGCTGGAGTTGGCACTACACCAAGACACACAGCTTCAGCACCTACAGAAAGTATTCCTGCAACTAAAGCTGATTCAAGCATATCACAGGATATTCTTGTATCTTTTCCTACTAATATCTTTGGCTTATGAGTCCCTTCTGTTAAAACATAAGCTCCTGCTCTTCCTAAATTATATGCTAATTGAGCTGTTAATTCCGTATTTGCAATACCTCTTACTCCATCTGTTCCAAACATTCTTCCCATAAGAACCCTACCTCACTTTGCTTTTTTATCAAATTAAGCCACAATTCCTATTATAAATAAAAATTTATTTTATCACAACAACAGATAATAATTATAAACTAGTTTTTCATATTTTTCATAAATATATAAAAAACAGTTAATGGATTGTAATCACAATTCATTAACTGTCTTTTCACAAGAGTCAATAACATATTTTATTTTATTCATGTAATAATAGGAGCTAACAAAGTTTTTTTATAAATTCCTTTTAAGGAGTTCTCTAGGAATCTTTCTCCTTTTTTTAACATTATTAAGTATCTACTATCTTCTATAGCCGTATCAATATAACCGTTATCTATAGCATACTTAATTAGATCATGCACTGAAACATTTTCACACTTATAGGCATTACACCCTTCATTATCAATATCTTCTTGACTTAAATTTTTATGTTTTTCCGTACAGTATTGTAAAATATGCTCTACAAATTTTTCTTTGTTAATTTTAGTTTTATATGCTTTGCATTTATAAGTATTTGATAGTTCTAGCAATAAAACAATTAATTTTTTTTCCATAGCTATTCCTCCATATATTTATTTCTCTATATTTTTAAGCAAACAAAAAAGGAGCTTCTTCTGGAAGCTCCTTTGCATCTTTAACTTTATATTTGTTAGCCAATCTTTAATTATAATAATTGTAACATATCATTACTGCATCATCAATAGAGTTTTTCCCATATATTTGAAATAGGTTAACTATTACATTTTCTTAATAAAATAGCCTAACCTTTTAATATATTACAAGGCATAACCATTACTGATATTAGAAATTCAAGTATTCCCTAATAATATTAAAGAATTCATAAATACTACTTTTTCAAATGATAATGTTAAGACTGTTTTCTACTTCATTAAAAATAATATCATGAAACAGTGGCCCAGAATTACTTCTTTGACATCAAATATTTCTACAAGCACTTTTAACTTCTGTAGAAGATATTATTTCTACAAAAAAGCTATGAACACAATCATATATGTTCATAGCTTTTTCATAACATTATCTTGTTATATTATTTATCATTACTCTGTTTTAGTCTTTCTAAAACTATGTTATATCCATCACTACCATAATTTAAGCATCTATTTACCCTACTTATTGTTGCAGTACTTGCACCAGTTGTTAATGCTATATCTGTATAGGTTTTTCTTTCCTTAAGCATTTTAGCAACCTGTAATCTTTGAACTAATGCCTTTATTTCATTAATTGTAGCAACATCCTCAAAAAACCTATAGCATTCGTCTATATTCTTAAGCTTTAAAATCGCCTCAAAAAAGTAATCTATTTCTGGGCTTTTCAATTTTGATTCATAATTACTCATCAAATCACCCCTATTATGTATTCTAGCACTTTTCAATTTGTTTTTCCACATATTTTATTTACCAGTTTAAAATTCTAATATTATATAACTTTACAGTTTTAATATAATAAATCATAATTATCAACGAAATAAAAATTTAGGAGGATCTTTTTATGATAAAAAAATTTAACATTATAACTTCTTCTTTAAGCATAGCGAATGAAAGAAAAAAAGAACTTGAGTTTTCATTGCTTTGTTTAAATAAGAGGCAAGTTATGATGGTCCAAAAGAAAAACACTTCTATAATTTACTTGAACAAAAAGGTATGTGCATAAAGCCCATACCTTTTTTTTATTAAAAATTTGAACCATTCCAGCCCCAATTGTCTACTTCCTCGTATTTAACATAAATAGAGTCTGCTGGTATATTAAGTTCACTTTCATAAAGCTTGCATATTTCTTCTGTTACCTTACTTAAAGCCTCCTTACTTGTTTTACCAAAGATTTTCACTTCGATATAAGCTCCATATTCAAGCTTTTTTCCACGGAAATAAAGAGAATACTGGTCTTCAAATCCTATCATTAACCACTCTTCACTTTTTCCTGGTATGTTTGTAATTATTTGTCCAAGCTCTTTTTTTAAAATTTCCTTCTTATCCTGTGTTAATTTTACTGATACTTTTGAATCAATAAATGGCATATCATATCCTCCTCAACCTATGAATTATTATAATTATTATACTAAATATTAACTACCTATATAATCTTAAACATTAACATCTATTCAATATATTTTACCAAATTTAATACTAATTAACTAACTACACTTTAAGCACTCTAAGGAATATTTTTAGTGAATAATAAATATTCTAGTATAGTATCAATTTTACAGGGGTTAGAAATGAAAGTAGTTATAATAGGCGGTGGCTGGGGTGGTTGCGCTGCTGCTGTTGCTGCCAAAAAAGCTGGGGCAGAGGTAGAAATCTTTGAGAGGACAGACCTTCTTCTTGGTGTAGGTAACGTAGGTGGAATAATGAGAAACAACGGTAGATATACCGCAGCCGAAGAACTGATATCTCTTGGAGCAGGTGATTTAATACGTATAATGGACAATAATGCAATCCATAAAAATATAGACTTTCCTCAACATAAACATGCATGGCTTTGTGATGTAAGCAAGGTTGAACCCCAAGTAAGAGAATACCTTTTAAGCCTTGGCATAAAAATTAATTTTACATCTAGGGCTATAGATGTAATAAAAGAAGGCAATAAAATTAAATCTGTAAAGTTCTATGATAAGTCTATTGTGGAAGGAGATGCATTTGTAGAGGCTACTGGATCTACAGGATCTATGGACAATTGCACTAAATACGGAAATGGCTGCGTTATGTGTGTTCTTAGATGTCCAACTTATGGAATGAGAGTAAGTCTTAGTGCTAAAGCAGGAATTATAGATATTCCTGGTGAGAGAGGTGACGGAACTATTGGTGCTTTTAGTGGTTCCTGTGAAATACCAAGAGAAAGTTTATCGCCTGAACTATTAAAAGAACTAGAGAAAACAGGCTCAGTTATACTAAAAATATCACCAGAAGATGTAAATCTAGATAAACTCAATACAAAGGTTTGTCAGCAGTATGCACTTAAGGAATTTGCAGAAAATATTATTTTGTTAGATACTGGACATATAAAGGTTATGACATCTTACTATCCAATAGAAAAGCTTAGAAAGATTAAAGGATTAGAAAATGCTAGATATATGGACCCATATTCAGGAGGAAAAGGAAACTCAGTAAGATATTTATCATCAACACCTAGAGGAGATGACATGAAGGTAGTTGGACTAGATAATACATTTGTGGCGGGAGAAAAGGCAGGATTTTTTATAGGCCATACTGAAGCTATGTGTACCGGAACATTGGCAGGACATAATGCTGTTAGAAATTCCTTAGGAATGGATACTTTAATTCTACCTAGAAAAACTGTAATTGGTGACATTGTTGCATATGCTAATGAACGATTAAATACTTCAGATGGAAAAAGAGTAAGACATACATTTTCTGGAGCAGAATATTTTGAGAGAATGAAGACCTTAGGATTATATTCAATAAATAATGAGGAAATAAATAAAAGAATTGAGACCCTTGGTTTAAAAGGAGTCTTTGAAAATACACTTATCTCTTAGCAATTCATTTTTTTCTACAGAAGGAGTATTCTCAAACATTATTAAAGTCTTGAGAATACTCCTTTTAATTTATTTACTATAATTTCATAAAATAAAATCTGGCTGAAGCTATAGATACACAACTTCATAATTGAATTAAGAATCTTAGGAAAAATATTGAATGCCTGGACTTTTCTCTAAAATTCGTTAATGATTGAAGTTGTGTATTCTTAATAGTATTTATGACTATTAAATTTTATTTTTCATGAATTATTTAAGAATTGAAACAGTGTATTTTTAGCAATTTTCATCCCTGTTCAGCTTTGTTTCTACGCATTCTTATATTGTAAACTAATCTCATCAATTAACTTATAAATTATATGAGCAACACCATCCTGCTCATTAGTTTTTGTAGCGTATCTACAAATTGCTTTGACTTCATCACTAGCATTTCCCATAGCAACACTATAATTTACTACACTTAACATGGGTATATCATTATGACTATCACCTATAGCAACAGTATCTTTAAGTGAAATGTTATTCATATCAGCAAATGTTTTAAGTGCCAATCCTTTAGAAGCCCTTGAACTAACCATTTCAAAAATATATTCTGTTGATAAAAACAATGAAAAATCTTTATAATTCTTAAAATACTCTGCACCCTTTTTTCTTTTTCCTTTGTCTAGGCTAAAAGAAAGTATGTTAAGAATATCTTCTTGTTTACCTAATATATCCTTATAGCTATTGATAAAGGAAAACCCTTGCTGCCCAAACTGCTTATCTACTGCATATAGGTAGTCAAGCATATCATCATCAGGATTCTCTGATAAAATTAAATCCAATTCTCGTTTTATTATTTGTCTTCCATTAATAGGTGTATATATCGAGTTTGGGGTAGATACCTCATAATAATAGTTATTTTCCTCTAACCATTTTATTGATTCTTCAACTAATTCGTTAGCTATTTTTATTGAAAATACTCTATTTCCATCCTTATTGTGTAGAGTTGATCCATTATTACCTATTATATATGTTGATACTCCTGCCTCTTTACATATTTCTAAAGCATCAAAGTAACTTCTACCAGTGGCTATAACCACCTTTATTCCTAGACTTTGAGCATATTTAATTGCTTCAGCATTTACTTTACTGATTTCACTTCTATGATTAAGTAGTGTTCCATCCATGTCAATTGCAATAATCTTCATAAAAATCACCTCATACAACTTATTTATTATATATAATCTCTATATTCTTCTTTTTAAGTAAGTTTACGTATTTTTCATCAGGTGCCTTGTCTGTAACAACTAAATCAATTTCATCTAAATCTGCAACCTTATAATATCCATTTTTACCGAATTTAAAATGATCTATCAATACAATAACTTGATTAGCCTGCTCTATCATCTTTCTCATGACAAAGGCATCCTCTTCATAAGCAACAGTTAATCCTTTTTCAGTTATCCCTAGTGCACCAACAAAGGCCTTGTCTGCAAAATAATTAGAAAGCATTTGTATGGTTGAATGACCATAGAGATATCTGTGCTCATGATTTAGTTGTCCTCCTAAGAGATGAATATTAATTCCATCCTTCGATGAAAGAATGTCTGCTAAATTTATTGAATTTGTTATTACAGTACAATTACTGACCTTTAGGTTTTCTGCAGTTATTTGAACAGTTGTAGACGTATCCATAATAACATTGTCTCCATCCTTTACTAATAAGGCTGCCAATGCTGCAATAGAACGCTTTTCTTCTATATTTGTACCTAGTCTTACTTTATAATCTTTAATGTCCTCATGACGCTCTGGAAGTATAGCTCCCCCGTGAGTTCGAACTATAAGTCCTTTACTTTCAAGATTTACAATATCTCTTCTTGCGGTATCTCTAGAAACACCATACAACTTACAAATATCTTCTACACTTATTCTTTTATTGTTTTTTAAGTAGTCAATTATAGCCTGCATTCTCTCTATTTGATACATCACTTTTCCTCCTATGTATAAAGATATATAGATTAATTCTTAATAAAATTTATAAAATCTCCTGTTCATTCAATCCTTTTTGCTAAAATTGTAAATTAAGTATAAACTTATATATCTATAATATAATTATAATGAATTATAAACATAAATTCAAGTATTTGTAATTTATTATAAGTATTTATAATTATTTTTACTTAAAACTAATTATAAATACTTATAAATTATATATTAAGGCATTTATATTCCACTATCACAATTCTTAATGATAAAATAGTAATATAAATATTCTATTATACTTAATAGTCCTTTAAAAATTATAATCCTATGACATAAACTTTATGAGGTGATAACATGAGTAAATTATATAAGTTTTCTATTAAAACAACGTCTTCTCAACAAATTATACATATAAATAAATATGTAGAACAGGCCTTAAGTGAAAGTGGTATTAAGGAAGGTATAGGTATTATATTCTGTCCTCATACCACTGGTGGTATAACTATAAATGAAAATGCTGATCCAGACGTGGTTCATGATTTACTCTACGGTTTTGAAAAAGTATATCCTGAAAAGGATAGAAATTATAGACACTTTGAAGGGAATTCCCACTCACACTTAAAATCTTCTACTGTTGGTGCATCTCAAACTGTTATAATTACTGAAGGAAAACTCCTTTTAGGTACTTGGCAGGATATATACTTTTGCGAGTTTGATGGTCCAAGAACCAGAAACTTTTATGTAAAGATTATTGAAGGTTAATAAAACTAATCAGACATCTTGTCTACTGAATTTTAGTAAAAGCACACAAAAATGGGTGGTAATTAATACCACCCATTTTCAGACTGCTGACAAAGTGTCAGCAGTCTTTGTTTTTACTGAATTATGAAGTAAAATTAAAAGTATAGAATTTTATTTCATAGGAGTTATTCAAATGATACGAGAAAGAAAA
>NZ_BOPZ01000008.1 GCF_018332455.1 Clostridium polyendosporum
GGTGTAAGCATGGTAACATGTTGAGCTGACTGATACTAATAGGTCGAGGGCTTGACCAATAAAAAGGCTAAAACTTATGTGCAATTTTGATGGAATAAAATTTCATCAACAAAACTTAAATTTTTTAGGAACGAGCAGTACGCGAAAGCGGCGAGTGAAGCGTGGAGCTTGCTTCAGGCAAGTGAGCACTGCAGCGAGGAAGCTGACAAAGTAATGCGAAGTTAATAAGAAATTTTATATCTGGTGATGATGCTTTTAGAGGATACACCCGTTCCCATACCGAACACGATGGTTAAGCTCTAAGAGGCCGATGGTACTGCACGGGCGACTGTGTGGGAGAGTAGGAGGTTGCCAGGTAAAAGCCTCACAGCATTGCTGTGGGGCTTTATTTCTATTAAGAATATATTATTTCGTTTTTTATTCTAGTTAATATTATTTCAATAAAACTAGGCATCGAGTCTGCTCGGCTTTAGCCTGATTTTACTTTGTAAAATAGTAGTAAATAAGAGTAGGAGGATAAATGAGGAATATATTTTTTATCATTGTGTTATCTATAAATTTATTAATGAATGGTTGTTCAAGTAAAGTTAATAATAAAAGACCAAGCGTAACCATGGAAGATAAGGGAACTTATTATAAAGTAGAGATAAATCTTGATGAAGTAACTACTCATAAGCAGATTGGAGTAGAATATGGTGAGCAAATACTAAAGTTTGTTCCTGAGTATCAAAAGTTATATGATTCTTATATGCAGGAATTAGCTATGTCTAATGAAATTCTTTATAGGGTTTTTCTTTCAAGAGTTGAAGATATTAAGGGTCAGATAAGAGATGAATATAAAGATGAAATAGAAGGATTAGCTGTAAGTCTTGTAAATGCAAAAGAAAATATAATGGGTGATGGCAAGTTATCAAAGGATGAATTGTACTTACTTAATCTGATTCCTGATGTAGTAAGAGCTACGCAATGTTCTGCATTTTCTGTATACGGAGATAAGTCTTCTACAGACAGTAATATTACTGCTAGATTATTGGATTGGTATGGGGGAAGTAAAAACCAACTTAATAAAATACAGGCAGTTACAGTATTTAACATAGATCAAAAGTCTTTTTGTTCTATAGGATATTTAGGATTTTTAGGAGTTATTACTGGTTTTAATGATAACAAGGTTTTTGGAGCTATACTAGATTCCCCTACGTTACAGCCTTATGATTCACAGAGAAAGCATTCATATACTTTAGACTTAAGATATGCTCTAGAAAATTATGATACTTTGGAGAAGGTAGCTGATTATATGAAGTCTCCAGAAAATCTTTATGCATTCTCCCATCTAATATATTTATCAGATGAAAAGAAGAGTGGTGTATTAGAAAATAATACAACTTCGAGGTCATCAGAAATGAGAGCCTTAAGGCTTGAATCATCCGAATTAAATAAGGGTGTGCAATGGAATAATAATAATTCTATTGCAGCAGTAAATGCATTTATGATAAAGGGCAATTTAGATAATTATTCTCCCGCTTTACTAAATAAAGAAAGATGGAAAAGTTTAAATTTGAAATTTAATGAGAATAGAGGTCCTTTGAGTGTTGAGGATATAAAGAAGATTGCTTCCTTTAAGAAAGGATATAAACCAGGAAAGCAAGAAGAAGGAGATATTTATAATAAAGAGACTAAACAGATAATAATATTTGAACCTAGTTCTCTAAATTTACAAGTATTTTTTAGACCAAAAGAAGGAGAATTACCTGCAGTACCTATTTTTGAGAAAATAGATATAAAGTTTAATAATCAACTTTTATAAAAACTAATTAATCCCTCTAAAGTAGATAGTAAAATTATTAGTTAATCTACTTTAGGGGGATTTTATATAATAATATAGATATATAACTTCAAAACGAAATGTTAAATCTATTTATCGTTATTATAAGTTATTTTTTACTTTTATAATAAGAAGAATTTTTAAAGCCATTTTTAATATTTGATTTAGTACTTTTCTTGATATTACTAGTGGTAGTAGGCCTACCCATACCAGGAGTCAGGATTTCTCCTTTATATATTTCTTTTGCTTCAATTTTTATTTTAAATTGATTTTCGTATTTTTTAATTAAAAATTCTTCTTTTTTTGTTACTATTGAAATAGCAGTACCATATTTTTCAGCCCTACCGGTTCTACCTACTCTATGTAGATATTCTTTTGAATCCTCAGGTAAATCTAAGTTAAAAATATGAGTTACTCCTTTTATGTCTAATCCTCTGGCTGCTAAGTCTGAAGCTACTAAAACATTGTACTTTCCACTTCTAAACCCCTCTAGAGCTTTTTTTCGTTCTTCCTTTGTTGCATTGCCGAATATTCCATAAGCTTTGATATGGTGATATTGAAGCTTTAGGGTAGTCATCTGAGTTTCTTCACTTTTATTAATAAATACTATTGCTTTTTCTGGTTTGGCAGCATGTATTAGTTTTCTTAAAACCTCAATCTTATCTCTTTGCTCTGCTGTCAAGTACAAATGAGTAATTTGGGGATTAACCAGTTGTGTATCTTCAATTTTTATAACTTCTGCATTCTTCATTAAATTCTTTCCTACATTTAATGTTGCTTCATTTATAGTCGCTGAAAATATCATTAACTGTCTGTCTCGCATTGTTGTTTTAATAACATCTTTTATTGTAGGTAAATTTTTTTCATCAAGTAATCTATCACCTTCATCTATTACAATAGTTTTAATTGTATGAGCACTTATCTTTTTTAGTTTTATAAGTTCTAATATTCTACCTGGTGATCCTACAATTATATGAGGTTTTTCCTTTAGTTTTTCAATTTGCCTTTTTATATTTACTTCTCCTATTATAGTGGTAGAAGTTACTGGTATTTCTGAATTTGTAGATAAAAGTTTTATTTGGTTGTCAATCTGGATAACTAACTCATGAGTTGGAGCTAGTATTATGACTTGCATTTCTCTTTTATCGCTATTGATTTTTTCAAATATAGGAAGTAGATAGGCTAAGGTTTTACCACTACCTGTTTGTGACTGACCGATTATATCTCTATTTTCAAGTATTAAAGGTATCGCTTTACATTGAATCCCTGTGGCATTAATTATATGTTCTTTTTTTAATGCCTCTATTAAGTTTAAATTTAATCCTAATTTATCAAATGAAGTTTCCATATGTGTCTCCTTTATTATATATTTGGATAAAAAACTTCTATAACTTTATACTTAGTATCTCCTTTATTATATACTGAGATAAAAACTTCTATAATTTTATACTTAGTGTCTCTTTTTGTCAAATATATTGGGGATATATGGGAATATATGGGGATATAATGTTAACAATAACCTTCATTTATGAAAAGTATTTGAACATTATTTTCTTTTCATAATCAAGATGATATAATTATATAAAAATATACGTACTTTTTGTTGAAGGAGTATAGAAAATGTTGAAATTATCAATATTGGAATTTTTGTTTAGACTTATTCCTGAAGGATTCTTGTTTATTCTTGCAAGTTATACATTGTCTAAAAATCTAATTGATAAAAAGAGATACTTAATATCGAGTATAATTTTGGCCATTATAGTTTATAGCATTAGGTCACTTCCAATTCATTATGGTGTACATACTATATTGGTTCTTATTATTCATATAGTCTTAACTGTGAATATAAATAAAATTGACATAATTAAATCAATTGAATCAGGTATAACTACTATTATTATTGAATTCATATGTGAAGGTATTAATGTTTTCTTAATACACAAAGTGTTTAAAGTAGATATTGATGTTATTTTTAGTCAACCCTTATTGAAAATAATATACGGTATTCCATCTCTACTAATGCTTGGATGTATTATAGTATTATGGTATATTAGATTATTAAAAAAGAAAGAATTAAGAAAGTGTTTATGATGGAAAGGCTATCTAATAATATTGCAAATAAAATATCATCTGAGTTAAAACTTGATAATGATCGTAGGGAAGTAGTAGAATATGGAGCATTTGTCTTATTACAGACACTATTGTCCATAATTTTAGTTGTTATTTTTGGGTGGTTATTCAATGTTATTATAGAAGCTTTGTTAATTTCCTTTATTATGAGTATTCTTAGAAAGTATTCTGGGGGCGTTCATGCAAGTGCATCAGATATTTGTGCTATAATTGGTACTATCGTATGTGTTGGACTGGCTATATTGATTTCGTATATTAATTCATTACTAAACCTAAACTTTGTTTTGATTTTAGGAGTGTTAATTTTTATATGGTCTTATTATATTGTTTATAAGTTAGTTCCAGTAGATAGTCCAACAAAACCAATAAAAAATGAAGAAAAAAGAAAGCGTATGAAAAAAAGTTCTATTACGATTTTAAATATGTATCTAATTATTGTAGTATTTATTATAGTAACTTATTTGAATATAGGAGTAGAGCATCTTCTTAACTATTCTCTGTGCATATATGTAGGTCTTGCTTGGCAGGTTTTTACTCTAACTTCAACGGGGCACTTTATAATGGCTAGAATAGACACCTTCTTTAATAAAATATTAATATCTGAAAGGAGGTGAATGCAAGGTGAATAAGCTTACTAAATTAGCTATGAAATTATCAGCAGCTTTCCTAACTCTTATTGCAGCATCAACTGCTTCAACTGCATGTTTCTGGGGGTATTATCAACCAAAGGAACCTAAATGCTTGAGCGAAGAATAAAAAAGAAGTGGGGTCGGGACAACCGGCCTTATTTACTGTAGTATAATGGGTTTTACGAGGTAAAATATATATGAATATATTTGAAGAAAGTAAACAAAAAAAAATACATGATATAGTATCGGTAGTAAAGTTATGTTCTTTATTATTTTCGGGAATAATATTCTTTAAGTATTTATTTATCAGCGGTAATATTACTAACAATTATAGATATACTTCTTATGCTATAACATCAATTATTACTGCTGCGTTTATGTTGATATTAATATACTTTATATGGGAGTTTTCAATAATAAAAAATATTAATTATAAATATGTTAAAATTATGCAATTAATAGAGAATTTTATATTTATTTTTATATTTTTTGTATTAATACTTTTATCGGGTGCTCAAACAAGTCAGTATAAAATTTTATTTGAATTTATTATTATAACTTCTACTATAGAATCAGGTATGAAGCAGGGCCTTATTATGACCTGTATTTCTGTTGCTATTATTCTAACCATGGATATTGTTTGTTTACCTAATGTACAGATTAATCAGTATTTTGAGAATGATATAATACTGTCTGGCCTTTTTTTCCTTACGGCATGGCCCTTAGGGTATTATGTAAAAATTGAAAAAGATCATATTAAAAAACTTGAGAGTTTAGCAAATAAAGATGGGCTTACAGATACGTATAACCACAGAGCTTTTCATGATGCATTAAGAGAGCAAATAAAATCATGTGAAAAGGAATATAAGCCCCTTTCTATGATATTTATAGATATAGATTATTTTAAACATTACAATGATTTTAATGGTCATCAACAAGGTGATGAAGTATTGAAAAAGATAGGATTGTTACTGAATACCAGTGTAAGAAAAGGTGATATAGTGGCAAGATATGGTGGAGAAGAATTTGCCATAATATTACCTTATACTGAAGAGAAAGACGCTGTTGTTATTGCAGAGAATATGAGAATGCAGATAGAGAAAACTTATTTTAAAGGTGAAGAAAATCAGCCCAATGGAAAAATAACTGCTTCTATGGGGATTTCTACTTATCCAAATAAAGCTAAGAATGATGTAGAACTTATAAAGAGTGCTGATGATGCTCTTTACAGAGCTAAGTTCTTTAGGAAAAACAGAGTTGAAACTTATAGTTCTATATTAGATGAATTAAAAAATGATATAGAAGAAAAACATATAGATGTGGTTACATCAATAAAAACATTAATTAGCGTTATTAATGCAAAAGATAAATATACATATGGTCATGTTGAAAGGGTAGTTATGTATAGTAGATTATTAGCTGATAAGCTCCAGCTAAACGATGAAGATAAAAAGAATCTTATTTATGGTGCATATATGCATGATATAGGGAAGATAAATATTTCAAAAGAAATACTTAACAAGAAGATGCCTTTAGATAAGGAAGAATGGGAGATTTTGAAACAGCATAGTATTAACGGAGTAGAAATAATCAAATCTGTTGATTCTCTTAAGGCAGTTTCCCCTCTAATAATGTATCACCATGAAAGATATGATGGTAATGGTTACCCAGAAAATCTAAAAAGGGAGAACATACCATATCTTGCTAGAGTCTTGACAGTGGTAGATAGCTTTGATGCTATGACTTCTAATAGGCCATATAATAAAAGAAAGACCTATCAGAAAGCTATAGAAGAATTAAGAAGGTGTAGTGGCACTCAGTTTGATCCACATATTGTTGAGAAGTTTATAGAAGTTATTAAAGAAATTGAAGATACAATCTTTCTTTAAAAATAAGAAGTCAGGGTAAAGATATAATAAAATGCTAAAATATAATAAATCTCAAATCAGAACCTTAATAATATTCAGTGTGTTTCAAATATTAATAGCCTTAGTGTTTATAAAATTAAGTAAGTGCTACTCTATGGCTATAGAAAATGGTTTTGTTGTTTTTTTTAGTGCTTTATGTTTTTATATTTTTATTTTCATAATACCTGTAATGTTATATTTAAAGATTTTAGATAAAGTTAATCCTTTTACATATTTAAAATTAAACCATAATATTCTTAGTGGAATTTTTAAAGGGATATTTATAGGAGTCCTTATTTTTATATTTGTATTATTAAAAAATAAATTTCAAATTTATAGATATGCGTATGTTAAACAAGATATATTTTATATTTTAGGTAGGGTAATCGTTGGTCCATTAGAAGAAATTCCATTCAGAGGTTTTTATATGCAAAAATTTTCAAAGTATATGAGCTTTTGGAAGTCTAATATACTATCATCAATGTTATTTTCTATTATGCATGTACTAGGACAAGTGAATTTTGAATCATTGATTTTAATTTTTATAATAGGATTGTGGATGGGATACATTTTTAAAGAAACTCAATCATTATGGTGTGTATCTATAATACATTCTATTTACGACCTATCAATATGGATTATTTTATAGTAAACATATTTACCAGCTCAATGTGAGTTGGTTTTTTTGTTTAGTATCATTTAGTAAAGACAAATCTAGCTAAAACTGAGTAGGGTTGATCGTATTAAATGTAAATGTTTTATAAGAAAGAAGGTTATGTTGCAGTTTAATAATTATATGCAAAAATTATTGTACAATAGGTAATGATATTTACTAATGGATATTAAATTATCAATAAAATATTTTAAACATTATTGATTTTTTAATAGATAATTGATAATATATTTATTAAGAACATTAGGTTATATTTATAATTTATTAATTATTAATCTAAGATAGTATTTATTTTAGATAATCATAAGTAAACACTATAGGGAGGTTATTTTATGAAGAAAAGACTATTAGGGTCAATAATGGTACTTACCTTAGCAGGAAGTTTATTTGTAGGATGTTCAAAGAATGAATTAAAAGAAAGTGACGTTATTAAAATTGGTGGAATAGCGCCACTTACCGGAAAAGTTGCAACTTATGGACAGTCAGTTAAAGATGCAGTTTTGCTTGCTGAAGAAGAGATTAATAACAAAGGTGGCATAAATGGAAAAAAGGTTAAGGTTGTTTATGAGGACGACCAAGCCGAGCAAAATGCAGCAATAAATGCATTTAACAAATTAGTTGATGATGAAAAGGTAGTTGCAATACTTGGACCAGTAACTTCTGGTGCAACCTTGGCAGTAGCACCAAAAGCAACACAAAATAAAATACCACTATTAACACCTACGGCTACAGAACCAAACATAACTAAAATTGGTGGAGACTTTGTATTTAGAGGTTGTTATGTAGATTCTTTCCAAGGATCAACGATGGCAAAGTTTGCTGCGAAGGATTTAGAGAAAAAGACAGCAGCAATTTTATATAATATAGGATCAGACTATTCAAAGGGTATAGCAGAGTCTTTTAAGAAGGATTTTGAAGCTCAGGGAGGAAAGGTTCTAGAGTTATTAAGCTATAATAACGGAGATAAGGATTTTAACGCTCAGTTAACAAAGGTAAAGACTGCAAATCCAGATGTTTTATTTCTTCCAGATTACTTTGATGTTGCTGCTTTAGCTGCAAAACAAGCAAGAGAACTAGGCGTTAAATCACAATTTTTAGGAGTAGATGGATGGGATGCTGAAGATCTCTACAATATTGCAGGAGATGCAATAAAGGGTGGATTGTTCATAAATCACTACTTCCAAGGAGATCCTGCAAAGGAAGTTCAAGATTTTGTTACTGCATACAAGGGAAAATATAACAAAGAACCAGATGCTCTAGCTGCTTTAGGATATGATGCTGCTAAGACATTATTTAAAGCAATTGAAGATGCTAAGAGTGCAGACGGTGATAAGATAAGAGAAGCGCTAACAAAGATACAAATAACAGGTGTTACTGGAAAGCAAAGCTTTGGTGAAGATAGAACAGCTGTTAAGGGTGCTGTAATACTAAAGGTTGAAGGAGAAAAGAGATCATTAGTTAAAAAGATAAACCCTTAGTACTCTAAGAAAGCTGATTAGGCATCTAGCTTATTAAATTTAAGTTATATTTCACTTGGTGAAATCACTGAAAATAAACTAAGAAAAGATAGTAATGATTTTATAAGTTAACCCAGTACTAATTATTGTACTGGGTTTTTGCTTGATACTAAAAAGTGTTTATTTATTATTATTAAATAATGTAGGACATCTAGAAAAGAGGGTGTAATTTGCTACTTCCCACCCATGCTTAAATATTAAATCAAATTCATCGTTGGTAAGACTTCTAAGAGTTGTGGGGAAATTAGAAGCTTCTTCAACTTCTTGTTTCGTTAAAACATTTTTTGTAGAATTCTTAATTTGTTCAGTGCTCATTCCTGCTTCAATCATAATATGTCTTGCAGTATTACCGCTTCTTAAATAGACTCCTGAGTTATTTTTACTACTTAAATAACTAACAATCTGACGCGCTCTTAAGCTTCTTACCTGATCCATAGTAATAAGAACTAATCTGAATGGACTTTTAAACGCTAGCCTCTCTTCTATACCAAGAGCTTTTGAGACATCGCTTACTATAAGAAAATTATACTCTTCTTTAAAATTTATACTATTTGGTTTAAAGACAGCTTCAACTCCTAGATTATCATAAACACCACCATCCCATAAATGTAATTTAGAGAATGTGGGGGTGTACTTTTCAATTCCAATAGGATGACCTTTTTTATATTTAAACCAAGTGTATTTTTTTGTTTTTAAAACTAATGGACCTATAAGTCCGGGAAATGATGCAGACGCCGCCATTGCAGTTGATAGTTTTATCTTAGGGTGATTAACATAGTTAATAAGGTAATCTCCCATTTTTTTATGAGTAAATCTCCAATTCTTTCCTGTTTCATAGGTAGTTGCATTTATAACCCATTCAGGATAGTCTGGAATTTCAGAAATACTTTGGTTAATGTTCCAACAATGTTCTATTGCTTGAGAAATTATATTAGCTTTAAATTTAGACAATAGCCAAGGATTAGAAAATAATTTTAAAAATCCATATCTTTGTATATCGGTTTTTGTAAGATAGTATTTAACCTTAGTTAATACTTGGTTTTTAAATTCTTCACTGCTTGGCCATCTGTTGAGTATAGAGTATACCAAACCTGTAACTAGAGTGCCGCCTGAAACTGTTGATATAAGAGAAATGTTTTCTAGTAAGTTGTCTTCAGCTAGTCTTTGTAAAATTCCTAGATGAAAAACAGATGCTCGAACTCCACCACCAGATAGTGCTAATGCTATTTTCATATTATCTACAGTATCAACCATATAATTTATTCACCTCGTATATCGTATAGTTTTATAATCGAAAGATAGAAGATATATAAATATAATTTTTGTTATTTAAAAAATAATTATAATAACATTATAAATAAATATAAAAAATATATTGCATTGATTAAACTTCTGTGTTACTATAGAGAAAACTTAATCGGAATTCGACAATTACCTAGGGTAGAGGCGCTATAAGCTAATAGTACTCATCAGTAGCTGGCAAGCATTGATGGATGAGAAAAGGAGCTATAGCCGAAGAGGTTGTTTTGGCAAAAACAACTTCTGGCTTTGCATATAACATATGCAGGGCTGTCACTTAAAGTTTTAAGTGGAGAGCTACAAGGTTACATCATAATGCATAACCATCTTTGATTATTATATGCAGCCAAGGTGTACCTTGGCTGCATTTATTTTTTTTGTTGGAAAAAGGGGGATTTTTTTTGAAAACAATAGTTCAAAAGTATGGTGGTAGCTCAGTAGCTACTACAGAAAAGATTTTAAAAGTGGCAGATACTTTGATAAAAAGAAAGAAAGAAGATAATAGAATAGTTGTAGTTGTATCAGCTATGGGTGATACAACAGATGATTTAATTGGATTAACAAAGCAAATAAGTAAGAATCCAGATAAAAGAGAGATGGATGCACTATTAGCAACTGGTGAGATGATTTCTGCATCACTTCTTTCAATGGCTCTTATAGAAAAAGGCTATGATGCAGTAAGCTATACAGCATATCAGATTGGAATTAAAACTACAGGATTATACGGAAGATCTCTTATAGATGATATAGACGTTAGTAGAGTTGAAAAAAGCCTTAGTGAAGGAAAAATTGTTATAGTAGCAGGTTTCCAAGGTGTTAATGAAGATGGTGATATAACAACTCTAGGAAGAGGAGGATCAGATACATCTGCTGTTGCTCTTGCTGTAAAATTACAAGGTGAGTGCGAAATATACACAGATGTTGACGGAATTTATAGCTGTGATCCAAGAAAGTTTAAAGAAGCAAAAAAACTTGAATTCATAGATTATGAAGAAATGTTGGAGTTAGCAAGTCTTGGAGCACAAGTTATGCATTCAAGAAGTGTAGAGCTTGCTCAAAAGTATAATATACCAATTTATGTTGGATTAAGTTGTAGTGATATAAAGGGAACCATAATTAAGGGGGTTAAGGATATGAATTTAGAAAGTAAATCAGTAACAGGATTAGCAACTTGTGATGAAGATATATCTATAACAGTAAAAAATTTACCATCAAATATTAATATTTTATCAGATTTATTTGAGCGTGTTGCAAGAAAGAAAATTAATATAGATATGATTTCTCAAACAGCACCGTTAGGAGAAAAAGTTAATGTTTCATTTACAATACCACACAGTGATTTAGATGAATGTTTAGATATTTTAAGAGATTTTACAATAGAAGACAATATCCATATAGATGAAAATATAACTAAATTTTCTCTAGTAGGTCTTGGAATGAAGAATACAACAGGAGTAGCTGCAAGTTTATTTAGAATTTTTTCAGAAGCTCAAATTGAAGTGAAGATGATAACAACTTCAGAAATAAGAATAACTTGTGCTATAAAAAATGATGATAAGATAAAGGCTATTGACTTGGCAGCAAAGCAGTTTAATTTATAATTTCATGCATGTTTTAAAACAAAGTAAACTTGATTTAGTTTCTTTTCAAGTAAAATTATTTGAAAAAAGTAGGTGAATAACATGAGCCTGTTAGAAAAAGATCTTAATAAGCTGGTTAATGCTTTAGAAATGGGAAAAAATTTTTCTCAATTACAAATACAAAGTGATTATGAAAAGATGTTTAAAGATAATCTAGCAGAATTAGATAGCGTTAGCTTAATGAATCAATTAAGCAAAAATGACTTAGACAAAATTCGAAAGTACTTAGAGATAAGGGGTAAAAGTTCTCTTAGAAAAGCAGAGCTTATAGTAGCTTTAAGTAAATACATAATGGATAACACTAGTGAAATTCTTATGAATACACTAGATGTAGAACAATTAAAATTTATTAGGTGCATATTAAAAAACAACGGTAGAATAAATTATATAAGAACAGAGAAAAATGATGAAATCATTAATAGTTTGAGGATATTGGGAATTATATATCCTATAAGACATGAAATGGGATGTAAGCAGCTAATTATACCAAATAATTTTATAGATGTTATAGATAAAACCTTAAAGAATAAGGATATTATAAGTAAAATATATAAAAACGATAGAATTTATAATTTGGCTAGAGGATTAATTAATATATATGGAATTGTACCTTTTAATATTTTGAATCAAAAGATATACAATATAATTGGTGAAGAATTAGAAGTTAATTATCTATTTAATACTTTATGGAAATACAATGAAAGAAGCACGTTTTTTAGATGGCATGAAAATCAGTATTTTGTAAGTATACAAGTATTTGATGTTAATAATATTCTAAAGGAACAGTTTGAAAGAATAGAGATTCAATATAAGGATTTTGATGAAAAAGCTATTATATCAGCATCTAAGAATAAATATTCAGTATGGAATGAATGGTATAAGTCAATGTATTCATTTTTAATAAACTTTCCTAATATTACGGAAGAATTTGCTGTTGAATTTATAAATGATATTAGTAACATGCTGAAAAATAATTTTAGTATTTTTGATATAGTTAATACTTGTAGTCAAAAAATTGTATTTAATAATGAAGATAAGTTAAAGAAGTTTGTGGGCCTATTGACGGATGTCGCTAGTAACTGCAACTTGTGGATTCTTAAAGGTCATACGCCAAATGAAATTTATAATGTAGAAAAGGAAGCTAGTAGTACTGCAATAATTAAGCGTGAAAAGATTGGCAGAAATCAACCGTGTACATGCGGTAGCAACAAGAAGTACAAGCGTTGCTGTGGAAGAGGCTAAGTTTTAGTGATTTGTAAAAAATATTTAATTTAAAATGTGTAATAAAGTTAAGATATGCTAGGAGAAATAAATAGGTTGTTCTAAAGGAGTATGGTATCTTTAGAACAACCTATTTATTTGTTGTCATTTTACAAAATGAAATTTCACTAAAGCTTCAGAATACAGCTTAGGCATATGTATTAAAATGAAAAAACTCATAATAAAAGATTATGACTATATAAGTATAAACTTTGAGTTTCTATATAAAAAAGCTATATACAATAGGTATAAAAACTGCTGGTAACAGATTGGCTACCTTTATTTTTGTAACTCCTAACATATTTAATCCTAATCCTATAATAAGTAAGCTTCCGACTGCAGTCATATTACTTACAACTGTATCTATTAAAATACCTTTTAAAAAAGATGCTCCTAGAGTTATAGATCCTTGATATACTAAAACAGAAATAGAGGAAAATAATACGCCTACTCCTAGTGAGGAAGCAAATATAATAGAGCCAATTCCATCGAGTATAGACTTTGCAAAAAGTATATCATGTTTTCCTTGAAGACCGCTTTCTAGGGAACCTACTATAGCCATAGCCCCTACACAAAACAAAAGACTAGAGCTAACAAACCCTTCAGAAAAAGAACTATTATTATTGTTTTTAAATTTTGCTTGTAAGAAATCTCCGAGCCTTTTCAACCATTCATCAATATCTATAATTTCTCCAATTAGAGCACCTAAAGCTATAGATATAATTATTAATAGAGGATTGTTTCCTTTTAGTGAACCTGAGATTCCAATGTAAATTACACATAATGATAATCCATTCATTATGGTATTACTTACTTTCTCTGAAAGTCCACCTTTAATAATTAGTCCGATTATACAGCCTGATATGATTGCAATGACATTTACTATAGTACCTAGCAAAAATAAAACCCCCTTTTTATATTGAAAAATACAACAAGTTAATTCTACAACATTGAATGGTTTCATGCAAAACTAAAAACCATACGCTATTTGAAATTAAGCGCATGGTTTTTTAGAGGATACTTTTCTTTTTAACAATGTGTGTTTAATTAGTTTAGTTTATAGGCTGCACTGTTTATTCATAGTTTAGTATAAAAGTCGTTAAAATAAATATTCCCCAAAAGAGAGATTCCATTGAACCATTAAATATAGGAGAGTGAAGTGGATTTTCACCTAGCTTTCCATCAGCTATACCGAGCCTAAAATGAACACAAGGAATTTTTTCGCAGTAATAGGAGAAGTCCTCTGAAGCAAAGGTTTTATCTAATGGTAGTACATTATCCTTTCCTATTGCGTTTATAATAACATTCACAAATTCTTCTGTTAGCTTTTTATCAGTTATTAGTGGAGGGTAGTGCATAATGTATTTAATATTAGATTCACATCCATACTTTTCTGCTGTGAGTTTGGAAACATCTAGAATATCTTCTTTTAATTTATATCTTAAATTATTATCAAATGTTCTTAGAGTTCCTTTAATTTCTGCTATATTTGAAATAACATTACTTACACTTCCACAGTTAAGAGTTGCAAAGGTTAAAACGTGAGGATTTAAAGGATTATTTTCTAATTTTGATTTTATTGTCATTGCATTTATAAAATCCATAGCAGGGTAAAGAGGATTTCTACAAAGGTGTGGAGTAGCAGCATGTCCTCCAATTCCTTTAAAAATTATGTGAAAGTCATCTACTGAAGCCATGGAAGGGCCACCAGTGATTTCAATTTTACCAACGGGAATTTTAGGCCAAACGTGAAAACCTAACAAAGCTTTAACTTTGGGAGTTTCTAAAGCACCTTCTTCTATCATATGAACTGCACCACCTATTGCTTCCTCCGCTGGCTGAAGAAGGAACTTTACAGTCTTATTGCAGCCTAACTTCTTCAAAATCAAAGCTGTACCAAGCGTTATAGCCATATGAAAATCATGACCACAAGCATGAGATACTCCATTAACTGAGATAGCATCAATATCTGATCTTAGAGCTATAGCTTCATTTCCACAACCTAAGGTAGCCACAACACCTGTTTTTGCAATTTTTTCTCCCTCAATTCCTATAGAATTAAAAAAGTCTAATATAATCTTCTGAGTGTTATATTCTTTAAAAGATAACTCAGGGTTATGATGAAGTTTTTTCCATAGTAATTCAATTTCGTTTAAATTTTGATTAATAATATCTTTAATAGTATTCAATTTTATCGCCCCCTGTATAGTTTATTATATGATTTTTATCAAACTTCGCAAATGTTTTTTTATGTAATTTAGTGTAAAGAAAAAATTCCCTGCCAGATTAATGGTGGGGAATTTTAAATTATTGCCATTTTTATAATATAAATTTATAGACTAACCAGAAGTGGCTAAAACTTCCCATAAGTACAAATATATGAAATATTTCATGAAAACCAAACTTTGGAGATATATTAGGAGACTTAATAGCATATATTATTCCTCCTATAGTATAAAGTATTCCACCAACTAAAAGCCATAAAAAACCACTTAAAAGTAGGTTTCTATATATGGGTACACTTAAGGTTAATGCCATCCAACCCATTGCTATATAGAATGATGTATATAGCCAACGAGGGCAATTATTCCAAAATACTTTTACTAATATTCCAACTATAGCAAGAGTCCAAACTGTTATAAGTACACCAATTCTTAAGTTACCTTTTAAAACTACAGCACAAATTGGAGTGTAAGTGCCTGCAATAAGTACAAATATCATTGAATGATCCAATTTTCTTAAAACTGTGATGACTTTATCAGAAGATTTTACTGAATGATATATTGAACTTGCAGTATATAAAAATATTAGACTTAATCCGAATATAATAGCAGAAGTTAACTTTGATGGTGAGAAGTCATCAACAGCTACAACTTTTATAATCATTGCTAATAATCCAAAAAATGATGAAATAACTCCAAGTAAATGGCTAATACTATTAATAGGTTCTCTTATATATTTGTTCATATCAATATCCCCTTTCTATACAACAGCAAGTGGTTATTCAAACTATGTTATATTATGTCTATATTATATGTTGTAGTAGGAATAATATGCAAGTAATTATTTTTTTTATTATAGTTAATTATTAATCATATAACTAGATATTTCTTGAAATATCTACTAAATTCTATTAATATTAAATTAAGTAGTTTTAAAAACTACTTGTTGTTATTTATATGTTGAAGAAAGTAGGTATTTAACATGAATTTTGAAAAGGAAAATATAAATACAGAGAATATTCTTAAAAAATTAGAAGAGTTACATCTTTCAGATGATATACTTTTAGAACAGATTCCCAATCTTGATTTGTATATGGATCAGGTAATAACTCTTTTCGAAAATAATTTGGCAGGTACGAAAAGAAATGAAGAGGATAAGCTTCTTACAAAAACAATGATTAATAATTACACCAAAGATAAACTTCTTATGGGGGCTGTTAAGAAAAAGTATACAAGAGAGCATATCATTCTGATGATACTTATTTATAATTTAAAGCAGAGTATTGCTATAAATGATATAAAAAGTATTTTAAATCCTATTGTTGAGAAAGTGGGGAATAATGAAAAGGTTAATTTAGAAGAGTTATATTTAAAATATCTTAAGATTAAGAAGGAAAATAGCGAACACTTGAAAACTTCTATGCAGGAAAAACTAGATGTGGTTAAAGAGAATGATGGGGGATTACTTCTATATATACTTTCTTTAATAGATATGGCCAATGGATATAGAAAACTTGCAGAAAACCTTATAGACAATTACTTCCCTAAAGTGGACAAATAGACTTAATAAAAAAAGGTAACCTGCTTTTAATTGTTGCCATCTCACAAAGTGAAATTTGGCTAAAATTGAACAGACCTAATAGGCGTTCAATTTTATACAATCTTATGCAAGGTACCTTTTTGTTAAGTTTACTTATGAATAATTCTATATAAATCTCGCTAATAAATTCCTTTGTTATGAGATTTTAATTAGTAATGACTAATAAATATACTATTTTTCATATATTTCTAATGGTAGTCTATCAGGGTCTTGAAAGAAGGTAAATTTCTTTCCTGTTATTTCATCTATTCTTATAGGTTCTGTAACAATATCCTTTTCATTTAATTCTTTTACAGCATCTTCAATATTGTTTACCTCAAAGGATAAGTGTCTTAATCCACAAGACTCTGGACGACTTGGTCTTTCAGGAGTATAAGGAAATGAGAAAAGTTCAATTTGATAAACTCCATTTACCTCAAGGTCAAGCTTATAGGAATCCCTTGCTTGTCTATAGGTTTCATTTACTATATTAAAGCCAAGCTTATTCACATAAAAATCCTTTGACTTCTCATAATTAGAACATATGATTGCTATGTGATGAATTTTATTTACTTTCATAAATATACCTCCATAAAATTATTTATACATTGATTTTAACATTTCTTTTCCTATTTTTGTTATAAAAATCTTTTCTCTAATAGAACTAATTTCCTTAGCACTTAAGTTATCTTCATAAATATTCACCAAAAAGTCTGCTTCAACTAAAATTTGAAAATCAATTCCATCAATCTTTGAATAGGTATGATGGTTTCCGATAAGAAAACAAACTCGTTCAATTATGTTTCTATCAACTTGTAAGAAGTTTAAAATCTCCTTAGCAACGGGTGGTCCCTCAATTTGTTGATAATTGCCACTTGAAGAGTTGTACTTTTGTTCACTAACTTTTATACCTATATCATGAAGTATGGCAGCTAACTCAAGTATTTGTAGTTTGTCTGGAGAAATATTTTCAAGTTCTCCTATTGTTTTTGAGAAAGAATAAACCTTAAGAGCGTGGTTTATTCTTTTTGTATCTCCATCAAAATATGTAATCATTTCTTTAGTTACTTTACTTACTAAGGATTTCATTTTAATCACCTCATAGATAGTATTTATGCTTATTTATTGTTATTTAACAACGTGAAATCTGGTTAAAGCTATAGATACACAACTTCATAACTGAAATTTATAATTAATGAAAAAGCATTGCATGCCCAGGATGTTTTCATTAATTGCTTAAGGATTGAAGTTGTATATCTTTAGTAGGCTCGATGCCTACTCAGCTTTATTTATACATTATATCATGGAATTTAATTCTAAATCTATCTTGACCAATGTACACAAAAGTATTTAAAAACTAAACAAGATAACTAAATAAAGTATTTAGGATTTATAAAGAAAATTTTATCTTATATTAATTTATTTATAAAAAATAGGAATACTACTAAAGAGTATTCTACATTAACTAAAGGAGGAAAATCTATGAAGGTTACAAATGCAGAAGAACTTATGCAGAAAATGGCTCAGATTAGAGAGGCACAGAAAAAATTTGCAACTTATTCACAAGAGCAGGTTGATGAAATTTTTAGGCAGGCATCCATGGCAGCTAACAACGCTAGAATTACATTAGCTAAAATGGCTGCTGAAGAATCAGGAATGGGTATAGTTGAAGATAAGGTTATTAAGAACCACTTTGCGGCTGAATATGTTTATAATAAGTATAAAAGTGATAAGACATGTGGAATTATTGAGTGGGACGAATCTTTTGGAATTGCTAGAATAGCAGAACCTATAGGAGTTGTAGCAGCGATAGTTCCTACAACAAATCCAACATCTACAGCTATTTTTAAATCACTTATATCATTAAAGACAAGGAATGGCGTAATATTTTCTCCACATCCAAGGGCAAAGAATGCTACTATTGCAGCTGCTAAAATAGTATTAGATGCAGCGGTAGAAGCAGGTGCACCTGAAAATATAATAGGTTGGATAGATGAACCTTCTGTTGAACTTTCACAGCTAGTAATGAGAGAGTCTGATATAATTTTAGCAACTGGTGGGCCTGCAATGGTTAAGGCTGCTTATTCTTCAGGAAAGCCAGCTATAGGGGTTGGTGCAGGTAATACTCCAGCCATAATTGATGAAACAGCTCATGTTAAGATGGCTGTAAACTCAATTCTTTTATCCAAAACTTTTGATAATGGTGTTATTTGTGCCTCTGAACAATCTATTATAGTTGTAGAACAAGTTTATGATGCAGTTAAAAAGGAATTGGCTGATAGAGGTGCTTATATCCTTAAAGAAAATGAGGTTGGTAAGGTAAGAAATATTATATTAAATGATAAAGGAGGCCTAAATGCTAACATAGTTGGCCAGCCAGCTTATAAGATAGCTGAAATGGCAGGGCTTACAGTTCCAGAGTCTGTTAAGGTTTTAGTTGGAGAAGTAGAATCAGTAGAATTAGAAGAGCCGTTTTCTCATGAAAAGCTTTCACCAATTTTAGCAATGTATAAGGTGAAAACTTTTGACGAGGCTTTAGTTAAGGCTGAAAGGCTTATTGAACTAGGAGGTATGGGGCATACTTCAGTACTGTATACAGATCAAATTAAATGCGAGGATAGAATAAAAAGATTTGGTCTTGCTATGAAAACTGCAAGAACTATTATCAATATGCCAGCATCTCAAGGTGCTATAGGAGACATTTTCAATTTTAGACTTGCTCCTTCATTGACACTAGGTTGTGGTTCCTGGGGTGGTAACTCAGTAGCAGAAAATGTAGGACCTAAGCATCTATTAAACATTAAGCATGTAGCCGAAAGGAGAGAAAATATGCTTTGGTTCAGAATTCCGGATAAGATTTACTTCAAATTTGGTTGTTTACCTTTAGCACTTCAAGAACTTATTGATATGGGTAAGAAGAGAGCTTTTATTGTAACGGATAGAGTACTTTATGATCTTGGATACACCGAAACTGTTACTAAAGTACTTGAAGAAGGTGGTATTGATTGCAAAGTATTTACAGATGTAGAGCCTGATCCAACCATTGCAACAGCTAAAAAAGGTGCTGATCAAATGCAAAGTTTCAAGCCAGATGTGATTATAGCTGTGGGTGGAGGTTCTCCAATGGATTGTGCAAAAATAATGTGGGTAATGTACGAGTATCCAGATGTACGCTTTGCTGATTTAGCAATGAGATTTTTAGATATAAGAAAGAGAGTATATAGATTCCCTGAATTAGGTGCAAAGGCTATGATGGTTTCTGTACCAACATCAGCAGGAACTGGTTCAGAAGTTACACCATTTGCAGTTATAACTGATGAAAAGACAGGAGTTAAGTATCCATTAGCGGATTATGAATTAACCCCTGATATAGCAATTGTAGATGCAGAATTAATGATGAATATGCCTAAGGGATTAACTTCTGCTTCAGGTATAGATGCATTAACTCACGCTATTGAAGCATATGTATCAGTTCTTGCATCTGAATATACGAATGGATTAGCCTTAGAGGCTATAAGATTAGTATTTAAGTATTTACCAATTGCATATAATGAAGGACCTACTAATATTAAAGCAAGAGAAAAGATGGCTCATGCAGCCACTATAGCAGGAATGGCATTTGCAAACTCTTTCTTAGGAATATGTCACTCAATGGCACATAAACTTGGAGCTATGCATCATGTTCCACATGGTATTGCAAATGCACTACTTATAAATCATGTTATTAGATTTAATGCTGTAGATAATCCAAAAAAACAAACAGCATTCCCTCAATATAAGTATCCAAATGTTAAATGGAGATATTCAATGATTGCGGACTACTTAAAACTTGGCGGAAACAATGAAGAAGAAAAGATTGAACGATTAACTAAAGCTATAGATGATTTAAAAACTAAAGTAGGAATACCAAAGACTCTTGCTGACTTAGGAATTCCAAAGGAAAAATTCTATTCAACCCTTGATGAAATGGTTGAACAGGCATTTGATGATCAATGTACAGGTGCTAATCCAAGATATCCACTTATGAGTGAAATAAAGCAAATGTACATAAATGCATATGAAGGAACTGAAACAAAAGTTTGATAACTAAATAGTATTAAAAGTAAATCCCCAATCTTAAGCATGTTACTTAAGGTTGGGGATTTTTTAATTAATTATTATATTAAAAATATGATAAAATAGTTAAAGAATATCTCAATTATTTTTGTGAAATAACACTTTGAGTATATTTTAAGAACTCATCATAGCTTTTTACTTCAGCAGTTACTTCATATTTATTAGATATTGATAAAGTATCGAGATTTTCATTCAAATTTACAACAGCTTTATAAACATAGGATCCATTCCCAATAAATCTTACAGTATAATTTTCATTAGTATCCTTAGAAACTGCAATTTTAATCATTCCACCATCGTTATACACTTTTATTTCTTTTCCATACATTGATGTGTTCTTTAAACAGTATGCTATAGTGGAAGAGGTCATTCCTGTACCGCAGGATTTAGTGATTCCAACTCCTCTTTCGAAGGTTTTAACATATATACTATCTTCATTAAGGATCTTAACAAAGTTTGCATTAACACCCTTAGGGAAAACTTCCTTAGTAGAATTAGCTTTTTCTCCAATACAAACTATTTCATCCATATTAAATTCATTTACAAATGCTACGATATGAGGATTTGTTATACTAATTGCTGTAAAAGATAAATCTTCAGATAAAGCAGGGATTTTCTCGAAGATTAATGTATCCTTATGATGTACTACAGGAAGGGAGTTTACTTTGAAGTCAACAGTATTTATTTCTATTTCAACAGTTTTTACTCCTTCAAATACATCTTCAACAAGTTTTACCGTATACTCAGCTTTCATAGTCTCAACAGTAATTTCCTTTTTATTTAAAAGGTCTATAACATATCTTCCTACACATCTTAAACCATTACCACACATCTCAGGTTCTGAGCCGTCAGAATTGAAAATTCTCATTTTCCCATCACAACTATTGCTTTTTTGAACGAATAGTATTCCATCAGCTCCAATTAAACCATCTCTTTTGCAGAGATTTTGAGCAAGGGTTATTCTATTTTCTTCTGAAAAGCAGTAATCTTTTGAAATTTCATCAATTAAAATAAAATCATTACCAGAGCCATGGCATTTTATAAAATCTATCTTCATAACTTACTCTCCTTTGTTTACTTTTATAATATTATAACAGAGCAGCTTAGGTTGTATCAATTGTTTATATTGTATAAGATTAGACTTAAAGTTAAAGTTAAGAACTTTGGAAAGTAAATGTTATAGATATATATCTTCATAACTGAAAGTATAATTTAGCATATACAAGTCTACATTGAATTAAGAATTGAAGTTGTTTATCTTTAATATTGTAAGTAATTTAACATTTAATTTACATTTATTAATTAATTGATTGTATAACAATACTAAAGTGACATATAATAATTAGATAAGGGAGTGAAGTTACAAAGGAAGTGGTTAAATGGGCGAGTATACAGTAAATGACGTAATATCTAAGAGACCTTGTGGAAGCATAACACCTTTAGTAATCGGAATTAAAGATAATTTTTTTCCTATTGTTATAATAAAAGAGTATAGAGAAGATTTAATGAATATTAAGAGTGATCATTATGTAGGAGTAAAAAGTACCTGTGTTGGAAATGAAAAGGTAAATCTGTATTTACTTATTCTTAAGTTTGGAGATGGATATAATAATTTCTATGATATTTGGTTTAACTACGGATATGATAATCACAGAGAATTTCTTAATCTTTTAATACAACAGGATCGAATTATCATAGATTTTAGAGATGAAAATAACGAGAAATTTATAACTCTACAGCTTGAAAATACAATAAAAGATCATATTGATTCTTATATTTCTCAATGTAAAGACATAAAAGTAGTAAAGGGAGAAACAGTTGACAATGTAATACAATTAGATAAATTAGAAAAGTATACAACCTGGGATGATGATGATGTATATAGTTTAATGGATAAGATTGCTGATGATTACCCCACTTGTGAAGAACTATGGAAAGACCTCTAAGCGAGAGGTTTTTTTCGCAAGTTTATTTTTATTTCCTATCATTTCACGAAGTGAAATCTGACTCGAATTTAATAGTCTATGCCTATGCAATTTTATTTACTATTATTTTAGCAAGTAGGGTTTGCTTGAAACTGAGTGAAATCTATATATAAAATATAACTCTCTCTTTTTTGGTTTTAACATATAGACTGAAGAGTTGATTCATATCCCTATATTTAATCACCAATTTATGGTAAAATATAGATGATTATATAACAAGGAGAGAATTTATATGATTATTGAAGACTTAGAGAAACTGGCAAATAAAGTCAAAAGTGACAAAGACGAGTTAGATTTTGTATACGATATCATAAATTATTGTTGTGACTATACTGCAAAAGTAATTAGGAGTACAGCCAATAATTTAATGGGACAATATTATTGTGAATCATTAGAAGCTTATAGAATGATTTCTGAGAGTTTAGATGAAAATAAAACAACAACTCATAACACATTTATTTCTAGTATTAAAATTGTAGATAAAATTTGTGCAAGATATAATTTGCCTTTAATTTATGGAAAAAGTTATGATGATATTAAAGAAATAAATAAGTTTGCACTAACCTTAATGGAAGAAATGCTTTATTATAATGAGAATAAAAATATAAATAAAAGTGATAAAGAAAAGATAATTTCATAACTAAAGATAAACAACTTCAATCTCTAAACAATTCTTGAAAATAGCCTCGACATGCAATGCTTTTTCTAAGGATAAGTTCAATCATTGATGAATTTTAGGTGAGGTCTCGGCATTTGATACTTTGCCTAAAATTCTTAATTTAATTATGAACTTCTATATCCTGAATTATAAATTCAGTTATGAAGTTGTGTATTTATAATTCACTTAATATAATGAAAAAAGCCAAAATAAAAGTATAGACTTAATAAACAAGGAATATTTAAATCCAATAAGGGTAAAAATAGCATAAATGTAAACTGAAAGTAGAAACACTTACAGTATGTGGGCTTACTTGGACACTCCAAAAGGAATAAAGCTTCCTACGAAGTAGATTCAAAAATAATAGCAAACTTCCTTTAAAAAAGAATCTCCAATCTCTATAGGTGAAGGAAGGGTTCAACTCTAATCTGTACTAGTTTAAGAAAAAATTGAAAAGGCTGTAAATGTATCACTTGAATATCTCTTCTAATACGGATAATACTATTATTGTTAGTATCCTTTAGGAGGGATTTTTATGTCACATAAAAATAATAAAAACAGTAAAGCAAATAAAAAGTCTAATCAAAAAACAAACAAAGAATTACACAAAATGAAAATTGAAGTTGCTGATGAAGTAGGATACTCAAAAGAATCAAGAAAATTAGGTAAGAATAAACCAAGACACGAAGATACTAATTAATGCTTAGGCTGCCAAGGGGCAGTCTTTTTTTATATCAAATTCCTTTATTTTACATATAAATAAATTATAGTAATTTATTTATATGTAAGAATTCAGTCTATTAATTTAAAATTCTCATTATTTAAGTCTAACTTAAAAAAGGTATTGACAAAAAGTTAAAATATGATATATTTTTATATGTATTTAATATAAATAAACTCTTAGTTTAATATAACTAAACTGATATAAAGCAAGAAAAAACCTGATGTTGAGGGGTTTTTTTATGCAAAGAGTTATTCTCATTTTTAAGTATTTATGTAATGAATAATGCTTTTTGTGTAATTTTAAGGAGGGATTTCTTATGAAAATTGAACAACTTGGTAGACATATTTTAATAGAATATTATAATTGTGATAAAGAGATATTAAAGAACCATGCATTGGTGGAAGAATATATGAATGAAGCAGCAAGAAGAGCTAATGCTACTATAGTCACAAGCTGTTTTCATAAATTTAATCCCTGGGGAGTTAGTGGTGCTGTAATAATACAAGAATCACACTTAACAATCCATACTTGGCCAGAATATGGATACGCTTCTGTAGATATATATACTTGTGGAGATAGCGTAAATCCATGGATAGCGTTTGAATATCTTGAAGATGTACTTAAGGCGACAAGAAGTGAATCAACGGAAGTGTCAAGAGGGATGGTAGATAAGATTAAAAATTTCGCTGACGGTCAATATAATGATATTAAAGTAACTCATAAGCCAGTTGACTAATATGGAGGGTGACAGAAATGGAATTATGGTACACAGAAAATCAAACACCTAATGTGAATTTTTCAATGAAAGTGAAGTCACATCTTTACTCTGAAAAGAGTCCTTTCCAACAAATAGATGTTATTGATACTTATGAATTTGGAAGGGTTTTAGTTATAGATGGATGGACAATGGTTACTGAAAAAGATGAATTTATATATCATGAAATGATAACGCATGTAGCTCTTGCAACTAATCCTGAGATAAAAAGAGTATTAGTAATTGGAGCAGGAGATGGAGGTACTGTAAGAGAACTTACAAGATATGCTTCTATAGAAAAAATAGACATGGTTGAAATAGATGAGGTTGTGGTAAAAGCATCAAGAGAATTCTTACCTTTTACTGCTAATAAATTAGGTGATCCAAGGGTTAATCTTTACTTTGAGGATGGAATTAAATTCGTTGAGGGTAAGGTTAATGAATATGACCTAATAATAGTAGATTCAACAGATCCTATAGGTCCAGGGGAAGGATTGTTTACCACAGAATTTTATAGAAATTGCTTTAATGCTCTTACAGAGAAGGGTATTTTAGTAAACCAAGGAGAAAGCCCATATTACTCAAACAATTCAAGAGAGATGAAAAGAGCTTTTTCAAAGCTTAAGAATATATTCCCAATTTGTGAAGCTTATCAATATCATATGCCTACGTATGCTTCAGGACATTGGCTTTTTGGGTTTGCCTCAAAAAAGCTTCATCCTGTAAAAGATTTTAACGGAGTAAGATGGGAAGAATTAGGTCTTGCAACAAAGTATTATAATAAAGAATTACATGTTGGAGCTTTTAGTCTTCCAAACTATGTAAGAGAACAGTTGAATAGTGAAGAATAATATAGTAAGTGAAGTCTCTACTGGATAACAGCAGGGACTTTAAATTTTTTTAACATCATTATGGAATAAGGTATTTTTTATTCATAGCGAATATGAAATTTTGTCTCATTTTCTACAATAGGAATTTTCCTAATGTAAAAATCATCTATTCGTGAAAATCTATTACCTTTTTTTATTTTTATTAAAAGCGTTTCTACAAGCTCCTCTTTTCCTTGTATACAAATCTCTACATCACCTGTATCCAGGTTTTTAGCATATCCTGTAAGGTTCAAAAATGATGCTTCATATTGAACAAAATATCTAAAACCAACACCTTGAACTCTTCCTGATACAAGTAGTATATATCTTACCATATAAGCATCTCCTTTAGATTATAGTTATTTGAATTATAACAAAAATGTAATACTTTAACAATATTAATATGATTATTTCAATGTAATAAATTTAATTTTATTCAAATAATTATGATTAATAAAAATATTTACAATTTTCTGATAACAAAGTATAATTATAACAAAGAAGACGTTTTCGGGAGGAGTATTTATGGAAAATATTCAAAGAAGTTTAGTACTGATTAAACCAGATGCAGTGGAGAGAAATTTGGTAGGTAAGATTATAGATGCTTACGAAGGAGAAAAACTAAAAATTACTGCACTTAGAATGATAACAGTAGATGAAATTTTAGCTAAAAAGCATTATGAAGAGCATATAAGCAAGCCTTTTTTTAATGAGCTTTTAGAATATATTACAAGAAGTCCTTTAGTAGCAATAGTCTTACAAGGGGAGAATGCAATTGAAAAGGTAAGGAAGATAAATGGAAACACTAATCCTGAAATGGCTGAATACGGAACTATTAGAAAGAAGTATGGTATAGACAAAACTAAAAATTCTGTTCATGCATCAGATTGTGAGATAAGTGCTGAAAGAGAAATAAGTATATGGTTTCCTGAAGGAGTAAAAAAATAAAAGCCCCAAATTAAGGGCTTTTTTTGTTGTTTAATAGTTAAAATGATGGAGGAGTACTTAGCCAAATCACTTTAGCTTCGGTCTTACCCGCATTAGAGATAAAGTGATTTGCTTTAGGCTTAAAGTAAAAGCTCTCTCCTTTTTTTAATTTAACTTTTTTATCACCTAGGTGAAGATAAATTATGCCTGAAAGTACATAACCAAATTCTTCACCTTCATGCGGTTCTTCTTCAATATATCTACCTTCTGGTTGTAATGTTATCATTATTGGTTCCATGGCATTTTTTTGAGCATTTGGAACTAACCACATAAGTTTAAACTTTAAATCGTCATTTTCTGTTTCAAACATATCATCGTTAGTGAAAGTAATTCTCTCGTTTGTATCATCACTAAAGAATTCAGTAAGAGTAGTTCCTAGTATATCAAGAATATCTATAAGAGTTGCTATAGATGGTGAAGTCAAATCATTTTCAAGTTGAGAAATAAAACCTTTTGAAAGCTCGCATCTATTGGCAAGTTCTTCTTGTGTTAATTGTTTTTCGATTCTTAGTCGTCTGATTTTTTCTCCTATTTGCACAATATACACCTCTAACAATAGTTTAATTTAAATCTATTACTAAACTCTTAGTTTAAAATTACTAAACAAACAAGCTTATTATATAGATTTTTTATAAATAAATCAATATATATTAAAAAAAATTAATTATAGTTATTATATTATACAATCCTCTGTTAATGCCACTTTACAAAGTTTAATAGAATTATTGTTTACAGTGATTTATCTTAAAGTTTAGTAATGCTAATTTAATACACTTACTAAATTTAAAATAATTTAATAAAAATATAAGATTAAATCTTTACAAATGAAGAATTAATTTGAAATTTTGTTAAGAATGTATTACTAATTGGTTAAATTATAGTAAAAACTTTAACTTAAATAAAGTTTTGTAATAATTATATGAGATGATATATAATAGGTTTATTAAATATACGAAGTTTTATTTATTATTTCAGAGATTAGGTGTTAATATGAGTCATAAGGGTTTATATAGAAGAGATGGAAAATTAGTATATATAAAGCAGCCAGAATTTGAAGAGTTACATTATGTAAGAGAACTTTGGGCAGATTATGAAACCATGAAGGATGTAGGAGGAATATTTAATTTCTCAAAAGAAAAGTGGGAATTGTTTTATAAAAAAATGGTTTCACCGACAGATGGCAAAAATTTTTACTGCTTGGTTTATAGTAAAGAAAACCTACCAGTAGGAGAGGTAAGTTTTCATGGATATGATAGTGCAACGAAAATAGCACGATTTAATCTTAGAATTAGTAGTGTACATAGAAGTAAGGGATATGGTGCAGAAGCTACTAGGCTTATGCTTGAGTATTTCTTTTATGAATTTGGTGGCATGATAATGATGGATACAGTTTCAAATACAAAAAGGCAAAATCCACTTTTAAATCTTGGATTTGAGATTGTAAGAAGACATAATAATTATATTACATATAAGTTAACCAAAGAAAGATTTATAAATAATGAGCATGAGCATGGAGAAAAACGAAAAGTTGCATTTTTGTTATATGAAGGTGTAGATTTACTAAGTTTTGCAGGAGTTCTTGAGACCTTTTCAATAACAAATAATATGTTTGGAGATCATCTGTTTGATTTATGCACAATAGGAGAGAAGAAGGGAAAAGTAAAAACTTCAAGTGGAGTAGGGGTCAATATAGATTATAGTTTTAAAGAAGTATTAAAAATCAATATATTGATTATACCAGGTGGAAAGGCTATTAATTGGCTCTTTTCGAATCAAGAACTATGTAAATTTATAAAAAATAGTTATGAAAGTTGTGAAATTATTTTAGGAATTGATTCAGGTATTTTACTTCTTGGCAGGTGTGGTATATTAGATAATATAAATACTGTAATTCATGAAAGATATATAAAGGAATTAAAAGAAATTCATCCAAAGGCAAAACTTATTAGAAACAATATTGTTGATAATGGAAGGGTGATGCTTTCTGCGAATATGATTAACAGTATTGATTTGTCTCTTAATGTTATAAAAAGGCTTCTAGGAGAAGAAAAGGCTTTGCAGGTTGTGAAGTTTTTGGAGAATAGGAAATAGGATTTACTTAAAATCAAAGGAAGAGGCAAAATATGAAAGAAAAAAACTTTTTTGAAAAAAGAAGAAATGTAATTATTACTGCATTTTTTTGTTCAATACTTTGGGGAAGTGCATTTCCAGTATTAAAAGTAAGCTATAAGGTAATGAATATGAAACCTAATGATTTAGATGGTAAAATTACTTTAGCAGGATTGAGATTTTTTATTGCATCAATATTATTATTTATATTTGTCAAAGTAATACTTAAAATTAGATTGAAGATATCAGTCAAGGATTTTTATATGATGTTAATTTTAGGAGGGTTCCAGACTACATTAACATATTTTTTCTTTTATAATGGACTTGCTAATACTTCAGCTATGAAAGGAACTATAATAGGAACCCTAGAAAATTTTTTGGTGGTAATTTTAGCTCACTTTTTTTATGCGGATGATAAAATTAGCTTAAGTAAGATTATAGGATTAGTTACAGGATTATTTGGTGTTATAATTGTTAGTTGGGGACAAAGTTTCGAGGTGCAATTTAATTTTAGTGGAGAGGGATTTATGATTTTATCTGCTTTATTTGCTACTATAGCAACTTTTTTAGCCAAGAATCTTGGAAGAAAAATAAATCCTTTTTTGATGACTGCATGGCAAATGTTTTTAGGTTCATCAGTAATGCTTTTATGGGGAGTGCCTAGACTTTCAGATAAATCTATAGTATTTAACATCAATGGGTACATACTTTTAATTTATTCAGCACTTTTAAGTGCGATAGCTTTTTCGTTGTGGTATATGCTACTTAAATATCAAAAACCAGGGGAGATAAGTTTATATAGATTTATGATTCCTGTTTCAGGATCTATACTATCTTCTATATTTATACCAGGTGAACGACTTACATTAAATATATTGATAGCTCTTATTTTTGTTTCATTAGGTATAATATTTACTAATTACTCCGAGGGGACATTTAATAAAGCATCTTAGCAAGAGAGGTGGTACAAATGATAAGACTGAAAATTGAAAAGGATAAAAAACAAAACGTTATATTAAAAGCAGCTATCAAAAAAGAGTTGTTTGACAATCAAATAATTAAAAGATTAATTATAGAAGGAAAGAAGTTAAAGACAGGTCAGTTTAATTATCAGTTACCTATAAGATATTTGCTACCCGTAGTGAATAATTTAGATAAGAAATTAGTGAGAATTGACAAAAGAAGTATAAATTCTTTTATAGAGTTTTCTGATGAATATGATAAAAATTATTATTGCACAACGGAAGCAAATTTTAAATACATGAAAAAATGGAGAGAGGTAGGGTGTCCTAAAATATATAGAATAGATATAGATTGTGAAGGTATTGAAGTAGTAAAAACATTAGCTTTTGAAAGAAGATTATAATATTTTAAAATATAGAAATCTCCTCTTACGTATTGTTAGAGGAGATTTCTATATTAGTTAATTTTTAGTTGTACCTTTTTTATCATTAGTACTTTGAGTAGTAGTATTAGTAGAGTTAGTAGTAGTGGAGTTAGTAGTATTATTATTAGTAGTAGTAGAGGTATTTGATTTTTTACTATTAGTAGTATTTCCGTTATTATTAGTACCTTTAGCAGGACTATTATTATTGTTAGTTTTGTTTTTATTTGCATCACCTGGCTTTGCTTCTAAAGGAGTAGATTTATTGTCATCAGGGGTAGTGGTATCTTCATTAGTTTTATCCTCATTAGTTTTATTTTCTTTTGGTGCTGTATGAATGTTGCAAAGTGCAGTCGGTACTGTACCTTCAATAAACAATTCTTGGTGTATTCTACCTCCACAAAAATCTGTAGCAAGTTTACCAGAATCGTTACACACTGCAACCTTGACTACTCCAGCCGGTTCAGCAATCTCCTTATATCCCAATCCTTCGTGAGCTTTAGCCATGATTTTTCCCCAGATTGGAGTAACCGTATATCCACTTTGACCATACAACTCCTTAGGGTTATCATATCCAACCCATACTGATGCAGAAAGATATGGTGTTAAGCCGGCAAACCATAGATCTTTATTATCTGAGGTGGTACCTGTCTTACCTGCAACAGGTATATCTCCAAATTTAGCAGGTTTAGCTGTATAGTTTAAAACAGGTTCTTTTAATACATCATACATTACATATGCAGATTGTGGTGATAATATTTTCTTTGTTTCAGGTTTGCTTTCAAGTAGTGGTTTACCAGTGGCATCAAGGACCTTAGTGTAAAGTATTGGTTCAGTATAGATTCCTGAGTTACCGAAGGTTCCATAAGCTGCTGATAAAATGAAAGTGTTACCACCATCACCATTAGCATCATTACCAGGATTGTTAAATTGTCCTAAGGAAAGTGTGGCTATACTTTGTCTAGAGTTTTTATTATATTTAAGTCCAAATTTTTCACCATAAGCAAGACCAGTTTTAAGGCCTATTTCATCTTCAATTTTAACTGCAACTACATTTAATGAGTATCTTAGTGCTTCTCTAAGTGTAACAGGTCCCCTGTAGGATCCATCTTGGTTCTTTGGGTTATATGGAGCAGAGCTTGAACCATATTTTTTACCTGTTTCAAATGGCACTGGGGAGTCATTTATTACTGTTGCAGCAGTCATTTTCTTAGTGTCGATTGCGGGGCCATAAACCGTAAGAGGTTTTGTGGCAGAACCAACTGATCTTAATCCCCTAGTAGCATAAGCTCTATTTGTGCTTGATGGAGGCTGATTTCCTCTACCTCCAACCATTGCTTTAACTTCACCAGTTCTATAATCTATTATGGTTGCTGAAGCTTGGAGAGCAGGATACTTATATCCCTTATCTTCAATCATTTCGTTTTTATTATTTGATAGATTAAAATTACTTGGGTTATCAAGAACAGCTTGAGTGTATTCCTGAAGAGACCTATCCATAGTTGTATATATTTTAAGACCACCATTTGTAACTATTTTAATTGCTTCTTCTCTAGTATATTTATACCTGTTCATAAGATCTTTTATAACCTGCTGAATCACTGGTCGTGAGAACCATTCATAGTTCATCCTTTCAGTTTTTTTCACAGGTTTAAATGATTGTGTAAGTTTTCCAGCATTAATATCAGCAATAGCCTTATCATATTGTGCTTGGGTTATCTTATTATTTTGCAACATCTTAGTTAGAACACTTTTTGTTCTGTTTATATATGGTTCAGGATTTTTTTTTGATTGTTCAGTTAGTGCATTGTATAAAGTAGGAGATTGAGTAACTCCAGCAAGGTATGCACTTTGAATTAAGTTTAAATCTTTTGTATGAATACCAAAGTACTGAAGAGAAGCTGCTTCAACACCATAAACATGACCACCAAGTGGAATAGTATTTAAATACGCCTCAAGTATTTGTTTTTTATCTAAAGATTCTTCAAGTTTAATTGCTAGATAAATTTCTTTAATCTTTCTTTCAAAGGTAACCTCATTAGTTAATACAGTATTTCTTAATAGCTGTTGAGTTAAAGTAGAGGCACCTTGGAGCCCCCCTTGCCCTGTTAGCTTATTTTTAGCATCAATATATACTACTCCTAAAATTCTTCTAACATCAACACCTTTGTGAAAGAAGAATCTTTCATCTTCAATGGATACTATGCCATCTTGAAGTGGTTGTGGCATTTCACTTAAAGGAATAACAAAACGTTGCTCGTCAGTTTGAACGTTATCCATAAATTGCTCTTTATTATCAAATATTTGTGATTGCTGATTAAGTGAAAGTACAGCATTTACATCTAGTTGAGGAGTGCTTTTTATTAATGCATAAAGATAACCTGATCCAACTACAAAGACTGTAAGTATTAAGAATAAAAATATAAAAGCTGTGATTTTAAAAATCTTTTTGCCTTTTTGGGTTTTTTCTATCTTTTGTTTTTTGTTGCTTGAGTTATTATCTTCCATGTTATCCTCCTAAAAAATATATACTTAAGCAGGAAAATAAAAATATTATACAATATTATAGCATATTAATAATTTGAATACACTATCTATAAGAGGTGGAAAAATGAGGATAAATAAACACAAAAGGAGAAAAATTGCGCTTTTATGCTATATAATCGCAATATTGTCAATTTTCCTCTTTTTAGTATATTATTTTGATAAGGTTATTACACCTACAGTTATGATTGTGGCAGATGCTGAAGTGAGAGCGAGATCTAGTGAGATTATAAATAAAAATATTCTTGAAGTTTACTCAAAAGAATTTAATTATGATGAAATAATTAGAGTAGACAAAGATTCAGATGGAAATATTACAATGCTTAAAGCTGATACAGTAAAAATGAGTGCTATAGCTTCAGAAGTGGCTTTGAAATCACAAAGGGAATTAGCTGAAATAGGTTCAGTTGGTATAAAACTTCCCATAGGATATATTACAAAAAGTAATATAATGTCTTATTGGGGACCAAAGGTAACTGTTAGAATGGAACCTATAGGGCGAATTGAAACACAATATTCCTCAATGTTTGAATCTGCAGGAATAAATCAAACAAGGCATAAAATATATATCGAGGTTTATGCGAAGGCAAAGGTTATTATTCCTTTGGCAAACAATGAAGTTGAGGTTAAAAATCAGATACCAATTGCAGAAACTGTAATTGTGGGAAAGATTCCTAGGACATCGATAAATTTAGATTTAGATAGCTTGAAAAAATAAAACTGAACAGAACATCGAGTCTACTCAGCTTTATTAGTATGTTGCTTCGTGAAATATTAAAAAATAAAACACCACTATGGTGTTTTATTTTGATTCCCAGTTAAATACATATGGTACATTTCTAAAGTAATCACCGTAGTTTAATCCGTAACCAACTACAAAAACATCTTCTATTTCGAAACAGTAATAATCTGGTTTTATATCAACTTGCCTTCTTGACGGCTTATCAAGCAATGCACAGGTCTTTACTGAAGCTGCCCCTAATTTTTTCACATGATTTGCAACAAAATTCATTGTTATTCCTGAATCAACTATATCATCAACAATTAATACATCAAAACCTTCTATATTATCAGGAATGTCATTCACAACTTTAACTATTCCAGAGCTTTCTTCAGAATGTTCGTAACTTGATGTAGTCATGAATCCAATTTTAGTTGGTACAGTGATTTGTCTTACTAAGTCAGCAGTAAAAATAAAGCTACCTCTTAAAAGTGAAAGTACATAAAGTTTTTTTTCAGTGTAATCTATTGATATTACTTTACCAAGCTCCGTTATTCTTTCATGAATTTGCTCTTCGTTTAAAAGAATATTGCGCTTTTTATCTTCCATGGTGTTCCTCCAAATACAAGTTCTATGTATATTTACAAAGTTGTTTTTATAATATACAATTAAGTGAAAGTTGTCAAGTAAACCTATACTAACAGTGAGGTGTTGTCTATGATATATGGAAATGTTGAAGGAATAAAAAATAGTATTTTAGATCAGCTTGAAAATATTTATGATGTAAAAGTACCTAAGTATTCAATATGTACTTACGAAATAATTGAGATGATTTCTAAAATATCTTCACAGCTTGAAAGAGAAGTAAGCATTGGTATTGATAGGAGAGGAAACGTTATCAGCGTAGCTGTAGGCGACAGTGCCAGTGTTGAAGTGCCGCTAATAGATATAAAAGAAAGGAAGCTTTCAGGAATTAGAATTATTCATACTCATCCTAATGGAATTTCTAGACTTTCAGCTTTAGATCTTTCTGCGCTTTTAAAGCTTAAACTAGACTGTATAATGGCAGTAGGAATACTAGATGGGAAAATTATTGATACTACCCTAGGATTTTGTTTTGTAGAAAATGAAAACTTAATTGATGAGGAGTTAACAAACTTATCAATTGAGGATGCTTTAAATATTAATATACTTGATAGAATATCACATATTGAAGAGGTAATAAAAAATAATAATGTAATAGAAGATGATACAGAAAAAACGATTCTAGTTGGCTGTGATAGTGAAGAAAGTTTGAATGAGCTTGAAGAATTAGCGGAAGCTTGCGATATCCCTGTATTATTTAAGGTTTTTCAAAATAGAAATAAAATTGACGCTGCTTACTATATTGGAAGTGGTAAGGTTGAAGAGATTGCGATGTTAAGGCAAACCTATAGAGCTAATCTTGTGATTTTTGATGATGAATTATCAGGGTCTCAGGTTAGAAACTTAGAAGAGGCACTAGGAACCAAGGTAATAGATAGAACTACATTGATTTTAGAGATATTTGCAAGGCGGGCAAAAACAAGAGAAGCAAAAATACAGGTTGAACTCGCTCAGCTAAAATATAGATCAAGTAGGCTTGCGGGATTAGGTACAGTACTTTCAAGAACTGGTGGAGGTATTGGTACTAGGGGTCCAGGGGAAAAGAAACTTGAAACAGACAGAAGACATATTAAAGAAAGAATATATGATTTAAATAGTGAGTTAAAGAAGATTAAGAAAAATAGAGAAACTCAAAGAGAAAAAAGGAAGAAACAGAATATTCCTCAAATATCTTTAGTTGGTTATACAAATGCCGGGAAATCCACTCTAAGAAATACATTATGCGATGTTGCAGCTTTAAAGGATAATCAAAATAAAGAAAAAGTGTTTGAGGCAGATATGCTATTTGCTACTCTTGATATAACAACGAGAGCAATAAATCTATTAGATAATAGACTTGCTACTTTAACTGATACTGTTGGATTTGTTAGAAAGCTTCCACATGAGCTAGTTGAGGCATTTAAATCAACACTAGAGGAAGTTATTTTTTCAGATTTGTTATGTCATATTGTTGATGCATCTTCTCCATATGCTCAAGAACAAATCTATGCTGTTGAAAATGTATTAGGGGAATTAGGTGTAAGGGAAAAGCCTATAATCTTAGTTTTAAACAAGATTGATAAAGCAGCAGAAGAGCAACTTAACGAGCTAAAGCTTAATAACGAGAAGTTTCCAATAGTTGAGATATCTGCTAAGCAAGGAATAAACTTAGAGGGGTTATTAGGACTAATCAGTGAAGAGCTTCCATATACTTTAAAAAGAGCTGATTTTCTTATCCCATATTCAGAGCAGCAGGTAGTAGCTTTTCTTCATAGGAATGGTAAGATTGTGGAAGAAGAATATAGAGATAATGGAACTTTTATTAAAGCAGATGTGGATGATGAAGTATATAATAAATGTGAAAATTATCTAATTGATTCTTTAAAATTCTAAAAGTTTATTTTAGTTTAATCTTGCTAGTTTTTGTGTAATAAATATAATGTGCTCATAGTATAAATAAGTAGGATTTTGTGAAGCGAGTGTGAGCCTATGAAGCGTCATGGTAAAGGTACAAAATCAACAAAGCATCGTAAACATAATAAGCATCATAGAGATAAAGAGAATGATATTAGGAGTAACCAAAGTGAAAATTTACATAATCATAATGAGCAGAATAATAATGATGAAAATGAAGATAGGCAACATATTCTAATTCCAGGCCACGTACCGGGTGGTGTACCTGGTGCTCCTGCTCCTATTACAGGAGTGGCTGGAGTACTACAGCCTGAAATTCCTCCAACTGAAGTGAAAGAAGTAACTGAAGGAGCTGTTGTGCCTTCAGTTGAGGATCAAATTAGTAATGCAATTACAAAAACTGCCCTAGTTAAGACATCAATTGAATCTATTCAAGTTGATGATATTGAGAGGATTTATTTTGATAGAAAGGTAAGACCTCTCCTTGATACAGTGCAGCAATTAAGTACCGCAGTAATAAATTTTTCCACTTCGGCAAATTTGTATCAAGCCAATGCTTTTGCGGACAAAAAAGAAATAAAAAGAGCTCTTAAAATAGCCTATGATGTAACTGATGAGTTTGAAGATATATGGAAGATTTTAAAGATACGATTAGATAGATTTAAAAATAATATCGATCCTTGTGAATAACCCTCCGTAAAGGTTTAATAATAAAATTAAAATAACCTTAGGGAGGGATTGTTTTATGGAAAAATTATGTCCTTTATGTAATAATATTGCTGAAAGTACTAAATATTGTGACAAGTGTGGAGCAGAGATGGTTAACGAAGGGAGAATGCAGGAGTTTAGAGATCCCTATGCTACTGAGGATGAGGTTGAATTTATTGATAATTGTTGTATTCATGTTTATAGATGTATAAAATGTAATAATTTACAAAGTATAAATATTAAAGATATTTATATTTAATTTCCCCACAAGACATATTATAATATAAAAAATTTATGGAGAAATTTTTAGGGGGATCATTATGGCAAAGTTGATTATAAAATATCAAAAAGCATTTAATTCTATAATTTCAAAACTTCAAGACAACGAAAATGTTCTTGGAGTAATGGTATTAGGGAGTATGGTTACTGGAGATTTGTGGGAAGAATCCGATATTGATTTATTTGTAATTGTAAATGACAAAATAAATGGAATAAAAAATATATATACTGAAGAGAATGGTATATCTGTACATATTAAACTTTTGAGCAAAGATGAATTTTTAAGGTTTTATGAAAATAATATAAATGGTAGTTTAGTAAATAGAGTATTTATTTCATCTAAATTGGTTTTTTCTAAAGATAGTGATATAACAAACAGGTTTAATAGTTTAAAATATTATCTGGATATTGACAGAGAAAAATGGAATTTAGTGTATTTAGGAGCTTTGATAAAGAATATAAGTGTTTGCAAGAAGTATTTTACCAACAATGGAATATATACTGCATATTCCTTGGCAATTAGATGTATAGAAGAGTTTGCAAGATTATATGTTAATCATAGTGGATATATGGTTAGTAAAGACGCTGCTACAGTAGCATCAAGCTTGAATAATAATTTTAAAGAGGTAATAGATGATTTAATACATAAAAATGGAGATTGTGAGATATTAGTTTCTAAAGTTATTAAGTTTATCGAAGAATATATAGAAAAAAACATTAAAAATTGCTGTATAGTACTTTTAAAATACCTAAAAGAAAAGCAATGTGCTTTAAGTTCTGAGGAATTAAAAAATGATACCTTTTTTCAAGAATTTGATATTCAAATGGAAGAAATCTTAAATGAGCTTCATCGCAGAAATATTATTAAGAAGGATTTTAGAGAGTTTAAGTTAAATTGTGGCAAAATATTAGTTGCAGAAAATGTGTATAGCTATAATACCCTATAAAATAGGGTATTTTTAATTGAAAGGAATAGTATGGAAAAATATAGATTATACTTTAATGAGAATCAAAGTAAATATCTTCAACTTGCTGTTCATATTAAAGAACTTATTGATGAGAATCAAGTTAATGATGGAGAGAAACTTCCTTCAATAAGAGAGCTGGCAGAATTTTTGATGGTTAATAAAGTTACAGTTATTAATGCATATAAAAAACTTCATCAAGAAGGATATGCTCAACAGAAAATGGGGAGTGGAACTTTCGCGAAAAAAAAGGAAGTTGGTAGAAGTTTTAGGAAGGACTATTCAGATACTTTTAAGAAGTTAACCTCAGGACAACTTAAAAATGTAATTGATTTTACAGGAGAAACAACTTCATCTAACTTTTTTCCAGTTAGAGACTTAAAAACTGTTTTAAATGATGTATTAGATAGAGATGGCGCAGAAGCACTAATATATCAACACGTACTTGGTTATGAAAAATTAAGAAAAACAATAAATAATAAGTTTTGGGAAGGAAGAACAGATATAGAAGATATTCTTATAGTATCTGGTGCCCAGCAAGGAATAGATATAGCATCAAAAGCACTCATAAATGTTAATGATAATGTTATTATTGAAAAACCTACTTATGGTGGAGCTTTATCTGTTTTTAAATGGAGAAGAGCGAATATATTTGAGGTACCTTTGGAAAGTGATGGAGTAAATCTTATTGAGCTTGAGAAGATTCTTAAGAAAAACAAAGTAAAATGCTTCTATCTGATGAGTTATTTTCAGAATCCAACAGGAATAAGTTATAGCTATGAAAAGAAGAAAGAAATTTTAAGATTAGCAAAAGAGTACGATTTTTACATTATAGAAGACGATTATCTATCGGAACTTGTTTATGATGAAAATATTAAATATACGACCTTTAAAAACATTGATATAAATGACAGGGTTATATATATAAAGAGTTTTTCTAAAATATTTCTTCCGGGAATAAGAATCGGATATTTAATAACACCAAAAAGATTTAGAGAAGCTTTTCAAAATTCAAAAGTTAATACAGATATCTCTACATCTTCCTTAATGCAGAGAGCACTCGAGATGTATATTGATAAAGATTACTGGATAGGACATATAGATTTCTTAAATAAAGAATATAAAATACGTTATAATTATATGAAATGTTTATTAGAAGAAAAGTTAAAAGAATTTGTAAGTTTTTCTTATCCTGGAGGAGGATTACATTTTTTTCTTAAGATTAATGAAAAACTAGATGTAAGCTCGTTACAACTTTTTTATATCCTAAAAGAGAGAAATATACTTATTACACCTGGTATTATGTTCTTTAAGAATTCAAAAGAAGGAGAACGGTATTTTAGAATTGGATTTTCACAAACCAATTGTGATAAGATAGAAGAAGGGATAAATTCAATCTATGAAATACTTAAGGAAAGGGAAAATAAGTTATGAAGTATTCTACGGTGAAAAAGTACGGAGAAGATAGATTTGAGGAGAAGAAATCTCTTTTTATTGGATATGTTAAGAGAGTCACTACTGAAGATGAAGCCAAAGAATTTGTTGCACAGATTAAAAATAAGCATAAAGATGCAACACATAATTGTTATGCATATGTAGTAGGGCAAAATATGGGTATTCAGAGATATAGTGATGATGGAGAACCCCAGGGGACTGCTGGTATTCCCATACTAGAAGTGATTAAGAAGAGTGACATTACTGATTGTGCAGTAGTTGTAACGAGATATTTTGGGGGAGTACTCCTAGGAGCAGGAGGACTTGTTCGTGCTTATACAAAGGGAGCATCAATAGGTATAAAGGCTGCTGGTATTGTAGAAAAGCTTATGGGTGTAAGGCTTACAATTACCATTGATTATGATTTGTTAGGTAAAATTCAATATCTTTTTGGACAGAATAATTGGCATATAGAGGATACTGAATATACTGAACAAGTAAAGATTTATACTTTGTGTGAACTAGAGCAAGCTGAAATCATAAAGTCACAAGTTATTGAAGTTACCAATGGTAAGGTAAATATTGTAGAAGATGAAAAAGGAATTTATTTTAAAGAAGGCTTTAGATTGTTCAAAGATATTGAAGGTTAGTAAAGTTGAATAACTATTTATGCTGTGATATAATATCTAGGAATTTATTGTAATTATGTATTTAAGTTAGGAGGAAGTATAATGTCAGGGCATTCAAAATGGCATAATATACAAGCTAAAAAAGGCAAAGTAGATGCAAAAAGAGGAAAGATTTTCACTAAGATCGGTAAGGAAATTGCTGTTGCTGTTAAGAATGGTGGCGCAAATCTTGATTCTAACGCAAGGCTTAGGGATGTTATTGCTAAGGCTAAGGCTGCAAATATGCCTAATGATAACATACAAAGAGCTATAAAGAAAGCTGCTGGAGAAGCAGATACTGTAAGCTATGAAGACATAGTTTATGAAGGATATGGACCATCAGGAATTGCTGTAATAGTTGAAACCTTAACAGATAATAAGAATAGAACAGCTGGTAACGTAAGACACGCTTTTACAAAACAAGGAGGAAACATGGGAGCTTCTGGTTGTGTAAGCTTCATGTTCCAAAAGAAGGGTGAAATTGTTATAGAAAAGAACGATACCTTGGATGAAGACGAGCTAATGATGATGGCTTTAGATACAGGTGCAGAAGATTTTGCTTCAGAGGATGAAGTTTTTGTTGTTACAACTACGCCAGAGGATTTTGGTTCAGTAAGAGAAGAATTAGAAGCACAAGGAATTGAATTTTTAGAAGCGGAAATTAAGATGATACCAGATACATACACTGCTATAGATGAAGAAACAGCCACTAAGTTTCAAAAGATGTTAGATCAACTTGAAGATGATGATGACGTTCAGAACGTTTACCATAACGCAGAATTTCCAGAAGGATGGGAAGGATAATACTAAAAATGAACAGGCATTGAGTCAACTAGTTTTTAGATAGATTTCATTTCGTGAAATGGCAACATAGTAAAGCAGACAGGTAGTAAAATCACCACCTGTCTGCTTTTCCTTATTTTTTAATTAGTGATTTTAAAGATTTTTTTATAAAAATAAGCAATGTTGGTATACTATATAGTAACATTCCTGTTTTTTCCATTGATTCTCCTAAATGCGGCATGAGTTCTGACAAACCTTCACCAAACATGAATGCTCCAATGAAAATTAATACCAAGGTTATTATATTAAAAATCATAGTTGCACTGAGTTTTAAAGAACTTTTATATACTATATACATAACAACTGAGGCACTTAATATTCCTAATAGTGTACCTAAGATTATACTAAATCCAGAGATCATAAAGTATGGTAGATTAAAAAGTATAATTTCTAGACTTTCCCTAAAAACTGTAATAAATGCTAGTAAAAAAAGGTTAAAAGCCGTAGTACGTATATTCATTTTTTCTGGAGCATTAAGGTCAAAATATTTTTTTTCATTGTTCATCAGTACAATATTATAGAGAATCAAAGCTGAAAGGAAGATCATTAGTGATCCTTGGAAAACATTTTGTACTACAAGCTCTAAGGTTCTTATTTGAGTTAAAATTAAAATTACTACTAAGATAGTAGCGAGAATACCGGTAAAACATCCACTATAAATATATTTTTGATATTGCGACTTGTCCACTTTTTTTAGATAAACTAGCAGCGGTATAACAGTAAGAAGCATCTCTAAGAATTCTCTAAATGTGATTACTAGGGAAGTAATCATTTTATCACTCCTTTGTTTATAGGTAAATAAATCATAGTTTAAGTAAAATATTAAAACTTAAGTTCTTTCAAGCATTTAAGGACATTTTATTTTAGTGTTTTTAAAAAATATTATTAGTATATAATACTTTTTATTAATTATTATGTTACAGAAATAGTATGATTACATAAAAGAATTGTTTATTTAGATAATTATGGGTATATACTTCAGTATGAAAAGTTTTTATTTCTAACAGTTTATAGATTATTATAAATGCCTCTGTAATTAATGTTCAGTGGGATACTATGAATTATAATAAATACATTTATAGTTTATATTTCAAAAAAAACACAAATAAATGTATAATAATATTGCTGTTTGGAAATAATAACCAATAGAGGTGATACAATGAAAAAGAAGATGGTATTATTAGTATTATTCATTTTTTTAGGGGTTATAGTTTTCTTTACTAGTTATTTAGTAACTTCTAGATATTATGATTACAAGCATAAAGATGATTTTCAACAACCTGTTTATAATGTAGATGGTAGCTATTTGAAGGATGAGGTAAAGATTATATTAAAGACAAAAAATAAAGGAAGTAATGATTTTATTGTAGATAAGGAGATTACTGTTAAGGAATTAAAGGATACTCTAAACAGTAAAAAAGAAGTTAAGAAAGATGATATTGCTAGTTATTTTGCTACTTATAATTATAAAATTGATAATATTCAAAGTTCACAAGTTGTTTTAACTAGAGATTCTATAACAAAACTAAAGTCTAATAAGTACTATATTGGAGAATTTAATGGATACTTTGCTATTTATAAGACTGGTGACGATGGTGTACCTTTTATAGAAGATCCACAAAGAGATGTCTTTATAAATATGAGAAAGGTAGCATCTTATGGAACAGAAACTAGAAATAGAATCTTAAATTTTCAAAGGGAATTTGATACAAAAGATGATGCAGAAGAATCCATAAGTGAATATAACTAAGTAAAAGCCTCAATAAATTTAGAGGCTTTTTACTTGTGATTAAAATTGAATGCACTCGATGCCTATACAATTTTACATTCTACTATTTCGCAAATTCACAAATTGAAGTTTTGTTAAAGCTGAGCAGACTTGATGCCTGGTCAGTTTTGTTTTTAATAAGATTATTAAACCTAAGGCGATTACTTAGAAAATTTCTTTGTGTAGAAAGTAATATAATGTAATGGCTGTTATACATTTTTGTTTTAATTATTGATAAATAAAACCTAAAATGTTAAAGTATAATGTAGGTTTTTGAGCATTTTTCGGAGGTGCTAAAATATGTATGAATATATAGTTGGAGATTTTATAGGAATCAATAGAGATTATGTGGTTATTGAGAACAATGGAATTGGGTATAGAGTTTTTACTTCAGGAGGCACTATTGCAGGAATGCCAAAGGTTGGTGAAAAGGTTACACTATTTTTAGAACAAATAGTTAGGGAAGATTTTATTGGGCTTTATGGATTTTTAACAAAAGAAGAACTTGATATGTTTAAGCTTCTGTTAACTATAAATGGTGTTGGTGCTAAAGCAGCACTGTCGCTTTTATCAATAAGTACAGTTGTGAATCTAAAGTATGCCATAATAATAGGAGATGAAAAGCAAATAACTAGAGCTCCAGGGATAGGGAAAAAGATTGCTCAGAGAATCATTCTTGAGCTTAAGGATAAATTAAATTCAGAAGATCTTATAAAGTCTAATGATATTAATGTGTTAGTTAATGATGATATTTATGCAAGTAACTTAGCAGAGGCTCTTGGGGCTTTAATTGCATTAGGATATACTGAAAAGGAAGCACAGAAAGTTCTTCAAAGTGTGGATAAGAGTGATACCCTTGAAAATATGATTAAAAATTGTTTAAAAATGCTTATGAATTAGGGGGTGAATTTTGTTGGAGGAGAGAATAATAACTTCAAGCCCACTGGAGGAGGATTTAGGACAAGAATACAGTTTGAGGCCTCAGAGGTTAAGTGAGTATATTGGGCAGGATAAGGTTAAGGAAAGACTAAATATTTTTATTCAAGCAGCAAAAAATAGAAATGAGTCATTGGATCATGTACTTTTATATGGTCCTCCAGGTTTAGGGAAAACTACATTAGCAAATATTATAGCTAAAGAAATGAAAGGAAACTTAAAGATAACTTCAGGCCCTGCAATTGAGAGAGCCGGAGACTTAGCAGCAATTCTTACAACTTTAAGTGATAATGACGTGTTATTTATTGATGAAATCCATAGACTTAATAGAAGTGTTGAGGAGATACTTTATCCAGCTATGGAAGATTATGCATTAGATATAGTTATTGGTAAAGGAGCAGCGGCAAAATCTATAAGAATTGATCTGCCTAAGTTTACTCTTATAGGTGCAACTACAAGAGTTGGTATGTTAACTTCACCTTTAAGAGATAGATTTGGTGTGCTTTGTTCAATGGAATACTATACTAATACGGAGTTAAAAGAGATTATTGTTAGGTCTTCTGCTATTTTAGGATGTGATGCTACTGAAGAGGGAGCTTATGAAGTAGCAAAGAGATCTAGGGGAACTCCTAGAATAGCTAATAGACTTTTAAAGAGGGTAAGAGACTATTCTGAAGTAAAAGGTAATTCGGTAATAAATTATGAAACAGCTAAAGCTGCTCTTGAGTTGCTAGAGGTAGATAGTGAAGGGTTCGATAGAATAGATAATAAGATTTTAGAGGCAATAATAGATAACTTCAATGGAGGTCCTGTTGGTATAGAAACACTTTCTTATTTTATTGGGGAAGAATTAGATACCATAGAAGATGTGTATGAGCCATATCTACTTCAAAGAGGTTTTGTTGTGAGAACTTCAAGGGGAAGAATGGCCACTGATAAAGCATACAAGCACTTGGGGAGAAGTAGTGAGTTGCAACAAAAGGATAAAAGACAGTTTAGATTATTTGACAAATGATAGGAGAAGGTGAGACTATGAAAGTTAATGATTTTTATTTCCACTTACCAGAAGAGCTTATTGCACAACATCCATTAAAGGAAAGAGATACCTCGAGGCTTATGGTATTGGATAGGGCCACAGGTGAAATAGAGCATAAAGTTTTTCATGATATTCTAGAATATCTCAAAGAAGGAGATACTTTAGTATTAAATAATACAAGGGTGCTTCCAGCAAGACTTATTGGTGAAAAAGAAGATACTGGTGGAAAGATTGAATTTCTTTTGCTTAAGAGAATCACAGGCGATAAGTGGGAATGTCTTGCAAAACCCGGAAAAAGGGCGAGGGTTGGTACGATATTTACTTTTGGTGATGGTATACTTAAAGCAGAAGTTAAAGAAATCAAAGAGGAAGGCAATAGAATTATAGAATTTAGTTATGATGGTATTTTTGAAGAAGTTCTTGATAGTTTAGGTCAAATGCCTCTTCCGCCATATATACACGAAAGACTTGAAGATAAAGAAAGATATCAGACTGTATACTCTAAAGAAAAGGGGTCTGCAGCAGCTCCCACAGCAGGTCTTCATTTTACAGAGGAGTTATTAAAGAAGATACAGGAAAGAGGGGTTAAAATTGCATATTTAACACTTCATGTTGGTCTTGGAACCTTTAGACCTGTAAAGGTTGAAAATATTGAGCAACATAATATGCATTCAGAGTTTTATCAACTTTCCAAAGAGTCAGCAGAAATAATAAATGATACTAAAAGAAAAGGAAATAGAGTTATAGCGGTAGGTACAACTTCTACAAGAACTCTTGAAACCATAGCAGATGAAAATGGATTTATGAGAGAAACTAATGGATGGACCAATATATTTATATATCCAGGGTATAGATTTAAAGTAGTAGATGCCCTCATAACTAATTTCCATCTTCCAGAGTCTACTCTTATAATGCTGGTTAGCGCTCTTGCTGGCAAAGAAAATGTAATGAATGCATACAATACAGCTGTTAAGGAAGGATATAGATTCTTTTCTTTTGGAGACGCTATGTTTATTAAGTAAGTAATTAAATAAAGAATTAAGTTATTAAATTTATAAGTAAATAAATTATAAGTTTAGAAATAAGCATACAAAACTTCAATCCTTAGACAATTCATGAAAATAGCCTCGACTTAAATAAAATTTAATAGGCATCGAGCCTATTAAATTTGAGCAAATTTCACTTTGTGAAATTGCAGCATGCAATGCTTTTTCATGAATTATAATTCAGTTATGAAGTTGTGTATCTATAGTATGTTTTATTTATGATTTAGCAAAGGATGTGAATGGCTTGGTTAAAAAGTATACTCTTTTAAAGAAAGATGGAGAAGCTAGAAGAGGAAAACTTGAAACTCCTCATGGGATTATTCAAACCCCTGTATTTATGAATGTTGGAACATTAGCAGCTATAAAAGGTGCTGTATCATCTATGGATTTAAAGGAAATAGAATGTCAAGTGGAACTTTCTAATACATATCATCTTCACTTAAGACCTGGAGATAAGGTTGTTAAAAATATGGGTGGATTACATAAGTTTATGAATTGGGATAGACCTATTCTTACTGATTCAGGAGGATTTCAAGTATTTTCCCTTTCAGGTATGAGAAAGATTAAAGAAGAAGGAGTTTATTTTAATTCACATATTGATGGTAGAAAAATATTTATGGGACCAGAAGAAAGTATGCAAATTCAAAGCAATCTTGCATCCACTATTGCGATGGCTTTTGATGAGTGCATTCCTAACCCGTCTACAAGAGATTATGTAAATAAGTCTGTTGCTAGAACTACTAGATGGCTTGAAAGATGCAAGGTTGAGATGGAGAGATTGAACTCCTTAGAAGATACTATAAATAAAGAACAAATGCTTTTTGGTATAAATCAAGGTGGCATATATGAAGATATAAGAATTGAGCATGCTAAAACTATTACTAAGTTCGACTTAGATGGTTATGCTATTGGTGGTTTAGCAGTTGGGGAAACTCACGAAGAAATGTATAGAATTATTGATGCAGTTGTACCATATCTGCCACAAGAAAAACCAATTTACCTAATGGGGGTTGGACTTCCAAGTAACATACTTGAAGCAGTTTCAAGGGGAGTTGATTTCTTTGATTGTGTTCTTCCAGCAAGAAATGGAAGACATGGTCATGTGTTCACAAAGGAAGGAAAGATAAATATAATGAATGCAAAATATGAATTGGATGGAAGACCTATAGATGAAGGCTGCGAATGTCCGGCTTGTAAGCATTATACAAGAGCATACATAAGACACTTATTTAAAGCAAAAGAGATGTTAGCTATGAGATTATGTGTTCTACATAATTTATATTTCTATAATAAGCTTATGGGAGATATAAGAACTGCTATTGATGGCGGTTATTTCCAAGATTTTAAGAAACAAAAGCTTGAAGAATGGGGCGGAAAAGCGTAATATAGTATATGTGCTGAAATAATTTGTCAGAGGAGGTTTTTTTATGCAAGGGTTTGTACAATTATTACCACTTATAGTAGTATTCGTTGTTTTTTATGCTTTCTTAATTATTCCTGAGAGAAAAAGAAAGAAAAAGTATGATGAAATGCTTAATAACTTAAAAGTAAACGATGAAATACTGACTAAAGGTGGAATTATTGGAAAGATAATTAATCTAAAAGATGATTATATAATACTTGAAAGTGGTCCTGATAAATCTAGATTAAAGATATCAAAGCATGGAATTGCTAATGCTTTAAATAAAAAAGAAGAAAATAAATAGTATATAACACCTTCTATTTACATAAATATGTAGTAAATAGGGGGTGTTTGTTTATGAATTGGAATAAATACATAGGAAGTGTAACTAAAGGAGTACTGAGAGCTATCATAGCAACTGTATTTTTGGTAATTGTATTAAGTATTTGCATGAGTTTTGTATTTCCTAACATAAAGACTTTAAGTGTTGCTTGGGTAGTAATTACCTGCATAAGCATATTGTTAGGTTCAGTTTATGCAGCTAGAAAAAATGGGGAAAAAGGATGGTTTGTAGGATTAGGAGTAGCCTTTCTTTATTACATAGGACTCTTAATTCTGTCTGCTGTTTTTAAGGATATGATTAATTTTACTATTGCTGATATTTATAGAATGTTAATTGCATTGGTAATTGGTGTATTATCTGGTATGTTAGGAATAAATATTTAATAAAGTCTTTATTATGGTAATCTTTTATGTTATAATAACCTAAGTAATTGAATAGAATGGAGGAGTATGAAATGAAGCATATTAAGACAATTAATAAGTCAAGCTTAAAAAATAGCTTATGCAAACCAGGATGTAAAGAATGTGCTAATTCATGCCAATCAGCATGTAAGACTTCATGTACAGTTGCAAATTTAGCTTGTGAAAATTAATTATAAAATGTAAATTGTGGCAGTAACTATTATGTTACTGCCATAAATTTAGTTGGGAGGAAATAAAAATTGACATTAATCCATAAATTTGTTCAAGATAATGATCATTATGTTATAGATGTTAACTCAGGGAGTCTTCATATAGTTGACAAGCTTATATACGACCTTGTTGATAAGAAAGAATTAAAGGGTAAGGATGAATTGATTCAGAAATTTCAAGGAGCATACAGCAGTGAAGAAATTGAAGAAGCTTATGAAGATCTTCAAGAACTGATAAATGAGGGAATGCTATATTCATCAGATCTTTATGAAGATATAGCTATGAATGATAAATCAGAGAACTATATTAAAGCTTTATGTTTAAATGTAGTACATGACTGTAATCTAAGATGTAAATATTGTTTTGCTGACGAGGGAGAGTATAAGGGCTGCAGAAAACCTATGTCTTCTGAAGTAGGTAAGAAGGCAATTGACTTTGTTATAGCAAAGTCTGGTCCTAGAAAAAATATAGAAGTTGATCTTTTTGGTGGGGAACCTTTAATGGTGTTTAATACTATTAAGGAAATAGTAGATTATGCTAGGATCCAAGAAAAGATTTTTAATAAAAATATAAGATTTACAATGACAACTAATGCTACATTGTTAAATGACGAAATAATGGAATATATTGATAAAAATATGGGCAATATAGTATTATCTATAGATGGTAGAAAGAGCGTTAATGATGCTGTAAGAGTAAGGTTTGACGGTAGTGGAAGTTATGACAGAATACTTCCTAATATTAAGAAAATGGTTGAAAAAAGAGATAAATCAAAGCAGTATTATGCTAGAGGTACCTTTACAAGAAATAATACTGATTTCTTTGAAGATGTTATGGCACTTGCAAATGAAGGTTTCCAAGAAATTTCTGTAGAACCGGTAGTTTTGCCAGATGAACATGAGCTTTCACTAAGAAGAGAAGACCTTCCAATGATATTTGAACAATACGATAAGATTTATACAGAAATGGTGGAAAGACATAAACAAGGAAAAGAAGTATTTAAATTTTATCATTTTAATATAGATTTAAATGGAGGTCCTTGTGTATATAAGAGAATCTCTGGATGTGGAGCAGGTCATGAATATGTGGCTATAACACCAGATGGAGAGGTATATCCATGTCATCAATTTGTAGGCAATAAGGATTTTCTTTTAGGCAGTATATATAATGGAGAAATAAATAAAGAGATTTCAAACAATTTTAAAGCAGCACACATATACAATAAACCAATATGTAGAGAATGCTGGGCAAGATTCTACTGTAGTGGTGGATGCCAAGCAAATAACTTTAACTTTAATGGAGATATTCACATACCTTATGAAATAGGATGTGAAATGCAAAAGAAGAGAATTGAATGTGCTATTGCTTTAAAGGCTAAAATGATGGAAGAATAATTTATTTCTGTTTTATTATTTTTATAGAAAGTAATTTAATTATAGTATGAGAATTAACAGAGGGGGATAGCAATGAAAACAAAAGTAAGAAGTTCAGTACTTTTTCTTCTAAGTTTTGCTATTATAGTTTTTTTAGCTTTTGCAGGCTTTAAGGGTTTTGTTTTTGGTTGGGGAGAAAATCAGTGGCAATTTAAGTCTTTTGATCAAACAATAACAAAAGGATTAGACTTACAAGGTGGAGTTTCGGTTCTTATGGAAATACAAAGCGATAAGGTATCGAAGAATGACCTTGAGAAGACTAAAGAGCTTTTAGCTCTTAGAGTAAACAAAGTTGGTGTTGCTGAAACGGTTGTTACAACTGAAGGTGAAAAAAGAATAAGGATAGATATACCTGGTAAATATGATTCGAAATCTATTGTTGATACATTAAGTAAAACTGGTGAACTTAAATTTCTAGATCCAGACAAGAATGTTATTCTTACTGGAAAGGATGTTAAAGAAGCTACAACTGGTGTAGAACAACAAACTGGTCAACCAATCGTCTCGCTTGAACTTACTGATGAAGGTAAGAAAAAGTTTGCTGATGCAACTACTAAGCTTGTTGGACAGAGTATAGCAATTACTATGGATGAAGAACAACTTACTAATCCTGTTGTTAGAGAACCGATTATTGATGGAAAAGCACAGATTTCTGGTAGTACGTCAATTGAAGAAGCGAAAAAATTAGCAGGTGTTATAAATTCAGGAGCGCTTCCAGTACCAGTTAAAACTGCTTCTGTTAAAACAGTTGGGGCTCAATTAGGAGCAAATGCTCTTCCTAATGCTATGAAAGCTGCAGCTATAGGGATAGGAATTATATTTTTATTTATGATTATTTACTACAGAATTCCTGGTTTTTTAGCTTGTATTGCATTAACATTATACATTTCACTAGTGCTTTATACTTTTGTTTCTGTAGGAGCAACACTTACACTTCCAGGTATCGCTGGTTTCCTACTAACCATTGGTATGGCAGTTGATGCTAATGTACTTATTTTTGAAAGAATTAGAGAAGAACTTAGAGCGGGTAAATCGGCTAAGGCTTCTATTCAGAGTGGATCTCATAATGCCTTATCATCAATACTAGACTCAAATTTAACTACGATTATAGCAGCTTTAATTTTATACTATTTGGGATCTGGCCCAGTTAAAGGCTTCGCCCTAACTTTATTGATTGGTGTAATTATAAGTATGTTTACAGCAATAATTATAACAAGATTATTTGTTAATCTAGCTGTAAATATGGGGATATTAAATAAACCATCATTGTTTGGTGTTAAAAGGGGGTAGGAGCTAATGTTAAGAATAATAGAAAAGACAAAGATATGGTTTATAGCTTCTTTTCTACTTATCGTTATAGGGATTGGATTTATTGCGGTAAGAGGGTTGAATTTTGGCATAGATTTCAAGGGTGGTACTGAGATTGTTATAGATATGGGGAAAGAGTTTAATAAAGCAGAAGTTGATGATGTTATAAAAAAATATTCTCCAGAGGCAATAACTAATACGGTAGAAACGACTCAATTAGCAATAAAAGCTAATAACCTTGATGCTGGTAAGGTGTCAGAACTTGTTAAGGAATTAAGTGATAAATATAAACTTGGAGATAAAGCATTAGTCTCACAGAATGAAATAGGGGCATCTGTTGGTAAGGAGCTTAGTAAAAATTCATTAATAGCTCTAGGTATCGCGGTTTTAGGTATGCTTATATATGTTGGGTTTAGATTTGAGTTGAATTTTGGAATAGCAGCTATTTTAGCGCTGCTGCATGACGTTTTAATGACTATAAGTATTTATGCTATTTTCAATGTTCCTGTAAATTCTCCATTTATAGCTGCCATATTAACTATAATTGGTTATTCTATTAATGATACAATAGTTATATTCGATAGAATTAGAGAAAATAATAAGAAGATGAGAAGAGCTGATTCAGTAGAGATAGCGAACAAAAGTGTTACTGAAACTATGGCAAGGTCCATAAATACTACATTGACTACATTAATAACAATTACAGCAGTGTATTTCTTTGTTCCAACTGTTAGAGAGTTTGCATTTCCTTTGATTATTGGAATAGTTTCAGGAGCATACTCCTCAATATTCATCGCCAGCCCAATCTGGGTTATGTTAAAGAAAAGAAAGGCAAAATTAGTTTAATTCTGACAAATTGTTGATTGAATTATAGTTAAAATCAAACCTTCAGTTTTTAACTGGAGGTTTGTTCTATTTTATCCAAAAATGTTTGTCAAAAGTGTTTTTTTAAATTATAATATACTTGTTTTCTATATTTATGGAGGAGTTAGTCATGGAGAAATTTTGGGAGCGTATATATCGCCCTAATTACATTACAGGTTATAATCCTTTTATAATAAAGAATATGAATAAAGCCATTGAAAGAATGGTTGAAGCTATAAACCATAGAGAGAAGATAGTAATATACGGAAGTTGTGATGTTGATGGGATATGTGGATTAGCATCATTACTATTAATACTTAAATATGTAAATGCCGATGTAGAGTATTACATAGACGAAGGGACGGGCATTTCTCATACCCTTGATACTGATGCACTAAAGAATCACGTTCATTTTTTAGGTGCTCAGCTGTTGATAACTATAGGTTGTGGATTAAAATCTCAAGAACAAGAATATTTATGTAGAGAACTGGGTATAGATTTAATAATTACTGAAAATAAAAAAATGAAGGCAAATAATGGTGCAATTTATATAAACCCAAGTCAACAGGGGTGTTCATATAGGTATAAAAATCTTTCCTCGTGTGGGGTAGCTTTTAAGTTAATGCAGGCTATAGCAATTTATTATAATATGAAGAGTGTTAATAGGTATTTAGATTTAATTATCGTTGGTGCTATGTCTGCTAGAGTAGAAAATACAGGTGAAAATAGAGTGTTGTTAAAAGAAGGATTAAAGTATCTGAAGGAAACTAACAATTATGGCCTTAGAGCAATAATGGATTTTTATAACATAAAAGAAGTTAATGAGGATAGTATCCATAAGATGATAGACGTAATTACTCCTACCATAAGTGCCGTAGGCAAAAAGGATAATGCTAGAATTGTTGTGGAATTACTAACAACCAATGATAAATACCGAGCAGAACAAATAACTAAGTATCTTTATAGTGAAAGAAATAGGTGATACTTACATATATTAAATAAATTATATGCAGGAGGTATAAATATGGATCTTAAGCAAACAATTAGAACAATTGAAGGATTCCCAAAAGAAGGAATTAGCTTTAAAGATATTACTACACTTATTGGTAACGGTGAAGCTCTTAAGTACTCAGTTGATGAATTTGTTAATTACTTAAAGGATAAAAAGATCGATGTAGTGGTTGGACCAGAGGCAAGAGGTTTTATTTTTGGTGTACCAGTAGCATATGCTTTAGGTGTTGGATTTGTTCCAGTTAGAAAAAAAGGAAAGCTTCCAGCAGATACAGTAGCTGTTGAGTACGATTTAGAATATGGAAAAGATTGTTTAGAAATTCACAAGGATGCTATAAAACCAGGTCAAAGAGTAGCAATAATTGATGATCTACTAGCTACTGGTGGAACAATTGGTGCAGTTGCTAAACTTGTAGAACAAGTTGGTGGAGAAGTAGCTTCTTTATTATTTACAATCGAATTAACTGAATTAAATGGAAGAGAAAAGTTAAATAAATATGATATTATGTCATTAATTGAATACGATATATAATTTATTGAAAAAATATATATTATATAATATAATATTGGATATATGGCTGGTTATATAACCAGCCATTGACTTTAAAGAGAATATTATCAATTAGAAATGGGGAGAGTAATCCAGATGCTTAAAGACTTAATTGAAAAAATTAAAGTTAATGGAAATAATGTAGATATAAGCTTGGTTGAAAAAGCATATAATCTTGCTTCAAATGCTCATAAAGATCAAAAGAGAGAATCTGGGGAACCTTATATTATTCATCCAGTAAGCGTAGCTATGTTATTAGCTGAGATGGGAATGGATACAAATTCCATAGTAGCTGGATTACTCCATGATGTTATAGAAGATACGAATTATACTTATCATGATATTAAGACATTATTTAATGTAGAAGTTGCAGATTTAGTTGAAGGTGTTACTAAACTTGGAAAGATAAAGTACAAGACTAAGGAAGAGCAACAGGCCGATAATGTAAGAAAAATGCTTTTAGCAATGGCTAAAGATATTAGAGTAATAATCATAAAGTTAGCAGATAGACTTCACAATATGAGAACTCTTAAATTTATGCCTGTGGAGAAGCAAAAGGAGAAAGGTAAGGAAACGTTAGATATATACGCTCCTTTAGCTCATAGATTAGGTATATCTAAGATTAAGTGGGAATTAGAGGATTTAGCATTCCGTTATCTTCACCAAGAGGAATATTATGATTTAGTAAAACAAATTGCAGAAAAAAGAGTAGAGCGAGAAAAGTATATATCAGAAATAATTGTTGATTTAAAAAGTAATCTTGAAAACGCTGGCATAGATAGTGACATAGAGGGTAGACCAAAACATTTTTATAGTATATATAGCAAGATGATTAACAAAAATAAAAACATTGAGCAGATTTTCGATCTTACTGCTATAAGAATACTTGTGAACTCAGTTAAAGATTGCTATGCATCTTTAGGAATTGTTCATACTATCTATAAGCCTATCCCTGGAAGATTTAAGGATTATATAGCAATGCCAAAACCTAACATGTATCAATCTCTCCATACAACTGTAATAGGTCCACAAGGAAAAACTTTCGAAATTCAAATAAGAACCTTTGAAATGCATAAAACTGCTGAGTATGGTATTGCAGCTCATTGGAAGTATAAAGACGGTGGTTCCGAAGGTGGTAAAGAAAACAGTTTTGAAACAAAACTTTCATGGTTAAGAGATATGCTTGAGTGGCAAAAGGAAACTTCTGATGCTGAAGAATTTATAGAAGGTTTTAAGGTAGATTTATTTTCAGATGAAATATTTGTATTTACGCCAAAGGGTGTGGTTATAAATCTTCCTATGGAAGCTACGCCAATAGACTTTGCATATAAGATACATACTGACGTAGGGAATAAGTGCATCGGTGCAAAGGTAAATGGTAAAATGGTTCCATTAGATTGCAAACTTAAAACTGGAGAGATTGTTGAAATATTAACATCATCTGTAGCGAAGGGTCCTAATATTGATTGGTTAAATATTGCAAAGAGTAACCAGGCTAAGAGTAAGATAAAACAGTGGTTTAAAAGAGCGAAAAGGGAAGAAAATGCTGATAAAGGTAAAGATTTAATTGAAAGAGAAGCTAAGAAACAGCTTGTTAATTTTACTGACCTTCTAAAAGGTGAGGGATATGAAAAACTTCTTAAACGATATAATTTCCATAATATTGATGATATCTATGCTTCAGTTGGAATTGGTATGATCTCAGCTTCAGTAATAATTTCTAAGTTAAAAGAATACTGTTTATCAGAAAAGCAGCCTTTAACTCAAGAACAAATAAATAAAAATATTGAAGAACATATTTCAAAAGGTGAAAAAATACATAAAAAGCAAAGTAATTATGGCGTGACAGTAAAGGGATTAAACAATATTATGGTCAGATTTGCCAAGTGTTGCAATCCTGTTCCTGGGGATGAAATAGTAGGATATATAACAAGAGGAAGAGGGGTTTCTGTTCATAGAAAAGATTGTAGTAATTTAAAGGCAATTATGCAAGAAGGTGTTGCTAAGATAGTAGAAGTCACCTGGGGTGAAGCTAAGGGTGCGTATATTGCTGAAGTACAACTTAGGGCAGAAGATAGAATGGGACTTCTAGCAGATACTATGGCTATAATAACTGAGTGTAAACTTTACCTAAATTCAGTAAATGCACATCCTACTAAGGGCAATCAAGCTTTAATAAATATAAAGGTAAAGATAGATAATATAGAACAGCTTAATGAACTTATGAGAAAGTTAAGAAGACTTAGAGGTGTATCTGACGTATATAGAGTAAATAGTTAAGTTATAAGTTCAGTTATGAGGTTGTATATGTATATTTACAATTTTTATAAGAGGATGTGTATAGATGAGAGCTGTAGTACAAAGGGTAAAAAGATCTTCAGTTAGAGTTAATGGAGAAGTAGTTGGAAAGATTGAAAAAGGATTTAATGTACTTCTTGGAATTTCTAAGGAAGATACTTTAGAAGACTTAAAGTATATTAAGGATAAAATTATAAACTTGAGAGTATTTGAAGATGAAAGTGGTAAAATGAATCTATCTTTACAAGATGTAAAAGGAGAACTTCTCTTAATTTCCCAGTTTACGCTTTATGGTGATTGTAGAAAAGGAAGAAGGCCTAGCTTTATGGATGCTCTTGGTGGAGAGGAAGCAGAAGATCTTTATATAGAGTTTGTAAATATGTGTAAAGAAGAGAATATCAATATTGAAACTGGAATTTTTGGTGCGGATATGGAAGTAGAAATTATCAATGATGGACCAGTAACGTTGCTGCTTGAAAGCAAAAGAACTTTTTAAGGGACGTGGTAATTATTAATTACCACGTGCAGAATAAGGAGTGTAAAGAGGGCGACAATTAATAATTGTCGGTGCTAATAAGGAATATAAGGAGCGCGACAATTGATAATTGTCGTGTGCTAATAAGGAATACAAGGAGGAGCCTATGGTTATTAAAATTATACCAGCTGGAATTTATGGAGCAAACTGCTATGTGTTGATGGATGAGGATAGTAAGGAAGCTGTGATTTTAGATCCAGGTGGAGATAGTGATATTATAATAAAAAATATTGAAACTTTAGGTGGTAAACCTAAGTATATACTTTTAACTCACGGACATGTTGATCATGTGGATGGTGTAATGGATATTAAAGATAAGTATAATATTCCTTATTATATAAATAAGGAAGATGAAACATTTATAGAAAAAGGTACTTATATATATGGAAGACTTCCAAAAGCTGATGGATACCTGAAAGAAGGAGACACACTAACTTTTGGCAAGGAAAAGATACAGTGTATCCATACTCCAGGTCATACCCCAGGAGGAATGTGCTTTTTAATAGGGGATAAGGTATTTACAGGAGATACTTTATTTCAAGAATCTATTGGAAGAACGGATTTCGAAGGTGGAAATTACAATGAGATTATTTCAAGTATTAATAACAGGCTGATTCCTTTAGGGGATAAAGTAGAAGTTTATCCAGGACATGGACCAAAGACAAGTATTTTACAAGAGAGAACAAGGAATCCTTTTTTAAATAACTCTTTTTTACTATAGAGGAGAAATTATGGAGATAAAAGTATCTTTAAATAATGAAAAATTTAGATATGATATATATCAAATGTTCAATATATTCTTCACTTTCCATGACATTTCTTTTGTCAAGGAAGGGGAAGATTTTTCTGTTGTTATAGAAGATAACCAAGTTTATTTAAAATACAAAACAAGCAGCTATACTGAATCTTTAGATAATGAAGGAACAAAAGAACAAATAAAGAGATTTATATTTAAAGTTCTTTCTGATATCACAGGCGATAAATATCCTTGGGGAACAATGGTGGGTATAAGACCAAGTAAAATAGCGTTTAATCTACTGGAAAAAGATAAAAATGAACAAGAAATAGTAGATTATTATAAGAAAAATTATCTTGCTTCTGAAGAAAAAGCTCGTCTGTGTTTAGAAGTTGCAAGATATGAACAGAAACTTGTAAATAGAGAAGAGAAAAATATAAGTATATACATTGGCATGCCTTTTTGTCCTACAAGATGCTTATATTGCTCCTTTGCATCAAATCCAATCTCAGGTTGCAAGAGTTTAGTAGATCCATATTTGAATGCGTTATCTTTTGAAATTAAGAAGATAAAGGAGTACATAAGTCAAAAAGGATTAAATATAGAGACAGTATATTTTGGTGGCGGAACACCAACTGCTGTAGATAACGAGCAGTTTGAAATCCTTATGGAGCAAATTTATGAAGGTTTCATTAAGGAAAGAGGAGTGAAGGAATTCACTGTGGAGTGTGGAAGGCCTGATAGTATTACTAAAAAGAAGTTAGAGGCCATGAAGAGATTTCAAGTGACAAGAATAAGTATAAATCCTCAGACAATGAATGATGATACTTTAAAAGGTATAGGACGTAACCATTCAGTTGAAGATGTTATAGAAAAATTTAGTTTGGCAAGAGAACTTGGATTTGATAACATAAACATGGATATCATAGTAGGATTACCAAATGAAGGATTAAATTACATAAGAAAAACCTGTGATAACATATTTAAACTTAATCCAGAAAGTCTTACTGTACATGGAATGTCTATAAAAAGAGCCTCAAAACTTCATGAAAATCTTGTTTTAAAACAGGAAGTATCAATTCCTTTACAAAAGGAATTAAATGAAATGTATGAAGAAACAAAGAACTTAGCAGAACAGTTAGATATGCATCCATACTATATGTATCGTCAAAAGAACATGGTAGGCAATATGGAAAATGTAGGCTATTCAAAAGAGGGAAAGGAATGTGTATACAACATTCAAATGATAGAAGATAAGCAGACAATAATAGCCTTAGGTGCAGATGCAGTTTCTAAGGTAGTTTTTCTAGAGGAAAATAGAATAGAACGTTTTGGAAATGTTAAAGATGTAAAAGAGTATGTAAATAGAGTAGAAGAAATGGTAGAAGGAAAAATTACTCTTCTTAACACTCTTTATAATAAATATTGAAGTTTATAATTAAATTTATGAGTTTAGGAAAGCCATTGAAAGCCAGGCTATTTGTTACCATTTCACAAAGTGTGATCTGGTTAAGAGTTAATATTCTTGATGCCTGTTAATTTTTATTTTCTAAAACTCATTAAAGATTGAATTTATATATGATAAGTAATAGGAGGGATTAGTATGGCATTGATGCAAGCGCCAAAGGGTACAAAGGATATGCTTCCAAGTGAGGCTTATAAGTGGCATTTTATAGAGAGTAAATTTAGAAAACTTTCAGAAGAGTATGGAATAAGAGAAATAAGAACTCCAATGTTTGAGCATACAGAACTTTTTATAAGAGGAGTTGGAGAAACAACCGATGTTGTTCAAAAAGAAATGTATACATTCGAGGATAAAGGGGGTAGAAGTGTTACCTTAAAGCCAGAAGGAACTGCACCAGCAGTAAGAGCTTTTATAGAAAGCAGTATGTATGCTGATGCTCAGCCAACAAAGCTTTACTATTTTACGCCTGCTTTTAGGTATGAAAATGTTCAGAAAGGAAGATTAAGACAATTTCATCAATTTGGAATTGAAGTATTTGGCTCAAAGGAAGCATCAATAGATGGAGAAATAATATCATTAGCAATGAGAGCACTTGAAGAATTTGGGCTAAATAATCTATCTCTAAATATTAACAGTTTAGGGTGCCCTAAGTGCAGAAGTAATTTTAATGAAGCTTTAAAGGAATACTTAAAACAAAATTATGAAGATATATGTCCAACTTGTAAGTCAAGATTTGATAGAAATCCAATGAGAATTCTAGATTGTAAAGAGAAAAAGTGTAACGATATTACAGCAAAAGCTCCGGTTATTTTAGATTATATCTGTGAAGAGTGTAGTACACATTTTGATGAATTAAAGACATATCTTAATGTGCTTAATATAAAATATAATGTGGATCCATATATAGTAAGAGGCCTTGATTACTATACTAAAACAGTTTTTGAAATTATTCATGATGGACTTACTGTTTGTGGTGGAGGAAGGTATGATAAGTTAATTGAACAAATAGGAGGACCTGATATGCCAGCTTTTGGGTTTGGCTTAGGATTAGAAAGACTTCTTATGATTATAGAAAACCAAGGAGTTACAATTCCAGAACCTGCATTAGTTGACTTATTCATAGGATCAATAGGGGCAAACGCTCATGTAAATTCATTTAAGTTTATTGGTGATTTAAGAAAAAAAGGTATAAAATGTGAATGTGATCACATGAAGAAAAGTGTTAAAGCTCAAATGAAGTATGCAAATAAAATAGGTTCAAGATTTACTATGATCTTAGGAGAAGATGAACTTAATAATAAGATTGCAAGACTTAAGAGAATGAGCGATGGGGAACAGTTTGAAGTAAACTTAGATAATTTAGAGCAAATAATAAATATAATAAATCAGTAGTTAGGAGGAAAAATAATGGGTGAGGCACTACAAGGATTAAAGCGTACTAAAATGTGCGGTGAGCTTAGAGAAGAACATATAGGACAGATTATTACTGTGATGGGATGGGTTCAAAGAAAGAGAAATCTAGGAGGACTTGAGTTTGTAGATTTAAGAGATAGAACTGGTATCCTTCAGGTGGTTTTTGGTGACGAAATAAATAGTGAGGCATTCCAAAAGGCTGATACGATAAGATCAGAGTATTGTATAGCAGTTACAGGTGAGATTGTTAGAAGAGAATCTCCTAACTCAAATATGTCAACAGGTATGGTGGAGCTTAAGGCAAATACTTTAAAGATTTTTTCAGAATCAGAAACACCTCCAATATACATAAAAGAAAATCTAGATGCAGCTGAAAATATAAGATTAAAATACAGGTATTTAGATCTTAGAAGACCAGATATGCAAAAAATCTATATGATTAGACACAAGGCTGCTAAGGCTATAAGAGATTATTTAGATAAGAATGGATTCCTTGAAGTAGAAACACCAATGCTTACAAAATCTACTCCAGAGGGTGCTAGAGATTACATTGTTCCATCAAGAAATTATCCAGGAATGTTTTATGCACTTCCTCAATCACCACAGTTACTTAAGCAGCTTTTAATGGTATCTGGATTTGATAGATACTTTCAGATTGTTAAGTGTTTTAGAGATGAAGACTTAAGAGCCAATAGACAGCCAGAATTTACTCAGGTGGATCTTGAAATGAGCTTCGTTGAAGCAGATGATGTTATAGCCTTAAATGAAGGTTTAATAGCTCACGTATTTAAAGAAGTCTTAGGAGTAGAAGTAAAGCTTCCTATAAAGAGAATGCCATTTAAAGAGGCTATGGAAAAGTACGGTTCAGATAAGCCAGACTTAAGATTTGGAATGGAAATCACTGATTTAACTGAAGTAGTTAAGACCTCTGATTTTAAGGTTTTTGCTGATGCTATAGGAAATAGTGGATCAGTAAGAGCTCTATGTCTAAAAGGTGGTGCTTCTCTTGGAAGAAAGGATATAGATAGGCTTGGAGAGTTTGTTAAGACCTTTAAAGCAAAAGGACTTGCTTGGATTCAACTTAAAGAAGGTGAAGTTAAATCACCAATAGCAAAGTTCTTAAAGGAAGAAGAACTTCAAGGTATAATAAATACAATGAATGCTGAAACTGGTGATTTAATTCTTATCGTTGCAGATAAGAACAGCGTTGTATTCCAAAGTTTAGGACAGCTGAGATTAGATCTTGCAAAGAAGTTTGAGCTAATAAAGGATAAAAATGAGTTTAATTTTACATGGATAACTGAATTCCCACTTCTTGAATATGATGAAGAAGAAGGAAGATACTTTGCTGCTCATCATCCATTTACTATGCCAATGGATGAGGATATTCAGTATTTAGATAGTGATCCAGGTAGAGTTAGAGCAAAAGCTTACGACTTAGTTCTTAATGGAGAAGAATTAGGCGGAGGATCAATAAGAATTCATGATACTAAACTTCAAGAAAAGATGCTTGAGGTTCTTGGATTTACTCAAGAATCAGCTTGGGAAAGCTTTGGATTCTTATTAGAAGCCTTCAAGTTTGGTCCACCACCACACGGAGGATTAGCTTTTGGACTTGATAGAATGATAATGTTCCTTGCTGGAACAGATAACATAAAGGACGTTATTGCATTTCCTAAAAATCAAAATGCATTCTGTTATTTAACACAAGCTCCAAATGTAGTAGATGAAAAACAACTTGATGACCTTAGAATTGGAGTAATAAAGAAAGAAGATTAATATAAACTCAGATGTAGAGAACAATGTTCTTTACATCTGGTTTGCTATTATTTCACGAAGTGAAATCTATCTAAAACTGAGCATTCACCAAGATTGCTCAGTTTTGTTTCTTTGTATTTAAAGATAAACCAATATAATCTTCAAAAGATAGGAAATAAATACAGCATTTTTTGCAAACTTGGAATTTGAGAATTTATAAAAACATTTCTAGGTATTGAAATATAATAAAAGTATAAAATATAAATAAAAACCATTAGACATTTATCTAGAGTATTGAATAATCTTGATTTGTGCAATATGCAATGTTAAAATCAATACAGGGTATGGGTATATTGTGTTTAGGAGATGATTCTATGGATGAAAAGGACGAAAAGCTTCGTAAAGATATTTTAATAAGATTAAGAAGGATTGAGGGTCAAGTAAAGGGAATCCAAGGCATGATTGATAAAAAGGTATGCTGTAAGGATGTACTCGTGCAGATTGCAGCTATTAGGGCAGCGATTAATAAGGTTGGTGGAATGCTTATAGAAAATTATGCTAGAAATTGTATGGGCATTGAAGAAGGAACGGAAGCCGAGGAAGGATTAGAACAGCTTATTAAGACCTTAAATACCTTTATGAAATAAAATTGATCAGACATTAGGTTGCTCAATTTTATATAGGTTCACTTTATTAAATGGAAAAATTATAATTAAATAATTAAAGCAATGAGTTCTCTCATTGCTTTAATTATTTCCATACTTTTTATGAGCAGAATTAATAAGACGGGTGATTGTAGAAACAAATATTACGCCTAAAGCAAGGGTTCCTGCACTGGCTATAGTATTTATAGCCATCTGCATAGAAAGTGAGGCATTTCCTATTATAACTTCATACATTGTGTAATACATTCCGCTTCCTGGTACAAGAGGAATAAGCGAGCAAATTATGATTGTAGTAACAGGAGTCTTAAGTATTCTAGCACAAACTTCTGAGTATATGCTAAAAACAACAGTAGATATAAATAATGATAATATATTTGAAAAGTGTGATGTAAGTGCAAGCTTATATACAAGCCAACTCATTCCACCTCCAATAGATGCAAAAATTAAATTTTTTCCTTTGATATTAAAGATAATACCAAAGCCTAATGTTCCTAGTAATGCAGCCAACGTTTCTTTTATCATTTATATACCTCCAAAATGCTGCAGCCATAAGCTTAAGACTGCTCCAGTACCTACTGCAATAGAGATTGCTATAAGGAATGCTTCAGCAGCTCTTGTGAGTCCAGAAACGAGGTCTCCAGATATAGTATCCCTTATTGCATTAGTTATTGCAAGACCTGGTACCAAAGACATTATAGTACCTATAACTATCTTATCTACGCTAGTACCTATTCCTAAATTAACAAGTAGAAGAGCCATTATTTCTGCAACTGCACCACCTAGGCTATTAATAAAAAAAGTATTAATATTTAATTCATTACCAAATTTACTTATTATCTTAATGATTATTCCGATAATGAAAGCTGCAATTGTATCCTTTATATTTCCGCCAAAAAGTATAGTGAAGGAAGCTGCAATAGCGGCATATGCTAACATGGTTAGCAAGTTATTGTATCTTGGGCAATGTTCTATCTTAAGAAGCTCATCATAAAATTCATCTACAGTAAGGTTTTGAGTTTTTATGTTTCTTGAAAGAGAATTAACTCTTGAAATCTTTTCTAAATCAACGGTACGATTTTTGATTCTTTTAACAATAGAAGTAGTATGATTATGTTTATTTGAAACTGTAGCTATTATTCCAGTAGGTGTTACAAAACTATCAGCAAAAGAAACACCAAATGCCTCACAAGTTCTCCAGATAGTTTCTTCAACTCTGTAAGTTTCTCCTCCATTTTCAAGGACTATTTGACCAGCAAAGGTTGCTACATGTAATACTCTATTTATGTCCATAATTTATACTCCTTTGTATAATATTACAAAGTATTATAGCATAGTAAACCTAGTGAAGGTAGAATTTTCATGTTAAAAAGATAAAATAACTATAAAAATAAGATAAAAAGGAAATATTATATAAATAAATTGTTGATAAATATTATTATCAAACTTATAATCTAATTAAGACAAAATAATTGGGGTGATAAAATGAACTTTGACAATTTACAAAAAAATGATAATGAAATTTTTGAACTAGTAGAAAAAGAATTAAGAAGACAACAAGATGGTATTGAACTTATTGCTTCTGAAAACTTTGCAAGTAAAGCAGTAATGGAAGCTATGGGATCATATCTTACAAACAAATATGCGGAAGGTTATCCAAATAAAAGATATTATGGGGGCTGTCATGTAGTTGACGAGGTTGAGGATTTAGCAAGAGAAAGAGTTAAGAAGCTTTTTGGAGCAGAACATGCTAATGTGCAGCCACATTCAGGTTCTCAAGCTAATATGGCAGTATATTTTTCTATATTAAATCCAGGAGATACAGTATTAGGAATGGATTTAAGCAATGGTGGACATTTAACTCATGGATCACCTGTTAATTTTTCAGGTAAGTTATTTAAATTCGTTTCTTATGGTGTTGATAAAGAAACAGAAGTAATTGATTATGAAGAAGTAAGAAGGCTTGCACTTGAGCACAAACCAAAGCTAATTGTAGCTGGAGCAAGTGCTTACTCAAGAACAATAGATTTTAAGAAGTTTAGAGAAGTTGCAGATGAGGTTGGAGCATATCTTATGGTAGATATGGCACATATAGCTGGTTTAGTTGCGGCAGGAGTGCATGAATCACCAGTACCATATTCAGATTTTGTAACTTCCACTACACATAAGACTCTAAGAGGTCCAAGAGGAGGACTTATTCTTTGTAAAGAAAAGTTTGCAAAGGATATTGATAAGAACATATTCCCAGGAATACAAGGTGGTCCTTTAATGCATACTATTGCTGCAAAAGCTGTATGCTTTAAGGAAGCTTTAGAACCAAGTTTCAAGGGACATATAGAACAAGTAGTAAAGAATGCTAAGGTTCTTGGAGAAGAACTCGTAAGCCGTGGATTTAAGTTAGTTTCAAATGGAACAGATAATCACTTAATGCTTGTAGATTTAACAAATAAAGATATAACAGGAAAAGAAGCTGAAATCCTTCTAGATACTATAGGCATTACAGTTAATAAAAACACAGTACCAAATGAAACAAAGAGCCCATTTGTTACAAGTGGTATAAGAATTGGTACACCATCTGTAACTACAAGAGGATTTAAAGAAGAAGATATGAAGGAAATCGCAGATGTTATCAGTTATGTTATTGAACATAGAAATGAAGATTTAACTCCTGCAAAAGAAAGAGTAGCAGCTCTTTGTAAAAAGTATCCTTTATACTAAAATCTATATTTTTAAGTCATGTCTAAGTTCTAACTTAGGCATGACTTTCTTGCTATATAAAGCTGAGCAGACATCGAATCTACTCAGCTTTAGTCAGATTTTACTTCATAAAATAACAGCATTTTAAAAATAATTTATATTTGGAATATTGTTTTAAGTTTAAGTATAACATGTATAAAAATATAAATACTTAAAAATTTTTAATTATATACCTACTAAATCTTTAATTGGATGGGGGATTATTATGAGATTTATTGATTTTCATTGTGATACAGTAGACCAGTTAATAAGTCATGAGGGTAGTTCATTATTTAGAAATGACTTTAGTGTTGATATAGAAAAGCTTAAAAAAGGAGAATCAAAGGGACAATTTTTTGCTCTTTTTATTCAGAAGGACAAACATCATAGTGTATATGATAGATGTCAATCAATGCACCAAAAGCTTATGTATGAATTAAAGAATAATGAACAGTATATATCTTTTGCAGCTTCCTATAAAGATTTCAAGCAAAATGAGAAAGATGGTAAGATATCTGCTTTTATATCTATTGAAGAAGGCGGAGCTATTGAGGGCAGTATAGATAAGCTTGAGGAATTTTACAATAAGGGTGTTAGACTTATAACTCTTACATGGAATTTTGAAAATGAACTTGGTTATCCAAATGCTATAAGAGGGTTCATGGATAAAGGACTGAAGAGTTTTGGTATAGAAAGTGTAACAAGAATGAATGAATTAGGTATGATTATAGACGTTTCCCATCTATCTGATGGAGGCTTTTGGGATGTAGTTAAGTATAGCCAAGCTCCTTTTGTTGCTTCACATTCAAATGCTAGAAGTGTTAAATTGCATCCTAGAAATCTCACAGATGATATGATAAAAGCCTTAAGTGATAAAGGAGGAATAATGGGACTAAATTTTTGCAGTGCATTTTTAGGAACATCTACTGTAGCAAAACTTGACGATATGACACTACATTTAAAACATATAAGAGATGTAGGTGGCATAGATGTTATAGCTTTAGGTAGTGATTTTGATGGTATAGGAAACAAAGTAGAAATAAATGACTGCAGTGAAATGGGTAAACTTAGTGATGTATTGTTGAAAGAAGGTTTTTCATACGATGAAGTTGAGAAGATTTTCTACAAAAATGCTGAAAGAGTAATAAAAGATGTATTAAAGTAATCGGAGGAAGTAATAATGATTGAATTTAAAGATATTAGTTTATTATTTGACGATAAAATTATTTTTAAAGACTTTAACCTAAAGATAAAAAGAGGCGAAAAAGTACTGCTTAATGCTCCTTCTGGTTCAGGAAAGTCTACACTTTTTAAGCTTCTTCTTGGTTTTGAAAGACCGCAAGAGGGGCAGATAGAGCTAGATGGTAAGAATATAAGTTCTAAAACTATAAAAGAACTTAGAAATAAGATTGCTTATGTGAGTCAAGATGTAGATATTCCAAATCAAAAGGTAGATTTAGTGATTGAAGAAATATTTGATTTTCATTACAACAAGAATAAAGAGTTAGATAGAAAGAAACTTTCTGAGCTCTTAAAATTTATGAATCTTAGTGATGAAATCTTATCAAAGCAAGTAAATGAGCTTTCTGGTGGTGAAAGGGCAAGAATTGGTTTTATTATAGCTATACTTCTCGATAGACCGATTTTATTATTAGATGAGGTTACTTCAGCATTAGATAGTGAACTTAAAGAAAAAGTAGTTGAACTTACTTCAAAGCTTGATAAAACTGTATTAGTAATATCTCATGATATTTTATGGTCTGAACAAAAGCAGTTTAGAATAGTGAGGTGGTAGAGGTGGGGGTCAAACCAATTTCATTAATTTCATTATTATCTTTAATAGTTCTTATAATTCCGATAATAATAATTAATACTAAATTAAAAATAAATATAAATAAAAAAATAATAAATTCAATCATTAGAATGAGTATACAGCTGTCATTGGTAGGAGCTTATTTGCAGTATATATTTAATATTAACAATGGAATAATAAATGTTATTTATTTATTTATAATGATAACAGTTGCTACAATATCTGCTATCAGATCATCAAAATTATATTTGAAAAAATTTTTATTTCCAGTATTTATGGCCTTGATTATACCACAGGCAGTAGTGCTAACCTTTTTTAATGTATTTGTTACTAGATTAAATTATTTACTAGATGCACGTTATCTTATCCCAATAGGGGGAATGCTTCTAGGTAATTCTCTTAATAGTAATATTGTTGGATTAAATAACTTTTATTCTAATATAAGAAAAAACGAAAAGGAATATTTCTACACTTTAAGCCTAGGAGCAAGCAGACTTCAAGCCTTAAGTAAGTATTTTAGAGAAGCAATTTTATCGTCAATTAATCCAATATTAGCGAATATGGCTACTATAGGTATTGTATCGCTTCCAGGTATGATGACAGGGCAGATTTTAGGAGGATCTCTACCAGTTGAAGCAATAAGATATCAAATCGCTATAATGATAAGTATATTTGTCACTATCTATTTTAGTGTTCTTTTAAGCTTATTATTTACTATTAATAAATCATTTGATGAATATGAAGTACTTAGAAAAGATATATTTACACATTAAAATAGATACACAATTTCATAGTTGAATTTATAATTCAGATATACAAGTTCATAATTGAATTAAGAATTGAAGTTGTGTGTTTATAGGGAAAATCTATATAATTGAGGTGGTTAAATGACAAGTTTCGGTGGAAAGGTAGTAGTGGTTACAGGTGCTTCTAAAGGTATAGGGAGAGCAATTGCTCAATATTTAGGTGAATCTGGAGCTTCTGTGGTAGTAAATTATAATAAGGACGAAGCTGGGGCAAATTCTACTGTTAAAAATATTAAGGAATGTGGTGGTTATGCCGTAGCAGTTCAAGGAGACGTTTCAAAGTATTCAGAAGCTAAAATGTTAGTTGATAAAACTATTGAGATCTTTGGTAAGGTGGATATACTTATAAATAATGCAGGAATTTCATATGTTGGTCTTTTTATGGACATGACAGAAGAAGAGCTGCAAAAAATAACTGATATAAATTTAAAGGGAATAATGTTTACTACTCATGCAGCTTTACCTCATTTTATTAAAGTTAAAAAAGGACATATAGTTAATATATCTTCTGTTTGGGGAAATGTAGGTGCTTCATGCGAAGTAGCTTATTCTGCTACAAAAGGAGGGGTAAACTCTTTTACTAAAGCTTTAGCAAAAGAATTAGCACCCTCAAATATAAGAGTAAATGCAGTTTCTCCTGGGGTAATAAATACCTCTATGAATAAATGGTTAACAGACGAAGAAAAACTTAGCCTTGAAGAGGATATACCAATGGGTAGATTTGGAGAAGTTAATGAGATAGCAAAGACTATTGCTTTTCTCTGTAGTGATGAATCCTCTTATATTACTGGTCAGATAATTACAGTAGATGGGGGAATGCTATAGCTTCTGCTATTAAGCATTCCCTTTCGGTAAGTCAAAGAAAAACATCAACCCATTTTCAGTATTTTTAACACCAAAGTTGCTTTTATGTAAGGTTAGAATTTGCCTAACAATAGCCAAACCTAAACCAGAACTACCTTCAGCTCTACTTCTAGATTTATCAATTCTATAAAATTGAAGCCAAATCTTTTCTAATTCATCTTCATTTAATTTTACACCAGTATTCTCTATTAGGAATATTATTCTATCATCTTTTTCATCTATAATAATATTTATTGACTCTTTATGGGGTGTATATTTTATTGCGTTAGTTATAAAGTTAGTAATAACTTGTTCGATTTTAAAAGCTTCTCCAATTACATATAATTTTGAATTTGAAGAAGAAAGTTTTTTAGTAAGTATTAGTTTGTTTTCTTTAATAATATTTATATATTTTAGTAGTATAGAGTTTGTAAGTTCAACAATATCAAAGAGTTCAAACTTTAGTTTAATGTTTCCTGATTCTAATTTGGAAAGTTCCAACATATCTAAAACGAGTTTATTCATTTTTTGAGCTTCATCAATTATAATATCTAGATATAGTGTTTTTGATTCACCTTCAACAATATTATCTTTAAGTCCTTCTGCATAACCTTCAATGATTCCTATTGGTGTTTTTAGTTCATGAGATACACTTGCTATAAAGTCCTTTCTTAATTTATCTAGTTTTCTTTCTTTTTCAATATCTTCCTCAAGCTTCTTATTTTTTTCTTTAAGTTCATCTAAGGCTTTTGATAGATTATTAGATAAAAAATTTAATGTTTTTCCTAAGTTTCCTATCTCATCTTCTCTATCTTCTTCATATTTTTCAGTAAAATCCATAGATGACATTTTTTTAGCAGTTTTATTGAGTTTTAAAAGTGGTTTAGATATGGTATTAGTGTATATTAAAGATAGAATTAGGCCTATAATTAACATTCCAATAAAAACATACACATAAAATTGACCAATAATTGAAGATGCTTCTTCAATTGGTTGAAAGGATGTAACTGCTATTAAGATAAAATCATTTTTTGAATTTAGTGATATAGGAGTCATACAAACAATATGTTTTAAGTTTGAATTAATATCCTCAAAAGTAGTAGTAACAGTTTTATTCGAGTTTACTATAGAACTAGCATAATCTTTATTAAAATAGAGGCTGTTAAATATTTCATTTAAAAATTTTGCACTCTCGCTTTGATTGTTTCTATGGTCTGGTAGAAATCTTACTTCCCCGTTGGATGAGTAAATACCTATTTTAGCGTTGTTATTTATTTCAAAGGTAGATAATGCTTTATAAAGAGTTGGTTCATTATTTATGTCATAGGAATAAAGAACTTTAAATTTGTTTACACTGCTAATTAATTTATCTGACTTTTTATTAGCATAAAAGTCCTGGAAGAAAAGTGACTGAAATATCATTGCAGATGTCATTAGAAGTATTAAAAGTCCAAAAGTAATTATAAAAATTTTCTTTGATATGCTTTGTCTCATTGTTTTACCTCAAATTTATAGCCACTTCCTCTTACAGTAGTGATATAATCCGATGCGGTCAAAAGTTTTTCTCTTAACCTTTTAATATTTGTATCTACAGTCCGCGTATCACCATAATAGTCTATTCCCCAAATATTATCCAGTATTTGATATCTAGTTAAAGCAATACCTTGATTAGAAACTAAATATATTAACAAATCATATTCTTTTGGGGAAAGATTAATAACATTATTATTAACTAATACTTCATGAGAAAGTTTATTTATAGTTAAGTCATTAAATTCTAAAATGCTAGTATCCCTGTGAGAATCAGTTCTTCTAAGTAGAGCTTTTACTTTTGCCACTAAAACCTTAGGACTAAAGGGTTTTGTAACATAGTCATCTGCACCTAAATTATATCCTAACAGCTTATCATCTTCGTCTTCTCTAGCGGTTAGCATAATAATAGGGGTGGAGGAAGATTCTCTAATTATTTTGCACACCTCAAATCCATCAAGTTTTGGTATCATAATATCTAATATTACTAAGTCTACCTTGTTTTTTGAGAATATTTCTATAGCTTCCTTGCCATTGGAAGCTTCTAGAATCTTAAAGTCTTCTCTTATAAAGTAATCCTTAAGCAATAATCTTATTCTAAACTCATCTTCTACAATTAGGAGGGTTTTAAACATTTTCTTTACTCCTTTCTTTATATTGTTTATAGTATAACAAAAGAGTCAATGATTATGAAGGAAAAAAGAACTTATAGGTTATTGAAAAGAGAAACAATTATATTATACAATGAAATATAAGCTTAAAAAATATGATAGGAGTATGTGAATGAATAAGTGGAATTTTGACACAAAGATTACTATGTTACCAAATGGGTTACAAGTTATTACTATAAAAAAGGATACTCAAATTTCATCTATTAATTTAGGAATAAAAATAGGTGCTCTTTATGAAAGCTATAGAGAAAGCGGAATATGCCATTTTATAGAGCATATGCTTTTTAAAGGCACAGCTAATAGAAGTAATGAGGAATTAAATGATGAACTTGAAAATTTAGGGGGAGAGTATAATGCGTATACCGATTATACTGCTACAGTTTATAGTATTACATGTTTAGAAGAGGAAATGGGAAGGGCTGCAGAGCTTTTAAGTGATATGGTAATAAATCCAACTTTTGAGGAAGAGGAACTTGAAAAAGAAAGAGGAGTCATTTTAGCAGAAATTAAGACAAGCAAAGATGACATAGAGGATTTAAGTTTTAAGAGAATAAATGAGATTGCTTTTGAAAAAGCAGCACTGAAATATGAAATAAGTGGAAGCGAGGACAGTGTAATCTCTTTCAAAAAAGAGGATTTAACGGAGTTTTATCGAAAGTTTTATACTCCAGATAATGCTATTATTACTTTGGTAACATCCCTTGAGCATGAGGATGCTTTAGCAATTATAGAAAGATATTTTTCTAGTTGGAATGGAAAAAAGAAACAGAAAAAAACATGTATCTTGGAGAAGAACAAGAAATGTACTAAAGTTACATATAAAAGAGATATTGAACAGAGTACTATAATGTATCTTTTTACATTCCATGGTATCAACAAAGAACAGGAACTTCCTCTTAAAATACTAAATCATAAGTTAGGAGAAAGCGCTAATTCAATACTTTTTAGAGAATTAAGAGAAAATAGAGGTTTGGTATATGATGTGTATACTCATATGGATATGAGTACAAATATAAAAACTTTATATATTTTTACCTCTGTTTCCGAAGAAAATGTTGATGAAGTTATTGATGTAATAGATGAGTGTATCGAGAAAATAAAAAGACAAGAGATAATCTTTGATGATGGAATATTATCTCTTATGAAAAAAGTTCATAAAACTGCTGTGATATCAACACTAGAGGATTCAAGTGATCTTGGTAGTTATGTACTTCACCAAAGTCTTGAAGATGAGGATATAAAAGAGTTTATTACTGATATGAGAAGATTGGATGTTATAAATAGTGATGATATTTATGAGGTAGCTAGAAAAGTGCTAAAGAGTCCAACAATTCATATTCTGAAACCAGAGAGAGAAGAAGAGGATGAGGATGAATAGGATCACTACTGTAGAAGTTCAGAAACGTAATAAGAAAAGAGTAAATGTTTTTGTAGACGATGAATTTGCATTTGCTTGTGATGCAGAACTTATATACAAGTATAATATAAAAAAAGATGAGTTTATAGATTTGGAAGGTATCAAAAATATTATTGAAGAAGAAAATTTTATTCAGTGTAGGAATTCAGCGTTAAAAATAGTTGAAAGAAGCTATAAAACAGAAAAAGAGATAGTTGAAAAACTTCTTGTAAAAGGATATGATAAAAAATCTATAGAGAGAGCTATAGATTTTTTAAAAGAGTATAATTTTATTAATGACAAAATGTATGCAGAACATTATGTTAATGATAAAATTAAGCAACAAGGCAAAAACAAAATATACTATACTTTAATAAAAAAAGGTATATCACAGGACTATCTTAAGGAAAAGTTAGACAAGGTTCAAACCTCTACCGAAAGGGAGATAGCATTAGAACTATGTAGAAAAAAATATGAAATTCTTTCAAAAAGAGAGACAGACAAATATAAAATATCACAAAAATTATTTAGATTTTTAGCAGCAAAGGGATATGACTTTGATTTAATAAATGAAATCGTAAAAAAAATTATTAATTTAGATAATTATTTGGAGTAGGTGAAATATGAAAGTCAATCCTGTAAATTTAATTTTAATAGTATGTTTTATAAGTCCACTTATATTAGGATTTATAAATAGATTTAACTCAGAAGATGTAAAAGAAGAAATACTTGATATTCAGAAGAGTATTCTATTATTAGGTACAATTATATTCACTGTATCAGCTATTTCTAAGTTTGATTTGCTTGATATAATAATAGAGTATCTAAGAAATTTGTCAAATGGAATATCAATGTTTTTTGATAATTATCCACAGATCTCATACTATGGTGTTTTTTTAATACTTAATTATGTTATTTATAACATCTTTATATTATTGATTAGTATTATCAATAGTATAACTATAGATCCTATTTTAAATCAGCTTCAAAGATATTCTCTAAGAAAAGGTGAAGTTTTTAGAGGTATTATAGGATTTATATTTGCTATTCCTAAGGCTATTGCTATTACAATAGTAATATGTATTGGATTAAATCTTTTAACATATTTTAAAATTACCTCGGAGTATAATAATTATATTAATACCAGTACCATATATAGAACAGTTAGTGAGAAGGTTATAAATGCAATAACTAATTCACCTTTTGTTAAAGAAATTCCTAGAGTATTAAATAATTCTTTAAAGATTAATGTAGTTAAAGTTAATGAAGGTAATTCGAAGCAGAATTCAGAAAAAGAGATCTTTTCTAGAGAAATTATTTATTATAATGGTGTAACATTAGAAGAAGGAATAAAATCTAATAAAGAAATAGATTCTTTAGCTCAGAAACTTACTCGATTTAAAAGTAGTGATAAGGAAAAAGCAAGAGTATTGTATAGTTGGATTGGTACAAATATAGAGTACGATGATAATAAAGCAAATGAGATTTTAAGAAACAACTTTAAAGTACAATCAGGAGCAATTCCAACATTTGAAAGTAAAAAAGGTATTTGTTTTGATTACTCATGTCTTTATGTATCTATGGCAAGAGCTAGTGGTTTAAAAGTTAGAATGGTTGTAGGTGAAGGATTTAATGGAAGACAGTGGGTAAATCATGCATGGAATGAAGTATATATAAAAGAAGAGAATAGATGGATACGTGTAGATTCTACATTTTATAAAGCAGGTAATTACTTTGATTCAAAGAGGTTTGAGAAAGACCATAGAAGTGAAAAAGTTGCAGGTGAATGGTAAAAGCACCAATTAAGGTGCTTTTTTATATTTATTAATTATTAAATTTATTGCTTTTTCACAGTCTTTATCTGAGTTATCTAATGCCCAAGCTACATTAAAGTATCTTAGAGCTTGTTTTGAGTCATTTATCATAGAATAACAGTATGCGAGATTAAAAAAATATTTAGCATCTATATTTAATGTTATAGCTTTTGTAAGCATCTCGATAGCCTTTTGATGATTCTTTAGTTTTATATAACATACACCTGCATTATAGCATGAGTAGGCCTCATTATCTTTTTCTTCAATAGCCTTGTTATAGTATGTTATAGCTTCTTCGTAATTTTTATTATTATAAAATTCATTACCTCTAATAAAATAACTCATGATATCCTCCAATAAAAATAATAAAACTAAGAAATAACCTTTCTTGAATATTACAATAATAATTATTGACAATAGAACCAATAATATACATTATTTGTCTGAAATAATATTTATTATTTTGGAATAATATTCTATAATAAATTAGTAATATTTATACTAAGTATAAGTAAGTTTAATTCTTGATTTATAAAATAAATTTTTAAATTGATAATTTCAATGATACTTTTTATGAAATTCTAATTTTATTTATAATTTTTGGGGTATGACTTCAATTAACAAATAGTTTAGGGATGGAGATGAGATTTATGGCATTATTGCGTATGGGCCTAGATGTTGGTTCGACAACAGTAAAGGTAGTTTTATTAGATGATAGGGATAATATTATTTATAGTAAATATAAAAGACATTTTTCTGATATAAGAAGTACAATTATTGCACTTATAAGAGATGCTTATAAGACTATTAAAGATACAGATATAACTATTAATGTTACTGGTTCTGGAGGTTTATCAGTTTCACATTGGTTAGATATTCCTTTTATACAAGAAGTAATAGCTTGTACAAATACAGTTGAAATATATATTCCACAAACAGATGTTGCTATAGAGCTAGGTGGAGAAGATGCAAAGATTACTTATTTTGACAGTAACATAGAACAAAGAATGAATGGAACTTGTGCAGGTGGTACTGGAGCTTTCATCGATCAGATGGCATCACTATTAAAAACTGATGCTCAAGGATTAAATGAGTTAGCGAAAGGATATAAGGTTATCTATCCAATTGCTGCAAGATGTGGAGTTTTTGCAAAAACTGATGTTCAACCACTTGTAAATGAGGGGGCTAGAAAAGAAGATATTGCTGCATCTATATTTCAAGCAGTTGTAACACAAACTATAAGTGGATTAGCTTGTGGTAAGCCTATTAGAGGTAGGGTTGCCTTCTTAGGAGGACCTTTGTATTTTTTATCTGAACTAAGAAAAAGATTTATTGAGACATTAAACTTAAAAGAGAATCAAATTATATTTCCAGAAAATTCACAGCTGTTTGTTGCTATTGGAGCAGCCATTTCTTCAAAAAATAATAACAAACTTTCATTTAAAAGATTAGTTGAAAAGGTTGGAAAGATAAAAGAGATAGAGTCTCATCAAATTGATAGACTTACACCATTATTCGTAAGTGACAAGGAATTTAATGAGTTTAATAATAGACATAGTAATAATAAAGTAAAGAAAATAGATATTAATAAGTATCAAGGGGAGGCTTTCCTTGGAATAGATGCGGGATCTACTACAACCAAAGTAACTCTTATAAGTAATAAGGGTGAATTGCTATATTCCTTCTATGGAAGTAATCAAGGTAATCCTTTATTAAAAGTAATATCTATCCTAAAGGATCTGTATTCAAAACTTCCTGAAGGAGTGAATATAGTAAATAGTACTGTTACTGGATATGGAGAAGGACTAATAAAGGCAGCACTACATGTTGATATTGGTGAAATTGAGACTATTGCGCATTATAAGGCAGCAGAGCATTTCTTACCTGGCGTTGATTTTATATTAGATATTGGTGGACAAGATATGAAATGCTTAAGAATTAAAAATGGTGTTATTGATAGTATACTATTAAATGAAGCATGTTCATCAGGTTGTGGTTCTTTTATTGAAACTTTTGCAAATTCTTTAAACATGGAGGTTAGTTCTTTTGCTCAGGAAGCTTTATTTGCTCAGAGTCCAGTTGATTTAGGTTCTAGATGTACGGTATTTATGAATTCTAGAGTTAAACAAGCCCAAAAAGAGGGAGCAAGTGTAGGCGATATTTCTGCGGGGCTTTCTTATTCAGTTATTAAGAATGCATTATTTAAGGTAATTAAGATTAGAGATCCTAAGGATATGGGAAAAAAAATTATAGTACAGGGTGGTACATTCTATAATAATGCTGTGCTAAGAAGTTTCGAATTGGTTGCTGAAAGAGAAGTAGTAAGACCTGACATAGCGGGACTTATGGGAGCTTTTGGTGCAGCATTAATTGCAAAAGAACGATTTGAAAAAGGTTATAAGACAACTATTCTTGGTAAGGATGAGCTTGAAAGTTTCAATATGGAAACAGAACTTAGACGATGTGGTCTTTGCGGTAATAATTGTTTACTTACAATAAATAAATTTTCTACAACAGAAGAATTTATTTCTGGTAATAGATGTGAAAGACCTTTAGGAAAGAGCACAAGTGATGAAAAAGTTCCTAATCTTTATGATTATAAATTTAAGAGAACCTTCGGATATAAGCCACTCTCTAAGGAAAATGCAAATAGAGGAACCATTGGTATACCAAGAGTTCTTAATATGTATGAGAATTATCCATTTTGGTTTACGCTTCTTACTAAACTTAAATTTAGGGTAGAACTTTCACCAGTCTCTTCAAAGAAGATTTATGAGTTAGGAATAGAGACTATACCTTCTGAGTCAGCTTGTTATCCAGCCAAGATAGTCCATGGACATATACAAGCTCTAGTGGATAGAGGGGTAGATAAGGTCTTTTATCCATGTATTTCTTTTGAAGAAAAAGAATTTCAAGAAGCTAACAATTACTATAATTGTCCTATGGTAACTTCTTATCCAGAAGTAATTAAGAATAATATGGATGTACTAAAAGAAAAGAATATTAAATTCATAAATCCATTCTTTTCTCTTAATAATAGGGGGAAATTTTATAAGAGAATAGTTGAAGAATTTAAGGAATTTGGCGTAACTATTGAGGAAGCACAAGAAGCTGTAGAGGCTGCATGGAGAGAGAGAGATCAATATAAAAAGGATATTCAAAGTAAAGGCGAGGAAGTACTAGAATATTTAAAAAGAACGGGAAAGAAGGGAATTGTACTTGCAGGTAGACCATATCATGTGGATCCTGAGATACATCATGGTATTCCTAATATAATTACAAGTGCTGGTATAGCAGTATTAACTGAAGATAGTATATGTCATCTTGGTAAGATTGAAAGACCATTAAGAGTTGTAGACCAGTGGGTATATCACACAAGATTATATTCTGCTGCAGATGTTGTGGGGACTCAAGATAATTTAGAACTCATTCAACTTAATTCATTCGGTTGTGGATTAGATGCTGTAACTACTGATCAAGCACAAGAGATACTCGCAAGTTATGGAAAGATCTATACTGTATTAAAAATAGATGAAGGAAATAATCTTGGTGCAGTAAGAATAAGAATAAGATCCTTAAAAGCTGCTATGGAAGAAAGAGAAAGGAATAATTATGTTCCACATAAGAAGAATTTAAACTATCCTAAGGTTATCTTTACTAAAAAGATGCGAAAAGATCATACTATTTTAGCACCACAGATGTCTCCAATACATTTTGATATTGTTCAGGAGGCTTTTAAAGCAGGAGGGTATAATCTTGAGGTGCTTCCATCTACAGATAAAGCAGCTATTGAAGAAGGATTAAAATATGTAAATAATGATGCTTGTTATCCTTCAATAATTGTAATCGGTCAGGTAATACATGCTCTAAAATCAGGTAAATATGATTTAAATAATACTTCTGTTATAATTTCACAAACTGGTGGGGGATGTAGAGCTACAAATTACATTGGCTTTTTGAAGAAGGCACTGGTTGAAGCAGGATTTACAAATATACCGATAATTTCACTTAATGCTGTTGGTATGGAACCACAACCCGGATTTAAAGTTACTCCAAAATTAATGGACAGAGCACTAATGGCTTTAGTTTATGGAGACTTATTTATGAGGGTGTTGTATAGAGTGAGACCTTATGAAAAAATAAAAGGTTCTGCTAATGCACTTTATGAGACGTGGAGAGAGAAGGCAATTGAAAATGTTAGAAAAGGTGGACATAAACAATTTAGGAAGAATATCATAGAGATAATAAAAGATTTTGATAATATGGAAATTACAGAAGAAGTTAAACCTAAGGTTGGAGTTGTTGGGGAGATATTAGTTAAATTCCATCCAACTGCAAATAATAATGTAGTAGAAGTTCTAGAAGCTGAAGGTGCAGAAGCAGTGGTTCCGGATTTACTTGATTTCTTCTTCTACTCAGCGTATGATGCTGACTTTAAATATAAGTATTTATCTTCTGGAAGATTAAAAAGAGATATTTCGAACTTAGCAATATGGTTTATGGAAAGATACAGAAAGACTTTAAAGGAAGAACTAGCTAGGAGTAAGAGATTTACTCCACCAAAGCACATTGCGGAATTAGGGGAATTGGCTTCTACAATACTTTCACTAGGGCATCAAACTGGGGAAGGATGGTTCTTAACAGGTGAAATGCTTGAACTTATAGAAAGTGGAGTAAGTAATATCATATGTATGCAGCCATTTGCCTGTCTTCCAAATCATGTTACTGGCAAGGGAATGATGAAGGCTATCAGACAAAAATATCCATTATCTAATATTACTGCTATTGATTATGATCCAGGTGCTTCTGAAGTTAACCAGCTTAATAGAATAAAGCTTATGCTTTCAGTAGCATTTAAGAACCTTCAACAAGAAAAAGAAATTAAAGTGGAAGTTTGTGATGAACTTGCATCAAGTAAAAAGTAGATATTGACAAAAAAAATTAAGTTATTATAATATTACTAAGATGAGCAATTTAATATTAAAAGCATTGAAAAAGAGGAGTAAAGGCATAAAGGTATCATAGAGAGGGAAATTCAAAGGCTGAGAGGTTTCCTATATTATGTGTCTTGAAGGTAGCTTTGGAGCTTCTTTGTTGAAAGGAAAGTAAATAGGCAGATATTGAGCGTATTTACTTTGTTAGCTAGATTTCACTTAGTGAAATGGTAGCATATAATAGTAGGCAAAGACGGCAGCGATGTCGTTAAAGGTTAAAGGGCCCATAGAGAGTATTTCTGTGGGAAAAAAGGTGGTACCGCGAGTCTTCGTCCTTTTGGATGAAGGCTCTTTTTTATTTTATAAAAAATTTATTAAGGTCATCGTAAAGGTAATTTAATATAAGTTTTATCTATAAGTACATAATCTTAATTAATGATTAATTAAGGACAATTTAGGGGATAATTCAGCTATGACCCAATTATACAGTAAATGGGAAATTGTCCAACCATAAGGTATAAAATTGCTAAAGATAAACAACTCCAATTCTTAAATAATTTAGTTATGAAGTTGTAGATCTATATATTAAAGTAAATACAATCATACTTATGATGATTTAATATAAAAGGAGGAAATAAAATGTTAGATAGCAAAAATATTGCTACCACGTATAGTCCTAAAGAATTTGAAGAGAGAATTTATAAGACTTGGGAGGAAAAGAAATATTTTACCCCGGTAGTTGATAAGAGAAAAAAACCTTATACAATAGTAATGCCACCACCAAACATAACTGGTAAGCTTCATTTAGGGCATGCTTTAGACAATACATTACAAGACATGCTTATAAGATTTAAGAGAATGCAGGGATACTGCACATTATGGCTTCCTGGTGAAGATCATGCTAGTATAGCTACAGAAGTTAAGGTGGAAAATGAACTTTTAAAACAGGGCCTAAAGAAAAAAGAAATGGGTAGAGAAGTATTCCTTGAGAAGGTTTGGGAATGGACTGATGAGTATAGAGAAAGAATAAGAACTCAGCTTAAAAAGATGGGATGTTCAGCAGACTTTACAAGAGAGGCCTTTACAATGGATGAGAATCTTAATAAAGCTGTTAGACATGTATTTATTAAGCTTTATAATGAAGGGTTGATTTATCAAGGAAATAGAATCACAAACTGGTGTCCAAAGTGTGAAACAGCTTTATCAGATGCTGAAATAGAGTACATGGAACAAGAAGGCAGCTTCTGGCACATAAAGTATCCAGTTAAAGATTCAAATGAATATTTAGAGATAGCAACAACAAGACCTGAAACGTTACTAGGGGATACGGCAGTAGCTGTAAATGCTAACGATGAAAGATATAAGCATTTAATAGGAAAAACATTAATACTTCCTTTAGTAGGAAGGGAAATTCCTGTTATAGCAGATGATTATGTTGACTTAGAATTTGGTACAGGTGCAGTTAAGATAACACCAGCTCATGATCCAAATGATTATGAGGTTGGTAAAAGACATAACCTTCCTGAAATAAGAGTTATGGATGATAAGGGAACAATAAATGAGCTTGGAGGAAAATATGTAGGCCTTGACAGATATGAAGCTAGAAAGCTTATGGTTAAAGAACTTGATGAACAAGGATTATTAGTTAAAGTTAAGCCTCATGTTCATAATGTTGGAACTCATGATAGATGTGGAACAGTTATAGAACCTATAATATCTAAGCAATGGTATGTAAAAATGGAGTCGCTTGCAAAACCGGCTGTAGAAGTTGTTAAAGAAAAGAAGACAAAGTTTATACCAGAAAGATTTGAAAAGGTATATTTCAACTGGATGGAAAATATTCAAGATTGGTGTATATCAAGACAGCTTTGGTGGGGACATAGAATACCAGTATGGTATTGTAAGGACTGTGGAGAAATAATAGTTATTGAAGAAACACCAGCTTCATGTACAAAGTGTAGTTCAAATAATCTTAAGCAGGAAGAAGATGTACTTGATACATGGTTCTCATCAGCTCTTTGGCCTTTCTCAACATTAGGATGGCCAGAAAAGACTGATGATTTACAGTACTTTTATCCAACAAGTACCCTTGTAACTGGATATGACATTATATTCTTCTGGGTAGCTAGAATGATTTTCTCAGGAATACACAACATGGATGAAACACCATTTGAAAATGTATTAATTCATGGAATTATTAGAGATTCTGAAGGAAAGAAGATGAGTAAATCCCTTGGTAATGGTGTGGATCCACTAGATGTTATAGATAATTATGGTGCGGATGCTCTAAGATTTATGCTTGTTACAGGAAATGCTCCAGGTAATGATATAAGATTCTTCCCTGAAAGAGTAGAAGCTGCTAGAAATTTTGCAAATAAGATATGGAATGCTTCAAGATTTGTTATGATGAATCTTGATAGAGAAATCATGGATAAGTATAAGGATTGCAAAGAGTACAGCTTGGCAGATAGATACATTCTTTCAAGAATGAATACTTTAGTTAAGGAAGTTACAGAGAATATAGAAAAGTTTGAGCTTGGAATCGCTCTTCAAAAAATATATGACTTCATGTGGACTGAGTTCTGTGACTGGTATATTGAACTTGTGAAGCCAGTACTTTATGGAAGTGAAGAAAAACAAAAAGGTGTAGTATACAATGTGCTTTACAGAGTACTAACTACAGGATTACAATTACTTCACCCAGTAATGCCATTTATTACTGAAGAAATATATACTCATTTTGCTACTGAATATGAATCAATAACAATTTCAAAGTGGCCTGAATATGAAGAAATTCTATTAGATGAGAAGGCTGAAAGTGATATGTCTTTTGTTATTGAAGCTATAAAGTCTTTAAGAAATGTTAGGGCAGAGATGAATGTACCACCTTCAAGAAAGGCTAAGGTTATGGCATTTATTTCTGGAGATGCAAGAGCAGCCTTTACTGCTGGCGCTGCATATGTGGAGAAGCTTGCTTCAGCTAGTGAAGTTGTTTTCTTAAATAGTAAGAATGAGGTTCCTGAAAATGTTGTATCAGTAGTAGTACAAGGTGGAGAATTATTTATGCCTCTTCTTGATTTAGTTGATAAAGAAAAGGAACTTGAAAGGTTAAATAAAGAAAAAAATAAGCTTCAAGGAGAAATCGATAGAGTAGAAAAGAAGGTAAATAATCCTAACTTTGTAAATAAGGCACCGAAGGAAGTTGTAGATGCTGAAAAAGCTAAGGGTGATAAATACAGAGAAATGCTTGAAGCTGTTTTATCAAGAATTGCATCTTTAGGCTAAGATAAATAATAAGTGATTTAAAATTTAAGGTAGGAAAAGGGATATAATAAATCTCTTTTTACTACCTTTCTTTTTTTGCTCAGATTTTGTAAAGTGAAATCTGGATAAAATTAATAGGTTCGGCACCTGTGCACTTTTATTTTAGATGTAAAAAAGAATTTTCAAGGTAATAAAAAATGAGATTAAGTTTATCCTATAATTATAGCTATACAAGTTAATAAATACTTTAAAATTTTAATAAAGTACTTAAACTAGAATTGTTTTTTCTAATTATTAATATTTAGAATTTGACACTAAAGTTCTATAAAATAGCCTTTCATCCCACGCTTGAAGATATGGCCTTTTCGGCTAAATCTTATAATTTATGTATAAAGGAAGTGTAGTGAAAATGGCGTTTAATATAAATGAAAAAGTAACCTGGGTGGGAAAGATTGATTGGGAATTAAGAAAATTTCATGGTGAGGAGTATTCAACACACAAGGGTTCTTCTTATAATTCCTATTTAATACGAGATGACAAAATTGTGCTAATAGACACTGTTTGGTATCCATTTGCGAAGGAGTTTGTTGCTAACTTAAAGAAAGAAATTGACTTAAATAAAATTGATTATATAGTATGTAATCATGCAGAGCCAGATCATAGTGGAGCATTGCCAGAGTTAATGAAAGAGATACCTAATACGCCGATTTATTGTACAAAAAATGGTGTTAAATCAATAATGGGTCATTACCATCAAGATTGGAACTTTGTTGAAGTTAAGACTGGCGATACTCTTGATATTGGAAAGAATAAATTAATATTTGTTGAAGCCAGAATGCTTCATTGGCCAGATACTATGTTCACTTATTTAGCAGGTGAAAATATATTATTTAGCAATGATGCATTTGGTCAGCACTATGCTTCAGAACTAATGTATAATGACCGTGTTGATAGTGCAGAACTATTTCAGGAAGCAATAAAATACTATGCAAATATTTTAACACCCTTTAGTGCATTTGTTGAAAAGAAAATTAAAGAAGTGCTAAGTCTTAACTTACCAATAAACATGATATGTCCAAGTCATGGAATTATGTGGAGAGAAAATCCAACACAAATTGTTGAGAAATACTTGAAGTGGGCTCAAAGTTATAATGAAAATCAAGTTACAATTATCTATGATAGTATGTGGAATGCTACAAGGAGGATGGCAGAAGCAATTGCTAAAGGGATAAAAGAGTATGATGATAAAGTAAATATAAAAATATTTAATTCCTCAAAAGCAGATAAGAATGACATAATTACTGAGGTTTTTAAATCACGAGCTATAATGGTTGGTTCTTCAACAATAAATAAAGGTATACTATCTTCAACATCAGCAATTATAGAAATGATTAAGGGACTTGAATTCAAAAATAAAAAAGGAGCAGCTTTTGGTAGTTATGGATGGAGTGGAGAATCAGTTAAATTTATAACTGAAGAATTACAGGAGGCTGGCTTTGAAATAGTAAATCAGGGAATAAAGGAACTGTGGAATCCAGGTGATGAAGCACTTAAAAGATGTAGCGATTATGGTAAAAGTTTTGCAGAAAAGATTTAGATATAGGATGTCTTTCTTTTTATCTAAAGTATCCATTCTTTAAAAACACACAACTCTAGTCTTTAAATAATTTATGAAAATAGTCTCGACATGCAATGCTTTTTCATGAATTATAATTCAGTTACGAAGTTGCTTATATATATTATAATAAGATTATATATAGGCATAAGATAAATAAATTGACAAGTTTATAATGTATGAATTAATATTTAGGGTAGGAAAAGGAACGTTATTTCTTTTCCTACTTTATTTGTTGTCATTTCACTAAGTAAAATCTGGCTCAAATTTAATAGGCTCGATGCCTATTAAATTTTATTTTTTATAAAATTAAAAAATATTTTTCTCTATGGTTATAATTAAATGTATAACAAAAGTAGAAAAATTGAGGTGTCTATCTGAGTTTTTAAGTTTAACTTACATATAAAATATAAAAATTTAAAATTATAATTTTATTATAAAAATTAAGGAGTTTAATGATAACATATGGAAAAGTGCTTTAATAAATCAATTAGTATGAGTTATAAGGAGGCTATGAATTATATTACTGAAACTGCAAAATTTGGTAGTAACTATGGACTTCTAAGAACCGAAAAAGTATTAGAACTTTTAGGGAATCCTCATAAAAAGCTTAAATGTATTCATATAGCTGGAACCAATGGAAAGGGTTCTACTACATCTATGCTAACTTCAATATTAATGGAGGCAGGGTACAAGGTAGGAATGTATACCTCACCTTTTTTAGAGGAATTCGAGGAAAGAATTCAAATTAATAAAACTAATATTCCCAAAGAGGATTTAGCTAAGTTTGTAACTAAAGTAAAAGAAGCTGTTGATAAAGTTATCGAAATGGGATTCGATAATCCAACAGAATTTGAAATTATAACTTGTGTGATGTTACTCTATTTTTATGAACAAAAGGTTGATTATGCTGTTATAGAAGTAGGTCTAGGTGGACGATTAGATTCTACTAATGTGATTACACCAATACTTTCTATAATAACTTCTATCAGCTTTGATCACATAAACATACTTGGTGATACATTAGAGAAGATAACTTATGAGAAGGCTGGCATAATCAAAGAAGGAATTCCTATAGTATGTTATCCTCAGCAAGAAGAGAGCATGAATGTTATTAAGAAAGTAGCAGGAGAAAAAAAGTCTTTATTAACTATTGTAAAAAGTGATGCTGGAAACCTAATAAATCCTAAAGGGGAAAATTTTACTCAAGTAATTAAAATTAATACAGAGAAAGATTCATATTTAATTAATCTGCCATTACTTGGAAAGCATCAACTGTTAAATTGTACGGTTGCTGTTACTGCAGTTGAGAGATTGATAGAGCTTGGACTTAGTATTTCTAAGCAACAAATTATTTCAGGGTTAGGTAAAGTAACTTGGAATGGAAGAATGGAGGTTTTAAGAACATCTCCGCTAGTGGTTATTGATGGTGCTCATAATATAGATGGAATAAGTAAAGTTAGAGAAAGTATAGAAATGTATTTTGATTTTAAAAAGATTATTTTAATTTTAGGTATTCTAGGAGATAAAGAGGTAGAGAAGATGGTAAGTGAGATCACTTCCATCACTGATAGCGTAATAGTTACTTCTCCTCACAGTTATAGAGCTGAAGCACCTGAAAAAATTAAAGAATTAATAAATGAACAGGAAATACCATGTGATATTATTGAAGACTATAAGGAAGCATATCTAAAGGCTGTTGATATATGTAATGATGGAGATATGATTTTAATTTGTGGTTCTCTTTACATGGTAGGAGATATGAGAAAAGAAATTAAGGCACTTCTATAAAGGAGTGCTTTTTTGTTGCCATTTTACAAAGTGAAATCTGGCTAAGATTAGGCAGGTTAATTTTATTTGGTATAACTCTTACTTTATTTACTTTAATATACTTATTCGTGATATAATAGAAATAATGTTAAAATATGGAGGAGTCATATATGCTAAATTATAAAAGAAAATATAGGTATGGCGGAGTTAAGGAAAGCATAAAAAACTCCTTTTATGATATTAAAATTAACAGAATATTCTGGTATACGTTCTTTTGTATATTAATAAAATCTATATTATTTTTAGTTTTAATTTCAGATGATAAAGCTAATGGAATTAATCCAATGAAAATCTTTTATTCAGTACCTCCTTTTCTAGTATATTTTAGTTTTATAATTAGCACTCTTTCTTTTTCTTATATTTTTAAGGGAAGAGTTCAACTTTGGAGCTTTTTTACTACTAATCTGCTTATTACAACTTTATATATAGGTGATATATGGTATTACAGAAGTAATAGTTCTTTTTTAAACTTCAATATGCTTCAGATGATGTCAAACTTAGATAATTTAGGATCTAGTATTTTGTCAATGACAAGGTTAATAGATATATTATTCATTGTAGATTTAGTGTTTCAGATTGTTATCTCCATAAGATATATGAGTTACTTTAAAAAAATCCAAAGAAATATAAGTGCTTTTCTTATACTTTTATTTGTACCAATAATTTATTTAACTTATGCACATTACAAAATAGACAACCTTGATATGGGGTTTGAGAATCAGATGATTTTTAAAAAGAGTTGGTCTCCAAATCAAACTATGTCTAATTTAACACCTATAGGATATCACTTGTTTGATTTATATACATATCGTGAAGAAAGCAAAGCTTATACATTTTCAGAAAGTGAAAAGAAGGAGATTGCTTTATGGTTTCAAAACAAGAGGGAATTTTTACCTGATAATGAATACAAAGGAATATTTGCAGGGAAAAATTTATTAATGATACAATGGGAGTCTTTAGAAAATTTTGTTGTAAATCAAAAAGTTGATAATCAGGAAATAACACCAACGCTAAATAGGATTTTATCTAACAGTATTTATTTTAATAACTTTTATGAAGAAACATATAATGGAACAAGTTCAGATGGTGAATTAATTACTCAAACATCAGTATTTCCTGTTAGAGAGGGAGCTACCTTTTTTAGATATCCGTATAATACCTATAATAATTCGCTGCCTAATATTATGAAAAGATTAGGGTATACTACATTGGCCTCACATCCAGATAAAGGATCTTATTGGAATTGGATGCCTGCTTTAAAATCAATTGGATTTGAAAGGTGTCTTGATTCTTCAAACTATGATATTGATGAAGTTATAAATCTTGGAATAAGTGACAGGAGTTATTTAAAACAATTTGGAGACGAGGTAAGAAAACTGAAAGCTCCTTTTTATGCGTACACTGTAACCTTAACCAGTCATGCACCCTTTAATATACCTGAATCAGATAAGGAACTTAAACTTAATGAAGAACTTTCTAAATCAAAGTTAGGGGGATATTTTGAAAGTATAAGATATACGGATAAATATATAGGACAACTTTTAGAAAGTTTAGATAGCTCTGGAGTTTTAGATAATACAGTAGTAGTAATTTATGGTGATCATGAAGGTGTTCATAAATTTTATGATGATGAAATAAAAAAAATAAACTTTCCTGGTAACTGGTGGAAAGAAAATAACCGAAAGGTACCTCTTATAATATATTCTAAAGGTTTAGAAGGAAAAAAAGTTTCTGTATACGGTGGCCAAAGTGATACTCTCCCAACTTTAGCATATCTTTTTGGTGCTAGTAAAGATGAGTATGAAAATAAAGCGGTAGGAAGAAATCTGCTTAACACAAGAAAGAATTATGTTGTACTTTCAACAAGGGAATATTTAGGTGAGGAATCAGTACCTGGAGAAAAAGGAGACATGCTAAAAGCTATTGATTTATGTGATAAATTAATAAGAGGAAATTACTTTAAAGATTAGGAGTTAAGAAGATGATTTCAAACATTTTTTTTGTTAGAAAAAGAAAATTAACAATTATGATTATACTGCTAAACTTTTTGTTCCCAATATTCTCTATAGAAGGGCTTATACCTTGGGGGATCGCTATTGGTTGTGCAGCAATATCATATAAGAATATTAAAAATGGAAAAAAAATAATAACAAAATCTTTCACTTATTTATTAGCTAATGGTTTAATAATACTATCTTATAACATTATTATAAATTCTATAATAAAATATATAGCTAAATTAGGTTTATAAAAAGAGTAGAATTGCATGTTTTTTTATTTGCTTTCATTTCACGAAGTGAAAGCTGGCTCAAATTTAATAGGCTTGATGCCTATTAAATTTGATTTTTTATGAATCGATTAAGATTTAAAGATATGTATCTTTAGACTCTACGCCCGGTTAGTTTTATCTACATCAACATTGTTTGTTTATGTATTGCTCTAGAGCTTTTGAAAGTTGATCAGGACATGAAGTCTCCCTATTGCCACAAGTTATACCTTTTAATCTGTTTATTGCATCATTAATTTCCATACCCTCTATTAGAGCTGAAAGTCCTTTAAGATTCCCTGAACAACCAGCAGTAAAGGATACATTTTTCACCTTATTATTAATAACTTGAAAATCGATTTGTTTTGAACATACTCCCGTAGTTTTGAATGAATACATAGCATTACCTCCTGTTGTTAAGTTTATATTTAAGTTTAATGGATATACAATTTATTTAAATTAAGAACTTTAGGAAAAGTATAGCATGTCCAGGCTGTTTGCTTCTCACTCAAACTATAGATACATAACTTCATAATTGAAATAAGAATATAGTAAAATTTAAATGTTCAAAATTTTTGTGAAATCGGTTAATGATTGAAGCTAAATATCTCTGATAGGCTCAATACCTGTATAGTTTTATTTTTCCTGAATTGTTTGAGGTTTGAAGTTATTTATTATTATTTAATATTATAGCTAAAAAAAGAAAATAGTCAAAGTTAATATTGTATGTTCCATAAAAACTTATTTTTCATATATTAATTATTATAAGCGATATTAATGAGGTGAGGATCTTGGAAAGAATATATGTTTGTAACACAGGCTCTGATTCTATATCGTCAATTAACTTACCTGATTTGTCCTCTAATTCAATTTTAATTAAAAATAATGAAGATCCTGTAGGACCCCACGGAATATGCTTATGGAACGATTATCTGCTTACAGCTAATAACTATAATAACTCTTTAAGCAAGATTTCAATAAAGGATAATAGATTAATAAGTTATTATATTGGAGCACATTGTAATGATGTAAAAACATATAATCAGCTAGCTTATATTGTTTGTGGTGAAGGTAATAGCATTTTAGTTTTTGATTTAGAAAAGGAAAAAATAATTAGTGAAATACCTAGTGGAAATTATCCACATAGCATTGAAATCAATCAACTAACTGGTCTTGGTGTGATTGCTAATATGGAAAGTGATTGTATAACAGTAATTGATTGCAATGAAAATAAAGCATTATTTTCATATAAAGTAGGCGAATATCCATTAAAGGCAATGTTTTCACAAAATGGTCAATATATTTATGTAAATGAAAGTAAAATTGGATCTGAAGAAAGAGGATGCTTAAGGGTTATTAGGGTTAATAATCAACTAACTAGTGAAAAAGTTATTACTGTTGGAAAATATCCTGTAGACTTTTGTTTAGATGAAGAGAAAGAAGTAGGTTACGTGACTAATTTTGGTGAAGGAAGTATAAGCATTGTTCACTTCATTAAAGGTGAGATAAAAAGAATATTAGTTGGCGGAATGCCAAGAGGAATTATAAAGGTTAAAAATAGTATTTTTGTAGGAGATAATTTAGGAGATAGAGTGTTAAAGATAGACATTAATAAAAAAGTAATCATACCAGTAGGAAAAGAGCCTAATGGTATGACTTACTATAGCGATAAATCAATCATTAATTAATACTTGAAATATTTTATTGTATATATCTGAAGGGTTTTCCTTCCATTTAGTACACAATGCTATAGCTTGCTTTTTTGAAGCTACATTTACTTTAAGATCTATTAATAAAGTATTATCTTCAACAGCTTTTAAGTTAACTAAAAAAGTATCATTGTTATCAAGAGTGTAGTCACTTGTAATAGTGAGCTCTTTTTTTATAATGTCAATTCGTTCGCTAATATAATCATCAATAAGGCTAATTTTTTGATGAGATATTCTATCTTTAAAGAAGTAAAGAACGTTATCTCCTTTATCTGTTAAACGTAATAGCTTTTTTGTATCATTTTCTTCATATTTTAAAAACTCAGATGCTATCAGTTCAGAAATATATTGTTGAAGTAAAAAATAGTTTATAAAGCTATTTTCTAAGACAATTTCGGTTAATTGAGTGTTGGATATAGGGTATTTAATAGATTTAATTATATAAAGTAGAAGCAATTTATTTTCTGCTAATTCTAAAGTGTTCTCATTCATTAGTATCCAATCCTCCATACATTAAACTATACAAATAATATTATATCATAAAAAACGACAATAAAATTATTTCTTAATTTTATTTATTTTGTCATGTTTATTTTTAAAACTGAATATCTATTAGAGTAAATATGAAAAAGGTAGGTCCAAATGCAAAAAAAACTAAATATAGCTATTTTGTCTGTTTTAATTTTATCTGTTATTATAGTAGGTATTTTTAATTTAAACCAAAAGAGTGTTTTTAAGGTTGAGAAGAACCTTCCTATATATGCCGTTGAAACTAAAGAAAAAAAAGTTTCATTAACTTTTGATGTGAATTATGCCGAAGAAGATAATCTTTTTAGAATACTGGATATTCTAGATAAATATAATATTAAAGGAACATTTTTTGTTATGGGGGGATGGGTTAATAAAAGTGAAGAAAATTTAGATAAATTAAAATTAATTCATGAAAGAGGTCATGAAATAGGAAATCACAGTTACATACATCCTATGTTTACTAGAATTTCTTCAGAGAGAATGGTATCAGAGATAAAAAAGACAGAAGATATTATATACAGGAGTATAGGCGTTAAAACCAATTTATTTAGGTGTCCAAGTGGTGATTATAACAATTTGGTTATTAATGTTGTTAATAGATTAGGTTACTACTGTATTCAATGGGATGTTGATAGTGTGGATTGGAAAAATGAAGGAGCAGAGATTGAATATAATAGAGTAATTAAAAATATTAAACCAGGTTCAATAATTTTATATCATAATGATGGAAAATACACACCTGGAAACTTACAAAAACTTATAAAAAATTTAAAAAAAGAAGGATATTCCTTTGCGCCTTTAGGAGAACTTATCTATAAAGATCATTATATTATTGATTATAATGGTAGACAGCAAAAAACCAATTAATAGATTTAATAAAAAATATATTGAAAAATTGCCATTAAATGTATTATAATGGAAATGGGTTAGTATTTACTTTATTTTTTATACTATTAAATAAAAATTTTAAAAAAACGAGGGAGAGAGGGGTTATGATGGATAATTCAATGTTAAATAACAAAATTTATTTAGAGGGTACAGTAGCGTCAAAACTAGAATATAGCCACGAAATGTATGGAGAAGGTTTTTATACATTTTGTTTAGAGGTTATGAGATTGAGTGATTCTAAAGATATTCTCAATGTTACTATTTCAGAAAGATTAATATCAGGTATGGATTTAAGTATTGGAACTGAAATCGTTGTTGATGGTCAATTAAGATCTTATAATAAATTTGTTGATGGAGCTAATAAACTTATATTAACAGTTTTTGCTAGAAATATAGAATATTGTACTGAAAGAAGTAAAAATCCAAATGAGATATTTTTAGATGGATATATATGTAAGGAACCAGTTTATAGAACTACTCCATTTGGAAGAGAAATAGCAGATGTATTATTAGCGGTAAATAGAGCTTATAATAAGTCAGACTATATTCCAACTATAGCTTGGGGAAGAAACTCAAGATTTTGTCAGACTTTGAGTGTTGGAGATAACATAAGAATTTGGGGAAGATTGCAGAGTAGAGAATATCAAAAGAAAGTTTCAGATGTAGAAGTTATTAGAAAAATAGCATATGAAGTATCTATTTCAAAGATGGAAAAGGTTAACAAGGATAATACTGTTACAGAGATAGAAGAAGAAGGAGCAGTATAATAAATGCCTTTGTTAGTTAAACTAACAAAGGCATTTTGCTATCTACTGCCATTTCACAAAGTGAAATCTGGCTCAAATTTAATAGGCTTGATGCCTATTAAATTTTATTTTCTAAGATCATCTAATATTTGAGTTTTATCTTTGGTTTTGTCATCTACTTTTTTAATGATCTTTGCTGGTGTTCCAGCTACAACTACACCTTCTGGTACATCTTCAACAACAACAGAACCAGCAGCTACAACAGAACCCTTTCCTACGCTCACACCTTCAAGTATAACAGCGTTAGCACCGATTAAAACATCATCTGCTATAACGCAAGGAGTTTTGCTTGGTGGTTCAAGAACTCCTGCAACAACTGCTCCTGCACCAAGATGTACTCTCTTTCCAAGTTTACCTCTAGCACCTACCACAGCATTCATGTCTACCATGGTTCCTTCACCTATTTCAGCACCTATATTTATAACAGCACCCATCATGATAACTGCATTTTTTTCTATAGTTACTTTATCTCTTATTATTGCGCCTGGTTCAATTCTTGCATCAACATCTAAAAGATTTAACATAGGTATAGCAGAGTTTCTTCTATCATTTTCAATTCTGAAGTGTCTCACTTTATGTTTGTTATCAAGAATTACCTTTGTGATTTCATCACTTTCTCCAAATAATACAAAGAAATTATCATTTCCGTACCATTCGATATTCCCCATATCAGAATCTCTTAAATCACCATTTACATATACTTTAACTGGAGTTGATTTTTTTGCTTCCTTAATGAATCTAGCAATTTCATAAGGATCTGTAAAATTATAACTCATTTTATCATCCCTTCTTCGAGTGTTTATATTTTCATTTATAGTATAACAAAAATATTATAATCAAAAAACTGTGTATAATAAAGGGGTATTAGCTAAAAAATTAAAAATAGAGAAAAATAATGGTGGCTTTTCTTAATAATTCTATTATAAAATGAAAATAGGGAGTGATATTATGGCAAAACTTAATAAAGGATATGTCCAAGTATATACAGGCAATGGTAAAGGTAAAACTACTGCAGCAATAGGGTTAGCAGTTAGGGCTGCTGGCGATGGCATGAAGGTTTATATGATACAGTTTTTAAAAGGAAGAAGAACTGGTGAATTAAACTCAGCTAAAATACTTGCTCCAAACTTTCAAATTTTTAGGTTTGAAAAACCAAAAGGTTTTTTTTGGAATCTTAGTGAGAAGGAAAAGGAGGAGCTTAAAAAAGAAATTATTGAGGGTTACAAATTCGCAGAAAAAGTATTAAAAAATAGAGAATGTGATATTTTAATATTAGATGAAATTATGGGAGTACTTAACAATAAGTTACTATCAGAAAAAGAAATTATATCTTTAATAGAGAAAAAGCCAGAAGATATGGAATTAATCTTAACTGGAAGAAATGTTCCTGAAGAAATAATTAATAGAGCAGATTTAGTAACAGAAATGAAAGATGTAAAACATTATTTTGAAAAAGGTGTAGATTCTAGAGAGGGGATAGAATACTAATGAATAGAAATGTAGAAAATATACAAATTTCAGGTATAAGAAGATTTTATAACAGAGTGTCAAAAGTAGATGGAGCAATCTCACTTACTTTAGGGCAGCCTGATTTTAGTGTGCCAAAAAAGATAGAAGAGTCCATGATAGATGCTATAAAGCAAGGGAAAACAGTATACACTCCTAATGCTGGTATACTAGAGCTTAGACAGGCAATAAGTGAGTATCTAAAAACTTTACATATAAATTATAGTGATGAAGAAGTTTGTATTACTATTGGTGGAAGTGAAGCTTTATTTTCCATTTTTACAGCACTTATAAATCCAGGAGACAAGGTGTTGATTCCATCTCCGGCATATCCTGCATACGAAAGTATAGTTAAAATTCTTGGTGGTGAAGTGGTAAATTATAGTTTAAATGATGACTTTACTTTAAACTGCTGCGAACTTGATAGGTTGATAAAAGAACATAAAATAAAATTTGTTGTTTTATCTTACCCATGTAATCCTACGGGAGCAGTTTTAACAAAAGAAGATAGGGATAGTCTTAGTAAGATTGTTGCAGATAATGATATTACAATTATTACAGACGAGATTTATGCTGCATTGTGTTATGATGAATATTATTCTATAGCACAATGTGATCATTTAAAAGAAAAGATAATTTATGTTAGTGGATTTTCAAAAATGTTTTCAATGACTGGATTAAGAATTGGATATTTTTGTGCTGCTGAAAAATATATGAAGGAAATAATGAAGGTTCACCAGTATAATGTTTCATGTGCAACCTCAATAGTACAGTGGGGGGTTGTAACTGGATTAAAAGAGTGTCTTGCTGATGTGGAGGAAATGAAGGGCGAATTTAGGAAGAGAAGAGATTATGTATATGAAAGATTAGTAAGCATAGGTTTTGAAGTAGTCAAACCTAAGGGTGCTTTTTACATCTTTCCAAGCATAGAAAAGTTTAATATGTCTTCCGAAGAATTTTGTTTAAAGGTTTTGAATGATAAAAAGGTAGCATGTGTACCAGGGGATGCCTTTGGAGTGAAGGGTGAAGGTTTTATAAGAATATCCTACTGTTATAGTATTGATGAATTAGATAGAGCGCTATCTCTTATAGAAGAATGGGTTAAGGGTATGTGATAGAATCACATACCTTTTTTGTTAACATATGATAAATTAAAATCTGGTTAAGTTGAGTAGGATGATATCTGGTCAGTTTAGTATATAAAAGATGCTCTAACATTCATGGATGAAGCCAGAAAACAGTTAATTTTTTATTGGCTAAACTGATAATAATAAGAGGGATGGTGATAATTTGTTAATATTGAAATGTTTACAATTGAGCGTTGTTAAAAATATTTTAACGTTATTGACAACATATAATTAAGAGGTATAATATTTATAAGGGTTAATACATAAATATACAATTATGTAACTAATTTTAATTTAATGTTTTTATTGGTTATGGTTTAATTAATAAGTTTATGCAATAATGCATAATAAAATTTAAATAAAAAAATATCAAAATTTTTAAATATAAGCTTTAAGCTTAGGTAATTAAATATTTATTACCAACGGAGGTTAAGATTTATTAATTTTTGATGCTGCCTTAAAGAATGGTGAGGCTTTCAATACTAAGAAGGCTAAGGCAGATGATGTTGGAGTTAAGGCTTTAGATGACAACACTCTTGAAGTTAAATTAGAGTATTCAACAGCGTACTTTTTATCAATTATGGCCTTCCCAACATATTTTCCAGTAAGACAAGATATAGTTGGAAAGGATAAGGAAGGCTGGGCTTCAAAGCCAGAAACTTTTATTTGTAATGGACCTTTCAAAATGAAGGAGTGGAAATCAAAGGATAGTTTAGTGTTTGTGAAGAATGAAAATTATTGGAATGCTAAGGAGATTAAATTAGAAACAATAGAGTATAAGATGATTGAAGAAGCTACCTCAGCATTATCTACTTTCAGGCAAGAGGATTTAGATTTAATCGATGAAGTTCCAAGACAAGAAGTTCCTCAACTAATAAAAGATGGGGTTGCTAAGATAGAACCATATCTTGGAACTTACTTCTATGTATTAAATATTTCACTAAAGGCTAAGGATGTTGATTTAGAAGCTGCAAAGGCGTTAGCAGATCCAAGGGCTAGAAAAGCATTAAAATAAAACTTAATAGGCGTCAAGTCTATTAAAGATACACTATTTCAATCCTTATAAAGTTGTGTATCTATAGTTTGAACTAGATTTCACTTTGTGAAGTGGAAGCAAATAAAAGAGGACAGATTTGTGTCTGTCCTCTTTTTGAATTATAACTTTAAATTTATTACATCTTCCATTGAGTAAAGTCCAGGTGAACTTATAGCTGCCATGTATTCACAAGCTTTTAATGAACCAACTGCAAATACTTCTCTTGATATGGCCTTGTGAGTTAATTCAATAACTTCGCCATCTCCAGCAAAGATAACATCATGATCACCAATGATGTTTCCTCCACGTACTGCATGAACGCCTATTTCCTTATGATGTCTTTTAGCTATTCCGTCTCTTCCGTGAACAAATATAGTTTCTTCTTCTAATGAATTCTTAATGCTTTCAGCAAGCATTACAGCAGTTCCAGAAGGAGAGTCAACCTTTTGGTTATGATGTTTTTCAATAATCTCAATATCAAAATTATCGAATAATATAGGGGATATTTTTCTAAGAATAATATTTATAAGATTTATACCTACACTCATATTTGCTGAACGGAATACAGGTATAACCTTTGATTTCTCATTTATTAAAGCTAGGTCTTCTTCTGAATAACCAGTGGAACAAAGAACAACTGGTTTATTATTTTTTTCTGAAAACTCTAATAGTTCTTTAAGAGCATCTGGTCTTGAAAAATCCAATAATACATCATATTCAATAGTACATTCACTTAATTGTAAAAAAATTGGATAGCTAAGTTGGCTATTTGGGAATTTATCTATTCCTCCCACTATAGAAAGGGATGGAAATTTTTCAACTATCGTTGAAATAACTGTTCCCATTTTACCACTGCAGCCATTTAATAATATTCTAATCATGTTTACCTCCATTATTTAACTAGGTTATGCTTTATTAAAACATCCCTAAGTTTGTTTAAGTTTCCTTCTTCCATGTCACAAAGAGGTAATCTAAGGTTTCCTACATTAAAGCCCATTAAATTCATTGCAGTTTTAACAGGTATAGGATTAGTTTCTATAAATAGAGTGTTTATTAAGTTAAGTGTTTGGAGTTGTATATCCAGTGCTTCCTTAACTTTACCACTTTGATAGAGCTCACACATATCATGAACTTCCCTAGGAATAACATTTGCTAATACTGAAATAACACCTACACCGCCTAATGAAAGTATTGGAATTATTTGATCATCATTACCAGAATAAATATCAATACTATTCCCGCACAGTGCTTTCATTTTAGCAATTTGGCTAATATCTCCACTTGCTTCTTTTATTGCTACTATGTTTTTTAATTTAGTTAATTCTAATAAAGTAGCAGGAGTAATATTCATACCTGTTCTTCCAGGAACATTATAAACTATTATAGGAGTATTTACAGCATCATTTACTGCTTTAAAATGTTCAATTAATCCTCTGGCATTAGTTTTATTATAATAAGGAGTTATAACTAAAAGTCCATCTACTCCTATACTTTCTGCCCACTTGCTCATATTAACAGAAGCAGCAGTATTATTATTTCCTGTACCAGCTATGACGGGTATTCTTTTATTAACAACATCAACAGTAAATTTTATTGTTTCCTTTTTTTCTGATTCACTCATTGTTGAAGCTTCACCAGTTGTACCACAAACGATGATAGCATCTGTTTTGTTGGATATGTGCCACTCAAGAAGTTCTCTAAGCTTTTCAAAATCCACTCCATTTTCAGTAAATGGTGTCACAATAGCAACACCAGATCCCGTAAAGATTGACATTACAATACCCCCACTAATTATTTTTCATTAATCATAATTTCTGCAATTTGTACTGCATTTAGAGCAGCACCTTTTCTTATGTTGTCTGCTACAACCCAAAGGTTTAATCCGTTATCTATGCTGAAGTCTTTTCTTATTCTTCCAACAAATACTTCATCTTTTCCTGAAACTTGAAGTGCAGTAGGATATTTTAATTCCTTTGTATTATCATATACAATTATTCCCTTAGAGTTGCTTAATAAATCTACAATGTTATTTATTTCAAATTCTTTTTCTAATTCTATATTAATACTCTCACTATGAGCATTTAATACAGGTACTCTAACTGTAGTTGCAGTTATTCTTAAGTTATCGTTATGAAGAATTTTTCTAGTTTCTTTTATCATTTTTTCTTCTTCTTTTGTATATCCGTTATCTAGAAATACATCAATGTGAGGTAAAACATTACCTGCTATTGGATATGGGAATTTCTTAGGAGCTTCGCCTTTTAGACCATTTTCAAGGTCTTCTATACCTTGCATTCCTGCACCTGAAACTGCTTGATAAGTTGAATAAACTATTCTCTTTATTCCGTAATTATCATAAAGCGGTTTAAGTGCTACTACTGCTTGTATTGTAGAGCAGTTTGGATTAGCGATTATACCTTTATGCCATTTAATATCTTCTGGATTAACTTCTGGTACTACTAGAGGAACTTCAGGGTTCATTCTCCAAGCACTACTATTATCTATTGCTACTGCTCCGATTTTTGCGAACTTTGGAGCAAATTCTAAGCTTGTGTCACCACCTGCTGAGAAAAGAGCAAAATCTACTTTTTTATTGTTTATGTTCTCTTCACATAATTCCTCAACTACAATATCTTTTCCTTTAAATTTCATAACTTTGCCTGCAGATCTTTTTGAAGCAAATAAGAATAATTCTTTAACAGGGAAATTTCTTTCCTCTAATATTTCAATAAATTTTCTACCTACGTTTCCTGTTGCACCTACTATAGCTACATTAAACATGTAAATCCCTCCTTAAGTTAGTGAAAAAATAATTGTGTTTAAAATACTCATAATTTAAATTATACACGAATATTGATTTTGGGCTATAACTTTTTTATTAATTTTAATAAATTATTTTTGGATTGTATAGTTATAGATTTATATGGTAATACTACTAAAAAATTTACTTTAGGTTTAAAGGAGTGTTTTTTTATGAGTAAAACACCTTTAAAAAAAATTATTAAATCAAAGATAAAATCAAATAGAGATTTAACTGAAGCAGAAAAACTTAGGGAACAAATGAAATATGAGATTGCTTCAGAGCTTGGATTGAAGGAAAAGGTTGATGTATTCGGCTGGGGAGGACTTACTGCAGAAGAGACGGGAAGAATTGGAGGCATAATGACGAAACGTAAGAAAGATCTTAAGTTACCCAGCAATAATGAGATTTTAGGAGTAAATAAAGAGCATTGACGAAATATAGATTTATATATAATATAGTCTAGGATAAATTGTTATATGTTTCTAAGTAGATTTTCGTGGGGGATGGGTAATGAAAAGTTATAAAAAATTTGCTAATATATACGATCAATTAATTTATGAAGATGTTAATTATGATAAAATTAGTGAAAAAATATATAGTTTATGTAATAAATATTCAGTGAGTTTTGATGATTATCTTGATTTAGCGTGTGGGACTGGAAATGTAGCTAAGAGGGTAGGAAAGGAATTTAAGAATATATTTTTGGTAGATATATCAGATGATATGCTAGTAGAAGCTGATAAGAAACTTACAGAAGAGAAGATTAAAGCCAAAATAGTGTGTCAAGATATGACAGAATTAAATTTAAATAGGAAGTTTGATTTAATTACATGTGTTTTAGATTCAACTAATTACATACTAGAGGAAAATGATTTAATTAAATATTTTGAAGGAGTTAAAAATCATTTAAAAGATAATGGGATTTTTATTTTCGATATTAACTCTTATTATAAACTGAGTGATGTTTTAGGTAATAATGTTTTTACTTATAATAGTGAGGAAGTTTTTTATGTATGGGAAAATATTTTTGAGGATAATATAGTGGAGATGAATTTAACTTTCTTTGTAAATCACGAAGGTTTATATGAAAGATTTGATGAAGTACATGAAGAGAGAGCATATAGAGAAGAAGAAATTGAAAGTATAATTACAAAAGCTGGATTGCAAATTTGTGATAAGTTTGATGGTTATACTGATGATAAAGTAAATAAAGGGACTGAAAGAATTATATATATATTAAGGAAATAATTGGAGGAGAATATAATGAAGGATAAGATTATAAGAGCTACAGCTAAAGACGGAATGGTAAGAATAATTGCTGGTATAACAACTAAATTGGTAAATGATGGTGTTAAAATTCATCAATGTACTCCTACTGCGGCAGCTGCTCTTGGAAGGATGTTAACTGCAGGAAGCTTAATGGGAGCAATGCTTAAATCAAAGAAAGAAACTTTAACATTACAAATTAATGGAGGGGGAGAGGCAAAGGGTATTACTGTTACATCATATTCTGATTGTACAGTTAAAGGATATATTGGAAATCCATATGTAGATCTTCCATTAAATGAAAAAGGTAAACTTGATGTAAGTGGAGCTATAGGAAAAAAAGGAAACCTATTAGTTATTAAAGATCTAGGACTTAAGGATCCATATGTAGGACAAGTGCCGATTTACACAGGTGAAATAGCAGAAGATTTTGCTTATTATTTTACTGTGTCAGAGCAAACACCTTCAGCAGTTTCTTTAGGAGTACTTGTTGATAAAGATATGTCAATAAAATCTGCAGGTGGATTTATAATTCAAATGATGCCAGGAGCAGATGAATTACTTGCTGACTTAATTATGTATAGATTGCAAGAGATACCTCCAATAACAACGATGATATCAGATGGTAAGAGTATTGAAGAAGTTATGGGATATGTATTTAAAGATATGGATTTAAAGATAAATGATTCAATTGAACCAGAATTTAAATGTAACTGTTCAAGAGAGAAGGTTGAAGGTGCTTTAATAAGTATAGGTTTAAAAGATTTAAAAGAAATATATGATGATGGAAAAGAAGAAGAATTAAAGTGCCATTTTTGTAATAAATCATATATATTTACTAATGAACAAATTGGTAACTTAATAGAAAATTTAAAAAGATAATAAAGTAGGTTGACAAAGTGTGCTAAAGTTCATATAATATAAATAGTTTAGTGCAACTTAGCACATATATGGCTCAGTAGCTCAGTTGGTTAGAGTGCCGGCCTGTCACGCCGGAGGTCGAGGGTTCGAGCCCCTTCTGAGTCGCCACAACCACAAGGCCAGATAGCTCAGTCGGTAGAGCAGAGGACTGAAAATCCTCGTGTCCCTGGTTCGATTCCTGGTCTGGCCACCAGGTTATGCGGAAGTGACTCAATGGTAGAGTGTCACCTTGCCAAGGTGAAAGTTGCGGGTTCGAATCCCGTCTTCCGCTCCATATGGCGCCATAGCCAAGTGGTAAGGCAGAGGTCTGCAAAACCTTTATTCCCCAGTTCAAATCTGGGTGGCGCCTCCAAAGAAAACATCAAGCTTATGCTTGATGTTTTTTTTATAGGAATTTATATTATGGTTACTGTATCAACAATTTATTTATATTAAATCATTGATACAATAATAGTAGATTTATAACATATTTTGTGCAAAAATCTCCATTATCTTATGAAGGTAACTTAGAGAAATTTCATTATTCGTAACGTTGTATGTTAACAGTTAAGTTATATCTTTTTGTTGAAATATAAAAGTTAATGACATAAAAAAAGCCTCATTAATTATATGTACAAATATCAACATTTATTCTTAATTAGCGTAAGATATATGAGATTATATATTATAAAACCAATATACTCCCTCTATCAATAAGTTTCCCGTTAGATAAATAAATTGGTTTAATATTATACTTATCTAAAAATTCCAATACCAGTTCACCATATAAATAATTTCTAAGATCTCCAAAGAAAGCCATTTTATTTGGAGAAATCAATCCACAGCATCCTCCTATAAAACCATAATCTAATCCTTGTAAGAGGATGTCGCCAGGAGGAAGAAGTAAAATATCAAACCCCTCATTTATTAAGGTTTTAGCTATAACTTTGTCAGAGGTAATTATTGCTTTGTTGTTAACAATAGCACAAGAACATTTTGTATATCCTTGCTTAACTGAAATTAATTTCTTATGATTAATCAAGGATAAAAGATTACTATCGGTATTATTTAAATTATGTATAAAGTAATCTTTTAAATTCACCGCATTTAATGCAATGTTATCTGGATATTTCTCAAGTAATCTTTTCTTTGAAAAGATATATTTAATATTTCGTTTTTCTAAATTGTTTAAAAAGTTTTTATCAATGTCTGGATGAACCATTAAAGTATTTTTATCTAAAATGTGTATTTGAATATCTGGGTGGCCATCTATAGCCATATATAATTTATTAAATTTTGATACTTTAAGTACATCTAAACCTATTGATTCTAGGTTGCTTTGCTCCTTAAACGATATTCTGTAATCAACAAAACAGCATTTCAAAAAAATCACTCCTTGATAAAAAAATAGATGTATAAGCTCATAATTAAACTGAATTCTGGAGAGTTATATTAAAATTATAAAATATTTTTTCTCCAAATTCATTAAGAATAGCTTTTTAAGTGTTTAATATTACACTTAGGTTAAATTGAAGCAATGTACAATATATATTTAATGTCGATTTGTGTGTTTTAAATTTTGTATAGAGGAAGAATTTTAATACATACTATATGTAAGGAAGGAGTGAGCGAAATGCTGCTTTTGAAGCTTGCATACGAAGGGGAGCAAAACTTCATTGAAGATATTCAAGATATAAGGAACTTATTTAAAGAAAAAAATATAACCATAGGCATTTCTGAAAGTATAGAAGGAAATACTCACTTCGTAAAGATATTCTGTAATGACGGTGATTATAGCGAAAAGCTAAAATCAATTATAGATTTATATATAAGTAACATTTTATATAAAGTTGTTATAGATGTGTTTAAAAAGAAAGAAATGTTTGAGTATTTAACGGACACTTATTTTTTTCTAAAACATGAAGAACTTTTAGAAGTAGAAGAACAAATTATGAGAATGCTTAATGGAAAAGAAGCAATATCAGATGAAACTAATATTTATTGTATGAATAGAATTAATAACATTATTGAAAAAATAAAGAGTTGTATAGAAGAAAACCAAGAGATTAATGTAAATGGTTTTATAACTTTTAGAATGAGAGATTTGTTAGGAGATATTGAAAATGTAATAGATAAAGTTATAGAAAAATATATGGTTGAAAAAGAATACAGAGAATTTATAAAATTATTAAAATATTTTGTTGAAATTCAGGAAAGTAAAATTGAAGAAATAAATTTAGTTGTTGATAAAAATGGAGGATATCAAGTTAGAGATAGTTATGGGAATGATATATTTAAAGAATTTATTAACGATTTAAGTGAGTGTAAAATAGGAAATAGTGTCAATATAGAAGATGTAATTATAAGTGGCCTCATAACTAATTCCCCAAGAAGAGTTATCATACACCATAAAGAGAATTGTGCAAATAGAGAGTTTCTTGATACAATCATAAATGTATTTGGAGACAGAATAAGATATTGTGATGAGTGTAATATATGTAATAGAACAAAAATTAAAATATGAAAAGTATTGACATAAGGAGAAATAGGTGCTAGAATGATTCATGTATTAAGAAGAAACCGCCGTTTCTCACCTTGCAGCAAGGCTAGTAAGGTTAGTGTTATTACTTGTGAGAGTTTTCTTTGAAAGTGGTAATAGAGGACGGCTTATGCCGTCCTTTTATTATTTGTATAAAAAGGTGTTCTAAGTATATCGGAGGTGAACGGTATTAATAAAAATTTTGCAGTAAACTATGAAATTAGAGAAAAAGAGATAAGAGTTATTGCTGATGACGGAAGTCAGTTAGGAGTAATATCTACAAGAGAAGCCTTAAGGATGGCTGAAGAAAAAGAGCTAGATTTAGTTATGATCTCTCCAAATGCCAATCCACCAGTATGTAGAATAATGGATTTTGGTAAATATATTTATGAGCAATCCAAAAAAGAAAAAGAGGCTAAGAAAAAACAAAAAGTTATTAATGTAAAAGAGGTTAGAGTTAGTCCGACCATCGAAGAAAATGATGTTAGGATTAAAGCTAATAATGCAAGAAAATTTTTAAATGATGGAGACAAAGTAAAGGTAACAGTTAGATTTAGAGGTAGAGAAGCTGAACATGCTCATGTTGTTGGAAACAGAATTCTTAAAAATTTTGTTGAAAGATTAGAAGATGTATGCGTAGTAGAAAAACCAGCTAAATTAGAAGGAAGAAATATGACTGTAATTTTGGCTCCAAAAAAAGCATAACTTGAGAGGAGGAACTTTATTATGCCAAAAATGAAAACTCATAGAGGTGCAGCTAAAAGATTTAAAAAGACAGGATCAGGAAAGTTAAAGAGAGCGAAGGCTTTCAAGAGCCACATATTAACTAAAAAGAGCTCAAAGAGAAAGAGAAACTTAAGAAAAGCTGCTTACGTTTCAACTACACAAGAAAAAGCAATGAAGAAATTATTACCATATCTATAATACGTTACGGAGTAGGAGGTTCACAATATGGCAAGAGTTAAAAGAGCAGTCAATGCTCGTAAGAATCATAAAAAGGTATTAAAGCTTGCAAAAGGTTACTATGGTGGAAAGAGCAAGCTATTTAGAACAGCTAATGAATCAGTTATCAGAGCATTAAGAAATGCATATGTTGGAAGAAGATTAAAGAAGAGAGATTTCAGAAAACTTTGGATAGCAAGAATAAATGCTGCTACAAGAATCAATGGTCTTTCATATTCAAGATTTATGAATGGAATAAAGTTAGCTGGCGTTGATATAAATAGAAAAATGCTTTCAGAGATTGCAATAAACGATCCAAAGGCATTTGCAGACTTAGTTGAAGTTGCTAAGAATCAGTTAAATGCTTAATCCTTAATATAAAAATGCGACAAAAGTCGCATTTTTAATTTACTGCCATTTCACTAAGTGAAATTTGACTAAAGCTGAGCGGGCTCTATGCCTGGTCAGTTTTATTTTATAGGAATTTATTATAAACCTAGACATAAATTCCATGAATAGTATTAATAATAGAGTTAAGTTATATTTTTTTATAATTACTAATGGAAATGATTGTGGTATTATGTAAATATAACAATATATAATAATGTAAAAAATCTAACCTTCTTTATAGGGAGAGTATTTATGCAAATAAATTTTACAAAAAATATAAAATTAAATGCTGTTCAAATTCTATCAATTGGTTTTGCACTTGTTATACTTATAGGGGCAGTACTACTAAGCCTACCTATATCTTCACAAAGTGGAGAATTTACAAATTTTCTCGATAGTTTATTTACTTCGACAACTTCAGTATGTGTTACAGGACTAGTTACAGTAGATACAGGAACACACTGGAACTATTTTGGTAAGACAGTTATAATGATACTAATTCAAGTTGGTGGATTAGGATTCATGGCTTTTGCTACATTAATTGCACTATTATTAGGAAAGAAAATAACTCTAAAGGAAAGACTTCTCATGCAGGAAGCATTAAATACCTTTAATATTCAAGGTTTAGTTAAAATGGTAAAGTACGTTCTTGTATTTACATTTTCAGTGCAATTTTTGGGCGCACTGCTTTATTCTACACAATTTATTCCACAATTTGGTATTGGTAAAGGAATATACTACAGCATATTTCATTCAATTTCAGCCTTTTGTAATGCTGGTATTGACCTTATGGGGGATTTTTCTAGTATTACTGCATACTCAAATAACTCAGTAGTAATTTTAACCACTGGCGCATTAATAGTTATAGGTGGTCTTGGATTTACAGTATGGTCAGAAATATATAACTATAAAGGATTAAGAAAGCTTACACTTCACTCAAAAGTAGTTATTTTAGTTACTGGAATACTAATAATTAGTGGAGCAGTGTTAATGTTTTTGTTTGAGTTCAATAATCCTGATACAATGAAATCTATGGGTTTAAAAGATAAGCTTATCAACTCTCTATTCGCATCTATTACTCCTAGAACTGCTGGATTTAACTCAATATCCACTACTGATATGACTATGGCTGGTCGTTTTTTAACTATTGTACTTATGTTTATTGGTGGTTCGCCAGGATCTACTGCAGGTGGTCTGAAAACATCTACTGTAGGAATATTAATATTAACAATAGTATCAACTATTAAAGGTAGAGAAGATACTGAAATTTTTGGCAAAAGATTATCGAAGGATACAGTTTATAGAGCTTTCTCACTATTTACTATAGCTATAGGATTAGTCTTAATAGTAACAATGATATTATCAATAACGGAGCCGGGGGCTACTTTTGAGTATTTGCTCTATGAAACTATATCTGCCTTCGGTACAGTTGGACTTAGCTTAGGGTTAACAACAAATTTAAGTGCTATAGGTAAAGTAATAATTATTCTTACAATGTATTGTGGAAGAGTTGGTCCATTAACTATTGCTCTTGCTTTAGCTAATAGAAAGAAGAAATCGGGATATAAGTATCCGGAAGATAAAATACTTATAGGTTAGGAGGGAAATATATGTCAAATAAACAGTTTGTTGTGATTGGTTTGGGTAGATTTGGTACTTCTGTAGCAAAGACCTTATATGCATTAGGTAATGATGTTCTAGCTATAGATATGAATGAAGATTCTATTCAAGATATATCTGATGAGGTTACCCATGCTGTTCAAATGGATGCAACGGATGAAAATGCTTTAAGAACTTTGGGATTAAGAAACTTTGATGTTGCTGTAGTTACTATTGGTGGTAATCTTCAAGCAAGTGTTATGGTTACACTTTTGGTTAAGGAGCTTGGGATAAAACATATAATAGCAAAAGCAAATAGCGATATACATGCGAAGGTTTTATATAAGATAGGAGCAGATAGAGTGATACTTCCTGAAAAAGATATGGGGGTAAGGGTTGCTCACAATTTGGTTTCAACAAGTATTTTAGATTATATCGAGCTTTCTCCAGATTATAGTATTATTGAAATAGAAAGTCCAAAAGAGTGGCATAATAAATCTCTAAGAGAGTTAGATTTAAGAACTAAGTACGGAATAAATGTAATGGCTATTAAAACAAGAAATGATATAAATATAACCCCAAATGCAGATGGGGTTATTAAAGAAGATGATATCGTTGTGGCAATTGGATCAACAGAAGAGTTAAGTAAGCTAGAAGGAATGATTTCTAGAATGTAGCAACAGAGGTGGAATTAGTGTTAACTATAGAAAGTAAGGAAAATAACTTCTTCAAGGAGTTAAAGAAGCTAAAGGAAAAAAAGTATAGAACTAAAGAGGGAAAATATATAATTGAAGGCTTTAGATTTGTTCAAGAGGCTTTAAAGGCAGATGCAGATGTTCAATCCATAGTAATAAGTGAAGAAGCAAAAAATAAGTTACATGAATATATAGATGAAAATTCTATTAAAGATAAAAAAGTATATATATTAAAGACCTCACTTTTTAATATGCTTTGTTCAACTGAGAACCCTCAGGGAATATTAGCTGTAGTAGGAATGAATAAAAGCTTTCATTATAAAGAAGGAGAGTTTTATATACTTGTAGATAAGGTACAAGATCCAGGAAATATGGGAACTATTATTAGAACAGCTCATGCAGCTGGGGTCGATGGTGTTATTGTTACAAAAGGTACTGTTGATATGTATAATGATAAGACTCTTCGTTCTACTATGGGCTCAATATTTTACATACCAGTAATAGAAGATGATGATTTAGCTTTTACAAGAAACTTAATAAAGAATGGATTTAAGGTAGTAATAAGCTCTTTGCAGGCTAATGAAAATTTCTTTGAAGCTGACTTAAGGGGCAAAACAATAATAACTGTTGGGAATGAAGGTAATGGAGTTTCAGAAGAAGTAAGTAATCTTGGAGATACTAAGATAAAGATACCTATGCCAGGAAATGCTGAATCTTTAAATGTTTCTACTGCTGCATCAATAATGATATTTGAAAAAGTAAGACAAAATCTTATTAAATAGTATTGAATATGAAGATTTTAGTATGTATAATATGTATATAATTTAATACTAAAAGACTGTGAATGAGAAAGTAGACATAGAGCTTCTTTTACAGGGAGGAAAAGTCATTGATTGAGAACTTTTTCAAAGTGACTATGTTGAAGTTCGCTCAGGAGTCCTAACTATGAATTTAGTAGTAGTTAGCGGATATCCCGTTATAAATTAGAGTGAGCACAACTGTGCTAATTAGGGTGGTACCGCGGATATCCCGTCCCTTTGTAGGGGCGGTTTTTTTGTGCGAAAATTTAAGAAAGGAGTCATATAAATGAAAGAACAACTACTTCAAATTAAAGAAAATGCTATTAAGGTACTTAACGAAGTAAAAAATAGTTCAGATCTTGAAGCTATAAGAGTTAAGTATTTGGGGAAAAAAGGAGAATTAACTTCCATATTAAGAGGTATGGGAGGATTATCTTCTGAAGAGAGACCTATTATAGGAAAGTTAGCTAATGAAGTAAGAGAAGAAATAGAAAATAAAATAGAGGCTATTTCTAAAGAGATAAAGAATAAAGAAAAAAATGAGAAGCTTAAAAGCGAGGTTATAGATATTTCTCTTCCAGGAAGAAAAAATAGGGTTGGAAAAAGACATCCTCTTGATTTAACTCTAGAAAGTATGAAGGAAATATTTATCTCAATGGGATTTACGATCGAAGAAGGACCTGAGGTAGAGCTTGATTACTATAACTTTGAGGCTTTGAATATTCCTAAGAATCATCCAGCAAGAAGTGAGCAGGATACTTTTTATATAAATGATAGTTTGGTTTTAAGAACTCAAACTTCACCTGTACAGATAAGAGTTATGGAAAACCAAAAGCCACCTATAAAGATGATTTCACCAGGAAAAGTTTTTAGATCAGATGCAGTAGATGCAACACACTCTCCTATCTTTTATCAAATGGAAGGATTAGTGGTTGATAAGGGAATTACTTTTGCTGACTTAAAAGGAACATTAGAGTTATTTGCTAAGAAAATGTTTGGAGATAAAGTTCAAACTAAGTTTAGACCACATCACTTCCCATTCACTGAGCCATCAGCAGAAATGGATGCAACATGCTTTGTTTGTGAAGGCAAGGGCTGTAGAGTTTGTAAAGGAAGTGGTTGGATAGAATTATTAGGATGTGGAATGGTTCATCCACAGGTTTTAAGAAATTGTGGTATAGATCCAGAAGTATATAGTGGTTTTGCTTTTGGATTTGGCGTAGATAGAATGGTAATGTTGAAATACGGTATAGATGATATAAGACTTCTTTATGAAAGTGACATGAGATTCTTAAATCAATTTTAGGAGGTTTGGGTAATGAAGGTACCATATACTTGGCTTAAAGATTACGTTGATATAAATATAGATGCAAAAGAATTGGCTGATAGATTAACTTTATCTGGCTCTAAGGTCGAAGAGGTTATAACTTCAGGAGATGAGATTGTAAATGTAGTTACTGGAAAAATCCTTAAAATAGATCGACATCCAGATGCTGAAAAGCTTGTGATTTGTCAGGTTGAAGTAGGTCAAGAAGTGCCAGTACAAATAGTTACTGGTGCCAATAATATGAGTGAAGATGATATTGTTCCAGTAGCATTACATGGAGCAGTACTCACTAATGGATTAAAGATTAAAAAGGGTAAGCTTAGAGGGATAGTATCTAATGGTATGATGTGTTCAGAAGAAGAGCTTGGTATAGCTGGCGATGAACCAGTTCATGGCTTAATGATACTTCCAGATAGCACGCCAATAGGAAAGGATATTAAAGAGGTATTAGGGTTAAATAAGTCTGTAATTGATTTTGAAATAACTTCAAACAGACCAGATTGCCTAAGTGTAGTTGGTATGGCAAGGGAAACTGCTGCAACTTTAGGAACTACATATAGAATGCCAAATATCTCTTATGAAGTTAAATGTTCATCAAGTATACATAATGAATTAAAGGTAGACATTAAAGATACATTATGTAGAAGATACATGGCTAGAGGAATTAAAAATGTTAAGGTAGAACCATCACCTTTGTGGATGCAGGAAAGACTTATTGATGCAGGAATTAGACCAATAAACAACATTGTTGATATAACAAACTTTGTTATGCTAGAATTAGGTCAACCTATGCATGCCTTTGATAAGAGAGAATTAAAAACAGGTACGATAGTAGTTGAAAGAGCAAAAAATGAAGAAAAATTTACTACCCTTGATGAGCTAGAAAGAACTTTAGATGAAGATGTACTATGCATAAAAGATGGAGAAACCATTGTAGCATTAGCTGGAATAATGGGCGGTCTTGATTCTGGTATCAAGGACGATACTATAGAAATAGTTTTTGAATGTGCAAATTTTGATGGAACAAATATAAGAGTAAATTCTAAGAAGCTTGGTTTAAGAACTGAATCCTCTTCAAGATTCGAAAAAGATATAGATCCAAATCTTGCTGAATTAGCTTTAAATAGAGCTTGTACTTTAATTGAACAACTTGGCGCTGGAGACGTAATGGAAGGCACTATAGATGTTTATAATGATGTTAAGAAAGAAAAGCAGCTTATTGTTAATAGTGATTGGGTTAATAGATTCCTAGGTACTTCCTTAACAAAGGAACAAATGAAGGATTATTTAGACAAGTTAGAACTTAACACAGAGATACAAAATAATGAACTAGTAATAACAGTTCCTACATTTAGAATTGATATTGATATAAAGGAAGATATTGCTGAAGAGATTGCTAGAATTTATGGTTATGATAATATTCCGACTACAATAGCATCTTCAAGTACAGATAGAGAGCCTAAGAATAGGAAGCAAAAACTTGATGATGAAGTAATCGAAACTATGATCTCTAGTGGATTAAATCAATCAATTTCATATGCTTTTGTAAGTCCAAAAGTATTTGATATGATAAATGCCCCACAGGATAGTATTCTTAGAAAAACTATAAAAATCAAGAATCCTCTTGGGGAAGACTATAGTTTAATGAGAACAACAACTATTCCATCAATAATGGAATCATTAGCAAGAAATTATTCAAGAAATAATAATTATGCAAGTTTATTCGAAATAGGTAAAGTATATATACCTAATGTTGATGAAAGTAAGCTGCCAGAAGAAAAGAATATACTAACTATAGGTTTATATGGCGAAGTAGACTATCTAGACTTAAAGGGAGTTGTTGAAAACCTATTTGATGCATTAGGTATCAATAAGTGTACTTACAAGAGACAAAATGAAAATGCTACCTATCACCCAGGTAAAACTGCCGAAGTTTTTGTTGGAAAGGATAGAGTTGCAATATTAGGTGAAATACATCCTGATGTTATGGATAATTATGGAATAGAAGCTCTATGTTATGTTGCTGAAATTGACTTAGATGTAGTATATTCTAATGCTAATATTATTAAGTATTATAAGCCATTACCAAAGTTCCCAGCGGTAACAAGAGATATTGCATTACTTGTAGATGATGAAATATTGGTTCAAGAAATAAATGAAACAATAAGAAAAGCAGGTGGCAATATAGTAGAGAGTGTAAATTTATTTGATGTTTATAAGGGTAAGCAAATACCAGAAGGTAAAAAGAGTATAGCTTATGCAATCGCTTATAGAGATGAAAAGAAAACACTAACAGATAATGAAGTAAATAAAGTACATGAAAAGATTTTACGCTCACTAGAATATAAACTTGGAGCGCAATTAAGATAATCAATATTTTATTTGTTGTAATTTTACTAGATGAAATCTGGTTAAGAATGAAAGGGTTCGATACCCTTTCATTCTCATTTAATGGCATTTCACAAAGTGAAATTTTAGTAAAAGTGAATAGGTTAAAACCTATTCACTTTTATTAAATGTAAAAATGTGTTAATATTTAATTAATGATAAGAAAGTAACTTTAACTAATAGAGTTTTTTCTTTAATATTATATTAAATTGTGAACTTGTGTGTATAAATATTGAGTATTAAGAGGTGTTGTTATGGCTTCAGTTACTGTGAAGATCAACGGTATAGAATATAACCTTAAGGGTAAAGAGGACACAGCATATCTTCAGCAGGTTGCAAAATATGTTGATGAAAGAGTTAAGGAACTGTTGGAAAAAAACAGCAAATTAAGTTTTTCAGCAGCTACAGTACTTGCAGCGATTAATGTTGTTGATGAACTTTTTAAAGGAAACAAAGATTATAATGATTTAATAGCTAGTTTTGATAATCTTCAATTAGTTAATAAGAGTTTAGAGAAAGAAGTTGAAGAGCTAAAAGAAAGCTTCAAGGCGTTAAGAGAGCAATGTGAAACTTTAAATCAACAAGTAGATAGTAAAAATCAGCAAGTAAATGGTGAAGATCAACAAACAGATAGTGAAGATCAACAAGTTGATGGTGAAAATGAACAAGTAGATATTGAAAATCAGCAGGTTGATAATGAAGGTCAACAAGTTGATGGTGAAAATGAACAAGTAGATATTAAAAATCAGCAAGTTGATGGTGAAGATCAACAGGCAGATATCGAAAATCAGCAAGTTGATGGTGAAAATGAACAAGCAGATATTGAAAATCAGCAAGTTGATGATGAAAATGAACAAGCAGATATTGAAAATCAGCAAGTTGATGATGAAAATCAACAGGCAGATAGTGAAAATGAACAAGCAGATATTGAAAATCAGCAAGTTGATGATGAAAATCAACAGGCAGATAGTGAAGGATTGTTTGAAGAAGTTGAACGACTAAGAGAGCAACTTATGATTATGGAAGATATAAATAAGGAGCTTATGAATAAGAATAAGAAACTTGAGGAGAACAATAGAGAGCTTAAGTTCCAAGTTCAGACATCAAAGTATAAGATCATGGATTTACAAAAAAAGTATATTGATAGCCAGATTAGTCTAGCATCTGAAAGAAAGAGCAGAAATCCTTTGTTAAATCTTACAAACAATTCATAAAACCTGTCTAATGACAGGTTTTTTACTTTCTGTCATTTTGTAAAGTGAATCTAGTTAGAGTTTAGTACGCTAAATGTCTGCTCAGTTTTATTTTAAAGTTATTCTAAAATATAATCTAATATTTAAAGTAATTTGTAGAAAAATAATTAAAAGATAAGTGTATCTAAAAAAATTAAAAAGTATTAATATTTTAGATGTTTAGTCAATATTGTATTGTAATATTTTGTAACAATCAATACTAATGTGGGATGATATAATAAAATTAGTTTATAATAACTTTTATGGTATAATACTGAATAGTGCATTGATAAAATTAGTAGGAGAGATGTAGTAATGAATAAAATTGAATTACTTGCACCAGCAGGAAGCAAGGAAAGTTTATATGCAGCAATTAATAAAGGAGCAGATGCAGTATACTTAGGAGGAACTAAGTTTTCTGCAAGAGCTTATGCCTCAAATTTTGATGAAAAAACATTAGAAGAAGCTGTAGATTACGCTCACATGTATGGAGTGAAAGTTTACATTACTATAAATACATTGATTAAGGAAAAAGAGTTAAGAGAAGTTCTAGAATATGTAGGATTTCTTTATAAAATTGGTGTAGATGCATTAATAATTCAAGACCTGGGCGTATTTAATGAGATTAAAAAGAAGTTTCCAGATTTCGAATTACATGCTTCAACTCAAATGACAATACATAATGGAGAGGGTGCCCTTTTCTTAAAGGAAAATGGATTTCATAGAGTAGTTTTATCAAGGGAACTTTCCTTAGATGAAATCAAGTATATCTCTAAAGAATTAAAAATTGAAACTGAAATATTTGTACATGGAGCTTTATGCATATGCTATTCTGGTCAATGTTTAATGAGTAGTATAATTGGTGGTAGAAGTGGAAATAGAGGAAGATGTGCTCAATCATGCAGACTACCATACAGCATAATAAAGAAAGGGAGTGGAGAACTTTATAAAGGTTATTTACTTAGCCCTAAGGATATGTGTACCATTGATGATATAGAAGATATTATTGAAAGTGAAACTGACTCTTTAAAGATAGAAGGAAGAATGAAAAGACCAGAGTATGTAGCTGGAGTTGTAGAGAGTTATAAGGAGGCTATTGAAAACTATTATATTAAAAAACATAGTAATACAGAGAATCATAAGAAAGTTTTAATGAAGCTTTTTAATAGAGAGGGATTCTCTAAGGCATATCTTTACAAAAACGTAGGTAAGGATATGATGGCATTTAATATGCCAAAAAACACAGGGGTTTTTGTTGGAATAATTGACAGTAATGGAGAGGTAGATTTAGTTGAAGACGTATCATTAGGTGATGGAATTAGATGCGGTGAAAATGGATTTACAGTTTCAAAAATTCTTAAAAATAACAAGGAAGTATTAAAAGCCTTTAAGGGAGAAAGTGTAAAAATATTTCCTAAGAACTATAGAAAAGGTGACTATATTTACAAAACTTCTGATGTGGAGTTGTTAGAAAAGCTTAAATCATCCTATCTAAATCCTTTCGGTAAAAAGATATTGATTAATGCAGAAGTAGAATTTGAGATTGGAAAACCTCTTTCTATAAAAACAGTTTATAATGGTGTTGAATTTGATGTTCAAGGAGATCTAGTTCAAGAGGCATTAAAAAAACCATTATCAATTGAAAAGATTAAGGAGAATTTAGGAAAGTCAGGAGATATTCCGTATAAAATAGAAAATATTAAATTTTCTTCTTTTGATGAAGGCTTTTTACCAATATCATCTTTAAATAACGCAAGAAGAGAGATTCTTCAAAAAATAATATCATTTGAAATAGAAAAGTATAAACGTCAGGTGCCAGTTAAAAGTTATTTAAATGATAGAACTTTAAAGGATAAAAAGTATGCCTTTCCAGAGTTTACTTATGTGATCAATACAAAAGAACAACTACGAGCTCTAATGGATTTAAATATAGAGAACATTGTTATAGATGTTTTTGATAAGTCTTATGGAACTATAAAGATTGAAGACTTAGATAAATTAGATTTAACTAAGGTTTATATAAAAATACCAAATATAATAAAAAAAGAATTTAATTTTATTTGTGATATTTTAGATAAATATATTAAGGATATAAAAGGTATTGTTACCGCAAATGTAGGTATTATCTCAAGGTATAAAGGAAGAACCGAAATAATTGGTGATTACAAACTAAATATTTTTAATAGTTCGTCAGCAGAGTTTTATTCTAATCATATTGATTTAATACCAATTAGTGTTGAACTAAATAGAAAAGAAGTTATTGATGTGGTTAAAAATTGTAATCATGAACTCCAGCAGATGATATATGGTAAGGTAGAGATGATGGTAAGTGAATATTGTCCAATTGGTAGTACTTTTGGAGGAAAGTGTGAAAATAAACAATGTGATGAGCCATGTGTTTCAGCAGATTTTGAGTTAGAAGACAGGATGAAGGAAAGATTTGTTGTTAAAACGGATAGATTTTGTAGATCACATATATATAACAATGTACCAACAAATCTTATTGAAGAACTAGAGGAGTTAAAGAATATTGGTATTGCATATTTTAGAGTAGATTTTGTAGATGAAGATTATGAAGAAGTAATAAAGGTAATAAAAATGTTACAAGGTAGTTTAGAGGTTTATAGCTCAAAATATACAAAAGGACATTATAGAAGAGGTGTGGAATAAAGGAGAACTAACTATGAATGAAAAGTCATTAAAAGTTTTAGAATTCAATAAAATAAAAGAAGAACTAAAAAAGTACACTTTAACTGCGGCATCAAAAGAAGTTATTGAAGAGCTTACACCTTATAAAACAGTTTATGAGGTTAAAGAACATTTACAAGAAACAAAAGAGGCTTATAATATTTTAATTAAAAAAGGTAATCCGCCTTTTGAAGGATTATATGATGTAAGAGAAGCGGTAAAAAGAGTTGAAAAGGGTGGAGGTTTAAATGCTGGACAGCTACTTAGAGTTGCTCAAATGGTAAGATGTGCTAGAAGGTTTAATGAATTTATTCAAAGAAAAGAACAAGAAGAGGAATACAGAATTATTGAGGATGTATGCAGTGGACTTACTCCTTTAAGAAAAATTGAAGATGCTGTTTTTACAGCAATAGTAGGTGAAGATGAGGTTTCTGATAAAGCTAGCCAAACTCTTTATAATATAAGAAGAAGTTTAAAGGAAAAAAATTCATCAGTTAGAGATAAGGTTAATTCTATAATAAGAGAAAACTCCAAGTATCTTCAAGATAATCTCTTTACAATGAGAGGAGATAGATATGTTATTCCGGTAAAATCTGAATATAAGGGCGCAGTTCAAGGACTTATCCATGATCAAAGTTCCACTGGGGCTACTTTATTTATTGAACCTATAAGTCTTGTTAATTTAAATAATGAAATAAAGGAGCTTATGTTAAAGGAAAAAGCAGAAATAGAAAGAATATTATCTGAGCTTTCATCTATTATTTATGACAATATTTCAGCAGTTAAAAACAATTCTAATATCTTAATTGAATTAGATTTTATATTTGCTAAAGCTAAGTATTGTAGCAAGATTAATGGGGTATGCCCTAAAGTAAATGATAACGGTGCTTTTACTCTATTAGAAGCTCGTCATCCGCTAATTGATCCTCAAAAGGTAGTTCCTTCAGATATATATTTAGGAAAGGATTTTACAAGCCTTGTAGTTACGGGTCCTAATACTGGAGGGAAAACTGTTACACTTAAAACGGTGGGGCTTTTACATTTGATGGCCATGAGTGGTTTATTAATACCGACGAGAGAAAATTCTTCTATAAGCTTTTTTGATGAGATATTCGCTGACATTGGAGATGAGCAAAGCATTGAACAAAGCCTGTCTACTTTCTCGTCACATATGACTAATATAGTTGGAATAATGGAGAAAGCCAATAATAAATCTTTAGCTTTATTTGATGAGTTAGGAGCTGGTACTGATCCGACAGAAGGTGCAGCACTAGCAATGGCAATTCTTGAGACTCTTAGACAAATAGGATGTAAGATAGTAGCAACAACTCACTATAGTGAGCTTAAAGGATACGCTCTTAAGACTCCAGGGGTTGAAAATGCATCAGTAGAATTTGATGTAGAAACCTTAAGACCAACTTACAGATTACTTATTGGAATTCCAGGAAAATCTAATGCATTTGAAATTTCTAAAAGACTAGGATTGCAAGAGGTTATTATCGAGAAAGCCAAGGGATTAATATCGCACGAATCTCTTAAGTTTGAAGATTTAATACAAAATTTACAAGAAAAGACCATTAGAGCAGAAAAAGATGCAAGGGATGCAGAAAAACTGAAATTTGAAATTAACAAACTAAAAGAGAAATATGAAGAAAAATTAACTAATATAGAGAAAACGAGAGAAAATGCTTATGCTGAAGCAAGACGAGAATCAAAGCAAATTTTGAGAGATGCTAAGGAAGAAGCAGATCAAATACTTAAGAATATGAGAGAACTTGAGAGAATGGGGATTTCTTCTGATGCGAGAAGAATGTTAGAAGAAGAGAGAAGTAAGCTTAAGAACAAATTAGATAAAGCAGAACAGCAATTAAATAAGACTATTAAAGAAAAAAATGGTGAAGAACTTAAAGAAGTTAAACTTGGAATGGAAGTCTTTTTACCATCTATTAATCAAAAGGTTGTAATACTTACTATGCCTGATTCTAAGGGAGAAGTGCAGGTTGAAGCAGGTATTATGAAAGTTAATGTTAAGGTTAAAGACCTTAGAGTAGCCAAAGAAACTAAGGAAGTTAAGAAAAAATCAAAGAAGGAAGTACAATTAAATTTACGAACAGTATCTTCTTCAATAGATTTAAGAGGAATGGATGCAGAAGAAGCCTGCTATACTGTAGATAAATATTTAGATGAAGCATATTTAGGTGGACTAGGTGAAGTTACTGTAGTTCATGGTAAAGGTACTGGAGTTTTAAGAAAAGCGATAAATGATATGTTAAAAAGCCATCCTCACGTAAAATCCTTCAGATTAGGAGAATATGGTGAGGGAGGAACAGGCGTTACAGTAGTTCAATTAAAATAGAGGTGTGGTATGATAATTATAAGTGCTTGCTTATGTGGAATAAATTGTAAGTACAATGGCGGAAACAATTTAAGAAAAGACATTAAAGATCTTTTTGATCAAGGAAAAGCCGTATTGGTTTGTCCAGAGAACTTAGGAGAGTTACCAACACCAAGAAGTGCAAGAGAAATTGTTGGCGGGACAGGAAAAGATGTTCTAGAAGGAAGGGCAAGGGTGATTTCTGCGGAAGGAAAAGACTCTACAAAAGAATTTTTAGAAGGTGCAGAAAAAACTTTAGAGATAGCTAAGAAAGTTGGAGCTAAGGTTGCTATCTTAAAAGCAAAAAGTCCTTCTTGTGGATGTGGATGGATTTATGATGGAACTTTTTCTGGGAAACTTATAAAGGGAAATGGAGTTACAGCAGAATTATTGTCTAAAAAAGGTATAAAAGTATACAATGAAGATAATTTCAAGGAAGAAGAGTGGGGAGAACTATAATCAGTTATTAAAAGCTGATAGATAAAATTAAAATAATAGCTATAGATTTGTGCTTTGATATAAAATAAACAAAAAGAGTACCGTAATAGGTACTCTTTTTGTTATCGTTATTTGCCGTCGCTTTATGAAGTATAAATAACGATGACATTTAACTATTATCTATTATCTGCTATCATTTCACAAAGTGAAATTTGGCTAAAAGTGAATAGGCTTAGTACCTATTCACTTTTATTGCTGAACAATTTTTATATTTTCAACTTTAGGATCTTCTGTTCCTTGAACGTAAAGTCCTACTTGTTTTAACTCTTCTACATAGTCAATTATTTCTTTTGTTATTATTTCTCCAGGACATAAAAGTGGTATTCCAGGTGGATAAGCTAACAGGAATTCTCCACTTACTTTGCCAATACTTTGCTTTAATGGAATTGAAACTTTTTTACTATTAAATGCATCTCTAGGAATTATAGCTCTTTCTGGAATATCTGGAATATCTATAAAGTCAGGTTTAACCTTTCCTTTTGAAGAATATTCTTGTGAAATTTCCCTTAATGCAGTTAAAAGTTTGTCATAACTTTCTTTTGTATCTCCAAAAGAACCAACTGCTAGTACATTATATAAATCTGAAAGTTCCATTTGTATATGGTATTTATTGCATAATATCATATCAAGTTCGTAACCAGTGATTCCTAAATCTCTGCAGGTTATTGTAATTTTTGTTGGATCTAAGGCATATGCACCAGGTTTGCCTAATATTTCAGTACCAAAGCAGTAGAAGCCTGGTATTCTATTTATTTCTTCCCTAACATAATTACATAAATCAATTGTTTTATCTAATAATTCTTTACCATTAAGTGCAATTTGTCTTCTAGCACAATCTAAACTTGCCATTAGTATATAAGATGGAGATGTGGTTTGAAGTAAATTTAAGATCTGTTGAACTCTTGTTGGGTCAATATATTTGCTTCTAACTTGAAGTAGTGAACATTGAGTTAAAGCACCTATTATTTTATGAGTGCTCTGTGCACAGATATCTGCTCCTGCCTGCATTGCGGATGTTGGCAGTTCACCATTAAATCCCAAGTGAGGACCATGAGCTTCATCTACTATTAGTGGTATATCGTAACTATGAACTATATCAACAATTTTCTTAATATCAGTTGCAACACCATAGTAAGTTGGATTGATTATTAACACGGCTTTTGCATCAGGATGGTCTTCTAAAGTTTTTTTCACAGTCTCAGGGGCAACTCCGTGAGCAATACCAACCTGCTTATCAAGTTCAGGCTGCATAAATACTGGAACCGCACCACTCAGAATAATACCAGCTGTAATTGACTTATGAACGTTTCTTGGAATAATAATTTTATCCCCAGAACTAACTACTGACATTACCATTGCTTGAATAGCACCTGATGTTCCATGGATTGAAAAGAATGCTGCATCTGAACCATAAGCATCTGCTGCTAGTTCTTGAGCTTTCTTTATTGGTCCTGTAGGATGATGTAAACTATCAACTAGTTTGAATACTGTTACATCTATCTTAAATGGATTTTCACCTATAAAATTCTTGAATTCTTCGTCCATTCCTATACCTTTTTTATGACCTGGAACATGGAATGGAACTGTTCCTCTATTAACATACTCCATTAGGGCGTCAAAAAGTGGAGTTTCATTTTGGTCTAATCTGTACACTTTGATACCACACCTTCTTTCAAAATATTAATAAGCCTGTGAAAAACAATATTATTATATGTTATCAATTATTGGAATGCAATATAAATTTTCACCATGTATAATATTAATTTTTTCAGATAATAATATGTGAAAGGAGGGATAAAAATGGAAGTATTGAAAGTAGAAACAAGATCTAAAAACTCACATCATGATGCTAAAAAGCGTCGAAGACAAGGTAAGATTCCTGGTATAATTTATGGAACCGGAATGACAAACATATTATTTGAAATAGGAGAATTAGAACTACATCATGCTATTTGTAAAAAAGGAGAGCATGGAATAGTTGATGTTGGTATTAATGGAAGTGAACATAGTACAATTATTAAAGAAGTACAAAGGGATCCTCTTTCTCATAAGATTATTCATATTGATTTAGAAGAAATACAGAAAGATAAAAAGGTTACTACTACTGTTCCCATACATTTTGTTGGTGAGGAAATGCTCAACAGATTTGGTGCTGTAATTCAAAAAGAAAAGGCAAATGTAAAGGTGCTATGTAAACCAGAAGATTTACCAAAGTATTTTGAATTGAACGTAAAGGACTCCTCTATAGGAACTATTTATACTGTTGGTGATTTAGAAGTAGCTTCTGAAATATCAATTATAGATGATATTGATGCTGTACTCGGTTCAGTTAGTTATGAACAAAAACTTGTCGAAGCTGTAGAACCTCAAGAAAATAAAGGATAGGCTAAACCCTATGGAAACATAGGGTTGTTTTTGTGATTTTTTACAATTTTATGAAAATAAAAGTTTAAATTTTACTTTTTTTGTTGTATAATATTCTATGTCAGAACTAAGGGAGGGATATAGATGTTATATATGGAAAAATACAATCAGTGGCTAAACTCAGCAACAATCGGGGAAGAAATTAAAGAAGAATTAAAAAATATTACTAATGAAAAAGAAATCGAAGATAGATTCTATAAGGAATTAGACTTCGGTACAGGTGGTCTTAGAGGTGTTATTGGTGCTGGAACTAATAGAATGAATGTCTATACTGTAGGAAAAGCTACTCAAGGATTAGCAAACTACTTAAATGCAACATATTTAGAAGAAAAGTCTGCGGCTATTGCCTATGATTCAAGAAATATGTCAAAGGAATTTGCAAAATCAGCTGCATTAACTCTTTGCGCTAATGGAATAAAGGTTTATCTTTTTGAAAGCTTAAGACCTACACCAGTGCTTTCATTTACTGTAAGAGAGTTAGGATGTAAGTCAGGTATAGTAATTACTGCTTCACATAACCCTAAGCAATATAATGGATATAAAGTTTATGGTGAAGATGGTGGACAGGTTACTGATGAACCAGCTGAAGCTATAATTGGATATGTTAATAATGTTGTAGATTATGCAGAAATTAAGACAATTAGTGAAGAAGAAGCTTTAGCAAAAGGTTTACTTGTTTATATAGGTGAAGAAGTAGATAAGGTTTATATAGAAAAGACTAAGGGTCTTACAATAAGAAAAGAGCTTGTTAAAGAACAAGCAAAAGATCTAAAGATAATATACACTCCAATTCATGGTTCTGGTAATGTACCGGTTAGAAGAATATTATCTGAATTAGGTTATGAGAATGTTACTGTTGTAAAGGAACAAGAACTTCCAGATGGAAACTTCCCAACAGCTTCATATCCAAATCCAGAAGAACCAGCAGTATTTAAAATTGCTCTTGATTTAGCAAAGGAAATACAACCAGATATTATTTTTGGTACAGATCCTGACTGCGATAGAATCGGTGCTGTAGTTAAAGATAATGAAGGAGAATATAGAGTATTAACTGGTAACCAAACAGGAATGCTTTTAACTCATTATATTCTTGAGTCATTAAAGGAAAGAAATGAATTACCATCAAATGGTGTTGTGATAAAGACAATTGTAACAACAGAAGCTGTAAGAAAGATGGCAGAAGAATTTGATATTGCTCTATTAGATGTCTTAACTGGATTTAAGTACATTGGAGAGAAAATTAAACAATTCCAAGAATCAGGAGAGTATAAGTACTTGTTTGGATTTGAGGAAAGCTATGGTTATCTAGCAGGAGAGTATGTTAGAGATAAGGATGCAGTAGTAGCATCTATGTTAATAGCGGAAATGACATTATATTACAAATCTAAGGGTAAGACTTTATATGATGGACTTATAGATATATATAATCAGTATGGTTTTTACAAAGAAAATCTTGTATCCTTAGAATTAGCAGGTAAAGAAGGACAAGAAAAGATAGCTAATTGTATAGATAGCTTAAGAAATAATCCTTTAGATGCTTTAAATGGAGTTAAGATTGTTAAAAGATTTGACTATAAGTTAAGTTTAGAGACAGATTTGGTTAAAAATGAAACTAATAACATTGAATTACCTAAGTCAAATGTGTTAAAATTTATACTTGAAGATGATTCATGGTTTGTAGTAAGACCTTCTGGAACAGAACCAAAAATGAAAGTTTATCTATCTATTGTTGGAAATAGCATAGCGGATGCAGAAGAAAAAATTAAGAAATATACTGATGAAGTTATGGTTCTTATCAACTCAAAATTTGACTAATAATTAACTATAATTATGTTGCTATCATTTTTAATGATAGCAACAAATTTTACATATATGGGGGTGAATGTATTGGATTATAGTTCACTTTTCAAAGAAAAATTATCAAAAATGCTTTTTTTGGAAGTAAATAAAAATGAATTTTTAAAAGCTATAGGCGCACTACATATTGATTTTGAAAATAAAGATTTATACATACCTATAAGTGCTAAATACATATCAACAAGTATTAATAATGAATATAAAATTAATAATTTACCCATTTATTATTTTATAGAGGGTATGTTCTATGCTTTAGGAGCAGATGAAAATTTAAGATTTGCTAATGATTATAAAAAACTATTACATTCAATTAATGATTCTATTGTTTGTATTAAGAGTATTATTTCCGATACTATTAAAGTGAAAAAATATGAAGATGCCTTTATTTTATTAAAGGGGTTAATAGAATTAGAAAATAGTGTTGAATTTCAAGAAAAACTTTTATTAGTGGGAGAGACCATTAGAGAAATTGATAAAAGTTCTAAAGAAGTTCAACTTCAAGCTATTGAAGAATGTAAATTAGCTTATCCTAATGAAGCATTTCCTTATTTTTATGAGGCCTTAATGTTAAAAGATGAGGGAGAGCACTTTAAAGCATTTATATCTATAAGTGAATATATAAATTTAAGGGGAGAAAAAACTCAAGAGGTAGAATTATTATATGATGAGTTAAAAGTTATTGTAGACTATGAAAAGGGAAAAGAGCTTATAGAAGAAGAACCTATAAAAGCTCTTGAAAGGTTGTTACCTCTATTAGATATATTTACAGATAATGCTCTTATCTATTACTATATAGCAGTAGCATATAGAAAGTTATCTAATAGCGAGAAAGCAATATATTATTTAAACGAAAGTTTAAGACTAGATAGTTCTATAGTAGAGACAGTTAATGAACTTGGAATAAATTATGCATGTCTAGGAGATTACGAAACTGCAGTTAATTATTTTAGGAAAGCTTTTGATGCAACAAAGGATGTAGAGGTATGTACTAATATAATTATGTGTTATATTAATATGAACCAATTAGAAAACGCTAAGCTTCATCTTAAAATAGCAAAAAAAATAAATAATGAGGATGAAATTGTTAAAAAACTAGAGGAGATATTGGGGGGATAAGAAAATGGAATTAAAAGAGTATTTTAATATTATCAGGAAGAGAATTTTGCTTATTATAATTGTTACTCTAAGTTGCACTGTATTAAGTGCAGTAATTAGTTACTTTGTAATAAAACCAGTATATAAGGCTGATATTGCTGTTATAATTGGTAATAATGATAAGGTAGCTGATAGCACTAAACCTAATTACAATGATGTTATGATGTATCAAAAACTTGTTCAAACCTATAGTGAGTTTGTGAAAAAAAGAGTAATAGCTGAAGATGTTATTAAAGAATTAAACCTTGATATCACTGCAGATGAGCTTATTAATATGATATCTGCTACACCAAAGGGTACTACAGAATTTTTAAATATTTCTGTAAGTTCAACTAATAAAGATCAGGTAGCAGAAATAGCAAATCAAGTTGCTAAATCACTTAAAAAAGTATCAACAGAAATTAAAAATCAAGATAATGTTCAACTTGTAGATGGAGCAAGTGCACCACAAAAGCCAGACAGTCCTAAACCTCTATTAAATATAGCAGTAGCATTTTTTGTTGGATTAATGCTTTCAATAGGGGTTGCATTCTTACTTGAATATTTAGATAATACTGTTAAAGATGAGGAAGAATTAACTAAGTTATTAGGAATACCAGTTATTGGAGTAATACCTACAATCGAAGAATAATGGGGGAGAATTTGATGAAAAAGAATATAATATCTTTAATAGGTTCAAAGTCAAGGGCTGCAGAAGCTTTTAGAACATTAAGAACTAATATACAGTACGCTTCTTTAGATAGTGAAGTTAAATTGCTAGTATTAACATCTTCAAGTCCACAAGAAGGAAAAAGCACTGTTATATCTAATTTAGCAGTAACAATGGCTCAATCAGGAAAAAAGGTACTTCTTATGGATTGTGATTTTAGAAAGCCAACTATACATAAACAGTTTGGTATTCCTAATTCAGGGGGATTATCAGATGTTATAATAGGAGAGAAAAAAATAGAAGAATGTTTAAAAACTTCTGAAGTTAAGAACTTATATATTCTTACTTGTGGAACAGTGCCACCTAATCCATCAGAGCTTCTTGGAAGCAAGGCTATGGTAAAATATCTTAATGAGCTTAAAGAGATTTTTGATATAGTTTTAATAGATGCTCCACCAGTTCTTGCAGTTACAGATGCTCAACTTCTATCAGTAAATGCTGATGGTACTTTACTAGTGGCAAGTTATGGAAAGACTGAAAAGAAAGCAATTGTGAAGTCAAAAGAAATGATTGATAAAGTTGGTGGAAAACTTACTGGTGTAATATTTAACATGGTTCCAACTAAAGCTAATGAATATTATTATAGTAAATACTATGGATATTATGCTAAATAAAGGTGGAGTAATATGTTAGATTTACATAGTCATATAGTACCAGAAATAGATGATGGGTCGGTTTCACTAGAGGTTACAAAAGATATGCTTATTAATGCATACAATGAGGGGACAAGATGTATATGTGCTACATCTCATTATATATCTGGGGATTTTCAAATACAGAAGGAAATATATGACGAAAAATTTCTTAGTGTAAGTAAACTTGGTGAGGAAATAGGCATACAGGTTGTTAAGGGGTTAGAAGTTTACCTTACCCCCAATCTTCTAGAACTTTATAAGGAAGGGAAAATTTGGTGTATAAATGAAAAAAATTATATGCTAATTGAACTTCCTATGAGAGAAATTCCTTTGTATACAGAAGATGTTCTTTATAATCTTAGATTGTGCGGGGTTACTCCTATAATTGCTCATCCAGAAAGAAATTTTAAGATTGCTAACAATCTTGATGTTTTAAAAGATTTGTTAGAACAGGGAAATTTAGCTCAGATCAATGCGGGTAGTTTAACGGGTCTTTATGGAAGTGCTATTAAGGAAACTGCTTTGAAGCTCGTAGAAAAAAATATGATTCATTTCATTGGCAGTGATGCACATAATAATGGGAATAGAGATACAAGTATTTCTAGTGGAATTAATCAAATAAAAAAGATAAATCAGGATTTATTTCTATGGATAGTAGACAACGAAGAAAAGATATTAAGCGGTGAAGGGGTATATCCATTGGAAATAAAAAATGAAAAGAAGAAGGGGTTCTTATCAAGACTGTTTAAAAAGTAATTGGCACTGCTGATTACTTTTTTATTTACTGTTATTTCACGAAGTGAAATTTGGCTAAAATTAATAAGATGTATGGGCGCTTAGTTTTATTAAGTTGGACTTTTAACTAAGGTTTGACTTTGATATGTATAAAGTGTACAATTATTAAGTGTTATATTGTAATTATGAGGTGGATTATGAAAAGAAATAGCGCTGTAACAGAGTTGTTTAAATTTGGTACGTTTTTAGTAGATTCGATTTTAATAGTTACATCAGTATATATATCATTTTTGGTTTTGTTTGAATTTAATCCTCCAGAATATAATATACGACCTTTTATAGATATTATTCCTTTTATTATAATAGCTTATTTAATATTTATGTACGTCTTTGGTCTTAGTGATTTACTTAAAAAAAGTTTAGGTGAAACAATTTATTCTATAGGTTTGACTACAATTGCATTATTTATAACTACTGCTTTTATTACCTTTTTTGCAAGAGGATTTGCATACCCTAGAAGTGTATTAATAGTAGGTACTGTTGTGCAATTTGTCATTCTTTGTCTTTGGAGAACAGTTGTATGGAAATTAAATAGAATTTCTCATGGAGTAAAAGATTCACTTATTATAGGTAACGGATCTTTAGAGTATTTAACTAAAAAAATATTATTAAAACAGAGGGACCTATATAATATTAAATATATTTGTAATAGCAAAAGCAAAAGTATTAAAGGTTATCTTGATGAGGTTGATGTAGTTTTTATATGTAATGATGTAGATAATCAAATAAAGAGAGAAATAGTAGATAGTTGTCTTGCTAATAGAAAAAGTATATATATAATTCCTGATATATACGAAATAGCTCTTTTAAACTCAAAGTTAAATAGAGCAGATGATATACCTATGTTTAAAGTACAGAAGTTAGGACTAACTCTTGAGCAAAGATTTTTTAAGCGACTATTAGATATTATTATTTCATTAATTGGTATTATAATAACCAGCCCAATAATGGTTTTTGTAATTATAGCAATTAAACTAAATGATGGTGGAAATATTTTCTATGGCCAAGAAAGAGTCACAGAAAATGATAAAACTTTTAATGTTCTAAAGTTTAGAACAATGGTAATGAATGCAGAAAAGCTAACAGGACCAGTATTAGCTGGTGAAGAAGATCCTAGAATTACTAAGGTTGGTAGAATTTTGAGGGCTACAAGATTAGATGAAGTACCACAATTTTTTAACATTCTTAAAGGTGATATGAGTGTGGTAGGACCTAGACCGGAAAGACCTTTCTTTGTAGAACAATTTAAGAAAGAAATACCAGATTATAAATATAGAACTATTGTAAAAGCTGGATTAACTGGTTTGGCTCAAGTACTTGGTAAATATTCAACTACACCAGAGGATAAGGTTAGATACGATATATTATATATTAAAAATTATTCAATCTTATTAGATCTAAAGTTAATACTTCAAACAATTAAGATAATGTTTATGAAGGAAAGCTCCGAAGGCGTAAAGGAAGAATTATCTTTAGGAGAATTAATGTTAGCATCAAACAATGAAATAACCATAGATATAGATGAAAATTAACCTTTGAAAGTCTAGTAAATGTGCTATAATTAATGATATAATTAGCACTTTACTAGATTTTACTTTTACTAGAAAGGTTTGGGTCAGATGAGGAAGAAAGTAGCACAAGTTATAACACTTTCAGAAATGGGAGGAGCACAAAAGCATGTTCTTCTTTTAAGTAAAGCCTTAAAAGAAAGAGGCTATGAGGTTGAAGTCATAGCTTCTGGAGGTGGAGAATTAGAAGATAAAATAAAAGCATTAGGGATTAATTTTATTAATGATCCTTATATGGTAAGAGAGATTAATGCAAGTGAGGATTTTAAAAATATAATTTTTTTAAAGAATTTATTTAAAGAGAAAGGTTATGATGTAATACATTGTCATAGTTCAAAGGCAGGATTGATAGCAAGAATTGCCGCTAGACTAGCTTCAGTTGACAAAATTATATACACTGCGCATGGTTTTGTTTTTAATGAACCAATGAAGAAGATTAAGAAATTGATATATACAATAATTGAGTATATAGGTGGCAAATTTGGAAAGACAATAATAGCTGTTTCAAAAAAAGATTACCAGTGTGCATTGGAATACAATTTATGCAGAAAAAGTAGTCTGTATTATATTCCTAATGCTATAGAGGACGTAGAAATTAACAGCTTAAAGTCTTCAGAGGCAATGAAAAAGGAATTAGGAATAAATAAGTCTAGTTTTGTTATAGGTACTGTTTCAAATTTTTATGAAACTAAGGGACATATTTATTTAGTAAATGCATTAAAAAGGTTATATGAAGAAGGATATAATTTTAAAACTGTTTTTGCTGGTGAGGGACCAACATTACAAAATATAAAAGAAGAGTGTAGAGGATATAATGATTTTGTTTTTTTAGGATATAGAAAAGATAATTTAGATATTATGAATTCTTTTGACCTCTTTGTTTTACCTTCAGTAAAAGAAGGTATGCCATATGTGATACTTGAAGCAATGAGTTTAGGCAAGCCTATTTTATGTACTAAGGTAGGTGCTTTAACAGATATGATAGCTCAAAAAGAAAATGGGTTAATAGTTAATCCTGGTGATACCAATGAACTTTATTCTGTAATTAAAGAGGTTCTTGATGATGAGATAGACTTAAAAGCTATATCAGATAATGGACAAAATTATGTTAATAGTAATTTTTCATTTAACTCTTTTATAAAGCAAATAATTGATATATATCAAAGATAGACAAAGGTAAAGGGGTTTTAATTATGTATGTTAAAATCTTAAAGTATGATGTTTTTTCAGGAACAAAACAACAATTAATTGGAAACTTGGAGAAATATAATAAGGTAAATATTGTATCTGGAAATCCAGAGGTATTATACACAGCTTTAGAAAATAAAATTTTGTATAATAGCTTTAAAAATAACAATGCAATTATTATACCAGATGGGATTGGTACTGTTATTGCATCAAAAATAGTTAAACAACCTATTAAAGAAAAGATTGCTGGAATTGAAGTAATGGAAGAGATTATAAAAAAGAGCTGCATAGATGGCAAGAGTATATATTTATTAGGTTCAACAGAAGATGTTGTAATGAAATGTAAAGAAAATTTATTAAAGAAATATCCAGGATTAAGAATAAGTGGCCTTCATGATGGGTACTTTGATTTAAATAACTGTGATGATGTACTTAATGATATCAGGTATAATAACCCTTATGTAATTTTTGTCGCAATGGGATGCCCAAGGCAAGAGACATTTATTGCAAAATATATGGATAAGTTACCATGTAGAATTTATATGGGGGTAGGGGGAAGCTTTGATGTTATTGCGGGCAATGTAAAAAGAGCTCCTTCATGGATGGTAAACCTAGGACTAGAATGGTTATATAGAGTAACAAAAGAGCCCTGGAGGATTAAAAGACTTAAAAGCATTCCTAAGTTCCTGATAAAAGTAGTAAAGGACGAGAGAAAGTAGGAGGATATAATGAAAATTCTTTTTATAGCTTGTTATTCTCCAATGATTAATAATTCAGCATCAATAGAAACATTAATGTATTTAAATAATTTATGTAAGATAAAAGGAAATGAAATACATCTTCTCACTGTTGATTTTCCTAAAGATTCTATATATTATGATGAAGAAGTTTTTAAGTTGTTAGATAAGAGAGTAAAAGTGTACGCAATAAGTGGAGGGAAAATATTTAATAAAATTATGCCTAAAAGATATAATGGATATAAAGATAGTGGTTCTAGGAGTGGGTTGAAAACCTCTATTTTAAGAGGCATAAAAAATAAATTTATATTTCCAGATATGTATACAAATTGGGTAAGAGAGGCTTCCAAAGTAGGCATAGAACTTATGAAAAAAGAAAGAATTGACGTAATATTTTCCATGCACGAACCACCATCAAGTCACTTGTGTGCTTTAAAGATAAAAAAACAATTTAAAAAAATTCCTTGGATTACTTATTGGAGTGACCCTTGGCTCAAGGACTCAACTAGGGAGAACAGTTGGATACTAAGAAGAAAGATAGAAGCTTATCTAGAAAATAAAATTATTAATAATGCAGATAAGTTTATTTATGTAACAGAAGAAAATAGGCAGGATTATATTAAAACTTATAACATACAAAAAGAAAAAACTTTTTTCATTACTAGGGGATATAACAGAAAAATTTATGATGAAATATTATCTTATAATAAACCTTCATTAATTTTTGATAATAAAATAAATATTATATATGCTGGAGAAATATTTATTAAGTTAAGAGATATCTACCCTTTTATTGAAGCAGTAAAGGAATTAGAACAGGAAGAGAATGCTTTTGCTGAAAATTTCAATATATTATTTTTTGGTAACATAGATGATGAAAATGCAAAAACAAGTTTAGAAGCATTAAATACAGTAACAGTAAAGTCGAGAATACCATATAGAGAGGCTTTATCATATATGCTTAATTCACAGGTCCTCTTATTGTTTGGGAATAAGAATTCTAAGCAAATACCAGCAAAGATATATGATTATTTTGGCACTAACAGTCTAATTTATACTATTTTGGGGGATGAAAAGGATCCTTTAATATCACTAGTAAAAGATAAACATAAATGTATAATGACCAATAATAAGAAAAAGGAAATAAAAAATACATTGCTTAATATTGGTAAGATTTATGAAGATAAAAACTTTAAAGTGCCTCCAATTGAAGAGTATGAGTGGAGTAATATATCACATAAACTTAATAATATCTTAAAAGGTTAGGAGAATTATAATGCATGTTTTGATAGTACCATCATGGTATTCATCTACTAGAAATAAAGTACATGGAAGTTTTTTTAAAGAGCAAGCATTAGCACTTCAAAGAGCTGGAGTAAAGGTTACAATAGCATATAATGAAATTTGGCCACTGACCTTAATTGGAAAGATTAATGAAAAAAAAGGTATTTATATTAATGATGAAGATAGTTTAAAAACATATAGATATAAAAACTATAACTTTCTTCCAAAAAGTTCACTTATGTTTAAGGTTTTTAATAAAAGGTTAGAAAAGTTGTATAAACTTATTGAGAAGAGAGAAGGAAAGATAGACATTATTCATGCTCATTCTTCTCTATGGGGAGGAATTAGTGCAGCTTATCTTAGTAAAAAGTATAATATACCCTTAGTTATAACAGAGCATTCCTCTCTTAAGAATAGTTTATATCTTAGAGAAAGTTATATAAAGCACATTGAAAATTCTTATAATACTGCTAATGTATTAATTACTGTAAGCAATAATCTAAAAAAAGAATTAAAAGATCATACAGTGAATTCTAATATTAAAATAATACATAATTTAGTAGATTTAAGTACTTTTTATCCTAATAAAATAAAGAAAAAAGAAGAAACCTTTAGATTTTTTAGTTGTGCTTTTTTAGAGGAAGGCAAAGGAATGGATACTTTACTTAAAGCCTTCTCAGCAGGATTTAAAGATAAGAATGCACAGTTAGTTATTGGAGGAGATGGAAGCCAAAGAGAAAATCTTATAGCTTTATCGAGGGAGTTTGGAATAGAAAATAAGGTGTTCTTCCTAGGTGCTTTATCGAGAGAACAAGTTTCAGAGGAGATGAATAAATGTGACACCTTTATTTTAGCATCGAGATATGAAACCTTTGGAGTGGTATATATTGAAGCCCTTGCGTGTGGCAAGCCTATAATAGCTACTAGAAATGGTGGGGCGGAAGAGATTGTGGAAGAATATAACGGTCTATTAGTAGATATTGATGAAATTAATGAATTGAAAAATGCAATGAGTTATATGTTTTTAGGGGCTTCCGGTTATGATCCTAATTATATTAGAAGGAAATGCATTGAGAACTTTTCAGAAGAAAATATTATTAATCAAGTTATTAAGGTATATAGGGAGATAGTATGAAAAAAATAATAGAGTATATAACAGAGACCTTTTACTTTAAAATAGCATATTTATTGTTATCTTTATTTTATGTAACTATGTTTTCAGAAATCAAAATAGTATCCCATATTGGAAGTAAGATAATGCTTTTATGGGGTGTAATCTTATTTGTTGATGAGATATATAAAAGGTCTTTTTTAAACTTTAATATTATAAAGTTATCTTTAATTATTTTTTTAGTTTTTCAATTTATTTCAGGTTTTATAATTAATAGAAACTTTAATAACTTAATACCTTTATTTATAAATGCAATAATGTTTTTTGTTGTTGGATTTTCTGTAAAAGAAAAGAACAGGGATAAAGTAAAAACAGAGATAGCTGATATTTGTAAGGTTTTTATCTTAATAACCTTTATTCTTTCATCAGTAAGTCTTATTCTTTTTATTCGGAAAAGTTATATAACATTTCACGGTAACCCATATGGATATCTTTATGAAGGTGCCTTTATTGGTTTATATACAAATGAAAATACTTTCGGGATTGCATGTGCGATATCTATAATTATGAGTTTAATTGTAATTGCATTAGAGAAAGATATTAAAGTAAATAGAATGCTTCCGTATTTTATCAATGTTGGTTTACAGCTTCTTGTTTTAACAAAGTCTGGTGGTAGATCTGCTAAGCTTGGTATTGTAGTATTTCTAGTTTTTATAGTATTTATTTATGTTAAGAATATTTATTTTAGACTTGTTTATATATTAACTGGCTTAGGTGGATTAGGAATTATTGTGAACAACTTATACAAAGCAAATAAGATAGAAAAAGTTTTATCTGGTAGATATGAGCTATGGACTACGGCTACAGGTGTAATAAAACATAACATATTATTTGGCGTTGGAAATTATAATTTAGTTAATGCTGTGAAACAATATTCTAAGAGTGAATTATCAGGGATAGAAGGTGGAGGATTACATAATATTTTTCTTCAGATTTTTACTGCGAACGGATTATTTGCGGTTATTTCTTGGATGATCTTTTTGTTAACATTTTTTATATTCATAATTATAAGAACTGATAGGATATTGAACAAAAAAGAAAGAGTACTTTCAATAGTAATTATTTCAATGTTATTAGCAATAGTATCAATAAATATTTTTGAAGCTAGTATAGCTTATATAGTAAGTTTTATATCGTTAATTTTTTGGATATATGCAGGATATATATATACGTTAGTTAAGTAAAGTTCTGTAATAATATTTTTATCCAAACACATACTAATCTTGATAGACAATCAAAGGAGAGATGAGTATGGACTTTTACGATGTAATATATAAAAGAAGAAGTATTTATAAATATAAAGGTGACAAGGTAAATAAAGAGAGTTTAGATAGAATGATAAATGCAGCTATGATGTCGCCTTCATGGAAAAATAGAAGTAGCTATAAATTAATACTTATTGATGATAATAAGTTAAAGGATAGTATAAGCGAAGAAATCCTTAATAAGGATGATAAAGCTTCTAAAGCTATAAAAGATGCTCCGATGGTAGTGGTAATTGTAGCTTGTCCTGAGAAGTCAGGAGAAGTAGCTGGGAAGGAATATTATTTAGTAGATGCAGCTATTGCTATGGAACATTTTATATTAGCAGCTACTGCAGAAAGTTATTCTACCTGTTGGATTGGTGCTTTTGATGAAGATAACATAAGAAGTATTTTAAATGTACCATCAGATTATAGAGTAGTTGCAATGACTCCTTTAGGAATTGGAGAAGATGAAAAAGAGTATAGTGAGAAAAAGGATATTAAGGAATATGTTTTTACCAACCAGTGGCAAATTCTATATTCAGATAATAAATAGCATCATGGGTTCCATGATGCTTTCTTTGCTATTTTCATTAATTATTTAAGGCTTGAAGTTGTGTATCTTTAATAGGCTTCATACCTGTTAAGTTTTATTTTAAAAAATGAAATGTGGTTAAAACTAAGCAGACTTGATATGGTTAGTTTTATGTTTATAAAATAGCACTCTTGATATTTATCGACAGAAAAGATTACATTTAGATAAGATAAAAAGCTTGGAAAAGAAACCAAAAAAGCTTATTATATATATGTTAAACAAATGATTTTAAAGCAATAAGAAGATATATAATGAGGAGGAAAAATAATGCTTGCAAAACTTAATGTAGAGGAATTTATAAAAGAACTTGCATCAAGTTCACCTACGCCAGGGGGAGGCAGTGTTGCAGCGCTATCTGCATCTTTAGCAGGAGCTTTAAATTCTATGGTATATAGCTTAACGGTAGGGAAAAAAGCATATGAAAATCTAGCTGAGGATTTAAAGGATAAGCTAAATGGATATAATATAGAGTCCAAAGATTTTTATGAAAATGCATTAACTTTTATGGATAAGGATAAAGAAGTCTTTAATAAAGTAATTGCTGCGTACAAATTACCTAAAGATACAGATGAGCAAAAAAATGAGCGAGAAGAGAAAATAAACGATGCGCTCATAGATGCTATGTATGTTCCGCTTGAACTTATGAAATATTGTATAAAATTTTATGATAATATAGATTTTGCTGCAGATTATGGAAATAAGAACGCAGTATCAGATGCCGGTGTCGCAGCTATAATGCTTCATGCTGGTATTGAGGGAGCTATGCTCAATGTAAAAATAAATCTAGCTTCAATCAAGAATGAAGATATAATTAAAGAAGTTTCTAAGGAAGCTATAAATATTTTAGAAACTTCAGGAGTTAGAAAAGAAGAGATTTTAAATAAGGTATATAAATATATAGGATAAAAAAATAACCCTGCTTTATGCAGGGTTATTTTTTCAGACTGCTGACAAAGTGTCAGCAGTCTTTGTTTTTACTGAATTATGAAGTAAAATTAAAAGTATAGAATTTTATTTCATAGGAGTTATTCAAATGATACGAGAA
>NZ_BOPZ01000009.1 GCF_018332455.1 Clostridium polyendosporum
AACCATCTATAGGCTAAGTTGACTTCTATATCTCTCACTAGCTGCCTTTCGGAGCGTATGCCGTAAAGGTATCCTATAAAAAGTATCTTAAATAAAACAACAGGATCTACTCCTGGACGACCATTTGTATGACAATACAAATCGTTAGTTAAATCTCTAATAAATGAGAAATCTATGTATTTATCTATTTTTCTTAGCAAGTGATCTTGAGGAACTAATTGTTCAAGCATAACCACTTCAATCTCACATTGTGCTTCTTTTCTTTCTCGTATCATTTGAATAACTCCTATGAAATAAAATTCTATACTTTTAATTTTACTTCATAATTGAGTGAAAACAAAGACTGCTATTCAACAGTGTTTTTATATCTCTATTTTTTATTTCTTTATTTCTTATTTCTTACGTCTGCTCTTTCTTTCTTTTTCTCCATAATAATAGTAAGAATTATAACCATATCCTGCTTTAACATCTACTTTATTCAATACAACACCCAATATATTAGCATTTACTGAATCAACTACTCACCACCTACGCCAACTCTCACAGGTGGGAACTTGAAACTAATAAATATTAATATATTCTCCCACCCAAGCGTAAATTACACTAAGGCTATCTACTTATCTAGTACTATATACTTAATAACGTACAGAATCTAATTTACACAATATTACATAACTTCTTAATTTTCCAGTACGTAAATATAAATAAAATTAGAGGGGTAATATTTAACTTTTAGTAAATTTATACTATAATATAACATATCGACATATATACATAATTGGAGGGATTAATTTGTCAGACATAAATATTGATAGAATTTTAAGTGATTTTGAATCAAAAAAGAAAAAAGAAAGTGAACTGAAATTAAAAAATAAAAAGGAAACACTTGACAATTTAGATGAAATTAAAAACCTATTACATGACAATATACGTATAAATAACGTTTTGTCCGAATGTACAAAACTTAGTAAAGAACCTAACTTTGTTAGTGATTTCTTTGGTATGTTTTGGCCTATCCATTATACACTAATTTGGATTGTTATTAATTATAGTATATTTAGTATTTTAGATTTTAAATCTAAGCCTTTATTTATTGGATTAGTATTAATAGAGTATATTACATTTTATTTACTTGTAACCGTAAGAGGATATCGTAAAATAAACTTAGAAATTACAGAATTCTTTCAAGAATATGGAGAATCACTAAAAGATAATATACCATTGCTAGTACAACAAAAAATTTCTAATCAAAAAAGAATCTTCAATCTATTACCAGATGAATTTATAAGTCATATTAATTCTTACAATGACGACTTATATTATTTGTGTGTTAAGGACACATATTTAGGGAAGTATTTTAAAAAATCACACTTTTTAAAAGATGATATAGTTTTAAAGGAAGTTTCTTATTATGAGAACTTATATGTAGCTAATTTTGAAGAATGGCGACGTGAATTCAACCGAACAGTTACACAGATACAATCAGTGTTACATAAATCGAAAAAAAAGAGTGAGGTAGAAGAGAAATTACATAGTGAAAGAACTTTAGTGGGATAAATAACATATTTAAAATGTATAAGAAAAAAGCAGATTTATATTCTGCTTTTTTTATACAAAATTAATTTATTTCTTTCCCCAAATTGGATTATATCTATAAATTTACTAAATAAATAATCATTTAAATACTTTACAATACTGATAAATTATAAACATTGCATTAATCCTTTTTCCAGACTAATTCATTTATTATCTTTGTATAACTTTGAATAATTTTAACAACCTTAACAGATACATTCTCATCAATATAATCCTCAGCTAATACTGTCTTTTCATTGTTTTCATACATTGCTCTACTCAACTCTACAGCTTGCACTATATCTTTTTGAGTTATACCTCCAATTACAACAGTACCTTTATCAAGCACTTCTGGTCTTTCAGTACTTGTTCTTATTAATATTCCTGGGAATCCTAATATTGCTGATTCTTCACTTAAAGTTCCGCTGTCAGAAAGTACACAAAAGGCATTCATTTGAAGCTTGTTATAATCCAAGAATCCAAAGGGTTTTAATTGTCTTATCAGTGGATTGAATTTAATATTCTTATCTTCAATCCTCTTCCAGCTTCTTGGATGGGTTGAATATATTATAGGCATCTTATATGTTTCAGCCACTGTATTCAAGGCTTCTACTAATGAGAATAAATTCTTATCATTATCTATATTCTCTTCTCTATGAGCACTTACTAATATATAATTATCTTTTTGAAGGTTTAACTGTTGAAGCACATTAGACTTCTCTATCTTATCCATATTCTTTGTTAAAACCTCCTGCATAGGAGAACCAGTAACAAATATATGTTCCTTTCTAATTCCTTCACTCAAAAGATATCTTCTGCTGTGCTCTGTATATGCTAGGTTTATATCGCTGATATGATCTACTATCTTTCTATTGATTTCTTCTGGAACATTCTGATCAAAACACCTATTTCCAGCTTCCATATGAAAAATTGGTACCTTTAATCTCTTTGCAGAAATTGCACTTAGGCAGCTATTTGTATCCCCTAAAACCAATAATGCATCTGGTTGTTCTTTTTTTATTATCTTATAGGATTCGGCTATTATATTTCCCATGGTTTCTCCAAGATCTTTACCCACTACCCCTAAAAAGTGGTCAGGTTTTCTAAGCTCAAGATCTTGAAAAAAAATATCGTTTAACGTATAATCCCAATTCTGTCCTGTGTGCACAAGTATATGATCAAAGTATCTATCACAGGCTTTAATCACTTCTGATAATCTTATTATTTCCGGTCTTGTTCCTACAATGGTCATTACTTTGAGTTTTTTCACTGCTTAACCACCTCACTAAAATAAGTGTCTGGCTGTTCTTGGTTAAAAATTTCATTTGCCCAAAATAATGTTATAACTTCCTCTTCTCCAATATTCTCAATGGAATGAGTATATCCTGATGGTATATCTACAACTTCAGGACTTTCCCCAGTAACTCTATATTCAATTACTTTATCCTCATCAATTTTTCTAAATCTGATTATAGCCTCTCCCTGAACTACAATGAACTTTTCTACTTTTGTGTGATGATAGTGATTTCCTCTGATTATTCCCTTAAAAGTCTTTGAAACAAACATTTGCCCAAATTCCTTTGACTTAACTAACTCAGTTAGCCACCCTCGATTATCTGCCTTCTTATTCAACTTGTATGAAAAGTTATCTTCTTCTAGGTAAGATAGATATGTTGAATACAATACCTTTGTAAAGTCGTCTTTCATATTGGGTATTATTGAAGTATCTCTTATCTCTCTAAAACTTTTTATTTTACTTACAATCTCTCCTAATGTTGTCTTATATACAGTTTCTACAGAATAATAATAATTCTTTGACTCTTCATTACTATCTAAGCTTTTAATCAATGTACTCACTACATCATCTATATAAACTAAGGTTAACTCCTTATTTTCATCTGAGATCCAAACCTCTTTATCTCTTGCAATATTGTAACAAAATGTAGCAACTGCAGAATTATAGTTTGGTCTGCACCACTTTCCAAATACATTGGGTAATCTATAGATAAAAATCTTTGCTCCTGTTTTTTGTGAGTATTCCTTCAATCTTTCCTCAGCAGCCTTTTTGCTCTGACCATAAGGATTATCTAATTCTGCCTGTATGGAAGAAGTCATTAGTATAGGTGTTTTCATATTATTATCTATAAGAAACTGAGCTATCTCTCCTGTTAACTCCGAATTGCCTTGAAAAAATCCCTTCTCATCCTTAGGCCTATTAACTCCAGCTAAATGAAATATAAAATCTGCAGCTTTTATATATTTATAAAGTTCTTCCTTTGAGTTTTCCACATCATAAGTTATTATTTCATGCTGTCCATCCTCATTTAGCTTTGTCACAAAATTCTTTCCTATAAAACCTTTTGCACCTGTCACTAAAACTTTCATTATATTTCCTCTCAAACTTATGAAAACTTTACTTCTTATAATGTATATATTTTTTAAATAAATTTATTCCTATAGTTAATGAAAGTCACGTCCAAAAGACAAAATGAAAAGGCATAGAGCTCTTTTTCTTAGTGATTTTCACCTTGATGAAATGACAGCAAATAAGATGTTAAAATTCAAAGTGAAACTTAACAGCCTATGTAGCATATTTAGATAGCCTAATCTTTTCTAATTATTTTATAGACTCTAACAATAGTATTATAGATAAACAACCTCATAACTGAATTGACTAGGAATTAAAGTTATTTATCTTTAGTACTAAAAATATTATCTAATCTATTAAAATTCTTCTATATTTAAAATATTATTATCTTTAAGTCCTATAAATACTTACAGGGTAAATAATATGTTCTGCTTAAGAGTGGTTGTTTTAATTTCTTATAATATTTGCAGCATAGATAAAGTGTATTACTTGGCAGCGGTGGCTTAAATTGAGCTTTGTTAGTATGTTGCTTACATGTTTTTTCACTGTACTTTCTGATATCAAAAGGTTCTGACCTATTTCTTTATTGCTTAAGCCTTTGGCTAGTTCTACAACAATTTCCTTTTCTCTTTCTGTTAATTGATTAAACAACTTAATTGCCTTATTATTTCTACTGTGTGATATTATCCCACTATCATAATACTTCTTTCCTCGCAATATACACTTAACAGCATACAAAATCTCATCTCCATAAGCCTCTTTTAGTATATATCCATCAACTCCATATTCCTCAGCTTGTAAGAACTCCATTTCAGATATATACTCTGCTAATATGATATATTTACAATTCCTTAAAATTCGTTTTCCTTCTTTTATTAAATCCAAACCACTTTTCCCACCTAATTCTATATCTACTAATACTAAGTCTGGATTTTCTTTTCTTATAATAGATATGGCTTCAATGATATTTCCACTTTCAAAAACTTCGAAGTTTTCTTCACTACACTCCAACATTGCCTTTAATCCGTTTCTTATCATTGGTTGACTGTCAACAATTAATAACTTCATTTCCATTACCTCCCAGAGCTTCTTACAACTTTAATACGTAGAGATATGTGAAATTGAGAGGGTAATTTTATGATTTTAGTAAATATATTATAAAATTCTTTCTATTTTTCTTTAGCAAAATTACAGCATATAAAAAAATTGGCAGGCGAACTATATTTTATTTTTTACTCTTTAGGTATAGTAATTAAACTGACCGTCCTAAATTACATTTTGAATTCATCTATAATTATTCAATTTTATAACTGGTCTAAAGAGTAAAAAAACAACCTCTATACTACCTTTAAGATAATACAGAGATTGTATGTAACTTATAAATTCAACTATGAAGTTGTATGTCTAGCATGCTAAAACAAACTTTTTGATTACGTGAGCTACTCCATCATCTTCATTTGTCTTTGTGATATAATCTGCTGCTTCCTTTACTTCTGCAAAGGCATTACCCATAGCTACTCCTAAACCAGCAAATTGTATCATGTGAAGGTCGTTACCTGCATCTCCTATGCATATAACCTGCTCTTGCTTTATACCAAGATGTTCTGCTAGTGCCCTTACTCCTTCTCCTTTGTTGGCTTCTTTGTTCAAGAACTCTAAGAAGAATGGTGCACTTCTTACTACAGTGTATTTTTCATAGACTTCCTTAGGAAGATTTTTTATTGCCTCTTCTAATACTTCTGGTTCATCAACCATCATTATCTTTATGATGTCCTCATCTTCTTTTACATTGCTATAGTCTACCTCAAGTACTGGTATTCCATTTATTTCTCCTTCATGAAGAGAATACTTTGAAATTACTGGAGTTATGCAGCCATCATTTGAGAAACCATGTATGTTTACCCCAACCTCTTTACTTACATCATATAAATATTTTAAGTCACTACCTTTTAAAACATTTCTTGAGATTATTTCTTCTGTTTTTGAATTTTGAACTAGTGAACCATTAAAGCTTAATACATAGTCATTTTCATTTACCAAATCTAGTTCTTTTAGATATTTTGTAATCCCTGCTATTGGTCTTCCTGAAGCTAGAACTACTTTAACACCCTTTGTCTTTGCTCTATGAATAGCTTTTTTTGTTTCCTCAGAAATAGTCTTGTCCTCTTTTAATAAAGTTCCATCCATATCAACAGCTATTAATTTATACATACCCCTAACTCAACTCCTATATAATTACTTTTATTGAAAGTAAACAGGCTTGTCCTTAATGAATTTCAATTCATAAACTTATACCTTGCATACTCTCTAAAATTCTAAATTAATTTCAATATTAAAGATAAACAACTTTAATCCTTAATCAATTCTGGAAAATAGCCTCGACATGCAATGCTTTTTCCAGAATTATAGATTGGGTTATGAAGTTGTTTAGCTATATCTTTATTATAACATTTCAGAATTTTATAAATTTATTAAATATTATTTACCCAAAGTAATTATACCAAATTAACTTCAAAAGGCAACGTTTTCAGAGTTGTTTTTATATAAAGATAAACAACTTGAGTCTTTAAACAATTGATGTTAAATAAAATTTAATAGGCATCGAGCCTATTAAATTTGAGCCAGATTTTGCTTCGTGAAATGGCAGCAAATAGCCTCGACATGCAATACTTTTTCTAGGATATATAGTTATGAAGTTGTGTATCTATAATAAAAGAATAAGGCAGTACATTTTAGCACCACCTTACTCTTAATTTAACAATTCATGTTTTTATTGTACAAGTATGTTTTTTAAGGAATCTATTTGTTTTTGAATTGAAGTAGGTAATTTACTTTTATCTATATATGCAAATATACCTAAAACATCATCTTCAAAATCAACATTCTTAACCATTACATATGGATTTTTAACTGTTATTAGAGACTGATCTTCATCTATAGTTACATACTGACTTTCATGCTGCTTTAAAACACTCATCACTGTTTTATTGGCAAGCTTAACCCTTCCTAGATAAGCTTCATTAAGTTTTAAAATAAGATTATTTTGTTGTGGATATGCATCTAATATGAGCTTATATTGAGAAGGTACTATATCTAAAACCTTTGTATTTACATATAGATTTACTTTTTTATCTTTGATCTCTGACTTGAAATCCTTAACTTGGTTAGTTGATGCTATAAGTTCATCTAATCTATTCTCATCAATCCTAATTCTTGCTGATAAATCACTAATATTTACTTTTGCTGATTGAAATAGTATATCTTGTGCACTTCTATCTACAGTGCCACTATAAGGTTCAACCTTCTTTTCTGGAGTCAACATAAGCAATGCCCCCCCTATCAATAAGATAATTAAACCTAAAATAATCAAAAATATTATACTGCCTTTTCTTTTCATACTTACCACCTTACTTAAATATTTTCCATATTATTGTCTACCTTTATTTTTTTTATATTCCTAAACTATAAAAAAATAATCATCTTAATATAATTATACAACTTTATAATCGAATATTAAATTCAGGATGCACAAGTTCATATTAAATTAAAAACTTAGAAAAAATATTGATTGCTGAGGCTAAATGCCCTTTCAGTGCTATTTTTCTAAATTTTATTAAAGATTAAAGTTACTTATCTTTAATAAGTATAATTCTTACAGCCTCCTAATCCTTGAAATATAAACTGTTACTTGCTATAATTAGTTTGTTTTGATTCTTATTATTATGTTTACAACTTAATGATATTGAAGATAAATTTATTGAGCATAATAAAATTGAATAAGTGCATATCATATTTAATTTTAGCCAGATTTCACTTTGTGAAATGAAAGCAAATAAATCTTACAATATTAAATATAATTATGATTCTACGGTTAGGTCTGCCTATCGCAGACCTTTTTTAACATTTAAAAAGGAGGAATTGGGATTGGTTGATTTAAGACAAGAGATAGAAAAAAGAAGAACCTTTGCTATAATATCTCACCCCGATGCTGGTAAGACAACACTTACTGAAAAGCTGTTATTATACGGAGGTGCAATTAGACTTGCAGGTTCTGTTAAGGCTCGAAAGGCTTCAAAACATGCTGTTTCTGACTGGATGGAAATAGAAAAGCAAAGAGGTATTTCTGTTACTTCATCTGTAATGCAATTTAACTATGATGGCTACTGTATAAACATACTTGATACTCCTGGACACCAGGACTTCTCAGAAGATACATATAGAACTCTTATGGCTGCTGATAGTGCCGTGATGGTTATTGATGGTGCAAAAGGAGTTGAGGAACAGACAAGAAAGCTGTTCCACGTTTGTGCTTTAAGAGGTATTCCAATATTTACCTTTGTAAACAAGATGGATAGAGAAGCTCAAGATCCATTTTCGCTTTTAGAAGATATTGAAAGAGAACTTGGAATTAAATCATATCCAATGAACTGGCCAATAGGTTCCGGTAAAGACTTTAAGGGAGTTTTTGAAAGAAATAATCATACAGTTCAAGTATTTGGTGGCGGAAACCACGGACAAACTGAAGTTAGCTCAACGGAAGGCGATGTTTCTGACCCAATCTTCAAGGATTTACTTGGAGAAACACTTCATTCAAAACTTATGGATGATGTTGAACTTTTAGATATAGCTGGTGATGATTTCGACTTAGAAAAGGTAAGACATGGTGAACTTACTCCAGTATTCTTCGGTTCAGCCCTTACAAACTTTGGTGTAGAACCGTTCCTTAAGGATTTCTTAGGGCTTACATCATCACCACTTCCAAGACAATCAGATCAAGGAGAAGTTGATACCTTTGAAGAAGGCTTTTCAGCTTTTGTATTCAAAATTCAAGCTAATATGAACAAAGCTCACAGAGATAGAATTGCCTTTATGAGAATATGTTCAGGTAAGTTTGAAAAGGGTATGGAAGTTAACCACATACAAGGTGGAAAGAAGCTTAAACTTGCTCAACCTCAACAATTCCTTGCTCAAGATAGAGAAATCGTTGATGAAGCTTTTGCAGGAGATATCATAGGTGTATTTGATCCTGGTATATTCTCCATTGGTGATACCCTATGCTTGAGTCCTAAGAAGTTTAAGTTTGAAGGAATACCTACTTTCGCACCTGAACACTTTGCTAGAGTTAGACCAGTTGACACAATGAAGAGAAAGCAATTTGTTAAAGGGGTAACTCAAATTGCTCAAGAAGGTGCTATTCAGGTATTTAAAGAACTTCATGTTGGTATGGAAGAAATCATTGTTGGAGTTGTTGGTGTACTTCAATTTGAAGTTCTTGAATATAGATTAAAGAGTGAATACAACGTTGATATTAAGATGGATAGACTTCAATATAGATATGTTAGATGGATTGAAAATGAAGATATCGATGTAAACAGCTTAAACTTAACTTCTGATACTAAGAAAGTTAAGGACTTTAAGGATAGAAATCTTTTAATATTCCAAAATGATTGGGGTATAAGCTGGGCTCTTGATCACAATAAGGGCTTAGTTCTTTCTGATATAGGCAAAACTGAGTAATAATAAAAACCTGATGGCTTGTGCCATCAGGTTTTTCATATTCATTACTAAAGATAAAATTTTATCCTTTATTGATAAAATACGTATTAGTTATTATAGTTATAAAGATAACCAGCTTCAATCCTTAATGAATTCAATTATGAAGTGGTTTATCTGTAATACAGCTTTGTCATAATAAAAAGTTGATACTTTCTTTATTAAAAAGATATATAATCAATAGAACATAGCATTTTACATATTATCTGCTATTTGCTATGACAAAGCTGCAGTATTATCAAATGAAATTGTAGTTAGGCATATCTAACCTTAATACCTTTTCCTTTAAAGACAAGCTGCGCAATCTTATGTCTATCTACTATAATCAATGAGAATAGTACAGGAATTAATGTACCTATTATAGTGTACGTAATATATCCAAAATTAACTTTGCTTAATAAGAAAGACTCTAATGGTTTATGGAGATACATTACTATCAATGAATTTTTACCAGTGTATAATAGAAATCTTCTCAGCCTTCCTTCTACTAGTATACTACTGAAGGATATTATACATATTGTAAATATAAGTGGTACAACCAAGTCTAGTACAACAAACTTAAACTCTGAAAACTTTAAGTTTAAGAAGTAGTATATACCAAGTTTTAAGTTTAGTTCATAAAATACTACACATAGTATTAGACTTATTAAGAATGTACTCTTTTTTGTTATAATAGATATACAATCATTCATAACATAACCTATTGCATAATATGGTATAGCAACCATAAGTACGTCAATGTTCCATGGTAAATACATACTAGTCGTTATATTCTCAACAGCATCTGGTATTACCTTCAATGAGTAAGCATGACCAGCCAAGTAAAGAAGGACAATAAGAGCTGTGAAATATGGTTTTTTAATATACTTTTTACCATAGTTGAAAATAACTTTTGTTAAAAACAAACAAGGGACGAACCAAAAAACTCCCGGTATTGCTTTTCCGCTGTAAATATGCCTCCACCCATAGAGTATTACATTCTCCAATGATAAATCTTGTGGATATGCTAAAAAAGTAAATGCCATATCAACTAGTGAAAAAGTAAGATACGGAAGAAAGAATTTCTTTATTTGCGCTTCTAAATTAAGACCATCCTTAAAAAGCATACCACTTATTATAAAGAAAGCTGGCATATGGAACCAATAAATCATAGGTGCGTATTCAAACTCACTATGAGACAGCACCACTGAAATAATCAAAAACCCCTTAGCGATATCTAAATAATCAATTCTTTTTAAAGATCCCATCTTTAAAACCTCCTATCTAAATCTAGTCTTCCTAAATTTATATGTAGTTTATGTAATCTGCAGCTAAATACTTTATGAATTTTTAAAACATTGACTAACATCACTAAACCTAAAAGGAGTTACCCCTTATTTAAAAATATAACAAAGTAACCTTAAGATTACCTTAAAGAATTGTGACTTAAAAATTAACTTTAAGGACACATACGCTCAAAAAAGGCATCTGCAAAAATACAGACACCTAAAATATATATATTAGTTTAACATATTAATAGTATTATAGTAATACTATTTCTTCTTTTTTATTATTTTCCTCTAATATAAACTTATTAATTGCTTTTGCAACTCCTGCATTAGTATTCTTATCTGTTATATAATCTGCTGCCTTTTTAATTTCCTCTGAGGCATTTCCCATAGCTACTCCTAACCCTGCATATTCTATCATGGAGAGATCATTTTCACTATCTCCTATACATATAACTTCTTCCCTCTTTATACCTAATACTTCTGCTAATCTTTTTACTGCTGCACCCTTTGAAGTTCCTGCACTCATCACCTCAAAGTTATCTGGACCAGAGCTTACAACCTCAAGGTCATGATATTGTCTTAACTCCATTTTAGCCTTCTGCAGCTTTTCTGTATCCTCATGTTCTATACATATTACCTTTAATATATTTCCCTCATACTTTTCAAAGCCTTCTCTAAGATCTATACCTTCATCAAATTTAATTTTATATTCTTCTGCACTGTGTTTATTGGTTATTTTATAACTATTCTCTTCATTTATAACTATTTCCGAGATAACGGTATCAAAAGTATTTAAATATGTTAGTAGCCCATGTTTCTTAACAACGTTATATATTTTAACAAATTGATCTTTGTTTAAAACTGATTGATAAATTACTTCTTCTTTATCCTTCTCTCTTATATATGCACCATTAGAGGATATAATAGGAGCCTTTACACCAGTAAGATGTGAGTAATACTTTGCTGAAGTAAATAATCTTCCTGTAGTTATTGCAATTTTCACTCCCATTTCTGTAGCTTTTTTTAAAGCTTGTTTGTTTTCTTCACTTACTGTATGAATATCGCTTAAAAGAGTACCATCCATATCTATACAAATTAATTTATATTTCATACGTTCTCATCCTTTCGAAAATATTTTATCTCTAAAGTTATGTAGGCTTAAATTCTAATAAATTTAGCTTTTTCTTGAATATATTAGCTGTAAAGTGCTTTATATTTATTATTATATCAAAACAACTGAAATTTTACCCAACCTTTAAGGAAATTAATGTTAACATATTGTTACTTCTAACTTAGCCACTTAAAAAGTAAACTCTGACTAAAGATAAACAACTTCAATCTTTAAACAATTCATGAAAATAGCCTCGACATGCAATGCTTTTTCAGGAATTATAAGTTTAATTATGAAGTTGTATATCTATAAAACAATAACTACACAACTTTATAACTGAATTTATAATTTAAGTTTAATACCTTGGTAGTTTATTACTTTATATTTATTTTATAATTTAAATTTAAAAGACCAGTATTGAGCATTATGTTGATAGCTCAATACTGGTTTTTCTAACTAAAGGTTATGCTTTCCACAATCCATGTAGATTGCAGTATTCTCTTACTGATATAATTCCGTCTTCAATTGGAAAGAATGCTTGTGGCTTTTCACCTGGTTTTAAGTTCTTTTTATAAACTCTATTAGTAGTTATAACTTCAATCCATTCAATAAAGTGTTCTGCAACCATTGGGTGTTCCACTGATCCAACTTTGACAATTATACCGCCTTCAACTTTATCTATAACGGGTACATGTTTTTCTTTTGCACCATCAGATGTATTCTCTACCTTAAGGGTCATTGGCTGACCACAACAATATAATGTTCCGCCAGCTTCATGAGCAACTTCAACGATATTTCCACATTTATCACATTTATAAACTTGATTTATTTGAGTCATCATTCTCCCCCCTAAATCTTTATAAACATATTCGTAATTATTATCAAACGATAACAATTACTTACAATATATTATATACTATGCAATTTATATTAACAATATATTTTCTGAAAATTGAAATAATAACTATAGATGCTTTTATCGTATTTCTCTCATTTATATTGATTCAGTACTCTATTTATGCATGTTTTTATGTTTTTATGTTCTTATGTTTTTATGTTTTTATGTTTTTATGAAGATTAAATATAATCGACCATTATGTATTCTAAGGTACGCAACTTTAATCCTTAACTAATTCAGTTATGAAGCTGTGTATCTATGGAAGCTATTCTCTATGGTTGAGTTATATTTTTAAGTACTATTTTGAAAGGAGTATTATTATGACAAAAGAAAAAAATAAACCAAAAGAAGCTCTTATCCCTAATAAGCCTACTTTACCAAATGAACCTTATCTCCCTGATGAGAGAGACTTCTATAAACCTGATGAACATTCATTAAAGTCTAAATCTAAAGTTGACGATTCATACAGTCCCTTACCAAGTCCAGTTGAAGATGATATAGTGAGCCAGAATATTGCATATAATGAATTTGATTATACTGATAAAACTCTATGGAAAGATTAGAGCAATTTTTAAAAAAGTCACTTTTTTAATGTTTTCTACAGTAAACTAATTTGCTGATGGAGCAAAACTTAGTTGAACTTAACAATAAAAACAACCCACTTGTGTTTATTAATTTTCAGAGAAAACTACAAGTGGGCTATTATTTTATGTTTAATCGTATTTTTATAATTTAATTTTTTAGTAAAACTTTGAAGAACCTTATATTTTATAACTTTATTCTATTAAAATGCATTAATAATTTTAAGAATCACCATAAATAAATTCATGCAACCTTTTTATATTTTGTTCTTTATCCCATTGCAAATAATAAACTCCATTAATAGTAGAATCCTGCCAAGTACCATCTATAGGTAACCTTAATTCCTTAATATTTTTATCTTTCATCAAAAGTATTTTATTAAGCAATATCATTAATTCATTAGAATTAAGACTTGTTTCTACATAAGACGTGGCTGTTGATACTAGTTGAGGGTACTGTATACTGTTGCTAGTTTTAAGTTTATTGTATATTGATGATATAACATTTCTTTGTCTATTGGTTCTATTAAAATCACTATCAATACTTCTAATTCTAGAATATGCTAAAGCCTCAGTTCCATTAAGTAGTTGTAATCCTGGTGTTGTTACAGGCTTGTGCTTATGATTTTTATCTCTTTTACTTAATCCTGAATTTATATATTGTATTTCTTCTTTATTAATATTAATCTCTACTCCACCTAACAAATCAATAATTTGTACTAAACCAGTAAAATCAATTTTAATAAAATCTTTTATATCTAAATTGTAGTTGCTGTTTATAACCTTAATACTCTCAACAGGACCACCATAGTGATATGCATAATTAATTTTGTTAACTTTATCTTCTCTAAAATTAATATAGCTATCTCTAAGAATTGATGTAAGTTTTATCTTATCATTTTTTTCATCTATTGATAATACCATTATTGTGTCAGAAGCCAATTCTTCCTTATCAATTCCAAGCAAAAGGATATTCGTAACTTTTTTCTCCTCACTTTTACGTTCTATTTTTTCATTAATTTTTAGATTATCTTCACTAACTTGAATTGGAGAATACTTCACTTTATTTATTTTTTTATAGAAATAATAGGATAACGACATTGCAGTTGCAATAATCAATAAAATTCCAATAAATAATATCTTTTTGTTTTTCTTCATAACAAATAATCCTTATTTATTCATTTACTATAGTTTTTGATACATGTATATTATATTTGACATATCAGTTATTCCAATAAATTATTGCTTGGATTAAAATTTGGATCAGGAGTGTCATTCATAACTTACCAATAATACTAAAAATCGCTCTAAGCTTAGAATAGAATTTGATAGGTAGGAGCCTATTAAATTCGAGCCAGATTTCGCTTCGTGAAATAGCAGAAAATAAAACCTAAAGATTAATAGACTACATACCTATTAATCTTTAGGTTTTATTAATATTTACGGATTGAAATGTTTTAGCTTTACTATGGGATTATAACGTTATGCTGGTTAACATCAGTTGGTTTTAAATTTAAGTTACCACTTTTAATAACATTATTTACAATAGTTGCTATGCTATCTGCACTAGAACTCATTGTATTTATAGATGAATTTTCAAATAAACAATTTAACACTGTTAGAACTTTATTTGTTGACGAAGTAGTTAAACTGGTGCCTATAAAGTGACAATTTAAAAAATTACATTTATCAATTGAAAGAGGCAAATAACTTTTTGCATCAAAATAACAATTTCTGAATTCAGTTTTACCATGACCAATATAATTATTAATATTTATATCTTCTCCAATTCTATCTGGTGCATTACCTTTAATAAAATTACAATTACTATATATTGCCCCTGGCAAAGAAACCATGAAATAATTTACTACTGTCATATTTTCCACTATTGTAGGTTTTCCCGTATATCCTAGCTCATTGGTAGCATTAATTCCGTAACCGTACCCTTGTATATACACATTTCTTATAACCCCACCACGCATCAACAATGAAATAGCAGTTGATGTTGTATCTGCTTTTTCTCTGTAAAAAAGAAGTCCATCTATAGTAACACCACTATAGCTACTCCTAGTAACACACCAACCACTACCTGCGTTGGTAATAGTTATAGGAGTTCCTTTTTTCATTAGTGATAATTGAAAAGTATCATTGGTTCGATTCACTACATAATATATCTTTGTTTCCGATAATTCTGGTGGTAAAGTTCCCGATCCTTTCTCTACTACAACTTCCGCATCATTGCCCATATCATGATTTTTTATAGTAAATATACTACTATTAACATTAACAGTAGGTTGACCAACCCAACCACTTGATGTTGTTCCATATAGCATACCACCATAAAATATACAGTTCGAAATAAGCGCTCTCTTAGATCCTCTGAAATTAAAATTTGCACTAACAAGAATATTATTACTTACTATTAGATCCTCGATACTAGATTCTGTCCACAAACTTGTTCCTTTATCAAATATATTATTAGATATTATCATTTTCTTTCCAAATCCACTAACTGTTGCCAAAGATGGCGACTTAAAATGGTTATTTGTTATAAATACATTCCATCCATCTGGATTAGTAATGTCCCCTCTAGCGTTATTATAAAATATATTATTGTTTATAAATATATCTTCGTTTACTCTTAAAAATGGCGCACTGGGATCAAGTGGATCTGGAGCTCTTCTTATATTCATTGTACCTTCCATAACTTCTAAATCAATACCATAGGAAGGTAAAGTGCCATTAATATGATGAATTTTATTATTCAGTATATGAACGTTGTTACCGCCTGTTACAGAAATACCTTGTCTTCTACAATTATATATATCACAATTTTGTATAACTGTATGCTCAGAAGCCTCATCAAAGCTGTATTTTTCGCCTAAATCAAAATTTTTATAAATATATGATACATCAAAACCATCACCAGTCATGTCGCATACTTCAACATTATCAATGCAAATATTTTTTGATGCATACATTCCAAATCCATGACCAGATTCATGGGTATAATACTGATTATCTATGGTTATATAAGGTCTATTAACATTAGTAGGATCACTCCAGGTAGGGTCAATAGCTTGTACACTAACTACAATAATCATTTTATTTACTTCATCAATTGTTCCAAACCACCCTCTGCCACTTGGAGAATTAAAATCACCATTAGTTCTAAAATTAACAAACTTCATATTGTTATCATACTGATAAAAAGAATATACTGATGTTTTTATATGACTACTTGGATGAGCTCTCCAGAATGATAGAAGACCTATATTATCTCTTCTATTAATAATTGTTGAACGTATTTTTGTTGGATCATTGTTTAATGTGCCATCTGCATTAACTCCTCCAGGCTCCATAAAAACTTTTAATTCAGTAGCATGCTCATTCCTATCTCCAACAACTTTGCCACCACGCACCGTAATATCGTGAGTATATTTAAACCCAAATATTAGATACCAAGGACTTGTATTTGGCTGCATCTTTACAACGGTATCTTTTCCCATTTTAAAAACCATATTACTGGGAATTTGTATACTACCAGAAGCAAATGTGCCGTTTCTTTCATATTGAACATCAACTAGATATACCCCGCTGGATAATATCACCTCATTATAACCATTTTGTGAAGCCCAGTTTAATGCATTATTTATACCAGCTCTAGTTTGTACCGCATTAGTACCATCATTGAAGATTCCCCATCTAGTTAGTTCTATTTCATATGCATTTCCAACATTATTATTTGAAGTTGTAGTCACATGAATTCACACCCTTATTATTTATCTTTTATATTATATTGTTTTTTTGTCCTATTATTTAAGGTCAATATTATCTTATTATTTTACTTATAATCATGTGACATTTTTTTTCATATTTCAACAAAACAAATGTTTAAGCTTACTATTTTTCTTTCATTCTGGATTTTTACCAACATAAAGTATGTAATACTATGAATAAATTAATCACCCTTTTATTTATATCCAACAAATTTCATATTACATCTTTAATATCATATATAATATTTTTCAATATCCATGTTAAAATATTATATATAAGTTTATTGGTAATATTAACCAAAACCAATTCACTTGCCTTATATATAAAATATACTTTAACCTAAATATTTTATTTACAAGTGTTAAGTAAAAACAAGGAGTATGTTATGAAAATGCTAAAAGCATTCTTTTTTGTCACACTTTTAATAATTTTTCTATACTTACAAAATAATTTACTAAAGATTACACGTATTAAATTATCGTTTGATAAACTTCCAAAAAGTTTTAATGGATATAAAATAGTTCACTTATCAGATTTGCACGGAAAAACTTTTGGTAGAAGTAATAATAAATTGATATCTACAATAAACAAAGAAAAGCCTGACTTAATAGTCATTACTGGAGATTTGGTGGATGTCCGATATTTTAATGATAATGAAACAATAAATTTCTTAGATCAAATAAAACAGATAGCTCCGATATATTACGTAACAGGCAATCATGAACTTGCCAAAGGAAGGTTCACTCAATTAGAAAAAATCCTAAAGAAAAAGGGTGTAAAAATTTTAAGAAACTCTACTGATATGATTAAAAAGAACACTGAAGTTATTGCCTTAATAGGCATAGATGATCCCATTTTAACTGATGTAACTGATAATAATATTAATCGTAAACTCTTATCTATGAAACTTGAAAAATTACTAAAATCAACTCAACAATCTACTTTTAAGGTATTACTTTCACATAGACCTGAACAATTCTCATTGTATGCTGAATATAATATTGACTTAACCTTTACGGGGCACGCTCATGGTGGACAAATAAGATTACCTTTTACAGATGGTCTAATTGCACCCAATCAAGGTTTTTTACCTAAATACACAAGTGGCAAATATACGCTTAATAATTCTACTATGATTGTAAGTAGAGGTCTAGGTAATGGTTCAATTCCAATAAGACTTTTCAATAGACCTGAAGTTATCGTTACAACATTATACCGTAGATAAATGAAAGAATAAAATACATGCATATCTCAGAATATCAGAGAGTATAAATGTTAAGAACTTTAAAAACAGCTAGATTAGAATAGTGTTTACCAACGAGAATAAATATGTTTAAGAAAGGATTGGTTAAATAATGAGTACAACATGGGGTCAGCTTGGTAACAAACTAATAAATCAGGCAAAATCAAAAAAAATACCTATTGCTGGTCAGTTTGAGCTAACTTCTCGCTGTAATCTTAAATGTAAAATGTGTTATGTTGCTAGACCTATAAATGATAAAGAGGCAATGCATAGTGAACGCTCTGCTGAAGAATGGATACGCCTTGCTCATGAGGCTCGTGATGAGGGTATGCTGTACTTACTACTTACTGGTGGAGAAATATTTATACGCCCTGATTTTAAAAGAATTTATGAAGAAACTTCTATGATGGGTTTTAATATAGAGCTCTATACCAATGCAACAATGATAACTCCTGAGATAGCAAAATGGCTTAGCCGTATACCACCCTCGAGGATAGGGATTACAATGTATGGCGCTTCTCCTGAAACTTATGGAAAAGTATGTGGTAATGCTAACGGCTTTGAGTCTGCAGTTCGTGGAATTGATTTGCTTCTATCGAAAGATATAAATCTATGGTTAAAAACAACTGTAATACAGGATAATGCTAAGGATTTTGATGAACTTGCTGAATTTGCTGAAAAACGCGGTGTAGAATTTGGTATTGTTAATTATATTTCTCCAAGACGTGAAGACTGTAGCACTTGCCCTGAATCCCACCGTTTATCTCCTAAAGAATTAATTGAGTATGAGCTATATGTGGACAAGTATTTTAGAGATAAACCAAAAGAAACACTAAATAAGAAACAAGCTGATGAGTGTTCTAATATAACTGATGTTACTGATAAGAAACTAATTGAAAATAAAAATGATGCTTTTAAATGTCCATCTGGTAAATGTGCCTTTTGGGTAACCTGGGATGGAAAAATGACTCCTTGTGCGCTGATGAATAACCCACACTCCTCTCCATTCGAAAAAGGGTTTTCAGCAGCCTGGAATGAACTACAAGATCTTTGTTCCTCTGTTCCGATCTGTAGAGAGTGCGATCAATGTTCTTTAAAAGACTACTGCATGTCCTGCCCTGCACGACTTCAAGTAGAAACAGGATTTTATGATAAACCAGCCCAATATCTTTGTGAGCTAGCTAAAATAAGGAAAAACTTATAAATTACTTATTGTTTTATAAATTCAATAACAACACAAAGATAGTCTAAATGTATCACTAATAGTACTATTTTCAAATTTATTTATAATCAAATTCAAGTGAAGCATAAATAAAAAATTTAAAAATATATAGAAAGGGGAATATTTTAATGAAAAAATATGTTAAACCTACCTTTGAATTTGTTGAGCTTAGAATTGAGGAAAGAGTAGCTCGCTGTGTTAATGACCCTCTACCACCTAGCGGTAACGGAGATACCAATTATTTTGGATACGGTAATAGCTCTGAACTTCCAGGTAATCATCCTGGATGTGTATACCACTGCCCACAGTGTTAAATCATATTTTGTTTTTAATGAAAAATTATAAAAAATAATGAACAAAGAGGTGATTTTTAAATGTTTAGATATGATATTGGAGATATACCTATTGAAATGACAGCTTCTGATCCGTGTATATTAGACAGCTTTAATTCATTTTTATCATCTCGTATAGAAAATCCTGATTTGAAAATTCACCTTAATAATTGTACTAAAATTAATAAACCTGAAGGCAAGATATTGATGAATGAGTGGATAACATGGTGTCAAAGCCCTTATGATAATGAATTCTTTATTTACATTTGTGAGGAAAGACCTGATGAAATTACGTATATGCTTAATGTAAATAATAATTGGAATAATGCTACTATTACGTTTCTAAAAAATAAACTTAATAGTAAATATATTATCACAGGTGCTTTTGGTGAAATTGTATTCCGCAACCGAATTTTGTTTCATCAGGGTATTGTAATACATGCCTCTGCCATTGAATTGGAAGGTAGCGGTGTTCTGTTTTCTGCTCCATCAGAAACTGGAAAATCTACTCATGCAAACCTATGGAAGATACACAGGGGTGCAAAAATTATCAATGGAGACCGCCCTGCAGTAAGAGTAAAGGATGGTATTCCCTATGTATATGGTACTCCTTGGAGTGGTTCATCAAATGAATTTATAAATACACATGTTCCTCTTACAGCTATTGTAATGCTGGAGCAAGCTCCCCAAAACTCTATCCGACGTCTTGATAATCATGAAGCAGTACTCCGACTTATGCCAAGGTGTTTCTTACCCTATTATGATGATAAACTAATGGATATCGCAATAGATAATTTAGAAAAGATTATTACTTCAACTCCTGTTTATTTATTGAAATGTACACCAGATAAGGAAGCAATGGAGCTGGTTTATCATAGCATATTTTAAATTATCCTCTTATTTATATTAAGTATATTATATTTTGAGGAGTGATTTTATGAGAATAAAAAAAGGATTTATACTCCGTGAGGTAGCTGACTCGTGGATAGTAGTCCCTATCGGAGAGAGAGTAGTAGAATTTAATGGATTGATGACTCTAAGTGAGAGTGGTGCATTACTATGGCGTAATCTAGAAAAAGGTTCTGATATAAACGAATTGGTATCGTCTATTTTAGAAGAATATGATATTGATGAAGCGACTACAAGAGCCGATGTACAAGAGTTTATTTCTGCAATACAAGAGAAAGGACTATTAGAATAAAAATTTATTATAATGAAGACCTGACAGTCAATCAATGGAGTTGGTATAATAATGGCTAAGGTAGTAAAACAAGTAAAATCAGAATTAATATTTCCTATTATAAAAGAGATATTAGACACAGGAAAAAGTACGCGGATAACTGTAACAGGCCTGAGTATGTACCCTTTTTTGAGAGAGCATATCGACAGTGTAGAATTATCTAATACAAGTTTTATCAATATACATCGTGGTGATATCGTAATGATATTAAGAGACTCTAATGAGTATGTAATGCATAGAGTATACAGAAAAGAAATAGATTGTTTTTATATAGTTGGTGACGCCCAACAGTGGATTGAGGGGCCCCTTCGTCCTGACCAGTTAGTTGCCATAATCATTGCAGTTTGGCGAGAAAATAAAAGAATAGAATGTATAAACATTTGGTGGAGACTGCTTTCCTCAGTATGGTTACTGCTTCTTCCTCTCAGATGTTTTATCATAAGAACCTATCCTAAAATACGTAAGTTAATATAATCTTTATAATAATAATTAAAGGAACAGATGACTGTTCCTTTTTATAATTTATCTACAAATATCCTTCTTATCACCTGACAGAACTACTATTGCATCACATTTTTTAATACTTTCATTAACAACTAATAATCTTCCCGAATTATGAAATGAAAAAATCTCCAAAAATAGTAAAAAATTATGACTATACAACATTGCTGTATAATCATAATTAAGTTAACACATCATTAGAAAATTTAGCCACCTCTTTAAAATCTTCACGTCTATATCCACCAGTTACAATCACTTGTCCACACCTAAGCCACGCATGGGCATTTATATTTTTGCTTCCCTTCTTGGCTACACCAAGGTATAAAGTACTATATATTTTACGTCTTTTGAGCATATTCTGAGCCGTAAGGGCCTGCACCAGACATTTACTTTCCCATGGAGTATATTTACTGGCCTGATTTACAGCCCAGGCTACTTTTTTAATTGTCTTATAATGTAAAACATCTATTTCATGAGGAGATTCTTTCATATATATACCGATATAACCCTTTATTTTATTAAAAGGCATCATTTTGATAATCATACGAGCCATACCACACAGTAAGAAAGCCTCAAAAAACAACACTTTCTCTTTAAATTAATTTTTATAAAGGTTCTTACTTTTCTACTTAATTGTGATAAATTCAGCATTATTCAATTCTTCTAAAAACTTAAGAGTACTATGTTCACAAGTTGCAGCATCTACATCGTACTCCTTCATTAGGTGTGAAACTATCTCTCTTACAGAACATGGCTCAGATATAATATCCCATATGCTGCTTCCAACTTCATTTAAAATAAAATACCGCCCGTTATCTAAGTCCATCATTGCCTTTTCTCCATCAATATCAGTTGTGTCAATACCTGACTTTTTAACTACTACTGTGTCTATATCTAAATTTGGCCTTATCATCATACTTAGCCTCCCTTTTATACTTATATAGATTTTCTATTGATAGATCTTAATGTTTTAGTTATAAGTTCAATTTGTTGTTCAACAGAAAAGCTATTTTTGGGCCTTATAACCCTATATAAAGGTATCTTTTTTACAATATCAATACAATTTTTGAAATAAGATGGACTCATTCCAACATAGCTAGTTAATTCAATACGATATATATTTTTAAGAAGTACTTTTAATTTTTCACTTCCGACAATCTCGTTAATACTCACATTATTTACTTCTCCAACAGTCAATTCAAACACAGCTCCTAGAGATACTGCTTCTTTAAAAAAATCATTACATACAGGTATAGCATATTTATCTCTATCACTATCTATCATAATAAACTTATCCGTATCATAACCCATTTTTTCCATAGCATCCTTACATAGTTTTTGCTGAGGATAACCTGGATTAATTATAGAGACTCCATCAATTCCTTTTGATGTAACAGAAACGTCATCAGCCAGAAAAGCATAACCTTTCTCCCTAAAAGCAGCGGTTAATGTTGATTTACCTGTACCGCTTTCCCCTGTAAATATTACACCTTGTCCATCCACTATAACTGTGCTACCATGTATAGCAACCATATCTCTTTGAATTAACAGCATACCAAAAGCACTTCCGAGTAGAAATATTTTTATATATTCCATATTACCATTAAGATAAGGCTCTACTATAATAGTATTGCCATTATATATATAGTAGTTGGCAACCTCTTTTATACTAAACCACATTTCATTTTTTCTAAACCTATACATTTGACCATTTTCTAATTCATGTCTTATATCTTTAGGCATTACCCCATAAGAAATAGTTACATCGGCATAGTCATCTTCTTTATTACTTACTGGTAACAGCTCTGGCAGGAAAATCTCAGACTTAATATCCATTCCATAAACTTTATAAGTATATTTTCTTACTATTTCATTATCCAGAATCATCAGCAATTCTCCATTATTAAATATTATAGAAATGTCTCAAAAGGCATCTTACTGCCTTTTGAGACATAAATTTCATGTAATTAATATCTAGGAATGCTTTTGCCAATCATGAGGATCGCCATTTTCATCATATACTTGAGTCCAAATTCCATCATGATCGTCAGTTTGTTTCCATGTTGATTCTGTGTTTTGAATCCTTAAATCCCATATTTCAGGATTACTCCAGTTTTTCTTTTCCATAAATCCCCCTCCCTTCAATAAATAATATTTATATTTTTCTTTATTATAAAGTCACATTATTAATATTAAATAATATGACATCATAAGAAAGAAAATGTCCTATTGTTAGCATTAAGTATACTTATAAAAATCCTTAAGAAAATATGAAAAAATAAAACTAATTATAATCATACGTATTGAGTACCATTTCTTTTCATCCGGTATATCTCTTATAGAGGATAATTCTTTTTTTAGTTTGTCTACATCTATATATGCATTAATATTACTATCACTTAAACATGCCTCTAATTTATCATATATATGTTCCCATTCGGGTATAAGTCTCTGAATCCAGTCTGCACTTTGTAGCCCTCTAGTAGATCTATTAAGTCTTACTTTATCAGGTAATATTCCCTCCATAGATCTACGTATTAGATATCTTTCGTGACCATTTCTTACAAACTGTTCAGTAGGTAAGCTAAGACAAAATTCTATAACTCGTTTATCTCTTGTAGGATCTCTCTTAACTATTCCATTAGCTAAAGAAAGTTTTGTTTCCATTGTACCAATATGAGAGAAGGCTACTGGATTAACAATCTGCTTATGAGTTTCATATAAATCATAATATCGCTGTGTACGCTGGTTTAAATTTTCTTCATCAAATCTCTTCTCTACATTCCACTTTTTAGCTAACTGAGAATTTACAGGTACTTTAGAAAATCTATCATAATTTTTATTCAATTTATTACTTACTGCTTTTCTAAATTTATAAGGTAAAATCATTTTGGTTACAGCTTTACTTACTATATACGGATGTATATTCTTCAATTTACTGTAAGATCTTATTTCCTTTAATAGTGTTAAAATTCTTCCCTCTCTGTATAATGTAAGTGCATGAATAAAAAAATCTCCATAGGAAATAGTACAATTTCCATACTGTCCATCCAATAAAACCTTACATCCATTTTTTGATGCGGTTTCTATAATTTCATTGTACCAAAACAAATTTTCAATAGTCTTATAGGGTTGTTCCAATATATTTATAAAGGACTCTATATTTGTCAATGAATGCTTTCCTTCACTTCTGCAATAGGTCACATCTATATTATCAACACTATTACTAATAGCTTCTATAAAATCACTTTCATCTGCAGTATAGCATTTAGATAAATTATCTTTATATTTCAACATAGGAATGGAACTAAAAGCTTTTAATTTTTTGCCTTCCTGCGACAGCTTGTTTGCTGCTATACATGCAACTGAACCAGAATCTAATCCTCCACTTAACATTATTCCTACTTCATTGCTGCTGCGTAAGCGACAGTGTACAGCTTCGAAAAAAACCTTTTTGAAAGCCTCATCATATTCCTCATCAGAATTTAATCGCAATGGTTGTACTTCTTTTAAGGGATTCCAGTACTGATTTTTCTTAATTCCTTCGCTATCTAAGGTAATGGTATATGCTGGTGGTAACTGATAAATATCTTTATATATAGTCTCACTGCATTCAGATTCATGAAGCACCCCTTGTAAAGCTAGAAAATCTGTAACCCATCTTTCATTTAAATTTACATCCTTATCATAGACAACAAATAATGGCTTAATTACAGTGCAAAAGGCAAAGATATTATTTGAGTAATAATAATAAAAAGTTCTTTTACCTACATGATCTCTTGCACAAAAAAGTTTCTTCTTTTTTTCATCCCATATAGCAAAAGCAAAATCCCCCAATAAAAACTTTGGGCAATCTTGCCCCCATTTTTTATAAGCTAATAGTATTAGTTCACTATCAGTTATACATTTATTAGGTTCCTCTGATATATCAAGTAATGCAAATAGTTCAGTACGGTTATCAATAATTGCATCTGCTGTAATAGTGAGGCCAGTACTTTCATCAAACAATGGCAACTTTTCTTTCTCTGATTCAATAGTAATATATTGAATGCCACAACCAAAAAATACTTGATTTCTAAAACATATATCCTTTGAATCTAATTTATATATATCTAACTTATCTATCATAGCTTTTCCATTTTCTAATGAAACAGGTTTACCATCCATATGTATAATTCCGCATACTGCACTCATTAGTTACCCCCCTCTGAATTAAAAAGTATCTAGTAATATCTTAAAGTCACTATAATTATTAAAAATTATTGTAACAATGTATTGTACATAATTTATTAATAAATTATTCCTAATTTGCTTATATTTTTTAAAATAATTTAAACAAGAAATTATAGTAATAATACATTAATTTACAAATAAGTTGTAAATAGTCTATTTATATTTTTAGTAATCTTATTTTATAAATTATATATATTTTGTGTATAAAACTTGATATGTAAAAACAATCCCATGTTTTAAATTTTTTACATATAAGTTCATAACAGCTAATATATTTCTATTGATGAAAATTTCTAATTATTAATGTATTTAATGTTGCCAACTTATAACATAAGGAGGATATTAAATTTGAAAGATATTTTTTATAAAATAAGATGGATAGCAAAATATATGCGTCCATTCATTCCTCATATTATAGTAATAATAACTCTTGGAGCTATATTATCACTGAATAACATATACTTGGCGCTTGTGTCAAAACAGTTGATTGATTCTGCTACACATGCACAATCAGATAAAATGGTACAATCTTTAATAATTCTTGCAACTATTTTAATTGTAGATGTAGGTACTCAAGCCTTAGTTTCAATACTATCAACACATACCTATATGAAAATGTGCAGCAATATACAAAAGAGACTTTATACTTGTCTTACAGATACTAAATGGATGGAGTTATCAAATTACCATAGTGGAGATATTCTAACAAGAATGACCAATGATGTTGATACATTAGCAAACGTACTTGTTAGAACATTTCCAAATATTATATCACTAATAGTATTATTGATTGGATCCTTTGTAACCCTCTTATCTTTTGATCCATCTTTGGCTATCCTTGCTTTAATACTTGCACCTGTACCAATTTTGTTTAGCCGCTTTTACGGACGTAAACTAAAAAATCTGTATATAAAGACACAACAAATAGAAACTAAATACCGTTCTTTCATTCAAGAATCCATTCAAAATATGGTGATTATTAAATCCTTTTGCCAAGAACAAAACAATATTTTAAAGCTAAATACTTTGCAAAAAGATAGACTAAAATTAGTGTTATCACGAAACAGTCTAAGTACAATTTCAACCTCTATATTTTCACTAGGTTCCTGGGTGATTTTTTTTCTAGTATTTAGTTGGGGATCAGTAAATATTTCTAAAGGTATTATTACCTTTGGTGAACTTACTGCCCTCTTACAACTTGCTTCAAAAATACAGTATCCTTTTTCTGGGCTTGCCTCTTCATTACCACAATTAGTTTCAACCTTTGCTTCATCAGAAAGGTTGATGGAACTTGAAAATCTTAATCGTGATTTTAGCGGTTTTATATCTCCTAATTTAAGCTCTGCTGGTATTCATTTTGAAAATGTTACCTTCGATTATAAAAAAAATCAGCCTGTATTAAAGAATCTATCTTTCATAATAAATCCAGGTGAAGTAGTAGCCCTTATAGGACCATCTGGAGAAGGCAAGACCACGTTAATAAGATTGCTACTTTCACTTATATATCCTGAAAAAGGTTATGCGTATATTACAAATTCCTCAAAAAAGTTTGAAATCAATGCTTCAATTAGAAATCTGATTTCATATGTACCTCAAGGTAATACACTATTCTCCGGCACAATAGCAGATAATCTACGTTTCGGTTGCCCTGAAGCAACTGACATAGAACTTGAAACTGCTGCACGTGCAGCTTGCGCATTGGAATTTATTCAAAATCTACAAGATGGATTTAATACATTAATAGGTGAGCGAGGATTAGGACTATCTGAAGGACAGGCTCAAAGACTTGCAATTGCCCGTGCTCTACTACACAAAACTCCTATATTGGTGTTAGATGAGGCAACCTCAGCGCTTGATACAGATACAGAAATTAAAGTACTTGAAGCTGTTCGAAGTTTAAAGCCATCTCCAACCAGTCTAATAATAACGCACAGATTGACTGCTTTAGATATATGTAATAGGGTATTTAAACTAGAAAATGGCAGCATAGTAGAACAATATGATCATATTTCTATTAATAAACAATGTAACCTATAACATTGAACGTGATACAATATTTGAACGACATAATGTATTTATTATTTATTTAAGATGGGCTAAAAGACCCATTCTTTTATTTACTGCTATTTCATAAAATGAAATCTGGCTAAAACTTAAATTACCTCGGCTATTTTTATAATAACCGAGGTTAATTTCTACAATTCCAACCACTTAATTAATTTGCTACGTTTTTGTGATATTTTAACAGAAAATAGGAAAAACTTTATTTTTTGAAGAAAAGAATACTGTTCGTTAAAGACACCAGCTATAAAGTGATGCATCCAAGCAATAGGAAGTAATATTTTATGCTTTTGGGCATAAGAATATTTAGGTGGTAGATTATCAATAGAAGGAAAAATTATATCTATAAAACTATTTAAATGTTTGTAATAATCTTCAGAATTATGCTCTGTCATATTTACTAATTCATTACCATACATACGAGCAAGATTTCTTTTTCCAAAGATTCCACCTGAAAAAATATCTTCAATGAGAAGTTTTATACTGGCTTGTGTTATATTATTTGTATTTAACTTTTGTGGTATATTCATGCCAAATAACTCATTACAAACAATAAATATTGTCGTAGTAAACTTATAAAGTCCATTCTTTTTTAGTTTCTCACAAAAATAATCCCAGTCTATTATTGCACCTTTTTTCTCAACAAGAAGCACTAAATCACAAAGCTGACGAAGACCAAATCCACTACTTACAGTATGAACTGCCATATGTAGGCATAAGTGAAAGAGTAAATCCTCTACAGAAAGTGATAAAACCGATACCTCTCCAATTTTAAATTCCATTGCATTTTGCCATATTTTATTCTCAAAATCAGACATATTCCAAATATAGCGTTCATCTGCTAAAGTCCAGTGTACCTCTATTGGAAGATATTTTTTATGATCAAATCTTATATGGGCTGGAGTAGTTTCTGCTTCACTATACCCTAGCTGTAAAAGTAAGCTCTTAACTTTGTCTATATCTTCCCTATATATCAATATATCTGAATCAGACATAGTTCTCAGTTCTGGTTTAGGATATAATTCTCTTACAACAAGCCCTTTAAGTATTATTACTGGTATTTTATTAGCATTGAACTCCATAAAGACTCTTTTTACCTGTTCAATATGCTGAATCTGATGTATGGCAGTAAGCAGCGTTGTTTTTTTTAACATATTTAACACACTATCATCAATATTATCTATGTGTTGGCAATTATATAGTGAAGAATATAATAATGCTTTTACATCGTGTGCATCTGCTTCTTCTACAAGCAGCTCCCAATCTATATCTTTATTTAATTCTGTATTTATTTTATTTCCACGAATAGCAGCTGAAATATGTTTAATTAATTGTTTTTGATTTTTATTCATTAACACTGCTCCTTCAATTTATCATATTACTCTACATACCCTATACCATATTTCAATTTCTCATACATAATCTCTTTTTGATAGTCGCTGATATTATATGCTATCGTCCAGCTCTTATCAAAAACAGGTCTTTCTTTCATATCATTTTTATGTTTATAGATGTATTCATCTGTACTGCATATTACTTTTGCAGGATTACCTGCTGCGACGGTATTGGGCGGAATATCTCTAGTCACAACACTTCCCGCACCAATTATAGAGTTTTCTCCAATTTTAACACCTGGTAAAACTATTGAACCTGCACCAATAAATACATTATCACCTATATTAACTAGTCCAATTTTTGTATAACCTAAATATTTTTTTGTACTAGCATCATGAGCCAATATGTGCACTCTTGGTGCCAAAGTCACATTATTACCAATAGTAATCAGCCAACAATGACCAATATCAATAATACATTCACCCTGTCTACTAAAGTTATTCCCCACTTTCAATCCTTTTTTTATTAAATATTCTGTCGAACTCTCTTTTATAAATTTACTTCTGATATATGACTTAAGCATAGAAATCATATTAGCCCTCGCTTTGCCTTATTAAATTAATCAATCTAACAGCATATCCTTGAGTAAATGGAGATATATTGAATAATTGTGAGTATACCCCTATATCTTTTGTATCTCCCTGAGAAAAGTCTATTGAACCATCTTTTCTAGTTACTTTCATAAGATAGGATATAGCATTTTTACAAGCCTCTAAGCATTGCTTGTTTATATCTTCAATCATAGCTGCATTAATCAAAAACCAACCTAATGCAGCAGTAGTTGATGAATCTAGTCTAGTCTCCTTCCTAGTTATACTCCAAGTCCAACCTCCATTTTCACATTGAAATTCAATAATACTTAAAGCCAGCTTCTTAATACTTTCAGCTAATTGTTTTTTGTATATATGTTCATCAGGTAGTTCATTATATGCATCAATTAAACCTATAGCATACCAGGCTACCCCTCTTCCCCATCCATATAAACCTAATGGGACATGGGTATTTACATCATATGCATGACAAGGTATAACTTGATTTATTAACATACCATATTTTTCGTAATGTTGTATCTGCTTTACCGCTAATTCAATACATTCTAACTTATTATACTTTACCCCATACCTTACTAAAAATGGACATATGAATCCTATAGTATCGACATATCTAGTATATGGCATGCTTTTTCTATAAAGTACTGTGCCATCTTCACCTATATGATCTTTTATTAACTTCCAAGTATAATCTAAGGCTTGTTTATTTTTACTGCAGTACGCTTCGTTCAAATTCATAATAGCATAAGATAATATAGCTGCATCAACATACTTAGGTTTACTTTTCCAGTCACCTTTCTCATCAAGTTTACTTTTTAAAAATAAATCCACCGATTCTTCTAACTTCTTATCTCTATCGTGTTTCATGTATTGAGAAAGCCCTAATAATAGTGCAGCTTCTTGCCAATACTGTATGGCATCATTTTTATAGTTTCTCTTAATCATATCTATAAATATTAATCTAGTATTGTCAGTTACCTTAATAGTAGGAGTTTTAATCAACCATTTTGATGCTCTATTAGTTATAGTTCTATTCCATAAAGAAGTATCATTATATCTTCCTATATGAATTCTACCTAACCAGTCCTTAAGCATAGGAATTACATCTATTAATATTCCTATACTAAAAATAAGTAGTATTGATATACTTATATAATTAAAAATCTGGAATAACATTTTTTATACCCTTTCAAGATAACTCACTTATTATTTTTTGAGATTTTAAATATCTCTTTATTCTAAAAAATAAAGCATATCCTAATGGAAAGAATAAAAGATATAAAATTTTATCTCTTATTCTTTTTACAATTTGAGTTAATTAACTGATATAGTTTATTTATTTCATTTTCTGTTCCAAGATATGATTTTTCTAAATTATCAATAAATTTGTTTGATAATTCTTTATCATTTATTAATTTTTCTATTGCTTCAGCTACAGAAATAGGATTAATTTGTGTAATAAATCCATTAATATTATGATCTATTTGATTTTTAGCACTTGTAAAATTAGTTGTTACTATTGGTTTGCATAATATTTTGGCTTCATCTAATGCTATGGATTTTCCTTCAAATATAGATGTTTGAACATAAATATCAGCCTGTCTTATATATGGATAAGGATTCTCTTTTAATCCTAATAATATAAAGCTATCTTGAAGATTTTTTTCCCTTATCATTTTCTCTAAATTCCCTCTTAATCCACCTTCTCCCACAACATACCACTTAAGAGAGTATCCCTTTCTTATAAGTATATTGCATGCTTCAACAGCTATTTCAAATCCTTTTGCTTCAACTAATCTTCCCATGGAAATTATTGAAATGTTATTATTATTTTTTAAGTCTATTTGCTCTAATAACATTTTATTTATTATTTTAGGAGACACAATATTATGGATCATATTGAATTTATGACTTTCACTTGGAAACATATTCTTTAAAATCCCAAGTAATTCATTGGATACAGTTATTATAAAATCTAACTTTTTAAAATAAGGTTTTTCTATCTTAATATCTATACCTATTTTGCTGTAATCAGTATGTATCCAACCTATTTTTTCTTCTGCATTTACCTTATCAACAGTAAAATATATAGGATTTTTTTCTTGAAACCCTATAGCTACATCATATTTTTTTTCTATATTTTTAAGCCCTAACCGTAGATATTTCCACACTCTTTGCTCTGATCTAGTTATATTTTTTTCTGTTTTAAATATATATCCTGCTAAAATTCTAAAAAAAGCTAATTTTAAATTTCGATCTTTAACTAATTCTATTAGTGCCTTTTTTATAGGCATATTAAAGTATTTATAGTTTTCCGGTTCAGGCAATAAATTAACTTCTTTAGGAATTTTACTCATAAATATACCTTTATGGTCTAATAAAAATAAATCTACATCATACAATGAATAATTTATAGTTTCTAACATTGATATAAGAGCCTTTTGAGATCCACCACAATTTAAGTCATTCATTACAAATAATATGTTTTTCTTCATATACATATTCTCCTAACTTATTTAAGAGTAGTACTTATCTTTTAACTCCTAATATTATCACTTTTATCTATTAATAAATCATATAATTTATCTATTTCTGCTTCTGTTCCAAGACTTAATTTAGATAAATTAGAAGATAATTTTTTTCTTATAGATTCATCTTTTATTAACAATTCAACTCCATTGGCTATCTCTTTAGGATCCATATCTACAATTATTCCATTCTCACCGTTAGTGATTTGGTCTTTTGCGGTACTGAAATTAGTAACTACTATAGGTTTGCATAAAATTTTAGCTTCATCTATTGCTATTGACTTTCCTTCAAATCTAGAGGGTTGTACATATATATCTGTTTGTTTTATATATGGATAAGGATTTGGTTTTAATCCTAATAATACAAAATTATCCTCAAGATGTTTTTCCTTTATTAATTTTTGTAAACTATTTCTTTCTTCTCCCTCTCCGATTACATACCATCTTATGTTATATCCTTTATTCATCAACAAACTACAGGCCTCTATAGCCATTTCTAAACCTTTTTGATAATGTAACCTTCCTATAGTTAACAGCATTATTTCCTCTTCACTTTTTTTATTTATATCTAAATTTTCTAATGCCAGTTTATTTATAGTAGCTGCAGAGTTAATATTGTATATAACTTTTATTTTTTTCTCTTCTTTTGGGAATATTTTTTTCAATACGTTAGCGCACTCTTCAGACACGGTTATTATATTGTCTAATTTAGAAAAGTAAGATATGTCAAAATTCGGGTCCATCCCTAACTTATCATAATCAATATGAACCCATCCTATTTTTTTCTTTGCTTTAACTTTTTCTACACAAAAATATGTTGATGTTTTTTCTAAATATCCTATGGCAACATCATACTCTTTATTTAATTCATCTAGTGCTTTACTTAAGTATTTCCATGTATACTGTTCTTTTTGGGATATGTTATTTGATGTTCTATTTTTCAAACTAAACATAAATCTATTGTAAGCTAAAGTTATATTACCTTTTGTTAGAAATGATATAATAGATGTATTTAGCGGGAGTTTAAATATCCTAAATTTTTCTAGAAGTGGTACTACATTTACTTCCCTTGGGATAAATTCCATAAACATACCATTATGATTTAATAAAAATAAATCTACATTATATAACTTATAATCTATTTCATTTAAAAGATTCAATAGACTTCTTTCTCCTCCACCAGCACATAAGCTAGGGATAATAAATAATATATTTTTTTTCATAACTCTCCTCAAAATATAATTATTACTTTACTATTTCTTTTAAATATTCAACGACTTTATAGGATCTTTCCTTTATAATTGGAATTACTTTTTCTAATTTTTCTCTTATTTCTTTTTCCTGTATTACCATTTCATCAAATTTATTTATAAGTTTATCACTTTGAGATATCTCTTTTATTCCTAAAACTAACTTTTCTTCTCCAAATAAATCCATTGCTATTCCTTTAGATTTAATACTATATCCTAATACCATTGTTGGTACACAACTTGAATATGCTGCTATTGTTGCATGAGTTCTTGCACCAATAAAAAATCTCATTCTAGCTATATATCCTTTATATTGTATAGAAGTTAAATTGTCTGGTAATATTATCATTCTTCCTGTATCCTTAAACTCTTTATAGTATTTATTAAGTAATTCAAAGTCATTATTTCCTGGTTCTATAACATGTGGTGTCAATGCTATAGTTAAATCTGTTACGTTTAATATATGTTTTATCAAATCTCTAAATGCTGTTTCAGACTCTTTATTTCTACTTGCTACCAAAGGACTGAAATTTAATCCCACCACATTCCCTTCTGTCCAACCTTTTGGTAATGGTAACTCTTCCTTTTCCATTGTAAATGCTGGATCTGCACATAACTTCACATTATTTAAACCTTTTTGTGTAAGCATATTATAAGTTAAACTTTCACGCGCTAATATTAAATCAAAAGCTTTTAAATCATCTAATTTTCTGTGGGACATATCTTCTTCACCTATAGATGCACTCCATAAAACTAATTTTTTCCCTACCGCTTTTATTCTTTTATCTATTTCATACATCCAGTATTGTTCCCCATAACAGTAGGCATCTCCCCCTATAGACAAACATACATCCATTTCTTTTATATTATCTATAGTTTTTTTATACATTCTTCTTAATGCATATGACTCATCTTTTAATACTTTTTGTAATACAGCAGATATTATATAGTGATATGAATACTTTTTTATATCTACACTTCTTCCATCTATTATTTTATCAACATTATTTATCACTTTATCAGTTTCTGGTCTTAACGAGGCTACATAAACCATAGATTCTTTTATAGTGTCTTTAATAATTTTACTTGAGGATCTTACTATCGCTTCACATCCTCTATTTGAACTTCCACTGTGTCCAAACATCATTATATTCATTTCTTACCCCCTATTGTTTCTAATCTTACTATATCCCGTTATTAATACTAAACCTACCATGAATCTATGCCTTAACATTACTAATAACATTTTCTCATACCATCCACTAGTGTTATATATATCATCCCAGTAAATATTTAAAGCCTCCTTTACCTTCTCATGTTTAATCATATTTTTTACATATTTATATCTTTCAACAAACTTCATTGCAGAATCTGAATGGAGATAAATATATGCATAACTTTTTACATAGTTTAAAAACTTTACTGCTTTTAATTTCTTTATGATCTTCTCATCAATATTCCACTTTTCAGTTTCTTTAATGTTATTTTCATATATATTTAATGCTTGTCTAAAATAATCTTTTCTTAATATATCATGAGTTGCACTGCCTTTAACTTCTCTGTAATAATAACCAGTATAATTTATATAAAGCATTGTACGTATATAAGTAAAAAATCTTAAGTTAAATACATGATCTTCACCTAATTCAACTCCATTAGGAAAAAATATATTGTATTTTTTTATAATTTCATTTTTATATAGTTTTGTGCAAACAGTATTTAAATTTTCTTCTTTTATAAAGTAAGGCAATACTTGTTCATCAATTTCTTTTCTTTTCATAACTGTATCTCGTGAAAATGGATATTCAATTATACTTTTTATGCCTTCAAGTTCTGATTCAAAATTAGAAACTACTACATCACAACTGTTAACTTTAGCTGAGTTGTATAGTATTTCATACATGTCTGGCTCTATCCAATCATCAGCATCCATAAAACCTATATACTCACCTGCTGCAACTTTTAATCCTTCATTTCTTGCAGCACTTACTCCTCTATTTTGTTGACTTATAATTTTTATACGTCTGTCCTTTTTACAATATTGTTCTAGTATTTCATAGCTTTTATCTACAGAACCATCATTAACAAATATGAATTCACATTCTCTTATTGTTTGACATAAAAGAGATTCTACAGCTTGTGAAAGATATTTTTCACTATTATAAACAGGCATTATTACACTTACTTTTATACACATTTAAATTTCTCCTCTGAAATTTTTAAGCATACTTATTTAATTCTGTACAATTATCTCTGGCAACTTTACATGTCCCCACCAACGATGGAGCCATGTTATATTATTGTTAAAACTTGGAGTTTCAACTGTTTCAAAGGAAAATGCTGATATTACTTTATCAAGATTTTCATATGTTCCAAATTCATTTACATTATAAAGAGCAATATTTACTTGATATTTACCAGGAGCAAGATTATTAACATTTAACGTGAAAGTATTTTCTATAATCTGATCACTTAAAGCACTAGCAAATGACTTTGAATTTGTCATACCAGCCGGCGTATTATCAGCATAAATAACTTCCATTCTCATACAAACCTCTTTTATATCACGATTAGCACGCCAACGAAGCTTTAATTTCATAGTTTCATCACTCTTGAATATACAGTCCTCTTTATCAAGGAGTTCAACATCTAGCATAGTAACATAATTATTAACGTTATATGGTCTTTTCATTTCTTCAAGGTTTGTGTATATCTGCATATTACGGTTATTTTCCATATAGATTTTTATTGCGTCATCTACAGCACCATCGTATTTGACTTGTCCATAATCCATTACGATTGCTCTGTTACACAACTGCTGAACTGTAGCCATACTGTGACTAACATATAGAACAGTTCGTCCTTCACCTGATACCTCACTCATTTTTCCAAGGCATTTTTGTTGAAACTTCATATCTCCTACTGCCAAAACTTCATCAACAATCAATATATCAGGATCAAGATGAGCGGCAACCGCAAAAGCAAGTCTAACATACATACCACTAGAATATCGTTTTACAGGTGTATCAAGAAATTGACCTATTTCTGAGAATTCAACAATATCATTAAACTTACGATTAATCTCAGTACGTGTCATTCCAAGTATTGCACCATTAAGATATATATTTTCTCTTCCAGTAAGTTCTGGATGAAATCCTGTTCCTACTTCTAATAATGATGAAACTCTTCCCTTAATTTCGATACTGCCTTCTGTTGGCGCAGTTATTCTGGAAAATACTTTTAGAAGCGTAGATTTTCCCGCCCCGTTATGTCCAATAATTCCAATACGATCTCCCTTATTAACATCAAAGCTTACATTTTTAAGAGCCCAAAACTCTTCTGTTTTTGAATGAGAAATATTATTTCTTTTGGTGAAAAGGCTTTTAAAAGAATTAGAGATAAGTCCAGAAAAAGTATCCTCCTTTAGAGAATTATTATTTATAAGGCTGTACTTTTTTCCGAGATTTGACACACGTATAATTGAATTACTCATAGTATTATTCCTTTCTCAACTTTAAATAATATCAGCAAATGATTGTTCAAATTTGTTAAAGAAACGTACTCCAAGAAATAATAAAATTACACTTACAATAGCAGATATAAATATTGATGGTAGATATAATTCAGCATAAGGTATAAAACACCAACGAAATCCATCAATAACACCGACCAATGGATTTAAAGAATATAGCAATTTAAACTTTTCTGGAATAACATTACTTGAATATCCTACTGGGGATATATACATGCCAAACTGTACAATAAAGGGTACTATATATTTTATATCACGATACTTTACGTTCATTGTTGCAACAAATAAGCCTGCTCCTAATGTAATGCAAAAAGCCATAATAAAAAATATTGGCATTAATAAAAAACGAATGGGAGGCATATATCTGTACCCTATCATCATTACAAGTAAAATTGCTAACGAAACTATTGCGTCTATAAAGGATGTAACAACTGCGCTTGTAGGTAAAGCTAAGCGAGGAAAATAAACTTTGGTTAGTAGATTACTGTTGCCGATAAGACTATTAGCGGTATTGGCAAATCCACTAGAAAAAAGATACCAAGGTATCATAGCTGAATACACTAATATTGGATATGGAACTCCATTTGATGGAAGCTTTGCTACGTTGCCAAAAATAAAGGTCATTATCAACATGGATAAAAGAGGTTGTATTATTGCCCAAAACACTCCCAATACAGTTTGTTTATACCTTACAACAATATCTTTCCATGCAAGATAATAGAATACTTCGCGATATTTCCACAACTCTTTCAATTTTTGTCCTTTCATAGTTTTTCCACTTATAACTGTAATATCATTCATAATCACTAGTCCTTTCTTTTTATTATATTTACTTAAATCTTTTTCTAGTTTTAACTTATATGATTTCTTACTCTTCACTTATGCAAGGACTTTATGATCTAATAACTTTTTATATTTTTATAAATTATGATTATGCGTATTTTAAGTTAAAATTGCAAAATTTCATTATTTCTTTTATTAAAGAATACAGAGTTTTCAGGAACATCACCTTTAACTATACTACCGGCTGCTATTACTGCGTTATCACCTATTTTAGTATTTCTTAAAATAACAACATTAGAACCAATCCATACATTTTCACCAATAACTACTTCTCCTTTAATAAGCCTATCTGTGCCTATTGCCTTATAGTTATGGTCGTGATCGTAAATACATACATTCTGTCCAATTTTCGTATAATTTCCAATTGATATTTTCTTTACACAATTAATATTACAATTATCATTAATAAAAACTTTTTCACCAATTATTAACTCACAATCAAAATCTAATCGTATTGTGGCATTTTTTCTTATAAAAGCAAATTTATTAATAATTATCTTTGATTTTTTATTAAAAACGTCAAATCTACTTCTTTGCCCTAGAAAGAAAACTGATGCTTTAATATTTTTTAAATATAAAAGTCTATAAAACATTCCCCTAAGTATTGCAAAGAAATTTGAAAAATATATCATAAAAAAATAATAAAATCCTCTTTGCTTACATTCGTTGTATAGACTCTTAATAAATTTACTAATTTTTTTTATTGTAATCATTTAAATTCCCCCTGAAAGTTCTTAAATTTGCTTTCTTTACTATATTAACTTTCTAAGGTCTTAAGATTTATTTAATTAATAGTGTAAAAAGTTATATATATTAAATATTAGAGTTACAGGTGCACAGTTTCATAACTAAACATATAACTCAAAAAAAGGTATTGCATATCGAGACCATTTTCCTGAATTGATTAAAGCTTAAAGTTGTTTATCTTTATTCAATTAGATAATATAACTTCTCTATCTCACTACTATTACAATAATTCGAATTTATTGTATTGTATTGCAGAGTATTCCTTATTTCAGGATTATCAATCAACTTTTTAATACCAGATACTATACCATCTACCCCTAAATCTGTAATGATACCATCAAATCCATCTTTCACCTGACTTATCGCTGTATTATAGTTCGTAAGTAAAACTGGTTTTCCTAATATTTGTGCCTCTGTAACAGTAACAGCCTTACCTTCATAACGAGATGGTTGAACATATATATCACAGGCTTTTACATAGGGGTAAGGATTTATTTTCTTACCTAGTAAAATAAAGTTATTCTCAACCTTTAAATTATTTATTAATTCCTTAATATTTTTTTCTTCATTTCCATATCCAACAACATACCAAACTATGTTATATCCCTCATCTAATAGTCGCCTACATGCCTTTACTGCATCATCAATTCCCTTTGCATATGCTAATCGCGCCACTGTAATTATATTAATGTTGTTATTCTTAAATTTTAACTCACTAGTACAATTATCTTCAGCCATTTTTTTTATAAAATTAGTTGAAGATATATTCTCAATAACTACTGTCCGTTCCTCAAACTGCGGATATTTTTTTAAAAATGACAATCTACAACTTTCAGAAACAGCAACTATATAATCGAATCTTTCCCACATTTGTGCATCTATCTTATTATCAATTTCAAGGTATGAATAATCTGTGTGTATCCAAGCAATCTTTTTTTTTGCATTAACTTTTTCACCTACAAAATAATGAGGCCATAAATAGCTAATAGCAATATCGTATTTTTTTTCGATAGGAGGAAGTACTGGCAGAGCAAGCTTCCATGCAAGCTGCATAGGGATAAGTCCTAATTCTTTAAATCCTTTATACATAGAAACAAGTTGTCCAATATATTTGGCTAAGAGTCTTGAAACTGCGGCTCTATACTGTCCTTCTTTAATAATCTCCAAAATTGACTTCCTAAACGTTGTATATTCAGGTATTTCTCTCAATAAATTTATTTCTTTAGGTAGCATTGGCATAAATTCACCCTGTTGTCTATATAGCATTAAATCAATATCATATTTATCATAGTCAAAACTCTCTAGTAAACCGATAAGACTTCTTTCAACACCACCAATTGACATATCAAAAGAAGAAATAAGAATTTGCTTCATATCAATCACCTCAACCATGTAAAATAAACTTTAAGTTGTATTGATGAAACATTTAAATTATGAAACCAAAACATTCCTATAATAGTCATTCCATAAACTGACTTGATACCAACTAAATATAAAATAAAATGTTATAATACCTGTATATAGTAGCATCTTTGTTTTCTTATCATAAAAGTGTACCAGTCTTGATATTAATATCAAATTATATAGTTCAAAATAAATACACAACCTATAAAAATAAAGATATTGAGTACTAAATAACATAAATATACAGTTAAATAAAGACATGTAGATAAAGACACTGCTTTCAGGCCATTGATTTCTTACTTTATCTTTAACTAAATAAGCTAAGACAATAGGAACAAATGTAACGGAAAGTCTTATAAGATTTACCGATGAGGAATTGTTTGCCATATCACGACCATAGTTACTATACTGAGTAGTTTCTAGAAACTTCACAATGATTCCCAGCATAGGTCTAAATGCTACCACTAGCATTACTGAAATAAAAAATACTGCCCAAAAGGTCCTATTCCATACTTCTTTTCTAACCAAAAAGTATAATGGTAAGAATATTACTGCTGATCCATGAAGTGTTGATACTAAAATTACAATAATAAAGTATGTTTTCCATTGATTATTAATAACATATCTAACTGCCCAAAAAAGTATAGCTGCAGCCATAGATTGCCTTATTCCATTCATTGTTACATAGTATAATACAGTTCCAAAATATAAGTAAATTCCTAATGCAAATGGTTTAGCATATTTGTATAACGCTAAAATAATAAATAGGTTAGTTATAAAAGCTGTAAAAAAAATAAGTATTTGCGGATTCCTTGATATTTTATTTAAAAGAATCATTATTAATGTAAAACCATAATCTTTACTATTGTCTAATAAATGTGGATTTACATTAATTAGTCTATATGTGTAAGTATAAGTTCCTGTATCACCAATACTATTAGGTGATCTAAATCCTGAGATAAGTATAATAATTGTTAAAATAATAAACGTACTAAATCTAGATAATGTTAATGATCTATATTTATTGTTATTTACCATAAGGGCAAGTATGAAAACTATAAACATAGTTGTAAAATATACATATTTCATTTTTTTACCCTTCTCTAAAAGTATATTTTTATATCAAATAGACAATTGATAAATATCAATTAACGTTTTTACAGTAGTGTCAAGATTATATCCATTTTTCAAAATTACACCAGTGGTGATTGAAGATGATATTCTTTTTGTTTTAGAACTATTTAATATTGCATTAAGCCAACTATCTAACTTAGCATTCAGACTTAGCATATTTATAAGTCCTAATCCCATATCACACTCCTTTGGTATAGTGTCAGAGATAACGCAAGGTGTGCCTGCTGCTTGGGCTTCTATCAATACAATGCCTAACCCTTCATATAGCGAAGGAAGTACAAAAACATCAAACATACGCATGTAAAGAGGTATATTAGTTTGTACTCCTAAAAATTTAACATGTTCATTTAACTGTTTTTCTTCAATCATAGCTTCAATTTGTTTTTTAAGATCTCCTTGTCCAATTAATATGAGTTTAAAATCAACTTCCTTATCTCTTAAATACTCTGCCAACCTAACTAAAAAAATATGATTCTTCTGTTCACCAAATTTACCAACATGACCAATTACTAATGTATCTTCATTAATTCCTAATTTTTTACGCATGCTTCTTACCGCATTTAAGTCAATATATTTATAAGGAGTTAAATCTATAGCATTAGGTAATACCGTAAACATTTGTTTTCTTATCGACCTCTTTCCAAATAAAAACTTCCCAGCAGCTTTTGTACAAGAAACATTTTTATTAGAATTTAACTTAATTAAAACTCTCATAAAAGCAAAATAAATTTTTCTTATTAATATATGACCATAGTCTCCCAAAGTGTTGTGAGAATGACAAATCCTTAGTTTAATTCCAGCTAATCGTGCAGCTAATAAGGCCAATCCTGAATTAAAAAGCGTATGGGCATGAACAGCATGATATGGACCATATTGCTTAATTACTCTATACAAATCTACTATAAACTTAAATAGATTTGTCTTTTTAGGAGATGGAACATAAAAGATACGACCACCTAATGCTTTTATTTCATCATCATAATGACACTTAGCATCTGTAAATGAAATAAAATCAAATTGCACTTTGCTTTTATCAATTGTTCTATAAAGGTGCATTATCATCGTTTCAGCTCCCCCGGTATTCATACCTCCAGTAATTTGAAGAATTCTAGGTATTTTATCATCTTTATTATGTTTAATCATTTAAATTTCACCACCTTTTTGACAAATGTAAAATTGCTTACTGTAGTTTTAAATTTTTATAAACTTTTTTAGAAGTTTTTTTGATATAAAAATAAAGAATAGTACCTAATGGAAGAGCTAACAATGTTGTAAATTTACACGGTGATTCTTTTAAAAAATTAATATTTTTAATCATCAAATTGCTTGATACATAATGTACACAATTGCGAAACTTTTCCTTAAAATTTGGTGCTAATTTCATAGCAACTTTTCTAAAAACAATAAAACCCTTGGGGTTTTTCCTATATTGATTAAAAATATTTAATGAAGACCCATCTTCAAGATATTCTACGTAACAAACTATTTCGTTCATTAATAAAAGTTCATACTCTTGATCAATCATGATATATTTATAACTTAAAGGAACATATTTTTCTTCAGTAAAAATAGGATAAGAAGGATACTTTCTTGTTAATTCTGAACGATAAATTAGTTTTTTATCACCTTTAACATTAAATCTGGTATAAAGTTCCCACAACTTTGAACTTCGAATTCCCTTTGGTAGAGCCGTTCCTAATATTGTCCCATTTCTTTTTGCATTAAGTGCTACAATACCTGCATACCTTTCATTTCCATTTAAATTCCAGAAGTTAATAATTTTTTCTACAGCATCATCTGCCATAAAATCATCAGAATCAATACAAACATTTAGTTCTGTATCAATAAGCCTATATGCAGCATTGTGTGCACCGTGCATACCTTGATTTTCTTGATAATAATAATGTATATCTACTATATTCTCGCTTCTCCACTTTTCAACTAATTCTTTTGTATTGTCTGTAGAACCATCATCTATTATTAGCCAAACAAAATCTTTACAAGTTTGACGTTTTAAACTTTCATAGCATAAATGTAGTGTATACCCTCTGTTATATGTTGGTGTAAATATTGTTAATTTGCGAAGCATAATTATCACAACCTTTTAAGTTATTCAATTACAATTATTTAGTTCGTGTCATTAAAACACTGCATGTACACATTATTGACTTTATCCAAATAACTTCTAATACTTAAATTTTTATCAACGTAATCTTTAACACCTTCTGAAAGAGTATCATAATATCTTTCATTAGTTAAAATTTCAATTATCTTATGAATAAACTCCTTATCAGTGTCACATAAGACTCCTCTTGAATTATTTACAATTATTTTATTACCACCTACTGGCGTTGCAATAACTGGCTTGTTTAAAGACATCGCCTCTAATAATGCCATTGGCAAACCCTCAAACTTAGAAACTGATACCACTACCTTAGTATTCTTTAATATATAGAATGGATTTACCATGAATCCACACATATCTACATTATCTTTAAGCTCATTTTTTTCAATATATAATTCACAATCCTGTTTTAAGTCACCATCGCCAATCATTACAACCTTGATGTTAGGTAAATATTTCTTTGTCTCTTTTATAATACTCAAAAATCTTAAGGGATCTTTTTGATAATTTAACCTCCCAAATAATGCGACATCATAACTTTTGTTACACTTACCCATCCTTGATAATTCCTTGATTTTATCACTATCAACAACATTATTAATTGTAATTACTTTATCAAGTAAATATTTGTTGAATACATCCTGTTCAGTAATTGTAGAAGTACAAGAAATAACTTTTCTAGAACGCATAGACACGTAAAAGTGGATTAATGACAAAGGATTAATTTTTCTTATCCAATCCGGATCATTATGCAGATGAAAAATAACAGGAATTTTTAAACCTGCAGTTACACTCATACCTGCCATGCGGCAACCATGAGCATGTACAAGGTCGGCACCCCACTCACAGGAGGCTCTTGCTATCTCATAAGGTGTCCTGGATTTTATGGGGATAAACTGTACGTTATACATTTTACACGTATCAATTATAGGTCCAGGTTGTGAGCAATATGCTGCTTCATATTTATCTGATAAACCTTTAATGATTTGTATTGCAACATTTTCAGCTCCTGAATAACTTCGGCTTGGAAGAACATGAAGTATCTTAAACTTTTTATACATATTATGAATCCTCCTTTGAAGTGTAACTTTGTACTTTTTAGAGGTATTATAACTGTACTTCTTTGCACATTATTTCATAGATACCTTATAAAGATTTGCTATATTAGACATATATAAATCTATGTTGAAAACATTAGAACTATAACTTAATGCTCCCTGACAAATCTCGTTATAATAATTTGAATCATTCAAAACCATTAAAATATGTTTTATAAACTCACTGTCATCCCTACATATAGCTCCTTCTTTATTGCTTATTACATCATTAAGCCCAGAGGTATCAGATGCAAAAACAGGTTTCCCAAGAGATAACGCCTCTAAAGCTACCATAGGCATACCTTCACCTTTTGATGTCATAACAAGTACTTTAGCTTTTTTTAAAATAGGGAATGGATTGCGCAAATATCCAGTAACCTTTATTGTATCTGATAGATTATTTACTTTAATTTTTTTACAACATTCCTCAAGCAATTCACCATCACCAATCATTACTGCCCGTACATTTGAGTTTACTTCATGTACTTTTTTCATAATTTCTATAAAACGTAAAGGGTCTTTTCTATCAGTAATCCTGCCAATAAATACGAAGTCATATTCATCTTTATACTCACTCTCATTAGCAAGTTTATATATCCTTTTAATGTCAATTACGTTTTGCAATAATTCAGCTTTTCCTCTAATAAATGATGAAAAAATAGATTTTTCTAATATACGTCGTTCTACAGCTACAACTCTCTTATATATAGGGCATATCACAGTATAGGCTATAGAATCTATGTTTATTCTTGAAAGCCATTCATGATAGTTGTGTAGATGAGATATTATGGGTATACCTGAACAAGCCAAAGCAGAACTAATACTTGACCTATACCCGTGAGCATGTATCACATCAGGATTAAAACTATTAATAATCGATTTTAAACTTCTAGGGTTACATTGTTCAAACTGAAAATATGGTACTTGAAATTTACCGATAGTACTGCTAACCTCCTCCACTATGTTTGGAAGTGCTGCATACCCAAAATCATAATTATTATGGAGCCTGCGAATTATCTCCAAAATAACTGTTTCACCGCCACCATATACATTGTTATTAATTATATGAAGTATCCTTTTTTTCATTTAGACAACTCCCTTTAACAACATTTATACCAATTACATCCCGCCCATAAATTTAATATATAAATTAGTCATTTCATTCATTACACTGTTAATATCATAAGTATCTAAAATATACTCTCGAGCATTCTTTTCTATAGATTTTATTAGATCCCTAGATCTTTTTAAATTTATAATATATTCACTCATCAAATATGTGGAATTATTTGAAACTAACCATCCATTTAAACCATCTACAACTAATTCCCTATGACCTCTATTGTTAGTAGCAATAACAGGTTTCCCACAGGCCATTGCTTCCATTATGTTGACAGGTAATCCTTCTCTAAGACTACTGGCAACTGCAACATCACTCATCTTTGAAATTTCATCAACATCTTTTCTAAAACCTAGAAAATCAACAATATCATCAATATTTAATTCTTTTGTCAGAGATTTATAGAAATTCATTAAATTACCTTCACCAACCAACAAAAGATGTACGTTAGGGATTTCTTTTCTAACTTTTGATATAACTTTAATCAGTAATTGCTGATTTTTATTTTTATTTAGTTCAGCAACATAATAAAGCAAGAAGTCATCCGTTTTATATCCATGTTTTTCTCTTAACATATCCTGCTCACTCTTACTTACAGGTTTGAATTTTTCTGTATCGACCCCAACTCCATGAATACGTTCTATTTTTTTAGCTCTAAAATGATGATTTACTGCAAGATTATAATCTTCATTATTTATAGTTATAAGACAATCAGTATACCGTGCTAACCATCTTTCTAAAGGATAATAGAGTATCCAATTTAATAAAGGTGCTCCTTTACAAAAGTGAAAGCCATGGGCTGTATAAAAAACCTTTGTCCCTTTATTTCTAGCTGCTTTTGCAGCAAGTCTAGCTAATACACCACCCATAGGAGTATGGCAATGAATTATACTATATTGATTGTTGTAAATAATTTTCTTAATTTCTTTACATGCTTTAAAATTACTTAAGTTAAGTGGTGAACGTTCTATTGGTATATTATATTTCTTATCACAATAGGGTAGATCTATATCGCCCTTCGCAGCAACATGAACTTCCCAACCTTGTTCTTGAAACCATTTCATATATGGCAGATGAAATGCCATAAAATGATTATCTACAGTTGCACAGTACAAGATTTTTTTAGACACATTCATCACCTCTTTCTTAAATAATTTTTATATTACAAATTAACAATATTCTTTAAATTGTATAGATATATAACCTCATAACTTAATCGACAATTCAGCAAAAAGAATTTCATATCGAGGCTATATGCTGCCATTTCACGAAGTGAAATCTGGCTCAAAATTAATAGGCTCGATGCCTATTAATTTTTATTTAATATAAATTCATTAGGATTGAATTTGTTTATCTTTATTAATTATCCTTTTTAAATCTATCAAAGTATTAATATTATATTTTGCATAATATAACTCATCTTTAACTGTATCAATATATATGCCATCTTCTCTTTTAATAAGCACCGTTAATACACCTAACCTATTAGCTGTAATAAAGTCTTTCTCAACATTGTCACCAACATAAATAATCTCATTAAAATTTACACCTAATTTCTCAGACATTAGTTTATATGGTTTCTCTGATGGCTTCCAAAAATCTTTACCTAATTCATCAGTAATGATAATGTAGTTAAAATAGTCTTTAATTTTTATTGCATCTATTTTTCTTGTTTGTGTTTCTTTATATCCATCAGTTATAATTCCTAGTTTAAGACCTGTTTGTTTTAGGTACTTAATTATTGGAATAACATCATCATATAAATCAATAATAGGATTATGCTTTCTATAAGTTGTAATCAATTCATCAATATATTTAATATCATATTTTATTTTTAATTCATCTAGAGTTTTATTAAAAAGCATTTTTGAAGAAGTAGTAAAAATTTGATTCATTTTTTCAAGAACTTCTTGTTGTGTAATAAAAAAATCCGTGCTTATCTTCCTTGCAACTGTCCTGAAACCGCTTAATACATATTGTTTTTCAGAAATTAACGTATCATCTAAATCAAAGACAACAGCTTTAATCATAATACCGACATCCCAAAACTATCTAAAAATATTGAGTTGTCAAATCTTAGACATATAATGTTATCTTCATAGTCTTCATTGTAATAAAGTTTTTCTCCACTTAAAATCTTGTAAAGATTCATTGATGAATTAGCACCTACTTTAATACTCATTGGAGCTCCACCTCCAAATCGTGGATTAATTTCGATGAATTTTATTCCAGTTTCAGTTTTTATGCATTGTATTGTTATTTGACCTATAGGTTTTAAAACAGACAAAAGTCTTTTAACTTCCTCTATGATTTCTCTATCTTTACTTATTAGTCCCTTTAAAACTTCACCACTTCTAACAGCTAACCTTTTTCTAGGAACTATTGTTATTGGATTACCTTCAAAATCAAGAAATGCATCAACTGTAAATTCTTCACCTTGTATAAATTCTTGAATAATAGGATTTTGTACATAATCTATAAAAAATTCTAATTCCTTTTTAGAATTTATCTTAAATGCATTTATACTTGAACTTCCATTAACAGGCTTAATAAATAGCGGAAACTTATAATTATTTTCTTTTATATCTTCTTTTGTTATTAACTTTGGAGCTCCAAATTTATTTTCTTCAAAAAATTTATTAGTGTTAAATTTATTTCTGCAAACATTTATAACATTAATATCAGAAATAAGTACTTTTGCATCTGTATCTCTCTCTATTCTCATTTTATTTTCCGCAATTACTAAAAGCTCAGTATCTATTGTTGGTATAATTAGTTTTATATCTTCTTTTCTACATATATTTATTAAACTATCAACATAATTTTTTTCTTCAATTCTAGGGATTATATAATATTTATCTGCAAAATAAATTGCAGGTGCTGTATTCGATATATCTACTGCTATTATCTTACTTTCTGTATCAATAGCTTTAGCTGCTTCTTTAAAACACTTTATTAGCTCAACTCTTCTTCCCGCACTTAAAATTAATGTGTTACAAATAGCCATTCCAAACTCCCCTAAATTTAGTTTTTTCCATTGAACCATTCCATCGTAACATTTCCGTCTTGGCTTATTCCTTCCCTTTTAAAGACTTTAACTATGGTGATAAAGAATATCTTAATATCTAATCTCAATGACCAATTATCTACATACCAAACATCTAATTCAAACTTTTCTGCCCATGATATTGAGTTTCTTCCATTTATTTGTGCCCATCCTGTAATTCCAGGTCTTACTTCATGTCTTCTTATCTGACTTTCATTATATAAAGGTAGATACTCAACTAATAAAGGTCTTGGTCCTACTATACTCATATCCCCCTTTAGTACATTAAAAAACTCTGGAAGCTCATCCAAACTTGAACTTCTTAAAAACTTACCAAAGGATGTGAGTCTTTCTTCATCAGAAAGTAGAGCACCATTTTTATCAGTGATATTAAGCATCGTCCTAAATTTTATCATCCTAAAAATTTTATTATTTTGACCTATTCTTTCCTGAGTGAAAAAAATAGGTCTACCTAATTTAAATAAAATGAGTATTGATATAACTAAATAAACAGGTAATAAGCATATGACTGCTATTAGACTTAAAAATATATCTAATAATCTTTTAATAATCATCATTCATCTCCACCATATATTAATTAAAGAGCTGCTTGATTATTGATATAACTTTATTAATCTCTTCATCAGTCATCTTAGTGTCTGATGGCAAACAAACTCCTCTATTAAATATGTCTTCTGCTATGCTTGCTTCTCCATCATTATGAGAGTAAAATCTATATTTCTGATAATATGGTTGAATATGCATAGGCTTCCAAATAGGTCTTGATTCAATATTTTCTTTATCAAGTGCTAAAATTATATCTATTGGTTTTACGTTACTTTCTTCTTTTACAGTAATAGCTGAAAGCCAATAGTTTGGATCGCCATACCCACAGATAGGTATCATTTCTATTTCTTCAATATCATTAAACGCTTTTTGATAATCATTAAATATCTTTTTCTTTTGGCATATTCGTTCCTTAAGAACTATAAGTTGTCCTCTTCCTATACCGGCTAAAACATTACTAATTCTGTAATTGTAGCCTAGTTCGCTATGCTGATAGTGTCTTGCTTCGTCTCTTGCTTGAGTAGCCCAAAATCTTATCTTATCTATGGCATCCTCGTCATTAGACACTAACATACCTCCACCTGAGGTAGTTATTATTTTATTTCCATTAAATGAATATATACCGAATCTTCCTAATGTTCCACTGCATATCCCCTTGTAGGTTGCTCCTAGTGATTCTGCTGCATCTTCAATTATTGGAACTTTAAATATTTCACATATTTCTCTTAATCCATCAACATCTGCACTTTGACCATAAAGATTAACAACTATCACTGCCTTTGGAAGCTTTCCTTCCTTCTTACAATCTATAAATGCTTTTAAAAGTGCCTTAGGGGACATATTCCAGCTTTCAGGCTCAGAATCAATAAAAACAGGTGTTGCTCCTTCATATATAATTGGATTACAGCTTGCTGCAAAAGTAAGAGAAGAACAAAATACTACATCTCCTCTTCTTATACCTAGATATTTTAGTGCCATATGAATAGCTGCTGTTCCTGATGAAAGTGCTACTGCCGCTTTTACTCCTACTAATTCTGTAATTTCTTTCTCAAAAGCATCAACATTTGGTCCTAGGGGAGCTATCCAGTTTGAATTAAAAGCCTCTCTTATAAATTGTTCTTCTAATCCACACATATGTGGAGAAGATAAATAAATTCTTTTACTGTTAGACATAACATCACCTCAAGCTTAACTAATATAATTAACTGATAGAGACAACATTTCTATTTACAGTATAATTTTCTTTTTCAATCTTCTAATAAGCTAACCACATAAATAATAACCTCATAGATTACACTTATATTTCTGTAGGATATTTAACTCAAATTCCATATTTCTTTATATCTATTTATTGATTTTACATTTTATCTTTTTAATAAACCTACTAAATACATTTTTTTCAACTCTTTCATAATTACTTCCATAATTATCACCAGTAGAATCTTTAATCTTATTTAATAAAACTCCAAGTATTCTTCCATTTGCATACTGGATGAGTTCTTTAGCTTTTATTGTGTCTTTTCTTACTGCTTCACCAGAAGAAACTACAAGAAGATAACCATCTACAAACTGTGAGAGAACCTGAGCATCTGTCACTATGCCTACTGGAGGCGTATCAAGTATAATATAATCGAATTCACCTTTAAGTACCTCCATAAATTCCTTCATCTTTATAGAAGAAAGAAGTTCTGATGAATTAGGAGGCTTAACTCCTGCAGTTAGAATAAACAGGTTTTCTATTTCACTTTTATGCACAGCATCCATCCAATTTACCTCTCCAAGAAGGATGTTAGTCAACCCTATCTCATTAGAAAAATTAAATACTTCGTGAATATTTGATTTTCTCAAATTGCAGTCAATCAAAAGTGTCTTTTTACCATTAAGGGCCATCAGCACTGATAGCATTGATGCTGTTGCAGTTTTCCCTTCATCAGGTTTTCCACTAGTTACTACAATAGATCTTACATCCTTATAAATTGAAGTAAAATATATATTTGTTCTTAATGTTCTATATGCTTCCATAACAGAGTAATTCAACTTTGATAAAAACTCTAAACCAATATTATGAATTTTTTTCCTTTCCTTAGGTATTTCTCCAATTACTAAAAGTTTTAGATATTTTTCAATATCTTCTTTACTCTTTAAAGTATTATCCAAAAATTCTAATGCAAATATTATTAAAAGAGAAATCATGATGCCTCCAAAAAGTCCTAAAACAATGTACAGCTTCTTACTTGAAGATATAACCAATTGAGGCTGTTTTACTTTTTCCATTATCTTAATGTTACAGGTTGGATAAATGCTCTTTGCTTCCTCTATAAATGCTTTAGTAAAAGCATTTAATATATTTACAGCATCTTGAGAGTTTGTCCAATTCAGTTGTAAATCCATAAACTGAGTTCCTTGTTGTGGTATAACTATTATGGAATTTTTAAGTAACTCTGGTGAAACATTCAACTTTAAGATCTTTATAGTTTTCTCCGATACAACAGTAGTTTTAGCTATGGCACTATAGGTAGCCATAAACTCTTCATATGTTCTCACATCATCAATACGAAATTTTGTTCCTTCTTTATCTATAGAATTTCCTATTATTACACTAGTTTCTACTTTATATAAAGGTTTGATTCTAGAATTACTATAATATATTGATAGCAACAATACTGGAATGGTTATAAATATAACTATATAGAATCTCTTTCTTATTGTCCTTAAAACATCTTTAAGCTCAATATCAACTACATGTTCTTCGCCCAATCTTCTCTCCTCCCACTACTATTTAAATTAGTCTCTGTTATGGATAGATACACAACTTCATAACTAAAATTTATTAAGGATTGAAGTTGTGTAGCTTACTACTATTACTTAGTTTATTAGTATCCACATAATATTTATCGTAATGTTGCAGATACTTGACTTATAATGTCATCTTCACTATATTTTTCATCAACTAGCTTTTCTGTATTATCAAGATGATATTCAACTCTTTTATATGTCACCACTAACTCCTGTATCTTTCTTATAAGCTCTTCCTGACTTTCATGCTCAACAATAAATCTTATCTCCTTAAAATACTTCTTCAACTTATTCATATCTACAAAAGTCGGTCTTCCAATAAATATCTTTTCATGTCTCGTTTCTTTAAGCCCTTCCTCAGCCATTAATAATTCTTCATACAGTTTTTCACCTGGTCTTAACCCTGTAAACTTTATTTCTATATCTTTATTAGGTTCATATCCCGATAACCTTATAAGCTCACAAGCAAGATCATAAATCTTGACTGGCTCCCCCATATCTAGTACAAATATTTCACCACCCCTTGCAAAGGTTCCAGCCTGTAATACAAGCTGTACCGCCTCTGGTATAAGCATAAAATATCTAGTTATTTCAGGATGCGTAACAGTAACAGGTCCTCCCTCCTCTATTTGTTTCTTAAATAAAGGAATTACTGAACCATTGCTCCCCAAAACGTTTCCAAATCTCACTGCCACAAACTCCGTACTACTTATCTTATTCATCGCTTGAATAATCATCTCACATATTCTCTTTGTGGCTCCCATAATATTTGTTGGATTTACTGCCTTATCAGTAGAAATTAATACAAATTTTTTTACCCCATATTTTCCAGAGCATTCAGCTACGTTTAATGTTCCAAAAACATTATTTTTTACTGCTTCTATAGGATTGAATTCCATCAATGGAACATGCTTATGAGCTGCAGCATGAAAAACAACTTGTGGCTTGTACTGTTGGAATATCTTTTCAATTCTCCTTCTATCTCTCACAGATGCAATAAGTACCTTATGATTTAAACAAGGATATTTTCTTGAAAGCTCATTTTGAATTTCGTAAGCACTATTTTCATAGATATCTAATATTAATAATTCACTTGGGTTATAAGATGCTATTTGTCTGCAAAGTTCTGAGCCTATAGAACCGCCTCCACCAGTAACTAATACAACTTTTCCTTTTATATACTCTGATATTCCTTCTACATCAAGTTTTACTGGCTCTCTTCCAAGAAGGTCCTTAAGATCCACATCTCTCATATTTGTAAGATGTGTTTTTTCATCAATTAACTCATACACACCTGGGATTATTTTGACTTTTGCCTTTGTTTCGCTACAGAGCTTAATTAACTCCTTCTTTCCTTCTACTTTAAGGCTAGGTATCGCTACTACTATTAAATCTATATTTTTCTCTTCAACAACTTTTTTTATTTCACTTCTTGATCCTAAAACTTTTGCTCCTGAAATTGATGTTCCTACTTTTTCAAGGTTATCATCTATTATTGCAACAGGATTATACTTCATCTCTGGATGCTTCCTCATTTCGTTTATTACCATATTTCCTATTGAACCAGCTCCCACTATAAGTACTCTTTGAAAATTTCTCTTATCTAAGCTGCTTACCCCAACTACTATTCTTCTATATATCCTAAAACTCATTCTAAACCCTACCACTAGCATTACATTTAATATTCCTGCCATTATTGTTACGAGTAGTGGTATTCGATCAATTATCATAATTGATATTATAAGATTAACCCCACTACCTACGACACAACCAGCAACACCTAACATAAATTCATCTATACTGGCTATCGTCCAGAGACTTTCGTATAATTTAAATAAATAAAAACATATAATATAAACTGATAAAATAAGAGGCATTCGCCTAAGATAAATGTTAATGTATTCATTATTAATTATTGTGGAAAATCTAAAATAGAAACTTATTAAATATGAAATATTAATCAGTGCCAAGTCAATTAATACAAGAAAAATGAATTTGTATTTTTTCCCCATCATCTAAGTCCCCTTTAAATATGTCTTTTAAATTTTGGATTTTCTTCAATTAATCATTTATCTAAAATCAATCTTCCTTAACATATGTATTTTTCGTAAACGAAAATTATTACTACGATTACTACTATTTATCACTTTACTTTACTACTTTAGTTCTAGTAAGATTTCACTTTGTGAAACGGCAGAAAATAAACGGGACTGAGACAAAAGTAGCCCATCTTACAATTTTATATATTATGCATTCATTTTATAACTAAAAAGACCAGTATTGAGCATTATATTGATATCTCAATACTAATCTTTTTAACTGAATTTAATGTTTTTGCAAGTGACTTAGCTAAAGTTTATCTGAAATTATTTTTGTCATGACCTCTTATTATGGAACAGCGTTTTTAGCTGCTCTGTATTCTTCTATTCTTATATTATTACTATTACCTCATGCTCTCCTTCTTCAAAAGGTATGTAATCTTTATCTAATTCCTTACCATCAACAAGTATCATCTTAATTTTAGCGTTTGTATTTATTGCTCCTTCAACTCCTGAAACATCTTTACCCTGAACAAGAGCTGTATCAATAGAAGCTGCAACCTCCATTTCATCACTTAACATACTTCCTTCTCTTTTAACTACAATATGATATTTGATATTATCTTCTTTATAAGTAATCTCATAGCTCTTCCACTGTTCAGGAATGCATGGAGTTATAGTAAAGCCTTTACCATAATACTTATTGAAGCCTAATATATTTTCCACTGCAGTCTTATACATCCATCCTGAAGCTCCTGTATACCAGCTCCAACCTCCTCTTCCTCCATGAGGCTCTTTAACATAAATATCTGCGGTCATTACGTAAGGTTCAACCTTATAAATATTACACTGGAGTTCCGAAGAGCTGTGATTTATTGGATTTATCATATTAAAATATCTCCATGCCTTATCTCCTAATTCTAATTTGGTGAAGGCTAATACTGCCCATATAGCTGCATGGGTATACTGTCCTCCATTTTCTCTTACGCCTGGTACATAACCCTTGATATATCCTGGTTCAAGCCTTGAGTTATTAAAAGGAGGTGATAATAATAAAATTATTCCCTTATCCTCTTTTACTAAGTGCTTTTCAAGAGCTTCCATTGCTTCTTTTACTCTTGAAGGCTTACCTCCACCAGTTATAGCAGCCCAGCTTTGTGCTAAGGAATCTATCTGACATTCATCATTTTTCATAGAACCTAAAGGAGTGCCATCATCGAAGTATGCCCTTCTGTACCATCCTCCATCCCAAGCATTTTTTTCAAGGTTTTCTCTTATAAACTCTCTCTTTTCTTCATATTGAACAGATTTTTCTTCATCCTTTTTATAAGAACATATTCCTTGAAACTCGCCTAGAATGTCATAGAGGAACCATCCCAGCCATATGCTTTCTCCTTTTCCTTCGTTGCCTACAGTACTCATTCCGTCATTCCAGTCACCACTGCCCATAAGAGGAATATTGTTTTTCCCAAATCTTAATCCTCTATTAAGAGCTCTAATACAGTGGTCATATATGGTTCCTTTTGTTCTCATCTCGTTGACCTCACCATATCGCTCATCTTCACCTTCGCTTAGTGGAGCATCAAAAAGATATGGAGCTTCTTCTTCAAGGATACCCCAATCGCCAGTAGCTTTTATGTATTTTGCTACTACATAAGGAAGCCATAATAAATCATCACTGAATCTTGTTCTTATACCACTATTTACTATAGGGTGCCACCAGTGCTGAACATCGCCTTCTTCATACTGTCTTGAAGCGCTCTTTAAAATCTGTTCTCTTGTGATAGCTGGATTTAATATTCCTAAAGACATAGAATCCTGAAGTTGATCTCTAAAACCATATGCTCCTCCTGATTGATAGAAGGCTGTTCTTGCCCAATATCTACAGGATAATGTTTGGTACATAAGCCATCCATTTACCATATAGTCTAAAGACTTATCTGGAGTTTTAACTTGAAGCTTTCCTAAGAAGTTCTTCCAATAATCCTTTGTTTCCTCAAGAGCTTCATCTACCTGCTGTGGATTAGAGTATTTTCTTAAAACTTCTCTAATTTCTTCAAGACTTTCATCTTGCCCTAAAGCTATAACAACGGTTTTACTGCTGTTAGGAGGTATACTAACCTTAATACAGGAAGCAAGACAAGGATCAAGTCCTCCTCCAATAAGATTAGAGAGTTTTTCCTTCTTCAATGCTAATGGACAGTTTATGTCTTCCCTTCTTCCTACAAATTCTCTTCTATCTCCTGTGAAGCTTTCATCTTCTCCTCCTATTAACTTTAGGTAAGCTTTTAAGTTGCCAAAATGAGTAGAGTATGGGTTTTGAGCCCAAATAAATCTACTTTGCTTGCTTTCTATATCTTGAGAGCTGCTATATCCCTCTTGTGATTTCTTATTTTCATCCTGTTGTGACACAGAATCAATATAACTGCTGATGTATTGAGCAGTATGCTGAGGTACTACTCCTAAAACCATTTGAGCATAGTAGTATAGTGACAGTTCTCTTGTTTCCTCACTTTTATTTGTAAGAACAATTTTATAAAGCTTCACATTATCTTTCATAGGACAAAAAGCTGTGAGTTCTCCATCAACACTATGATAGTTATGAGTAAATCTTGAGTATCCAAAACCATGTTCTATTACATATTCTCCTTCATCTCTTAATGGTTTTGGTGTTAAACTCCATGCTTCACCTTTTTTATTATCTCTTATATAAAGAGCTTCGCCTAAGGAGTCCATTACCCAATCATTATTCCATGGGGTAATTTTATTTTCTCTAGAATTTCCACACCAAGTATAGGATGAACCGCTTTCTGAAATGTGGAAACCAAAGTTACCATTTGAAATAACATTAATCCATGGTGTTGGAGTTTCCTTAGAATCTCTTAATATTATCACATAGCCACTACCATCCTTTTTAAAACCGCCATATCCATTAAAAAAGTCTAAGCTTTTCACATCATAGTTATATTTTTCACTATGATTCCACTTATTGAATTCCTTCCACTTCAATCCTTCTTCTAGGATTTCCTTACCCTCTACTGACTTAGCTGCTATAGCTGTTCTCCTCCTTGGTTTATCACAACATTTAAGTTCCTTAAGCCTCAAATAGCTCTGCCTTTGAAGCTTCTTCTCCTTCTCTTCCCATTCCTTAAGCTGATTAATAAGAGTTCCTTTTTCAGAGTTTATAACAACTCTTGCTATACCAAGTAAAAAGTTCTTCATATCCTCTCCAATAGTTGAAATACTGTGAAGATATATTCCTCCTGGTTTATTCCAAAAGTCCCTAGATGCTGAGGTATTTATCTGTTCAGTTATACTTCTCTGAACTGGTTGATCATATGATGTCTCTTCATCATTGTAGATTACTAGGTCAGCTTTAACCCCTTTACTTCTCCAATAGTAGTGTAGAGTTACAACCTGCCTCACAATATCCATATCATCCTCTGCCTTTACAAGAAGAAGGACTATAGGCAAATCACCAGATATACCATAAGGCCATAAATCTCTCTGATGCTTATTAATCTTTTTAATATACTCTTCTCTTTCTCTTCTAGAAGTATTTAAAAATAAAAGATGAGAAGTTAGTGATTGATAAAGATTAGCCTGGAAGGATTTTATACCAAGGTATCTCATCTCTAAAGCTGCCTGCTGAAGAGAACTTATAAATACTCTATCTACATTATTTACATCCTTATACTTTTTAGCTAACTCAATAACTTCTTCCTTACTGTCTCCTACTGCTGTTATGTAGTTAACCGTTACTTCACCCCTTGGAGGAATTTCTACCCTTGCTCTCATTGATATAATTGGGTCAAGTACAATTCCTGTAGTGTTTTCTAGCGGTGCATCATTATCCATAACCTTCGGATTCTTTAAGTCTCTATTTCTTCCTATAAAGTTTATTCTAGAGGTTTCATATCCTAAGGCCCCTACTTTTTCTCCTTTAATACTTACTGTCTGCATTAGATGAGGCTTTTTCTGCCCCTTAGCTCTTGGCCTTCTGCTTACAATAACACAATCTTCATCCTTATCATATTCAGAAATAATAAATAAGTTTGAGAAGGTTGGATGAACAATATCTGCATTAAAAGGAGCAAGTGTTACTTCCATATAACTTGTAACTTCAACTACCCTAGAGTGTTCTCCATGATTTTTCAAGGTTATTCTTCTTATCTCTGCATTATCCTCATTAGATACAGCAACTTCTAAAATACTCTCTATATTACCTTCCTTCTTTGTGAATAATGCCTTATCAAGAGTAAATTGTACTCCATCCGCTTCACCTTCAACTCTGCAGGGTTCAAAGGTTGCACTCCAGAATTCATTAGAGTTTAGGTTTTTTAAATAGAAGAACATTCCCCCTGATTCTTGAGTAGAATCTCCCTTCCATCTATAAACTGTCATTTCTCCTTTTTTACTTATACCACTTCCACTATTGGTTATTACTGTTGAATATGTTCCATTTGACAGCGCTAAAGTTTCTGGATTTTCTGAAATTGGTCCATATTCTCTAACTATTAGTGGTTCCTCTTCTCCTTTGATTTCAGGAAGCTCAAATTCCTGCTTTCTTGTGAAGATTTCATGATAATATGGCTTTTCTTGAAGGAGAAGTTCATAAGCTTTAACCTGAGGTCTTCTATGAAATCTTTCTTGAAGTATGTTATCCTTTAGGAAATTATCTAACGCCATAAGAATCATACCCTGATGATGTACCATAAAACACTTTACAGGTACTTCCTTTCTTCCCTTTGGCACTCTCTCTTGAGTATAATCTAAAGCTTCATAGAAACCATATCTCCCCATCATACCTTTATTCGAAAGCTCTCTAATATTTTCTAAAGAAGTCTTTGGTTCAACTGGTAATGCCATTACTGTTGAATATGGAGATACAACAAGCTCATCTACGAGTCCTCTTTTTAAGCCTATACCTGGTACTCCAAAGGCTTTATACTGATAGTTCATAGCAGCATCAAAATGATAATAAGCGGATTCTGAAATACCCCAAGGAATCTTTCGACTATGAGCATATTTCTTTTGTGCAGCTATAACTGATCTATAGGTTACATCCCAAAGAGTTCCCTCATAACATTTCATTATTAGAGCAGGCATGAAATATTCAAACATAGTACCACTCCATGATACCAAGCTCTTTAAACTAAAAGAGGTTGTCATAGCTCTTCCTAGCTTGAACCAATGGTCATACTCTACATCTCCCTTAGCTATAGCAACAAAGGAAGCAGCTCTTGCTTCTGAGGCTAAAAGATCATAACAACTGCTGCCTAAAGTTTCATTTTCCATATCATAACCTATGGCAAATATCTTTCTATGAGAGTTGTATAAAACTTTAAAGTCTGTTTCTGAAGCAAGCTTTTCAAGATTTGTCTTTAATTGTTCTATTCTTATAAGCAGCTTATTTACCTGTTTTATTCCCTTTTCGAGATACTTTATTTTTTCATCCTTCTTAGATTCATTCACATAACAGTTTAAAACCTTTGCAAGATTATCTGTTGATGTTTCTGTTAACAGCTTATTTGCTTTTTCTTCTGTTTCACACCATGGAGCAAGTTCTGCTAACTCTCTAAGTTTAAGAACTACTTCTTTTTTCAACTTAGTTACCCAATAAAGGTTCTCATGAGATTTTTTCTGTTCTATATCAAGGCACTTATCTAATACATCCTTCAATAGTTTAATATAATTTTTAATATCAAAAGGCTTATCTAAGATCATATTTTTTTCATATGTAAATATCTCTTTATCGCTTATCTCCTCTTCTACAAGGGTTATTGTATCTATTAGTGCCTTTTGGCTTTCTATACTTATTAATGGAGCTTTTATATAGTCCTTTAAGGATTCTTCTATAACCCATAGATAACCTACAAGATTTCCACTATCTACAGTAGAAACATATCTTGGCCACAGCGGTCTTTTAGTTCTTGTATCATACCAATTTAGAAAATGACCATGGTACTTTTCTAAGGTTTCCATATTATCTATACTCTTCTCAATTCTATCTACTACTTCTGTAAGAGGTAAATATCCTAGATCATGAGCAACTAAGTTTGAAACTAAGCCCATTGCTATATTAGTTGGTGAAGTTCTATATGCAACTCCGTTATTAGGATCCTCTTGAAAATTATCTGGTGCAAGATAATTATTATCATCATTTACAAAGTCTTCATAATATGCCCAGGTTCTTCTTGAAAGTTCTCTAAGCAATCTATGATCTTCACCTGAAACCTCTCTCAAAGAAGCTTGATCTATGTCTTCTTTACTTACTACATAGGCAGTTAATGGGCTTAAAATCCACAGTATAGCTATAATCAGATTAGTTACTCCAACTTCTATGGATTTATTAAAAGTAAGTAATAAATATGCAATGCCTATTAAACTAGAACCCCACATATACTTTAGGTAGCTTACAAGATTATTCCTACAATTAGCTTCTACATCTTCAGCTGTCTGCCATTCTAAAAGATTTGTCTTTGATATACTTAATCTATAAACTGTTCTTATTATGGCATCTATCATCAATATACACTGGTTAGGTAAAAAGGATACGGTAAGAAATATCTGTTTCAAACTCTTAACAACAGTCCGCTGACGCTTCTTAGGAGTTATAACTAAATCAGTAAAAGCAAAGACAGCTATAGATAGTACTGCTAAAAAAACAAATGTAGACCAATACTCTCCATTGGTTAATAAAAGAGTCGTTAAAAATAAGCCTACTACAACCCAGGGAGCCACAAGACTTCTTCTAATATTATCAAAAATCTTCCACTTAGAAAGAGCTCCAAGTTTATAACTAAATAACCATGGAATCAACTGCCAGTCTCCTCTTACCCAACGGTGAAGTCTTGAAGCATTTGCCTTATAATGTGCTGGATAACCATCTACCAATTCTACATCTGTTAATAATGCACATCTTGTATATTCTCCCTCTAAAAGATCATGGCTTAAAATTTTATTTTCAGGCAATTCTTCTTTAAGTATTCTTAGAAAGACATCTATATCAAGGATACCCTTTCCTGTAAATATTCCTTCTCCAAAGAGATCTTGATATGTATCTGAAGTAGCAGTGGAATATATATCTATTCCTCCATCTCCAGCAAATATCCTTGAGAAAAGAGTTTTCCTTGCACACTGGATATTTACTCCAATCTTCGGCTGCATTACACCATATCCTCTTAAAACTATGTTAGCTTCATTAACTATAGGTTTGTTAAGTATGTGACTCATGGCACAAATCATTTTCTTAGCAGCTCCCATAGGAAGTATAGTATCTGCATCAAGAGTTATGATGTACTTTGCTTTTGTAAGAGGTTCTATATCGCTGCTTATTACAGAATAACTAGTTTTTTTATCTCCCCTTAAAAGAGACATAAACTCCATAAGCTTTCCTCTTTTTCTCTCCCATCCCATCCATACATTCTGCTTAAGATTAAAGCGCTTTTTCCTGTTAAAGAAATAAAAATGTGGTTCTTTTTTAGAGAAATATTTTAAATTAAGTCTTCTTACCTCCTGAAGCCCTTTTTGATTTATGACATCTTCTCCTTTTTCCCTTTCTTGATGAGAATCCTTAAAATCACCTAAAAGAGCAAAATACAGATTATTATCCCTGTTAGCAAGATAATACACTTCTAAATAATCTATTAACTCCTTGGTTCTAGCCTCACTACTTAATATAGCTGGTATCACCACTACGGTTCTACTTTTATCAGGTATTCCATCGTTATATTCAAGCTTTGGAAGAAAACTAGGTCTAAAAAGTCTACAGGTACTCCAATTTATAATTCCTATAACAAGTTCTGTTATAGGAATTAATACTACAATTGCTCCAACTACCTGTTCTAATACTGTTACTCTATAATTTGCAGTATTAGAAATTCCTATAACTAAAGCTTCAATTATTAATGTAAGTACAAATATTAAAATAATGAATTTTCCAAAAGAAGCTCCTTTCTTTTTTGAAAAATATCCATAGTTCTTTTCTAACTCATATGTACCACTATCCATAAGATAATACCCTACATGACTTTTGTATTCTTCCTCGTTTAATCCTTTTGAAAGTTCAGAAAGCTGAATAGCTTTTTCTGCAACCTTCCACTCTTCTTCCTTAACTCTTCTACTGATTTCTTCTAATCGATGCCTGTAATAGTCCTTTGATGTAAAATCCATATGAGGATAAGTGCCTTGTGGATCTTTCTTTAATATTTTTTCTACTCTAGATACTTTCTGAAAAACCACTCTCCAACTTATTGAATCAATGGTTCTTAAGGAAGTTATGTAGTTTCCAATTGCAATCTGAAGCTTTCCTTCCTCAAGGTGCTCTCCTATGATGATATCCTCAACTTCTTGTGTATTTTCCTCTTTATCACACTTTTGCGAGCATTTTTTCATTCTACCTCTTGCAAAGCTATATATTTCTTCTTTATTAATAGAATTATCTCTTAGAACTCTTATGAACTTTTCTATAGATTCAGGTGAAAAACACACATCACCGATTGATAACTCTTCTAACATTTCATCTAAATTATTATTGTTATAGGCATGAATGATTTTATATGCAAGCTCTTCTCCTTTTCTTTTTTCCTTTTGAATATAAGCAAGTTTTTCAGATATCAATCCTATACCTTCAATTAATCCTACTCTTAACATTAGGGGGAATGCCCACAACTCTCCTAAAGTGAGATAATGCTTTTTATCCAAATCATTAAGAAATGGAATAACAGCTTTTTCTTCAATAAACCCCTCGGATTTCTTTAGATATTCTTTTGCTAGTACATATACTCTCGGGCAAGAATTTTCACCTTCTACTAAGGGAAGATTTTCGAAATAACTCCAGGGCATATTGATCTTTATTGTCTTATACTCTTTTTCTATAAGATAAATATTATCTAATAACCACTCTGCTGAAGTTACAATCTCCCTATTCTCTCGGACTTGAGAGTTTATGTATTCATAGTTGTTGAGAATCCTATTATAGTTTTCCTTTAAGGTGTAGATAATTCTTCTTCTGCAACTTGCTGAATCCAATATCTTCATATCTACTCTTCCCTTTCCATTTTTGTTGTTACACCATAGTTTTTCCCTATAATTTTAAAATTATAAGATAGGATTAAATATAACTGAACAGTCATTAAGCTACTTGATTATACACAGGTTTACGGTGTGAAAGGGTATCAAATAAAATCTATCTCACTTATTACGTCATACAACCTGCTGTAAAAAGACCTTCTATAGAAGCTACTTCTCCATGGCTAAATTATGTTTGTGCATGCTATCTGTAGAATTTAGAAAATAAAAAAATCGTAATTGCATTATAATAGCTTCAAACTGCTATATAATATACAATTACGATTTAATGTATTTATTGAAGTAATCTTACCAAAATTTAATATGCATTATTTCCCCAAGCGGACCCACTCCAGCCTACAGAAGTTGAAGAATGTCACTCTTTAGTAAGGTCAACTTACTTTATAAAATTATAATTTTAAAAATTCCTCAAAGGACTTAACACAATAATAGTGGTCCTTAACGCCACCAAGCTCTCTTATTGAATGCATTGAAAGTATTGGTGAACCCATATCTACTGAACGTATATGCAGATGTGTTGAGGATAGTGGTCCTATAGTAGATCCTCCCCTTAAGTCTGATCTGTTAACAAACTTCTGCACTGGAACTCCTGCTCTTCTGCATATTTCTTCGTATACAGCAACAGAATTAGAATCTGATGTATAACTTTGAGAAGCCGCAATCTTTATAACTGGACCTCCGTTTACTACTGGTCTTAAAACAGGATCATGTTTTTCTCCAACGTTTGGATGTACTGCATGAGCAAGATCTGCAGATATTAAGAAGGATTTTGATAGTGCTCTGAAGAATTCCTCTCTTCCTTTTCCTAGGGAAAGCGCTATTCTCTCAAGTATGTGTGATAGCAACTCTGAATCTGCTCCTTGTTTTGTGGAACTTCCTACTTCTTCATTGTCAAAACAAACTACAACGTTTGTAGCCATATTAACTGAAGTGTTTATAAGTGCCTTAATTCCAGCATGAACCATTGAAAGATCGTCTAGTCTTGAGGATGATATAAGCTCCTCATTTAACCCCATGATACATCCTTTTTCAAATTCATAAAGAAATAAATCAAAATCTAAAATATCTTCTGCCTTAACCTTTAGCTCATCTGCAATTAAGTTTAGCAGATATTTATTTTTCTCGAGCTTTTCATTTACCACTGCTAACAGGGGAATGGTATCCTTTTGACGATTGATTTTAAACCCTTCATTGATTTCTCTGTTCATATGTATAGCTAAATTCGGTATAACCAGTATTGGTTTGTTTATATTTACAAGCTTTGATTCAGGAAACAATGGATTTTTACTTCTTAATGTAACTCTTCCTGCAATAGATAAGGGCCTATCAAACCAGGTACTTAAAATTGGGCCCCCGTAAACTTCTGTATTTAACTTAACATAAACGTCTTCTGAAACCATCTCTGGTGATGGCTTTATTCTAAAGGATGGTGAATCAGTATGAGCTCCTATGAGTTTAAAACCATACTCTTCTATCTCTCCCTTACCAACCACAAAAGCAATAACTGCTGAATCATTTTTTGTTATAAAATACTTTCCTTCTTTTTTTAAATGCCATTTTTCTTCTTCCCTAAGTTCTTTAAAGCCTTCCTTTTGCAGTATATTCTTTACATTTTTCACTGCATGAAAAGCAGATGGGCTATGATAAAGAAAATCTATAAGCTCCTGTGCTAATTTTTTTTCCATGACTATCACCTCGTATAATATGATTAGAGTTTTCTTAAACCCTACCAACTAAAGTGGCATGATTCTTAGATAATCCCTCTTAATCAAAATATTATATTTTAATTTTCCCGTAAAAAGCAAGACCATACTGACATAATGACAATATGATCTATCTATATACTAGTTTAATACTCTAACAAAATCAGAATTTACGTAACCTTCGTTAGTTCCTGTACTTGTATTAAACTCAACTTTATACCATCCATTTTCTACTCCTGTTATTTCAACCTTTGTATCATTTAAAAGATATCCTTCAACATCATAATTTACACTAGGTCCTGTTCTTACAGTAAGATTAGTAGATATGTCCGTTACTATACCCTTCTTACTGATTGCCTTATTTTCAGAAGAAAGAGTTATACCGCTGCCAGTTTTAATATAATTCTTAAAGGCATATCCTTCTATTCCATTAGCATTTAGTAAATACCAATCTCCATACTCTTCCTTTATATCTACCTCAGTATCATTTAAAAGATATCCTACAACATAATAATTTACACTGGGTCCTGTTCTTACAGTAAGATTAGTAGATATGTCCGTTACTATACCCTTCTTATTGATTGTCTTATTTTCAGAAGAACGAGTTATACCGCTGTCAGTTTTAATATAATTCTTAAAGGCATATCCTTCTATTCCATTAGCATTTAGTAAATACCAATCTCCATACTCTTCCTTTATATCTACTTCAGTATCATTTAAAAGATATCTAACTATACTATAATCCTTACTAGGTCCACTTCTCAAAATTAAGGCTGAATCTACTTCTACCTTTCCTTTCTTTATAGAAGATTTTTGATTATTTGATGTACTATTGCTTGAAACTTTACTATTACCTTGTAGTCTACGATTGGACTGTGAATTGCTCACTGCTTGTCCATTAATTCCTGTTACCTCATTTGAAACTGCTGTACTATCAGCCACTTTATAATTGTTAGCTGATGAAATAGCTTTCTTAAAATAAACCCACAAGTCTGGTCTATCTTCTATCATCATTTTGGGACATATTTTTCTTGATACATCATAATGCCTTATTACATTTGATGCTGGTATCTTATATTTTTCCATTAAATATTTTGTTAAAGCGATTCCATTTTCCAAAGTTTTGTCAAAGTTGTTATCAGGATTTACACATAACTCAATTCCAATTGTATTTAAATTACTTACAAGTGGATTATCTCCATCTCCAACATGCCAACCATACCAGGTATCTTCAAGAACTTGAATTATATTACTCTGATCAACAGTATAATGAGCTGAAGCTTTAGCTTCTGGATCATTAGCGAAGTAATTTCTATTTGCCATTGCATTAGATCCAAACTGTCTGTTATCTGTATCGTGAATTACTATATATTGGGGAACAATTGTAACATCAGCTAAATAGTTGATGTTTATAAGCTGCTTATTTACCTTAATCCCATTTATTACAGGAGTATTATCTCTCTTATTTCTAATTTTTTGTACATTAACTGATTTACCTAAATTATTATTTTCATTTGCTAAAACAGTCATCGTCTCTTTTGTAATACCACTTGCGACAATGGATGAAGATAATAATAGAGCTGTTAAAACCTTTTTTTTCATGCTAAGTACCTCTCACACCTATTATTAGTAATATTATACCATCTCGTGTAATATAAATGGTAAATAGGTGTAAACTTTAACAATAAGTTCATGTTTATTTTTCCGTTTCATTATGATTAATTTTTAACAATCTATCCTATAAAATTAAAGATAAATAATACATTATTATCAATGGTTCTATAACTTTTACAATAATTACCTCGGTATAATATGTAAAAAATTGTATACACTATATACATTCTTTAAATGTATTATGCCAAATATAAGGAGTGAGTGATATTATGAATAGAACTTTAAAAACTATACTTATAATACTAGCTGTATTAGCAGTATTAATACTGCCTGTTATCAGTAGTTATAACGGTTTAGTTAGCTTAGATCAAAAAGTGAAATCAGCAGAATCAAATATTGATACTCAACTTCAAAGAAGATCAGATTTGATCCCAAATCTAGTTGAAACTGTTAAGGGATATGCGGCACAGGAAAAACAAATTTTTGCGGACATAGCTAATGCAAGAAGCAAACTAGCAGGAGCTCAAAATATTACAGATAGAGCAAATGCAGATAGTCAATTATCTTCAGCCTTATCAAGACTTTTAGTGGTGGTTGAGAATTATCCAGATTTAAAGTCAAATCAAAACTTTAGAGATTTATCTGTAGCTTTAGAGGGTACAGAAAATAGAATTGCAATAGCAAGACAGGACTATAATAAATCTGTAGATTCATATAACACTAGAGTTAGGAGATTTCCAGGTTCAATAATTGCAGGAATATTTAGATTTGAAGAAAAACCTTATTATAAAGCAGCTGAAGGAGCAAAAGAAGTTCCTAAAGTTAACTTTACAAAATAAATATGTTAAAAACAAATAAAGGTTTTAAATTACTATCTAGTATCCTAATTCTAGTGGCGATACTTTTTTCTATCTCAGTTAAAGCTGAGACGAATTTCCCCAAGCCCACTAACCTTAAGTATGTAAATGACTATGTAGGGGTGTTAGATGAACCTACTAAGGAATACTTAGTTTCAGTAGGAAAAGAACTCGAAGATAAAACTAGTGCTCAATCAGTAGTTGTAATTATTAACTCTTTAGAAGGAATAGATATCGAATCTTATGCAAATCAATTATTTAGAACTTGGGGTATAGGTCAAAAAGATAAAGATAACGGTCTTTTAATACTTATAGCTATTGATGATAGAAAGTGGAGAGTAGAGGTTGGAAGAGGTCTTGAAGGAGCCGTTCCAGATATCTACTCTGCTAGAGTTATGGACCAAGTAGCAAAACCTTCTTTTAAAAATGGGGATTTTAACGAAGGTATTAAGAATTCTTATTCTATTTTTGCAGATAGTATAGCTAAAGAATATAATGTTACCCTTGAAAAAAATCTCAATATAACGATGCCAAACACACAGAGTAGCCAAGGTAATGGAAGAGGAACTTCTATGGTTGTATATATTATATTGGGACTACTAGCTGCTGACCTTATTTTTAATAGAGCAAGAGTTATTAGAACTTTAATCAAGATATTATTTTGGAGCTCTTTTTTCAGAGGTCCACGAGGTGGCGGCGGTGGATTTGGCGGCGGTGGAAATTCCGGTGGTGGATTTGGTGGTTTTGGCGGTGGTTCTTCCGGCGGAGGTGGCTCTTCTGGAGATTGGTAGCCCGCATCATTTTCTCTCAATATAAGATTAGATTAGTAATTAGTATATTATAAAAAAGTTTAAGATAGAGTCTATTTCTATATAGTGTGCTACAAAGCCAAAATCTCTATAATTTACTCATACAAAAAAAGATTGCAACCCAGTAACTTAATTAAATTACTAGATTGCAATCTTATATTATTTTTCAACTTGTTTTAAGTAATTTCCCCTTATAAATTCATCCGCAACTTTTAAAGCATTGTTGAGGAGTGATTCCTCTTTTTCGTCTTTAGGCAAACCTACTACCTGTCCATAATTTAATACAGTAGCATTTCTTTCTGTATTTACAAGGACTCTCCCCATCGTACTGTTCTCGAATTTACTTCTATCAACGCCCATAATATACGCCACTGTTGGCATAATATCAATCTGGCCACCGAATTTATCGATTGTCTCTCCTTTTAGTTCAGGATTGTATATAATAAATGGCACTTTTTTATCATCCTTTTGCCACCAATCTCCCTCAAGCTTAACCTCCTTTAAACGATCTGGATAGAACTTATGCACTCCTGTATGATCACCATATATAACTATAACAGAATTTTTAAGCTGTCCCTGATCATCTAGCTTTTTTATAAAAGCCCCTATCTGTTCATCTGTATATCTTATACTTTGAAAGTAAGCTCCAAGAATAGTTTTATCAAATTCTTCTGGAAGACTTAAGTATTTATATTTTTCAGGCATATCAAAAGGACCATGACTTGTTAATGTAACCATATAAGCATAAAATGGCTGTTTTTGATTTTTAAGTTTATCTGCAATCTGTCTTAAGTAAGAACCATCTGACATTCCTAAACCTATTTGTTCATCAACATTAAATTGATGTATGTCCCATATTTCATTAAAGCCTAAAGAGCCTTTATGAGCTTCTGCCCAGTTCCAATTTCCTGCTACCTCTGGATGAGTAGAAATTGAATGATATCCTTTCTCTCCTAAAAGCCTTGGCAGCGACGTATACTTTGTAACTGGATGATTGAAGAAGGTACTACCGTCTCTTATAGGCAATATCCCGGTATTAACCATAAGATCCGCATCAGAACTTGTCCCAACATTGTTTTGCTCATGTATACTATTAAAATATAATCCGTTATTTATTAATCTATTTAGATTTGGGGTTATCTCCTGACCATAAACTTTCTGTCCTACAACAAAGTTTTCTAAAGATTCTACTTGAATAAATATTACATTTTTTCCTTCCATCATTCCTTTATATTTGTTGTCTGGAAGGTTTTCCTTATTACTTTCAAACCAAGATTTAATATTATTGACTTCTTTATTATCAAGCTTTACAGCATTTTTCTCATATATTGCTTTATAAATATCATATCCATGATATCCTAAAGGACTCATGTTAGACATTGTTTGAAATGGTGCCCAAGCTACTTGAAACAGCATTTTTTCCCCATTCGTTGCATTTTTAATATCTATATAATAGTGTGATGAAATAATTGTTATTACTGAAAATACAAAAGTAAATGCAAAGGCAAAAGTTTGTCTTTTTACTGATACCTTTTTCTTCCCCTGTCTAATATAAATTAAAGCAATAGCTATAAAGTCTATAAAGAAAACTACATCTATCGGTTGAACCAAAAATAAATTTTTCCCTAATGGATTAAATATATCAGGGTACAATATGTGTCTAAAAGATAAAAAGGTTCCATTTGCTCTAAAATACCAAATATCAAATAAAAGTAGAAAACTAACTACCATATTTAATAATATAAGATAAATATTTCTCCCTTTTCTTTTAAATAAAAAGCTAAAACTTACTACTAAAACCACAAATGCAATATGTGCCCACATAGGTGGTGGAGTAAAATACATCCTTTCAAAATCTAAGGACGAAGAATTTTGAGTTCTTAACATTGCCAAAAAAAACATGGATTTTATCATTATGACTAATGCTGCTGCTATTACAGTTAAGTATTTGTATATGCAGCTGTTTAGGCACTCTCTGCTCTTTTCCTTCATCTCTACCTCTCCTTTTTCTCTTTCCTTTTGTTCTTGTTTGCAGTCATTTCACAAAGTGAAATCTTGCTAAGAATGAGAGGGTTCAATACCCTTTCATTCTTATTTATCTTAACTAAATAATTATATATTAACTAACTTAATAATACTATAACTTTGTATTTTAATTGTTGACATACTGTAAATTCCAATAAAATATAAAAAAGTAACGATGTCTTTAATCTTAAGCTTTATTTATAAAAGCTCCAAATCCTAGACTCGTTACTTCATACAATTTTTAATATTATCTTATATCTGTTATAAAACTCATTTTATAACCTCTTTTTTCGAGTTCATCTATTATTCTTTTAAGAGGAGCATTCTCATCGTACTGAAATTTCGGTATTCCATCCTCTTCTGTTAAATTTATATACCTATACTCTAACCCTGGATGATAAAAAAGACTTGCTATAGTGTTAGGAGAAAGATTTCTTATTCTACTTATCATCTCATTCGTTCCATTTTGCTTTACATAATCAAGTGGAGTAGTTAAGTAATAACTTTTATTATTATTAGGACTCTTTAATGGTTGATTACTGTAAACTGAGTTATTTCTACTATCTTTAAATGGATGATATATATATGTAAAATAGTCTTCTAAAGCCTTATTTTGTTCTGCAGTTATAGCATAATGTGGGGTTTCAAAGAAAGTGATTGGTATATCTAAATCTTTTGCTATCTTTATTGCAGCCTCTACTCTTTGCCTAAAGTCCTCTACATCTGGATCATCTGGTCCAAACTCAGTTCCTAAAAGTGAATACTCACTCCCTCTTTGGTGAGTATATCCATGAAGACCAATTTGTCCTCCATGATAGGTAATGTAATCGAGGGTATAAATAAAATCTGCAATAGAAAAACCATTTTCTTTAGAAGGGTCTACATCTACATTTATCTTTGGCGCTTTATATCTTGGTACCCAAGCTATATGATAAGGTACACTCCTATCATTTAGAAATCTTGCCATAACTCTAAGTCTCTCACATTTCTCATCATCTTCTGGATCATTTGAAGTAGCTATATCCTCTAACCTTAAGAATCCCATAGTTTCAAGCTTTGATTCATATTTCTTTTGAGCTAATTTTTCCTTATTTACATAAGCTTTTATTGTCTTGCTATCATGATTCCACCTAGTGTGAAAATTCATCATGTTTGAAAAGTCAATAAATGAAATATAATATATTCCTTCTTTTTTTATAATATCTTTCTTAAGTCTAATCTCTTTACCGTTATTATCTTTAAATATATTATTATTTAAATCTATTTTTGATTCTTCGTTAAAAACCTTTAGATTAAGAACCCCTTTCTTCTCTTTTAACTGTCCACCTAATTTATCAATAATTTCTGTAAGAGGAATATAATACCTATTTTTATCAATATAAATTGGCAGTTTAAGTGCTAGTTTATTACCCTCTATATTAAGATTTATATTATCCTTTTGCATATTAAGCCCACTAAACTTTTCATAATCTATTTTACTTATCTTTTTATGCATAAAATTAATATCAATTGGACTAGACACTTCTTTCTCACCATCTGCTTTCTGAACATTACATCCTGCAGCAGAGATACTGAACATAAAAACAATCAGATATTTTACTAATTTAATCACTAAAGATATCATTAAATCACCTCAATTAGATAAACTACTTTTTAGTATATTATTTAATGATACTCCTTTATTCAGAAAAGTATAGCATCTATTATTCTCATAAATAAAAAAATCATGGTTGTGATTAAAACACAGCCATGATTCAAACTACTTTTTGTCCAAATTATAGAACCTTTGAAAGAAAATCCTTTGTTCTTGGATGCTGAGGATTTGTGAATATTTGATCAGGAGTTCCTTGTTCTACTATGTTTCCTCCATCCATGAATATTATTCTATCCCCAACTTCTCTTGCGAAACCCATCTCATGTGTTACCACTACCATAGTCATTCCTTCTGCTGCAAGTCCCTTCATAACGTTTAGTACTTCCCCTACCATTTCTGGATCTAGAGCTGAAGTTGGTTCGTCAAAAAGCATAACATCGGGTTCCATAGCTAATGCTCTTGCAATAGCTATTCTTTGTTTTTGTCCACCTGAAAGGGATGCTGGATATGCATTTGCTTTCTCTTTTAAACCTACTTTCTCTAGAAGCTTAAAAGCTATAACTTCAGCATCCTCCTTTTTCATTCCTTTTACCTTTATAGGTGCTAAAGTAATATTATCAAGAACAGTTTTGTGTGGGAAAAGATTAAACTGTTGAAACACCATTCCCATCTTTTCTCTTATTTTGTTTATATCAATCTTCTTGTTAGTTATTTCATTATCTTCAAATATTATTTCACCGTGAGTTGGTTCCTCAAGCAAGTTAAGACATCTTAAAAAGGTGCTTTTTCCAGATCCACTAGGTCCTATTACAACAACCACTTCTCCCTTTTTTATAGTTTCAGTGATTCCCTTTAAAACCTCATTTTTGCCGAACTTTTTATGAAGATTACTGATGCGTATCACTGACTTTCAACCTCCTCTCAAATGTTCCTAGAACCTTGGATAATGAGAATGTCAGTACAAAATACATAACCGCTGCAATAATAAGAGGTTCGAATGGAAGTGCTGTATTTCCTCTCACTGTATCAGCATTGTACATAAGTTCTGATATTCCTATTATTGATACTATTGATGATTCTTTTATAATAGTTATAAATTCGTTTCCTAATGCAGGTAATATGTTTTTAAATGCTTGAGGTATGATTATGTATCTCATTGTCATTATGGGATTCATTCCTAAGCTTCTTGCAGCTTCGGTTTGTCCCTTATCAACTGCAGTTATACCTGCTCTTATTATTTCCGCAACATATGAACCACTGTTTATGGAAAGAGTTATTATACCAGCTAACATATCTGGTAATCTAATTCCTAATGCAGGCAATCCATAGTAGATAATATATAACTGTACAAGTATCGGCGTTCCTCTTACAAATTCAATATAAACTGAAGCCAAAAATTTTAATGGCTTATACTTGGACAATTTCATAAGACTTAGGAAAAGACCAATTATACTACCGAATATAACTGTAAAAAATGCTAAGAGTATAGTATATTTTGCTCCATTTAGAAAAAATAAGTAGTACTTAGATAAAAAACTAAAATCCACGCTCATTACCTCCCTTATCTAATAAAATTTAATAGGCATCGAGCCTGTTAAGTTTTGCGAGATTTCATTTGTGAAATGACATCAAATAAATATATACAAGTTTAATGTTTAATAAACTTATGAAAGCACATTCATATTTTAGCACATTTTTTATTTAATAAATTTTAATAAACATCATATATTTCACTACGCCATTCTTATGATACTGCCCGTCCCAAAACAAATCAAGTGTAATTTATTCCACGGTATTCTTGTATATGTATTCAACTTCATAACTAAATTTACAGTTCAGGATATATAAGTTCATATTGAATTAATAACTTTAGGAAAATTATTAAATAAAGTATTGAATACTGAAGTTCCTATCCTGAATTGATTAAAAATTGAAGTTGTTTATGCTTAGAAATAAATAATGTTAATGATTTATACATTTTAAAAAGGTGCCAGCAAGTTATTACAGGCACCTTTATTCCCATATTATTAACTATTCAACTTGGTTAGTTGCTTCGATAACGAATTTCTCAATTTTTCCTTCTTTTATTAATCTATCTAATGTGTCGTTAACTATCTTTAAGAAATCATCTGATCCCTTTTGAATAGCTATAGCTGAACCTTTCTCATCTTCTTTAACACTGAATGCTGCATCGGTTATTACTAAGTCCTTGTTCTTATCTGTATAGAATTTAGCAACAGGACCTTCTATAACAGCTGCATCAACCTTTTTATTCCTAAGTTCAAGAACTATATCTGGAATTTTTCCAAGTGACTTAAGCTGTGCATCTTTTATTTGATCTTTAGCTAAGCTTTCTTGAACTGTAGCCTTTTGAACCCCTATCTTCTTACCATTTAAATCAACAAGTGACTTTACCTTATCCTTATCCTCTGCTCTTACTACAACGAACTGATTTGCATTATAGTAAACCTTTGAGAAGTCAACACTCTTTTTTCTTTCCTCTGTAGGGTTCATTCCTGATATTATCATATCAACTTTTCCAGTCTTAAGGGCTGCTAAAAGACCATCGAATTTCATATCACTAATTTCAAGTTCAACACCTAATGATTTAGCTATTTCTCTAGCTATTTCAATATCAAAACCAATGATTGTATCTTTTCCATTTACACTCTTATGGAACTCATATGGTGGATAATCAGCACTTGTTCCAAGAACTAATTTCCCAGCCTTCTTTATTCTATCAACTGCTGATGCCTTTTCTGCTGCTTTCTCGTCCTTATTTGCACAAGAAACTAAACCTAAAGCAAATACACTTATAAGTACTCCAGCAACAACCTTCTTAAATAATCCTTTTTTCATGTTAGGCCCTCCTTCTTAGATTAGCATTTTTTTCGTCTTATGTATAATTATACATTAACTTTTTTTATTTATTCAAGGAAACTTTAAAAAAATTTTAACGTTTTAATTTTTTCTAACAATATATAATAAAGTACTAAAATAATTGATTTTGCATTGATATAAATATACTCCCTATATAATTTCTGCATAACACTATATTTTTATTCTGTATAATATTAACAAAAAAATAAAATTAAGCAGGAGTAGAGGCAATTAGGAACTTAGTGGAAGAAATACTATCATTTTAGTTCCTACATCAATCATACTTTTTACTTGTATCATCCCTTTGTGCTTCATTATTATCCATTTAGCTATGGCAAGTCCTAGCCCAGTTCCTCCAGTCTGCTTTGTTCTGGACTTATCTGCTCTATAAAATCTATTGAATATATTAGGAAGATCTTCTTTAGGTATTCCTATACCGTTATCTTCCACATAAACTACTGCCTTATTTTTTTGCAAATAGCACCCTACTTTAATCTTGCCTCCCTTAGGTGTGTATTTAATACTATTGTCTACAAAGATTCTTAAAGTTTCTTTGATAAGCTTTCTATCAGCATTAATTATTATTTTTTCCTTTATTTCATATAATACCTCATGAGAATTATTTATTAATTTAGTTTCTCTTACTATTTCATCAATAAGTTCATCTATATAAAAATCTTCTTTTTCTATATTCTGAGAGTTTTTATCTCCTCTAGCTAAAAATAGGAGGTTTTCAATTAAATTCTTCATATTGTCAGACTCTGACTTAATGGAAGCTATAGATTCCTCTAGTACTGCAGGATCATTTTTCCCCCATCTATCAAGCAGATTTGCATATCCTTGAATAACTGCAATGGGTGTTCTTAATTCATGAGATGCATCAGATACAAATTGATTTTGCTGTTCATAAGATTTTTGAATTCTATCAAGCATACCATTAAACGTTTCTGCTAAGTCCTTAAGCTCATCTTGAGAACCACTAACATCCAATCTAGTATCTAAAGCATTTATGCTTATATTCTTAACAGTTCTTGTCATTGTATCAACGGGCTTAAGCATTTTTCTGCTGGCCCTAGAACCAATCATAAGTATTACAATAATAAGTACTACAGTGAAAGTTAATAAAGTTGCTAAAAGAATCCCAGCATATACGGTCTCCTTTAGCAACCTATTAGTAATTTGAATATAAACATTATTTGAATTCCATTTTAACCCCTTATTAAAGACCAGCGCAGGTTCATAATTATTATTAATACCGGAACTATGTTTTATTAACATTGAATTAGAATTTAAATCTAACATTTTATTACTACTGAATTTATCATAAAAAACTACTGAAGTAGTATCACTCGTGGTAGTATAAATGACTTTACGATTTTCATCAAATATACTTATTTCTATATTATCTAAATAACACAGCTTATCAATATTTTTTTTAGGAACATCTATGCTATCTTCTAAAAAAGAAGATATAATTTGAAAATCCTTTGACATAGTACTATCTGCAGATTTAACTAAGTATATTAGGAAGCCACTAAATATTGCAACATTAAGCAGTAAAAGTATCTTAGTAAGTATTAGAGCGTAAACTGTAGTTATCTTAAAGGTTATGGAAAACCTAAACTTCTTAATTAAACTTTTATATAAATTAGAAATTAAATTTAAAATTGTTCTACCTATTAAAAATAAGAGATTATAAATATCTTTGTTAGAAGTTTTCTTTTTACTATTCATCTTTTATCAAATATCCCACCCCTCTAACAGTATGTATTAACTTTTTATTATATTTTTCATCAATTTTACTTCTTAAATATCTTATATATACATCAACTACATTTGTGTCACCCATATAATCGAATTCCCATACTGCTTCGAGAAGTTTTTCTCTTGAAAGCACTATATTTTTATTTTCCATAAGGTATTTCAACAAATCAAATTCCCTTTTAGTTAAATCAATAGACTCTTCATTATAAGTAACTGTATACTTGTCTAGGTCTACTTTAAGACTTCCGATTTTTAAAATCTTTGTGTTTTCTATCTTAGAAGCTTTTCTCTTTAATGCTACTCTAATCCTTGCTAAGAGTTCCTCAATGGCAAAAGGCTTTGTTACATAATCATCAGCTCCCATGTCTAACCCCATAACCTTATCCATTGTGTCATCTTTAGCTGTAAGCATAATAACTGGAATCTCTGAATTCTGCCTAAGTCTTCTAAGCACTTCAATTCCATTCATAGAGGGCAGCATTATATCTAATAATATTAAATCACAATTGACTTCACTTGCCTTTTGCAGCCCTTCCCTACCATCATATGCTTGTTCAACTTTATATCCTTCATATTTAAGCTCAAGCTCTATAAATCTCGAAATCTTAACTTCATCTTCTATTATTAAAATTTTCTCTCCTGCCATTTTATCCTCCAAATATATATACAAAACTTTAGAAAAGGTATCTAAAAACTAACACTATTTTCTCAATTTCATTAAAAATTAAACATATATCTTATAATATATTCTAATTATATCCTAAATTCATATCTTGTAGGCATAAAGTAGGGAAAGTATTCGAATATCTACTAATGCTGCGTTAATTTGGAATATTAAAATCCTCTCTATTTTTGTTAATTTATAGTAATATATATATACTCAGCATAATACAATTTATCATATTGACTCTATATTGAAAAGGAGGGAATATATGATGTGTAATTTTCTGAAAACAAAAAAATTATTATCCCTTGTGCTGGCTTTAGCATTTGGATCCACTATGTGTTTTCCAACAATAGCTGCATCTGCTAAAGCAGAAAGTAAAACTAATGAGTCATCTAAACTAAGGAAATCTCAAAATAAAAATGCGGGAAATACAGTGAGGGAAGTACCAAATACAAGTCAAAGCAATCAGGTAAAACCTAACAATCCAGCATGGAGTTCTAAAAAACAAGGTGCTCAATATCGTGCCGGAGAACTTATCGTTAAATTTAAAGAGGCGGCTAATCCTAAAGCTGCCAAATTCGATGAAGAAGCTAAAAAAGTACTAAATGACATCCTTAGTAAAGATAAAATAACTGTTTCTTCAATAAAAAACTTGGGGTTTACAAATGCAAAACTAGTTAAACTAAATACTAATAAAACCCCAGAGGAAGTAGCCAAGCTATTAGCTAAGCATTCAGCGTTAATAGAATATGCTGAACCAAACTATATTATATATGCATCTGATATTAGCCCAAGTTGGGTTCCTACAGATCCATACTATCAAAACTTATGGGGATTAAGGAATGTTGGACAAACCATAGGTGGACAAACTGGGATCGCCGGAATAGATCTTAATGCTCAAGTTGCATGGGATACAACACGAGGAAGCAGCAGCGTTGTAGTAGCAGTAATTGATACAGGGGTTGATTATAACCATCCTGATTTAAAGAACAATATGTGGGTAAATACTAAAGAAATAGCTGGCAATGGCAAAGATGATGATGGCAATGGATATATAGATGATGTTAGAGGATGGAACTTCTATTGGTATAATAATAATCCATATGATGATCATGGACATGGAACTCATGTTGCAGGTACAATTGCAGCATCAACAAATTCAACTGGTGTAATTGGAGTTGCACCTAATGTAAAGATAATGCCTTTAAAATTTTTGGGTTCTGATGGTAGTGGTTATACATCAGATGCTGTTTTAGCAGTTGACTATGCAAGAAAAATGAATGTAAAAATATCTAATAACTCATGGGGCGGCGGAGGCTATAGCCAAGCTTTATATGATTCAATTAAGAATTCCGGATCACTATTTGTAGCAGCAGCTGGTAATAGCGGTATTAATACTGATACTTCACCTCACTATCCATCATCCTATAATCTATCTAATATTCTTTCAGTAGCTGCTATTGACAATAGAGGAAGTTTAGGATGGTTTTCTAACTATGGAGTTAACAGTGTTGATGTCGCTGCAGCAGGTGTAAATGTTTATAGTACTAAACCAGGTAGCTCTTACCAGTATTTAAGTGGTACATCAATGGCTACACCTCATGTTGCTGGTGTTGCAGCTCTTGTATTAAGTAGAAATAGTAGTATAACTCCATTATCAATAAAAGATACTATAACTAAATCTGTTGTAAAGCTTTCCACGTTACAATATAAAATTGGTACAGGTGGAATGGTTAATGCAGCTGCAGCTATTGGCGCAATACCTGATGATGATATACCAGGTATAACTTTAAGTGGTAGTACAGTTAGTGGATCACTTAATATGTATACTGATATAGATGATGTATATAATGTAAGCTTAGTAAAAGGTGATGTAATAACTATAACTCTTTCAGGGGCTGCAGGAACAGACTTTGATCTTTATCTATATAATAAAACTGCAACTACTGTAAAGACTAATGCAGGTATTTTAGCCTATTCTGAAAAGGTAGGTACATCTACTGAAAAGATAATTTATTCTATACAACAGGATGGAACTTATTTCATCGATGTATACTCCTTTACAGGAACAGGAACCTACACACTTAATTTCCAAAAGGGTTTAAAAGCAGGAAGCTATGAAGATAACTCCGGTATCATACCAAATGACGGTAACTGGCTAAAGGTAAATGATGTGTATAGCTCAGGTGGATCCTACACTACTGGAAATTCTTCAGGAAGTATTCTTACTTTAAAATTTACAGGAACAGGAGTTCAACTTACATCATTAAAGAACAACAAACAGGGAATCATTAAAATTACAGTAGATAGTAGTGTTTATTACGTTGATTTATATTCTTCAACAACGTATTATAAAGCAGCAGTATTTACAAAAACTGGTCTTACTAGTGGAACCCATACTTTAAAGATAGAATGGACTGGAAAGCCTTCAAGAAATGCTCGTAAAGCAACTGGTGGTACAATGATAAATATTGATAAGCTTACAATATATTAATATTTATATCTGTTAAGTAATTGTTGATAAAGATAAACAACTTCAATCTTTAAATAATTCAGTTATGAAGTTGTGTATCTATATAAAAACTTAATATTAATTTAACTAATAATTATGAGAAGCAGACAGGAATTGTCTGCTTCTCTATTTATTGCTGTCGCAATAAAAATAATATTCTACCAAACATTAACTGATTTATAGAAAACCATACTCCAGCCTCTATAAGCGGCGGTTATTTACTGGCATCATCTTCTGTTAACTTTTTCTTTGCTGTATCTACAGCTACTGATATTTTATCAAAGGTCTTATTTACCTTCATATTTTCACCATTCTTACCTTCAAACTTTATTCTATACCCAGCAATTAAAGCTATGCCTAGAGATAATATAGTAATATGAGGAGCCACAACAGTTACTACACCAGCTAAAGTAACTGGAACACTAATTGCTATATTTTCTTTCTTTTTAACTATAAACTTTGTGCTATTTCCTTTAGCTAAAAGCTTTTTCATCTTTGTTAATAAACTGTTATCCTCTTCACTCTTAACCTTGTTTTGCTTTTCAAGATAAACTAAAGCTTCTAAAATATTCCCATTGCATTTTTCTAGTGCAGCCTTTGCTTCCTCATAGCTGACATTAGCTCTTTTTCTTAATTCATCAATTAATTCTAGGTTTATATTCATATAATTTCCCTCCAAATATTTCTAATTTACTTTATACTATGATTATACAAATATAAAGTTAGAGGAAAATTAATGAAAGATTAGAATTTGATTAGAAAAATATCACTACTTTCCACCAGTAGAAGCTATACCTTCGATAAATTGTTTCTGGAATACCGTAAACATTACTTTTCACTAGCTAAATAATCATTCATTTTCTTAGCTAGTTGGTTACATCCTTCTTCTACCGTAAGTTCCTTTGTCCAAACTTTAACCATTATTTCATTTTCAACCTGTGACCACTTATTTCTTGTCTTTGAATTTGGCATAATAACACCATAAGACATCATTTCTGGATAAACTTTTAAATTGAATTCCTTAGTAAACTCTATCCAGGGTTGTTCTGTACCTTTAAATGCTGGTATTGCTGCACCATTTAAAGCTTGAATAGTATTAGCTTCTTCTGTTCCTAAGAACTCCATAAACTTCCAAACTTGTTCTGGATATTTGGTTTTAGCAGCAGCCACATTACCTAATCCATTATAAATAGTTGCTCTTGTTTTTCCATGAGGAATAACAGCTACATCGCAATTATTCTTTATGTAATCATTTGACTTAAACTCACTTACCATCCATGATCCAAATAACCCCATAGCAACTTTTCCAGACTCAAACATTTGAACAAAATTTGCATCTGTAAATTGCTGATGAGTTGGAGAAACTTTTTCTTTTTGACTTAAATCTAGTTCCCACTGTATTGCTTCTTTTGTAGCTTTTAAGTCATATCCTGACTTTTTCTTATCAGGAGAAATTATATTTCCTCCATTCTGATAAGCAAAGTTATAATATCCTTGTTGTGCGTCTGCAGGAGCAGCAAACCCATATACCCCTTTTGAAGTATCTGTTAACTTTTTAGCCACTTGTAATAACTTATTCCAATCCCATGTGTCATCTGGATACGAAAGATTTGCCTTATCAAACATAGTTTTGTTGTACCATAACGCAATCGTATCATAATCTTTAGGAATCCCATAATTCTTTTCATTAGCCGCATATAAATCTACAAGGGGTTCTGGGAAGTTACTCCATTTCAAGTCATTACTATCTTTAGCTTTATCAGTTAAATCCATTAGCATCCCACCATCAGCATATTTCGTAAAATAGCTTGTATGCATCCAGAAAACATCTGGAAGTGACTCAATTGTAGCAGCTGCTTCTAATTTAGTCCAATACTGGTCCCAAGGCGTAACTTCAACTTTAACTATTATATTAGGATTTTTCTTTTCAAACGCATCAATTATTGCCCTCATTGCAGATTCCTGATTCTTGTCCCAAACTGCATAAGTGATAGTTACAGGACGAGATGAAATATCTTCAGCTTTTTTCCTAGCACATCCTGTAAAAGTAGAGAATATTGCTATAGAACTTATTGTAATTGCAATAAACTTTTTCAGCTTTTTTTTCATTCCTAGTCTCCTTATCTTTTAAACGCAAAAATTTCTTTAAAGATTCCTGCAGATTTATTACTAATTATTTATAATTTGTGGCGTAAAATCTTGTGGTACAGGTAATTCATAGAGTAACTAAAGATAAACTTAATTATAACTTAAATATGTAAAATAGGAAGGTGATGACTACCATCTACCTTCCTAACTTCCACTCTCAAATGTGAGTTTTTTACACTTTTTTCAAATCTCATGTTTCATTAATACTCAAGTGAATACAAAACCCTTTTAAAGTAATATAATTTTATTTAATATTACTTCACTGCTCCTTGAGTAACTCCATTTATAATCCACTTCTGAGCTATGATATACACAAGAACCATTGGTGATAGAGCCATTAAATAAGAAGCAAAAGCTAAGTTATAATCTGTTCCAAATTTTGATTGGAATACATATTGTGCTAAAGGTAGTGTGATATCTGCTTGATTGTTTAAAATAATCAGTGGTAACATAAAGTCGTTCCATGCCCATAAACATGTAAGAATTGCAACAGTTGCATTGATAGGAGACATTAATGGGAAAATAATTCTCCAGAATACCCCCCAAGTGGTGCATCCATCTACGATTGCTGCTTCTTCTAAATCTATTGGAATTGAACGAATATATCCTACATAGATAAAGGTATTAAATGCAATTCCATACACAACGTAGAGGAATATAAGTCCTGCTGGGTTATTCATACCTAAAACAGATGTCTGCTTTACAATTGGAAGCATAATAATTGGAAATGGTACAAACATAGCACTTAAAAAATAGTAGTATAGGAAGTTAAAAAACTTTTTACGCTTCATATATCTAGCAACGGCATAAGCGACCATGGAATTTGTTAAAACAGTTAAAACCACCGTAACTATTGTTATAAATGCACTGTTTTTTAATGCATTGAAAAAGTTTGTTGCTTCAATTGCTCTCGTAAAGTTTTCAAAATGCAAACCAACCGGAAGTGAAAATAACGAATTTGCTAATTCTTGTGGTGTTTTTAGTGCGATAGAAACTGCTATATATAATGGAAATAGTATAAAAATCGTTCCAACTGCTATTAAAGAAGTTACAACCCAATTTGTTTTCTGTTTCATTACATGTCCACCTCCCTTTTTTGTAGGAACTTAATTTGTAAAATTGAAATTATTATAATAGCGATAAAGTATACAACGGAGTTTGCTGATTGATAAGCAAATTCGCCTCCTGAGAATCCTGATTTATAAATTAAGAATGCAATAGATTCAGTTGCTCTTCCTGGACCACCACCAGTTAACGCTACAACTTGATCAAAAACCATTAAGAAGTTTTTCATAGCAAGCACCATATTAATTGTGAAGAACGGTGCAATTATTGGGAAAGTAATTTTCCAAAACTCTTGCCATTTATTAGCTCCATCTAGTGCTGAAGCTTCATATATATCTTCAGGTACTGTTTGTAAACCTGATAGGTATAAAATTGTATTGAACGCACAAGCTTGCCATACGGCAATAACTACAACTCCAATCCAAGCTAAGTTTTCATTTCCTAAGATATTAGCAGCTAATGCTTCTATACCAAGCTTTGTTCCTACTACTGGAAGAACATTAGCAAATATATAGTTAAAAATAAATCCTATAATAAGCATACTTAAAACATTAGGAAGAAAATATGTTGCTCTAAAAAAGTTCTTAAATTTTATTTTAGAATTAAGTCCTAGTGCAATTAGAAGACTTAATACATTTACAATAATAGTAGTAATAATTGCAAATTTAAATGTAAACAAATAAGAATTTAGTATATTAGCATCCTTTAGAAGATTTAAGTAATTTTTTAACCCAATAAAATTATACTCTAAACTTAATCCATCCCAATTGGTAAATGAATAATAAATTCCTTGTAGTACCGGAAATGTGTGGAAAGCTGCAAATAAAAGAACTGCAGGAATTGTCATTAAATATATTATAATATCAACTCCTTTTTCCTTTACAGCTTGTTTTTTCTGAAATGGAATCATTTTTTTCAAAGTAATTGACAAATTACTTTCACTCATAAACTCTCCTCCTTAATTTTAGGCGGAAAGAAATTGAACTTAAAGCCCAACTTCTTTCTTAAAACCTTTATTTTTTACGGCTTTGTAAGCTATCCCATTGTTGATCTAAATTTGTTAAGAACTTATCTACATCCTTGCTCTTAACTAATGTTTGAAGTTCTCTATCTATGCTAAGTGCAGGTGGAATACGATGATCTGGGAAGTCAACCAATGCACCCTTTTCGAAGCTTTCTTTTAACCCACTAAGAGCTGAATCTTCTTGTGTAATACCTGTAATAGCTGAAAAACATTTTTGTTCATTAATATATGTTTTTGCTGTTTCTTCTTTTAATAAGAAATCAATAAATTTTTTCGCTTCTTCTGGATGTTTTGATGTTTTACTTAATGAAAGAAGTAAATCTACACCAGAAACGACTTTTGTTTTTGATGGATCGTTTGTTGCTGGAAGTGGGAAAACTCCTAAATCAACATCTGGATTTGCTTTTTTAATTTCTGCAAGTGCCCAAATTCCTTGTAAATACATCACTGATTCACCTTTAGCAAAAGCTACATTTCCATCAGAATATGTCTTACCAAAAATATCACTTTGACCATATTCTGTTAATTTTAAATATTTATCAGCTGCTTCTTTATACTTTTCTTTAAAAGTAGTTTTTCCTGCAGCACGGTCAGCAAAGAATGTATCCCCTTGTGTATTTCCAACAAGAACATTAACTGGTGGTAAAGTTGTCCAAGCATCTTTTAATGTTAAATAGAATGGTACTTTTCCAGCAGCCTTTATTTTATCAGCTACAGCCAAAAATTCATCCCAAGTTTTTGGAACAGTAAGTCCAAGTTCTGTAAACATCTTTTTGTTATAAATTACCCCAACCCCATTAGCAGCGTATGGAATAGCATAAACCTTATCTGATTCCGCTACATCTTTTACCATTTGTACATATGCTGGTTGAATATTTTTTATTTGTGATGAATTTGATAAATCTTCAAATACTCCTGCTTTTGATACATCAGCAAAAGTTGTATCTGCTCCAACAGCAACTACATCTGGAACATCTTTTTTGGCAACACGAGTTCTAAGAACCGTTGCTGTATCAGGTGTATTAGTTTGAACTACCTTAATATTAGGATTTTCTGCTTCAAACTTTGCAATCAGCTTATCAAATGTACCCTTTGCTTCAGGCTTATATTGCAAAAATTCAATTTGTATCTTTCCATCTGAGTTGGATTGTGCTGTTTTGCTACCGCATCCTGCTAAAGTAGAAAATACTGCAACTGTGCTTAGTGTAACTGCAATAAGTTGTCTTAAATTTTTTTTCATTCTCAAATCCCCTTCCCTTTTACAGACAGTTTTTTAGAAATTGAAATTTTGTTAACGTTGTTAAAAAATTAATTTTATGATTACTAGGTTGATAATTAAATCTTTTATACTATAGAATATTGTTTTAGAATTTTTACTAATTAATTCACATTAACCTATACTTTTTATAATTTTACTAATGAAGTTTACCTCGATAACTAATTATACTTAAGCTGTTGAATTAAAGAAATGTCAAAGTTTTAACAACGTTTACATGACCATTAAAAAAATATGCTGAATATCATTTTCTTAATAAAATTGGTAAAAAGTACTGTTCTTAGAATGAATTTTTAGTAAATTTTTTACTTCTTGTCTATTATTATACATCGCACTGAGCTAAAATAAAATATATACATGTTATAAAAATATGGTTAAATGTTAGATGTGCTGTGGTATATTTATGAATAAATGTAATTATCAACAAACGACACATAATGATCTCTAAAAGCTACATGTGTAAAACTATGTAAAAATATGTGTTTAACTTCATTTACATTTAGCCTTACATTAGTTATCTGTAAACTTTGATTATTTTACCCAAAATAACACTATTTAGACTAATGGCTTAGAAGAAATACCCGTGCAAGATTACAATCTAAAAAAAAGCTAGCTACATTCTTATAAAATGCAACTAGCTTTTGAATAAAAATATACTTAAATATATTTTAAGTTATTAAAATGGGCTATTTATAAATTACTTTATTGAAAGCTAGTTTATCGAAAGTTTACTTACTCAAAATAACGTTTACACAGTTATTAAAAAGATATTTCTATATGTTATTTTTATTTAAAACTAAATTTTCAACAAAAACCTCGTCTACACCTAGTATTATATACTATACTGAGTTACAATAATATATATATATGTAACAAAAACATGGTCAGATGTTAGAAACGAGGTAAATATTTATGGATAACTTTAAATATTTAGAAACGGCTAGAAGAGATGCCCTAGATTTAGCTAGAAGAGATACCTTAGATTTATTTGTGTGCTATTGTGGAATAGAGGAATGTAAGCCTGGGTACTCTTATGGTCCTGCAATAAGAAGCCAGTATTTAATACATTATGTTTTAGATGGAGAGGGAACATATTATGTAAATAATAAAACATATAAATTGAAAAAGAATCAGGGTTTTCTTATTTGTCCAAATGTTATTACGTTCTACAAAGCAGATACAGAAAATCCATGGACGTATATTTGGATCGGTTTTGATGGAATAAAAGCTAGTACTTACTTAAAATATGCAAATCTACATAAAGATAATCTTATCTTTGAATATGACGAAGATGATGCATTAAAAGAATATATTCTGGATATGTTAAAACATAATACTTTAAATTATGGCGATGAATTGAGGATTCAGGGACTTCTGTACCTATTCTTATCAAGATTAATCCATACAGCTCCCCCTTATTTACAACCTAAAGATAAGGCATCTAAATTATATATAGTAAAATCAATAGAATTTATTGAAAAAAATTGTTCTAATAATATAAAGATAACTGATATTGCACATTATGTCGGTTTGAATAGAAGTTATCTTACATCATTATTTAAATCAAATCTTAATATGTCACCTCAAGCATTTTTACTTAACTTTAGAATGGATAAAGCATGTGAACTATTAGGTAATGTGGAATTGTCCATAGGTGATGTTGCTCGTTCGGTCGGGTATACAGATGCTTTGGCATTTTCAAAAGTTTTTAAAAAAAGTAAAGGGATGAGTCCTAGAGAGTATAGAAGTAAGATTACATAAAAACTAAAAACTAGCTGCATTCTTATAGAATACAGCTAGCTTTTAGCATAAAAATATATTTTTAATTTTAGTAAATGTGGGCTACATAATTGTAAATTGCTTTATTAAAATTACAATATTGAGCGGAAAGTCCATTCCCCTTTAGGGGTGGGATGGATAGCGTCTGTAGAACGAAGTTCGAGCCAATGTTATTTTTTAAAATGATGTGTACAATGTTGTTAACAGCATACACAAAATAGTGTATTATTAGTATATGAATAATAAATATAGAACAACAACTACTACTGTAAGTTTAATTAACTATCACTTTGTATTTTGCCCAAGATATAGAAGGAAGATTTTTAATATTCCTAAAGTTGAAGAAAGATTTAAGGAGTTAGTTAAAGAGATTTGTGATGATTTAGATATAGAAATAATAGCAATAGAATGTGATAAAGACCACACGTACATGTTTCTAAACTGTCTTCCTACTTTAAGTCCCTCTGATATTATGCAAAAAATCAAGGGCGCAACAAGTAGAGAATTAAGAAAGGAATTTGCTATATTATCAAAAATGCCTAGCCTATGGACTAGAAGTTATTTTATCTCTACTGCTGGAAATGTATGTAGTGAAACCATTAAGCAATATGTTGAAAATCAAAAAAATAGATATTAGACAGGAGGTGAGTATTGTATGGCTAAGAATGCTCCAAGTTATGTATTAAATTTAAAATTAGAAACTGAATTATTTCAAGAGGATATTCTTGATATGAGGTTTGAAATTGGAAGAAAACTATATAATTCTATTTTAGGGATAGCTCAAAACAGATATATCGAAATGACTAAAACCAAAACATGGAGAGAAAATCAAAAGAATATATCTGATGTTTATAAAGTTGAGAAAGATTTGGAAAAAGCTAAAAAACTCTGTAAACCTTATTTTAAAATAAGAAAAGATCTGCAAATAAAATATAGCTGTACTGAATACTCACTTCACGAAGTTGTTAAAACAATGCAGCATCATTATAAAAGAAATTTAGATTCTTTCACTTGTCAGAAAATAGCTAGTAGAGTTTGGACTGCGTTAGATAAAGTTTTATTTGGAGACGGTGAAAAACTTCATTTTAAAAAATATAATCAAGGTTTAAATTCTTTAGAAGGAAAAACAAATGAAACTGGAATTAGGTATAAACTCGATACACATACTTTAGAATGGAATGGTTTAGTTGTAAAAGTCCAATCCAAATTAAATAATTATGAAATCAAAGCTTTAAGATATAAAGTTAAGTATTGTAGAATAGTAAGAAGATTTGTTAGGGGAAAATTCAAATATGTTCTACAATTAGTTCTTGAAGGTATTCCACCACTTAAAATAGAAAAGGGAACTGGAAGAATCAAAACCGATATAGGTTTGGGGGATTGTGGTATAGATATTGGAACACAAACCGTAGCTTATACAACAGATTTTAATTCTAAATTATTAGAGTTAGCACCTGGAGTTCAAAATATAGAAAATAAAAAACGCAAATTATTAAGATATATGGATAGAAGCAAAAGAGCAACTAATCCTAATAATTTTAATGAGGATGGAACTATTAAAAAAGGTGTTAAATTAGAATGGAATTTTTCTAAGAAATATATAAAAGCAAGAAATACTCTTAAAGATTTATATAGAAAACAAGCAGATATAAGAAGGCAAGACCATAATATTATGGCTAACGAAATAATAAACCAATGTGATACTGCCAAAGTAGAAACTATGTGTTTTAAAGGTCTTCAAAAAAGAGCTAAAGAAACTAAAATTTCTAAAAAAACAGGTAAGATTAATAGGAAGAAGCGATTCGGAAAATCTTTAGCAAACAAAGCTCCGAGTATGTTCTTGACTATTTTAGAAAATAAATTAAAAGTTAAAGGTGGATTATATGAGGAAGTTAATACTTATGAGGTTAAAGCTTCTCAATACAATCATTTAAATAAGCAATATAGTAAAAAGAAACTTTCTCACAGATGGAACTACTTTGAGTATAATGAAAAGAAAATCAAGGTCCAAAGAGATATCTATTCAAGCTACTTAATTAAAAATGTTAAACAAGATTTAAAAACAATAGATAATGATTTATGCATTAAGGATTTTGAAAAGTTTTTAGAACTTCATAATAAAGAAATAGATAGACTTTCTGTTTTAGAAAATCTATCAAGTATAGGTATATAATTTTTAAAGGTTTTGAAATGAGCCTTTATACTATCGATAATGAGTTGGTTGCAACTCTTGATAGTGAAAGTCTTAGGGAACCAGACCAGTCTCTATATCTTTCGAGATGTATTGGAAGTCTGAGTACCTAAGAACCCCATGCCTTCAGGTGTGGGAGTTTCAGGAGTAGTACGTTTTTCATAGGAAAGTTCTTCTGCAATCTCAAATATTTTCTTTTTTGTTTCATCACCTACAGATAATGTTAAATCATAATTTAGTACCCTAGAGACAGTAGCAACTGATACTCCTGCCTTATCTGCTATATGCTTAAGAGTAGCCATATATATACCCGTCCTTATTTTTCCATTTTATTGTAAGTCTTATTTAGTTATAAAAAGAATACCTGACTTTATTTTAGAATATAAGGAAGGAAGTGTAGGCAATGACCATCACCAGGAAGTCCTTATATCGCTAAGCAAGACCCTAGGTAAAGATATACAATTTCACTCCCTAGACAATTCAGTTATGAAGTTGTATATCTATATTTTCTAGATCTTATTCTATACTAACTATCTATTTAAAGTTTCTATAAATTGTCTAAATGCATCTATACCTTGGTCATTTCGTTTAAATACTCCTGCATCTTCAAGCACTCGTAAAAATTTAGCTGCTGTTTCTCTCTTTACAACTTCTTGTATATTCTCTTCACTTACTTGATCTTTGTATTTTTCTTTTAATTGTTCTCCCCACTGCTTATGGTAATCTGCAATATTATTTTCATTGCCTAATAAATATTTTTCTACTTCTTGTAATTCTAATTTAAGTCTTGCTGGCAACACAGCTAGTCCCATCACTTCGATTAAGCCAATGTTTTCTTTTTTGATATGTTGTACATCTTCGTGAGGATGAAAAATTCCTAAAGGATGCTCTTCACTGGTACGATTATTTCTTAATACAAGGTCTAATTCAAATAAACCGTTTCGTTTTCTTGCAATTGGTGTGATAGTGTTATGCGGAGTTTTATCTGTGTATGCATGAATTTCTACAGATGGATCGCTATACTCTCTCCAGCAGTTTAGAATATAATCTCCTGCATCTACTAAGACGTCTTTATCTTTACTTCTCAAACGAATAACAGACATTGGCCACTTTACAATAGCACATTCTATGTCTGGGAATTTATCTAAATTGAATTGATACTCATCTTCTGCTTTTGCCATAGCAAACTCATATCTACCACCTTGATAATGATCATGTGATAATATTGATCCTCCCACAATTGGTAAATCGGCATTAGAACCAACAAAATAATGTGGGAATTGTTCTACAAAGGATACTAATCGTAAAAATGATTGACGGCTAATTTTCATATCTCTATGATCTTTTGATAGTACAATGCAATGCTCATTGTAATATACATAAGGAGAATATTGTAAAAGCCACTTTTCTCCTAGCAGATTCATGCGAATCATACGATGGTTAGAACGTGCTGGATGCCCTATTCTACCTGCATAACCTTCGTTTTCAACACATAATAAACACTTTGGATAATTTGTACTCTTTACTGATTTTTCTTTTATAATATCCTTTGGATTTTTTTCAGGCTTGGACAAATTAATTGTTATATCTAGTTCTCCATATTCAGTCTCAGCCTTATAATTAATATTTTTCTCAATACGTTTTGTTTGTATATAGTTACTATTTTTACTTAATTCATAAAAATAATCTGTTGCCCCTTCTGGATTAATCTCAAATTTTTCATAGAAGGTTTTATTAACTATGGATGGATTAGGCAGAAAGCAGTCCATTATCTTGCTTGCTAAAATTTCTTTCTCATCAAATAAATCTTCAATAACTTCTTGTTTACATGCATAATCTACTAATTCCTCTAACAAATCAGGTATTTCTTTATTCCCTTGAACTGATTCCTCTAACACAAAATCATTTATTCCAAGAAGATCAAGTATCTTATTTCTTACATATATTTCATCTTCTTGTTCAATATATCCCAAAGAGATTTCTAGGTCAATTAACTGCTGAATTACCTGGTATATATTCATATATGTCTCCTCCTTGCTTAATCCTCGTATCCATTTCTATTATTTTCATGCCATTTCCATGCATCTGAAATAATTTCATATATTGATGTACGCTTTGGCTGCCATCCTAGTATCTTCTTAGCTTTTTCAGAGGAAGCTATTAGTTTACTTGGATCTCCTGATCTTCTTTCACCAACTTTTGCTGGAATAGGATGTTTTGTTACTTCTCTTGCTGCGTCTATAATTTCTTTAACAGAGAATCCCTGACTGCTTCCAAGATTAAATATGCTGCTTTCTCCTCCATCCATCAAATAAAGCATTGCTAAAATATGAGCTTCAATTAAATCCTCTACATGAATATAATCACGAATACAAGTACCATCTTTTGTATCATAATCTTCACCATAAATAGTTATGAATTCACGTTTTCCTAATGGCACTTGAAGTACTAATGGAATCAAATGTGTTTCAGGATTGTGATCTTCTCCGATAACCCCATTTTCTCTAGCCCCTGCCACATTGAAATAACGAAGAGATACATACTTAATACCATAGGCAACATCGCACCATTTCATTAACTTTTCCATTGTGAGCTTTGTTTCACCATACGTATTAGTTGGAACAGTTGGCATATCTTCAGTAATCGGAACTTGTTTAGGTTCACCATAAGTAGCTGCTGTAGATGAAAATACAATATTTTTTATATTAAATTCATTCATTACTTCAAGAAGTACTTGTGTACCATATACATTGTTATCAAAATACTTAATAGGATTTATCATCGATTCACCAACAAGAGAATTAGCTGCAAAGTGAATAACTGCATCAATTGTTTCTTTTTCAAAAACATCTCTTAAAAAATTCTTTTCACGAATGTCACCTTTATAAAAAGTTGCTTTAGGGTGAATAGCTTTTTCATGACCTGTTTGTAAATTATCTACCACTACCACCTCATAGCCTTTATTTATTAACTGGTAAACTGCATGTGAACCTATATAACCAGCACCACCTAAAACTAAAATACTCATTATACTACCTCCTGTGTGATTTCTCTTGCACCATCTCCAATATTTGCAACATAGAATGCTGCTTCATAACCAATGGCTTCTTTATAGATTCTTCCAACCTCGTTAATAAAATTATCTGTATGCTCCTTTTCAACAATAGCAATAGCACAACCGCCAAATCCTGCACCTGTCATACGTGCACCTACTACTCCTGGCTGCTTCCATGCTGCTTCTGCTAGAGTATCAAGCTCTTTTCCTGTAACCTCATAATCATCTCTTAAAGAAATGTGTGATTCATTCATTAACTTACCAAATGCTAATAAGTTACCTTGTTTTAGCTCTTTTAAAGCTTTTATAGTACGTACATTTTCATATACTGCATGTTTAGCACGTTTTATTAAAATATCATTATCGATAACATTTTTATACTTCTCAAATGATTCTTCAGTTAATTCCCCAAGAGAAATAATCTTAGTTTCTTTTTGCAATCTACTCAATGCTTCTTCACATTCGCTTCTTCTTTCATTATATTTTGAGTCTGCTAACTCACGACGTTTATTAGTATTCATAATAATTATATTGTGATTGCTTAATTTAATAGGTGCATAAGAATACTCTAGGGTTTGGCAATCAAGTAAAATTCCATTACTTGCTTTTCCCATACCAATTGCAAATTGATCCATAATACCGCTGTTTACACCTATAAAATTATTTTCTACTCTTTTTCCTACCCTAACTAAATCAATACGATTTATTTCTAAATTAAATAAGCCTTCTAGCACCACACCTGTTGCTAATTCAATGGAAGCGGAAGATGATAAACCTGCTCCATTTGGGATGTTTCCGTAAAACAGAATGTCCATCCCTGAATTAATACCATAGCCATCTTCTATTAAATAGCGGATCATACCCTTTGGATAATTCGCCCAATCATCATTCTTTTTATAATCTAAATCTTCTAAGGAAAATTCAATAATCCCTTTTTCTTCAAAGTTCATAGAATACACACGAACTATGCCATCATTATTTTTTTGAGCTATGGCATATGTGCCAAAAGTAATTGCACAAGGAAATACATTACCCCCGTTATAATCAGTGTGTTCTCCAATTAAATTAATTCTTCCTGGTGAGAAAAAAATTCTGTAGTCTCCTTGGTTAAACTTTTCTTTAAATACATTTTCACATTTTTGAAGATTTATCATGGTTCTCCTCCTTCTACTTACCCTAATATAGTTATTTAAATGTTTACATAGATGATTTTAATTTACCTTCATCATTTATGGACATATAATCTCATAACTGAATGCATACTTCATGAATTGTTTAAGGATTAAAGTGAACTATCTTTACTTTAAACTATGCTTACTTATATATGACTAATAAATGTTTTACTAAAAATACACTGTTATTTTACTTATATTTTACTCCTTATTTACTAAAGAAGTCAACTTTTATTATTGTATTTTTGTAAATAATTTGCATAATATTACTTAACAACTAAAAAACTAGCGGCAACTAAAAAGAGGGCAACCCCAAAATCACTTTAAGGATACCCTCTCTTTATATATATACACAAACTTTATAACTGAATCTATAATCCAGATATGAGATTGTGTATCTTTAGTTATATATATCGGAAAATTCGATTTGTATTTTCTCGATATTTGTTAAATCTCCTTTTGGCTCTTGCTTAACATGATTAGAAACAATCCTAAAAGGTAGGCTTACTATAAATTCAGTACCTTCGCCATGTTTACTCTTTACATCAATTTTACCTTTATGCATTTCAACTAAGGATTTAACTATTGATAATCCTATGCCGCTACCTTCATGATTTCTGTTTAATAAATAATCTACCTGCTTAAATCTTTCAAAAATTTGTGATAGTTTATCATCTGGAATTCCTATTCCTGTATCCTTTACAGAAATTACAACATAATTACCTTCGTCATATACTCCAACTTCAATTGTATCTCCTGGTCTAGTAAATTTAGTAGCATTAGAAATTAAATTTAGTAAAATTCTTTCTATTTTATCTTCGTCAAAAGCCATGACTTTCTCTTCTCTATTCGTATCAAAAATAATAGTTCTTGACATACTTTGTACATACTCAACAGTTGATAATGTTATTTCCTCAACAACTTCTACTATATTTTGATTCTTTAAATTTAATTCCATAAACCCAGAATCAATTTTAGTAATATCAATTAGATTATTTACTAATCTTAGTAACCTATAACAATTTTGTTTTATAGTACTTGTGTATTGGCTTAATTTCTCAACATTATTTAAACTTTCACCTTTTCTTATATATAAAGAAAATAACTGAGCTGTAGAGAAAATAATATTTAAAGGCGTCTTTAATTCATGAGACATATTTGCAACAAATTCTGTTTTTAACTTTTCATATTGCACTGTTTCTTCTAACAACCGCTTGTTCTCAGATATCATCTTATTAAAGCTATTAGATAACATTCCTATTTCATCTTTACTATCTATGTCTGAACGCACTGTTAAATCTCCGCTACCAGCTATTTCTATATATGATTTTAATTTATTTATTGGCCTTACTAAAGTGTTAGCCATAAATAAAGCTATAATTGCCCCTAATACAGCTATTGCCAATCCGCTAAATAGTGTTGTATATAGTATTGATTGAGATGAAGATTTTAAATCATCATAATTAGCTGTAGTAACTATATACCAATCCCAGGGTTCAAAATATCTATAGTAAGATATCTTGTGAACACCATCAAGTGTGTATTCAATTGTTCCATTTTTAGTTGATATTATCTCTTTAGTAAAATCATATTTACTCAAGTTTTGCTCATATGTTCTAGTATTAATAATTTCATTTCCTTCTGAATCCATTATAGATACGTAACCTGTGTTCCCAACTTCAATATCACTTAATCCTCTTATTAAATAATGATCAATAATCTGGGTTGCTAAAGCTATTGCTCCTATAACTTTATAGTTTTTATCCAGTAAAGGTTTAACTATTGTTAAATAACTTTCACCTTCAAATGTAAATCTACCACAGTATATATCATTATAAACTATTTTTTTGTAAATATCTGAATCACTAGATATATATGTTCCAACAGCTCTATTTTTGTTACTTTGAACAAGATTAGTAGACACTCTAATTAGCTTACTATCATTTAGTAAATATATAGTTGCTGTAGTACCTGTAGACTTATATATTTTATCAACAAACTCAGTATCTAATGATAATCTCCTTTCTCCAGCATATAAAATTGGTAGATCATAATCACCAATTTTTATACTTTGAGTATTATCTATATTTAAATCGCCAGAGCTCTTTAATAGCATGTCAGCAAAATGTACATCACTATAAGCTTTATCTATGAGTACACCATTTTTTATGGTTAATGTACTATTTGCTAATTCAGTTATACTTTTACCTTTTTTCTCTACCTCATTAAAAATTGCATCTTTTGATTTTTTCCCAATTAAAAATCCTAAAACACTTACTGTAAATATAATTAACATTAAATAACTAATAATCAATTTAATCTTAATACTCATTGTACTTTAATTCCTTCCCTTTGGATTATAAAAACGTACTCTATAGATACACAACTTCATATCCTAGAAAAAGCATTACATGTCGAGGTTATTTTCAGAAATTGTTTAAGGATTGAAGTGACTATCTTTACTTTAAGTTATACTTACTTATATATAACGAATGAATATTTACTAAAAACATATTGTTATTTTACTTCTTTTTTACTAAAGAAGTCAACTTATATTATTCTACTTTCTTAAATAATTTACATAATATTACTTATCAACTCTAAAAAATTAGCAGCAACTAAAAAAATAAAAACTTGAAAAATCCCTTTAATAATTAAAGCAATTTCTCAAGTTTATTACATCGTGTATCTTTTATTTTTTTAGTTTAAAATCCTTAAGTCTATGAAGTGCTCTTGTGCACATTATATATTTAATTAAATCTTCTTCATCTTTATTTTCGTTATAATCTACAATAATTACTCCATCAAATTCTAGGCCCTTAGCAAAATATGAAGGAATTATAACTATTCCTGACTTATAGATTATATCTTCTCTATGGAACTTTATAAGAGGAATATGCTCTCTAAGCTTAGGATAAATTCTATTTAATTCTTCAACATTTTTTGTTATTATTGCAATACTTTCAATATCTGCATCTCTATAATACTCAACAGACTTTAGAATTTCATCTATCATATCTTCCTCGATAGAAAACTCTATGCTTTCAACAGCTTCTCCATGACGAACTAAAGGAACTATTCTCTCCTCTTTTAGGAAGTTATTTGCATACTTCATAATTTCCATAGTTGATCTATAGCTATTAGTTAAATCAAAATGTTCTACTTCAATATCTTCAAAATTCTTATTTATTTCAAGCATAGGTGCTACTTCACTATGCTTTACTAATCTTTGATTAACATCGCCAACTATAGTGAAATTTCTGCAACCAGTTAGATCTCTAATAACCTGAAATTGAAGAGCACTATAATCTTGTGCCTCATCAATTACTATATGTTTTATGTCTATCTTAGTTTTTTTACCTTCAAGCTTTATCATCATATATAGTATTGGTGCAAGATCGTCTCCAGTAAGCTTTTTATAACCATTAAACTTATGGTATAAGCTTATTGTCGGCTCATTATCAATCCACTCTTCAAGGGCTGCTCTTGAATTCATTACTTCTCTTACTATTTCTCTAATTCTTATTCTTCTTTTAAATTCAATATTAGTATGCTCCATAATAAGTTCATCTGAAGTGAGAGATTTCTTATATTCTTCTATTTCTTTATTAAGTTCCCATACCTTCTCGTCTCTCTTATCTTTAATCTTAGAGATTATTACTCTCTTTATCTTTTGACTTCTTCTGAATAAAGGCATATATATATAATGTTTATTAAATAACTCTTTAATTTCATCTACTCCAATGATTTCTTCTCCAAAATAAGTAACTGGATTAACTTCAAAATAGTTTTCTTCTATACCTTTAATATAATCACTGAGCTTTTTAAAGAAATTCTCTGAGTTCTTATATTTAGCTTCCTTTATAAATTCTTCATCACCAGATAGTATTCTTTCGATATAATTTGAGAAATCCATTATTTCATCATCAATATCAATTTCATTAAGGACAAAGTTAGTGAAAGTTTGCTGCCTAACTCCAACCTCTCCAAGACTCGGAAGAACCTGAGAAATATACTCCATAAAAATAGAATTAGGACCAAGTATAAGTACTTTATCGTGAAGCTGCTTTCTAAAATTGTAAAGTAGGTATGCCACTCTATGAAGAGCTATTGTAGTCTTTCCACTACCTGCAACACCATTTACCACCACTGTTTTATCCCTTGAACTTCTTATTATTTCATCTTGCTCTGACTGTATTGTCATTATAACATCTTTTAATTTTTCTCCTGAATTTGAACTTAACACCATCTGAAGAATTTCATCCTTAACATCAATGGCAGAGTCAAACATCCCCTGAAGTGATCCTTTTTTAACTATAAGTTGTCTTCTACTTAAAATCTCTGTATCTATGGGACCTCTAGGAGATTCATAAGTCGCATCTCCTAAACCACCATGATAGAAAAGTGATGCTACTGGTGCTCTCCAATCTACCACTACAGGTTCAAAGCTTTCTTCAGGAGTTAACCCAAATCTACCTATATAAAGATTTTCTGCTAATTCTCCTTTTTCTTTAAAAGTAATTTTTCCGAAATAAGGTGATTCTTTTAATATCGTAAGCTCCTTAAGTCTCTTATCTATAGTCTTAAAAGCTTCTTCTTTTACATATCTTTCATGATCAAAGTATTCAACCAGCTTATCTTCGTCATCTCTATAATCCTCTAAAACCTTTTTTCTGTAGTTAACAATATAATCAGTTATATGCTTTCTTTTACTAATGTAATTTAATATTTCTTCATTTATAGTATTTATAACTTCTTCTAGTCTCTTCTTTTCAACTAAAAGTTCTATTTCCTTTTCTCTATTAAAATTTACTTCTTGCATGCTATCCTATCCTTCCTATTATTTATTATTATGGACAACATATTACATATTCTTGCTGTATATGTATACTTATAGATAATCAAAATTATTATACCAAACTTGAAGGTAAATTAGATACACAACTTCATAACTAAACTTATAATTCAGGCTATACAAGTTCATATTGAATTAAAAATTTTAGAAAAAGCATTGAATGCTGAAACTATATGCTGTTATTTCACGAAGTGAAATCTGACTAAGGCTAAAAGGGCTCGATGCCCTTTTAGTGTTATTTCCCTAAAATTGGTTAAGAATTGAACTTGTATATCCTAGAAAAAGCATTGCATGTCGAGGCTATTTTCCTGAATTGATTAAGGATTAAAATTGTTTATCCTTAAACACAGAAAAAGTTCCCCTAGGGAAACTTTCCTGTAAAATCATAGATAGCCTAAATTCCTTTTTCTTCTTCTACTTCAACAGCTGCTTCTTTAGAAGGTTCCGTTTCCAATTTTACTGTTTTATCTTCATCAGTAAGTTCTATCTGGAAATCTTTACTTTTTTCAAATCTATTTTCTAAGGCTTTCTTCTCTGCTTCCTTGTTTTCTTTCTCTATTCTTAATTCAGAATACTTTTCATAAACCATAGCCATGAATTCTTCACCAGTAAGGGTCTCTTTATCAAGAAGTGCACAAGAAATCTTATCTAATAAATCTCTGTTTTCTGTTAATAAATCCTTAGCTTTCTTATGACATTCTTTTATAATTTTTAAAGTTTCTTCATCAATAATAGCCGCAGTTTCAGCTGAACAGTTTTGTATTGGTCTTCCATCAAGATATCTATTTGTCATTGATTCAAGAGCCATCATATCAAACTTTTCAGTCATACCATAGATTGTTACCATACTTCTTGCTGATTGAGTAGCTCTTTCAATATCATTTGATGCCCCAGTAGATATTAAGTTAAACTCAATTTCCTCTGCTGCTCTCCCTCCAAGCATAACCATTATTTGATCTATCATCTCATCCTTTGTAACAAGATATTTTTCTTCTTCTGGAAGCTGCATTGTATATCCTAAAGCTCCCATAGTTCTTGGTACAATGGTTATCTTATGAACAGGATCAGTATTTTTTAGAAGAGCTGCCATAAGTGCATGACCAACTTCATGGAAAGCAACAATTCTCTTTTCCTTTGGTGAAAGAATTCTATCTTTCTTCTCTTTACCTGCGATGATTACTTCCACAGCTTCCTCAAGGTCCTCTTGAAGCACTACCTTTCTATTATGTTTAACGGCTCTTAAGGCTGCTTCATTAACTATGTTAGCGAGGTCTGCTCCTACAGCACCTGGAGTTCCTTTAGCTATTGCTTCTAGGTCAACATCATTGCCAAGTTTAACTTCTTTAGCATGAACTTTTAAAATCGAAATTCTTCCCTTAAGATCAGGTCTATCTACAATAACTCTTCTATCAAATCTTCCTGGTCTTAAAAGTGCTTTATCTAATATTTCTGGTCTATTAGTTGCAGCTAATATAACAACACCCTTAGATGAATCAAAACCATCCATTTCTGCTAAAAGCTGATTTAATGTTTGCTCTCTTTCATCGTTACCTTGAGGTGAAGAGTCTCTGCTCTTTCCTATGGCATCAATCTCGTCTATAAATATAATACAAGGCGCCTTTTCCTCAGCCTGTCTAAATAAATCTCTAACTCTAGAAGCTCCCATACCTACAAAAAGCTCAACAAAATCTGAACCTGACATAGAGAAGAAAGGTACCTTTGCTTCTCCTGCAACTGCCTTTGCAAGTAGAGTTTTTCCTGTTCCAGGAGGGCCAACTAAAAGCGCTCCCTTAGGAAGTTTAGCTCCAATATCTTGATACTTTTTAGGATCATGTAAAAAGTCTACTATTTCCTTTAAGGATTCTTTAGCTTCTTCTTGTCCTGCAACATCTGCAAATGTCTTTCCAGTTTCATCTTCAGCATAAAGCTTAGCGGTATTTTTACCGAAGGACATAACTCCTCCGCCCATCTTCTTATCTATCTTGCCAAACATCATCCTGCCTAAAAAGAAGAAAAATATTATAGGACCAATCCAATACAATATTAAATCTATTAAAGGAAGTCTTTCAGGAAGTCTTCCTGTAAATTCAACTCCAGCACTTGAAAGCTGACTTATCAGGTCCTTATCCCCAAGATTAACAGTATATAATGTCTTTCCATAATCACTGCTCTGTTTATTTGGCTTTATAATCAACCTTTCGCTTGTAATGACTACAGATTCAATTTTCTTCTCTTTTAACATTACTTTAAATTGATTATATGTAACATTTTTCGTAGACATTTCTGTTTTCATATAATTAAATATAAAAAGTAATCCTATTACCATCAATCCATAGATTGCTAAATACTTCAGTTTTTTATTGTTCTTAAACATTATTCCACCTCTTTTCATTTGTCTTGTTTTTCAAATACATTAAATTAACATAAAGTTTTACCTAGAGACAAGGTATTAAAACTTACGTAGCTTTAGAAAATTCTTAAAAATTGACTTGAGTATTTTTATCTAGCAAGTTCATATATAGCATTTCCATAAATCTTAGAGCATAGTACAAGTTTTTCTATTTCTATATATTCATCTGGTTGATGATCTAAATCTGGATCTCCAGGAAATATAGGCCCATAAGCTACTATATTAGGTATTGATTTTGCATAGGTACTTGTTCCAATAGCTAATGGTTCTATGATTTCACCAGTTTCTTCTTCATAAACTTTTAATAGCTTTTTAATTAAAGGATTGTTCTTTTCATAATACAATGGATTATCATATGCTAAATTAATAAGATTTATTCCAGTACCTTTTAACTTTTCTCTAATAAGATTTTCTACTTGGTCCATTGAAAAAGTAACAGGAAATCTTACATTTGATATAAGTGATATTCTTTCACCATCAAAATCTACCATGCCTATATTCTGAATTAATGCTCCTGATGGTTCATCACTTATTGCAATTCCTAAACTCTCTCCTCTAGTCTCAAAACCAATCTTACTATAAAAAAAATTTATGAAATCTCCTAACTCACTTCTTTTTTTAATTATTTCTCCAAGAAAAGAAAACATTGCCATAATTGCATTCTTTCCAAGCTCCGGTGTACTTCCATGAGCTGATTTTCCAAAGCTTTTTATTTGGACATTTCCTTCTAGAAGTGTGCCTTTAAATACAAAGCCTATTTTCTCACCAAATTCTTCAGCTATATGTATAAGACTTCCTGGGTCATCACATTGTATAAGAACTGTGCAAAAATCTGGTACCATATTAGGTCTATTTCCACCAAATAGCTTTAGAATATTATATTCTCCCAAAGAACCTTTAACTCTTTTGATAAAATTTAATATCGCTATACCTTTTTCTGCAAAAATGACTGGAAAGTCTGCATCTGGGGTAAATCCTGATACAGGGGGTTTTTCCCTCTTAACATAATATTCTATATCATCGTATCCTGTTTCTTCATTTGTTCCAAAAATTATTCTTACTTTCTTGGAGAGTTGAAGGTTTAATTCCTTAATTGCTCTTAAACCATATAAGGCAGCCATAAGAGGACCTTTATCATCTAAAGTGCCTCTTGCATATATCTTATTATCATGTATTTCTGCTTTATAAGGGGGATAAGTCCATCCATCTCCCTCTGGTACTACATCAAGATGTCCTAAAACACCAACATATTCCTCTCCCTCTCCGTATTCCGCATATCCTATATATCCATCCATATTAACAGTTCTAAAGCCAAAATCTTTACACAGAGCTAAGGCAAATTCGAGAGCTTCCCCTATTCCTTTTCCAAAAGGTCTATAACTTACTCCTACTTCTTCTTTTATCTCTACACTTTTTATTTTCAATATTTTTTGTGTATCTTTTATAAGTTCTTCTCTCAACTCTTCTATTTTCAATGATATATCTTGCAACCCCTTCACCCCTCTATAGCACCCCAAAAGTAAGCTTAATTATTAATTATCTTACAAATCCTACTCTGTCAAAAGGATATACTCTTAGCTTGGCTGTTCCTTTTATATCACTGCCATCAATATAAGGGTTATTCCAGTATCGTGCATCTAAAGAATTACTTCTGTTATCACCCAGCATTAAGAACTTTCCTTCAGGCACTTGAAACGCTCCTGTTTTCTCACTATGGTTTTTTACATAGTCCTCAGCTAAATGCTGTCCATTTATATATACTTCTCCATCATCCTTAACTTCAACCTTATCACCAGGAAGCCCTACGACTCTTTTAATTAACATATCATTTAGCTCCTTAGAGTCAAATACAACTATATCTCCCCTTTTTATATTGCTTATATTGTAAACCTTTGTTACAAATATCTGATCTCCCTTTTTTATTGCGGGAAACATTGATTCTGATGGAATGGATACTTTAAATACTAAAAATGCATTTATAAGCTTTGCTAATATTATTGCTGCAACTATCGGTAATACCCAATCTAATAATATCTTCTTAAAAGTAAGATTATTCTCTTTACTAATCATTCATCCCACATGCCTTTCATTAAATCTTTTATTTCTTTTTTTCTTTTTAAGGTCATCTCTATATCTATTTGATATGTAGAATTCCTTAATACAAGTACATCTCCTTCTTTAGGATTACCTTTAACAACTTCTAAACTTATATTTTTCATTTTTCCATCTTCTGCTTCACATACTACAACATTGCCCTCTAGTCTATCAACTATATATATTTTTCCACCAACATCCATATTCTCACCTCTTAAAAAAAACATACCATATATAAGTATATCATAGTTTTTTATAGCAGAGGCCTATAGAAATAATAATTAAACATTAATTATTATTAGATTTTACATTAAAAATGTGAAAATTTTATGAAAGAAATGTGAAAAAATAAAATTGAATAGGCATCAGCCTATTCAATTTTAGTCAGATTTCGCATTGTGAAATTACAGTAAATAAAACTGACCAGATATTGACCTTGCTCTGCTTTAGCCAGATTTCACTTTATGAAATGACAACATATAAAGACACCAATTAATTGGTGCCTTTTACCTTTATCTTAATTCATTCTTTATTACGTCCTCATAGCTTTCTCTCTTGCAAATAACTCTTGCATCTCCGTCTTTAACCATTACTACTGCTGCTCTTGGAATCTTATTATAATTGTTAGACATTGAGTAGCCATAAGCTCCCGTTGACATTATCGCAAGAATATCACCACTTTTAACAGTAGGTATACTTATATCGTTAAGAAGTATATCTCCTGATTCACAGCACTTTCCTGAGATTGTTACTTTCTCATCTGTGTCATTTACAACCCTATTAGCAACTCCACATTCATATTGAGCTCTATAAAGTGCAGGTCTTATATTATCAGTCATTCCGCCGTCAACTGATACATATTTTCTTATTTCTGGTACTTCCTTTATTGAACCTATAGTATATAAAGTAAGTCCTGTATTACCTACGATTGATCTACCTGGTTCTATAGTTAATATAGGCATGCTCATCTCTAATTCTTTACATACTGTCTTAGCCTTATTTAATATAGCTGTACAATATTCCTCTGCTGGTCTAGGCTCATCATTTTCTGTGTAATAAATTCCAAAGCCGCCACCTAAGTCAAGCTCCTTTATCATATATCCTGTTTCATCATATATCTTCTTAATAAGGCTTAACATTATTTCTGCTGCATCTTCAAAAGGTTCAACGTCAAATATCTGTGAACCAATATGACAGTGTAAGCCAGCAAGTTCTATATTTTCTAGTTCTATAGCTTTTCTTACTGCATTTATAATTGTATCTCCTATTGCTGCAAATCCAAACTTTGAATCAAGTTGACCTGTCTTTATATATTCATGAGTATGAGCTTCTATTCCTGGTGTTATTCTTAAATATATCTTTTGTGTCTTATTATTCACCTTTGAAATTTCATTTAAGCTATCCATTTCAAAATAGTTATCAACTACAAATCTTCCTACACCAAGTTTTACACCCAACTCTATTTCATCAAGAGTCTTGTTATTTCCGTGGAAATATACTCTTTCTAATGGAAACCCTGCTTTATGTGCAGTATATAACTCGCCTCCTGATACTACATCTAAATATAAATTTTCTTCATTTATGATATCACACATAGCAAGAGTTAAGAATGCTTTTCCTGCATAAGCTACCCTATTCCCTGTCTCTTTACACTTAAAATGTCTATAATATTGTCTGCAATTATCCCTTATAAGCTCTTCATCAAAAACGTATAACGGTGTTCCAAACTTTTCTGCTAAAGCTGTAGCTTTTATTCCTCCAATGCTTAGTACATTGTCTTCTACATTCATTGTCCCAAATAATTTCATATTCAACTTCCTCCACATTGTTTTTTTTAAAAACAAAACGTCACAGAACACTCTGTGACGGGTAGAGTTTGCTTAAGGTATAATTGCGGAAATATCCCTAATTTTAGAACAACATCTTCTAAAACTAAAGCGGCAAAGGAACACCTTTGCTGCAAGAATATATATTGCAACTAGCGTACCTTGTAGCTCTCCACTTCATTCTTAAGTGACAATCATACACATATTTTGTGCACAACCAGAAGTAAGCCCCGCCGAGTTTACTCCTTCGGCCGCAACCCCTTTCTCTGATGATCAATGCCTGCCAACTCCCATCAAATACTCTTGATTAACAGCACCTCTACCCTAGGTCCTTACGTGTTCAATTTTATTTTATTCATATGATATTTAATATGATACCATAAAAATTGTTTTATGCAATATGTTTAAATAAAAGATTCGAAATTTTTTATTTCTCGTCGAATCTTGTATATATTAACTTATAATATACATTTTATAAATATATAAACAAGAGAATGTTGTAATTTTATTAATATAAAATATTTAATAATTCCTATATTTAGCCATAAGCTCACTAAAGATTTCTCCTGAACTTGGAGGAGTAAAAGTAATAGCATTTGCCCCTGCCTTTATAGTTTCTTTCATTGTTTCTGTTGTTGGTCCACCAGTTGCAATAATAGGAAACTCAGGAAACTTACTTCTTACTTGTTTTACAATATCAACAGTACTTTTTCCTCCTGATACATTAAGTATTGTTGCTCCGGCCTCTATTCTACCTTCAAAATCATCATTCTCCGATACTACTGTTACAATTACAGGTATATCTATAGTTTCCCTTAAGTTTTTTACAATTTCATTGGAGGTTGGTGCATTGACAACAACTCCCATAGCTCCTTTAAATTCCGCATCTAAGGCTAGATTTATTACTCTTTTCCCTTGAGTAATTCCACCGCCTACACCACAAAACACAGGGACATCAGCTGCTGACATGATTGCTTGAGTTATTATAGGCTGTGGTGTGAATGGATAAACTGCTATTATAGCATCCGCATTAGTATTTTTTATAATGGCAACATCAGTGGTAAAAACAAGTGACTTAATTCGCTTGCCAAATATTTTTATACCACTAGCCTCTCTTATAACTTGTGGTACCTCTATCATGTGGTTTCTTAATGCTCCTCTAATCTCTGGTACATATTTTGGTTCTTTATTAGGTACAATTCCATTCATAATAGAGATCCCCCTTTTTCTCCTCATATTATAAATCATATATTAGCTAAAATTTTATTTGTGTAGCTATAGATATACAACTTCATAAATGAATTGTGTAAGGATTGAAGTTGTTTATCTTTAATTATAGTTTGTCAGTATTGTTGACTACCGTCAAGTGTTATTCATCTCCCACCTTAAAGAATGTGAAAATTTAGTCAAATTAGGTTAAAGTTATTATATTAATAACTAGCATTAAAACAAAGGCAACTATAATTAATCTCTAATCTTATATTCACTTATATTACATTTACAGATCATTTCGTCTGTATATCCAATTTCCTTTAATACCTTTCTTACTACTCTCTTACCTATTTCATCTTCATTCATTTCACATATGGCATTTTCTATATTACTCCAATCCAACCATTCAACTTCTGAAGATTTATTAATTTCTCCTGATTCATAGTAAGCCATATACGTAAGCATTAAAAGCTCTTTTCCCTTAACAAAGTCACTTCCTAAGTATTTTATATCTTTTATAGTAATTCCTGTTTCTTCTTTTACTTCCCTATAAACAGTATCTTCAACGGTTTCATTTACTCCTACATATCCTGAAACAAGCACCTTAGAATTCTTAAAAATATAACTCTGCTTTAAAAGTAATATTTTATTATTTTTAATTACAGCAACCACTACACATGGTTTGGGAATATCAAAAAACATCATATGATGCTCAGAGCAATATGGAACTCCACCTTCATCCCAGCTGTCCTTTGTTTCTAATTTTCTCCCACAAAGTGGACAGTATATAAACTTCATTTTATTTCCCTCCAGTACATACAAAACATACACAGGTTGAATCTTTAATTAACTTGGAAAATAAACAATATGTTTTATACTTTCTCCAAACTCTAAGCCTAGTTACCAAATTGTTTACTTGCATATATTACCATATTACCATTTTACCATTAATTAAAGCTTAATTTCTACTGACTTTTTAATAATTATACTATTCATTGTAACATTGCAGCAGTATGCCATAATATCAACACCATTTTTATGTGCAAATCTTAGAGCTTCTCCAAATTTAGGATCCATATCATCATAAGGCATAAAGCACTCTACGTTTTCTAACTGAATTAGAAATATTACTCCTGCTCCTTTACCTTCTTTTATAACCTCTACAAGTTCTAAAAGATGCTTTCTTCCTCTTTCTGTAGGCGCATCAGGAAATTTTGCTATTCTATTATTTTCAAAGGTAACTCCCTTTACTTCTAAATAGTATTCCTCACCTTTAGAATTTGAAAGCTTAAAATCAAACCTACTATTACCAAAAGTTTTCTCTCTCAAAATAATATCATATTTATCAAGTTTTTTAATCTTTTTTTCCCTTAGTGCTTCTTCCACAACTTTATTAGGTATATGAGAATCTATACTTATTAACTCTTCTCCTTTATAAGCTGCAATTAAATCGTACGGTGTCTTCCTTGTAACATTTTCTTCTCTTCTTAAAATTACAGTCGTATTGGGAGTTAAAATCTCTTTACACCTACCTGTATTAGGAACATGCACCATAAGCTCAATACCATTTAAAATAATATATGCCTGAAATCTATTTGGTCTTCTAATAAATTGTGCTTCAACTATTGGTTTTTCAATTCTCATTTTTCTCACCTTTTTCTAATATGTAATGACTTTATCCACATTATCCACAGTTTTTATCCACAACTATGTTTATAATGTTAATAAATGAATGATAATATTAACTTTTTATTACTTATATTAACTTAAGTGTAACATTATGTTAATGTATGTTGTTGTATGTCTAAGAGTAAAAAAATATATAATATCCTATAAGATATATTTTTTTATATAAGAATAGTACATTTACAAATAAACCTGTGTATAACTTTAAATATTTCATAACTTATCCACAATTATCCACATTTATACACATATAAAGTTGTTAATTTGTGGATAACTCCAGTTTTTCCATTAATGAATTGTGAATAAGTATTACAATGAGTATATTAAATAGAAGAATATATTTCGACAATAACTATCTTTGGTTTAATTCTCTTATTAATATGAACTTGTATAAAACAAATAAAAGAAACTCGATATACCTTTAAAGTATATCGAGTCATAAAATTCATTTATGGTGACTCCTAGGGGAATCGAACCCCTGTTACCACCGTGAAAGGGTGGTGTCTTGACCGCTTGACCAAGGAGCCATATTGACCTGGCAACCTCCTACTCTCCCACACAGTCGCCCGTGCAGTACCATCGGCCTCTTAGAGCTTAACCATCGTGTTCGGTATGGGAACGGGTGTAGCCTCTAAAAGCATCATCACCAGATTAAACTTTTTATTAACTTCGCTCGTTGCTTTCGCATACTGCTTGTACTTAAAAAATTTAAAATTTATTGATGAGAATTTTTATTCCATCAAAATTGCACATAAGTTTTAGCCTTTTTATTGGTCAAGCCCTCGACCTATTAGTATCAGTCAGCTTAACATGTTACCATGCTTACACCTCTGACCTATCAA
>NZ_BOPZ01000010.1 GCF_018332455.1 Clostridium polyendosporum
CAAGGTTGATAGGTCAGAGGTGTAAGCATGGTAACATGTTGAGCTGACTGATACTAATAGGTCGAGGGCTTGACCAATAAAAAGGCTAAAACTTATGTGCAATTTTGATGGAACAAAAATTTCATCAACAAATCTGGTGATGATGCTTTTAGAGGATACACCCGTTCCCATACCGAACACGATGGTTAAGCTCTAAGAGGCCGATGGTACTGCACGGGCGACTGTGTGGGAGAGTAGGAGGTTGCCAGGTAAAAAGCCCCGCAGCATTGCTGCGAGGCTTTTTTATTTTGTGCTGTCATTCTCACATAAAATCAAATCTATCTAAAACTGAGCAGGTTGATACCTGCTCAGTTTTATTTTACTAGTACACATTTAGATATTCATATCTTTTTTCTACATAAAGTCAGTATCTACTGTAATAATACAGTTATAATTAGGATGGATAGCTTTTATATCCTGTGTAATTTGTTCTTTAAGCTTTTGCTCTGTCATTATCTTATTTAATTGCGTTGGATTTACTACTATATCAAAAATAAGGTTTTTATTTTCTCCATCTCCTACAACTCTAAAGTCATGCATAGATTTTATAAGAGGATTATATTTTATTATCTTTTCAACCTCTGCCCTATAAGGATTTATTTCTTTACAATCTATACATACTGGATCCATATGAATTACTAGATATATACCAAGTTTTTCAGAAATTTCTCTTTCTGCTTTATCAATTATATCGTGAATTTTCATTATATCAATATCTGCTGGAATCTCAGCATGTATGGAAGCCATATGTTTCCCATGGCCATAATTATGTATTATTAAGTCATGAATTCCTGTTATAGGTTCATACTCTAGAGTACTTTTCTTTATTTTTTCAACTAATTCTGGATCTGGTGCTTCTCCCAAAAGAGGACTAACTGTTTCTTTTACTAATGAATACCCTGAGTAAAGTATTGCTAATGCTACTAAAATACCTATATAACCATCCAATGGTAAGGTTGTGAATTTAGGAAGTAATAATGATAACGCTACACAACTTGAAGTTACAACATCTCCTAAGGCATCGAAGGAGGCTGCTTTCAAGGCAGAAGAGTTTATAATCTTAGATATATATTTGTTAAATCTGCTTAACCAAAATTTCAATAGTATAGATACTAATATAAGAAGAAAAGGAACAAGCTCAAAGGAGATTGGTTCTGGGTTAATTATTCTTTCAAAAGAAGACTTAACAAATTCGAAGCCAACAAGTATAACCATGAAGGATACTATAAGAGCAGATATATATTCTATTCTTCCATGACCAAATGGATGCTCCTCATCTGCAGGTTTATTAGACATTCTTAAACCTACTATAGTTATTATAGAAGAAGCAGCATCAGATAAGTTATTAAATGCATCAGCCATTACTGCAATGCTACCAACTATAAGTCCTACTAGAAGCTTTATAGAAAAAAGTGCTATATTTACTACTATACCTACTATACCAGCAAGTAAGCCGTAGGATTGCCTTGTATTTTTATTTTCTGTATCATTACTATTTTTCACAAATCGTTTTACTAGAAGTTTAGATAACATAAAAATACTTCCTTTCTTCAAGAGACGTTAGGTTTCATGTTTTTTTATTACTGATTTGCATTAAACTAATATGAACCTAATATAAATTAATATTAAATAAATATAGGTGATATATTTATTATTGTGGACGACAGAAATGAATCATTTATATGATTATCATACCCACATAATTTATTCAATAGACGCAAAAGTACCTTTGTTTAAGTAATATTATTAATTATTCTAACGTCTTCATGTATGTGAAGGCGTTTTTAATTATATATATGGAACTACTAATATAGATGATTTGTTTCATTGAGGACTAATGAATATCTTTAAATAACTAGATAAGCCTTATGATTTTTTAAGATCATAAGGCTTATAATATTAATAAATATTTATAATTAAAACGAGTAATTATATATAACATATCACATTATTCTGCAGACTGGTCCAGTTCAGGTGCTTTGTTATTACTATTATGATTTTTTGTGTTATCGCAACAATTTGCTTTTTTGTTACCCCTAAACATCATTGGTAGCATTGCAATCATCATTAATGGACATAAAAATGGTAATATCGTTGTTATTACACTTCCAGTACTAGGACTAAATTTTGTTATCAGTGGTAAAAGTCCTACAATAACTATAGGTAATCCACAACAAATAACCATATGCAGGATATGCTTTAGTGGGCTATGGCTATGATTATGAGTTCCTCGCTTCTCGTTGTTTTTTCCATGACAGTTCATACTTACCCCTCCAATAAAATTTTTAATAATTTATAATCAAGTATCTTTTAAATACATTCTATATTACTTATATAGAGAATATATGGAGAAACATTCTTTAAACTAAATTATCTTCCCATCATATAGACCACTATCACTTTAGGGTAGTGTGACTATTGATGTCATATCCACTTAATCCGATAAGAATAAGGGCAGGTGTGTAGAATATCCATGTCAAATATGAAGCTACTGTTCTGTATATGCTGGGGCTAAATAGTAAGTTCATTCCAACAGTTAAATCACATAGAAGAAAGAAAGTCATTCCTAATGCAGCAAAAAGGGCGTTGATAGTAGGAAAGTATCTAATTTTAAGGCTAGCCCATGCAGTAAAGAACGAACATCCAAGCAAAAGTTGATAAGTTAACAGAACATATAATATTGGTTTTGAATTTATATGAGGATAGAGAATATATCTAAATAATGTTCCTAAAATAATCAGAATAAATATTCCAGTAATGATAAAACGTAACCTATCAGATATCTTTGAATTTATTAAGAATTCTTTAAATCCAGTTCCATTACGTAAGATTAAAAGAGTTTGAACAATTCCAAATGTTAATATACCTAATACAGCATTGCCTATAAAGAAGTTAAAATCTGCAAAAAAGACAAGAATAAATATAAAGGTTAGTCTTCGGGTGTCCCTTTTGTTAATCCCATCTCTGCCTATTATACATACAAGAAGTGTGCAAAGAAAAGATACGAGTAATTTTATTCGGGATGAATTTAGTGAAACAGGATCATTGATATCGTAGGTATTAAAAATGAAACCAGACCAATCTAATATGATAAAGAGGCTGCTTAAAATAGCTATAAGAGTGAGAATACTAAAAACAAGATACTTTTTTTTTCGTTGCATAAAAATCTCCCTATTATAATATTTGTATATAAATATTGAGGTGTTTTTAAAATATGATGAATTTTTAAGTTAAATAAAAAATTCAGTTCATCTAATAATATTTGCGCACTATGCTAAAAGAATGCAATTTAGTATAATAAAGTAACAGAAGTTCTGAAAATAATGCTACAAATAACAAAGAAAAGCTTATGAACTGGTTTTAATAGGAGGAGAATATTTAAAATGTATATAAATGAAACAAAGTTAAAGGTAAGATACGTAGAAACTGACCAGATGGGGATAGTCCATCACTCAAATTACTATGCTTGGTTTGAGGTTGGAAGAACGGAATTTATAAAAGAATCAGGTATTTCTTATAAAGAAATGGAAGCGCACAATGTTCTTATGCCACTTGTTGAGAGCAGATGTAAGTATATTATAGGCGCAAATTATGAGGACATAGTAATAATAAAAACATGGATAGAAGAACTAAATGGTGCTAAGGCTGTATTTAGCTATGAGGTTATAAGAGAAGAAGATAATGCACAGCTAGCAAAGGGAAGTACCACTCATGCTTTTGTAAATAAAGAATTTAAAATTATAAACCTTAAAAGGAAGAATCCAGAGATATGGAGTAGTATAGAAAAACTTTTCAGGTAAGCTTTTAAAAATATCCCGTTACATAAAAAGTAGCGGGATATTTTTTACTTTTAACTGTTATTTTTCATAGAGTTCTTCTAAAACTGTATTGATACAGTTGCAATTTCTGATAATTGTACCATAGGTTATACAATAATATAATTATCTTGTGGGTATAAAAAGGGAATTGGTTATAAGTTGTAAAAATAACCAATGATTAAAAAATTCATTTATGGGAGGACTAATATGAAAAAGGATAGAATCAAAATAGTTACTATTGGAGGAGGATCTAGCTATACTCCAGAATTAATAGAAGGGTATATAAAAAGAAAGGACGAGCTTCCGATAAGAGAAATTTGGCTTGTAGATATTGAAGAAGGAAAAGAAAAGTTAGAAATAGTGGGAAATTTAGCTAAGCGTATGGTTGAAAAGGCAGGATTAGATTGGGAGGTTCATCTAACATTAGATAGAAGAGAAGCATTAAAGGATGCTGACTTTGTATCTACTCAGTTCCGTGTGGGATTATTAGATGCTAGAATTAAAGATGAACGTATTCCTTTAAGTCATGGAATATTAGGACAAGAAACTAATGGTGCTGGTGGAATGTTCAAAGCTTTTAGAACGATACCTGTAATTCTTGATATAGTTAATGATATGAAAGAGTTATGTCCAGATGCATGGCTTGTTAACTTTACAAATCCATCAGGAATGGTAACAGAAGCAGTACTTAAATATGGTAATTTTGAAAAAGTAGTTGGATTATGCAATGTTCCAATAAATCATATGATGAGTGAGTCAAAGCTGCTTGGAAAAGATCCTGAAGAATTATATTTCCAATTTGCAGGGTTGAATCATCTTCATTGGCATAAGGTATATGATAAAGAAGGTGATGATGTAACTTCTTTAGTTATGGAGAAGATATTCAGTAGTGAAAATAGTGAAATGGAAAATATTAAATTTATTCCATTCTTCCAAGAACAAATTCGTGATTTAGAAATGTTACCTTGTGGTTATCATAGATATTACTATCTAACTAATGACATGTTACAAAAGGAATTAGAAGAGTTTGAAAAGAATGCAACTCGTGCAGAAACAGTTAAGAAAGTCGAAGCAGAATTATTTGAGATATATAAAAATCCAGATTTAAAAGAAAAACCAGAGCAATTAAGCCAACGTGGAGGTACTCATTATTCAGATGCTGCCTGTGAGCTTATTAATTCAATTTACAATGATAAGAGAAGCACTATGGTAGTAAGTACTAGAAACAATGGAGCTTTAGCTGATTTACCGTATGATTGTGCTGTTGAAGTAAGTAGTATTATAACAGCGGGTGGTCCAAGACCAAACAATTTTGGGAAATTCAAGCCAGCTCAGCGTGGATTAGTTCAAGTTATGAAAGCAATGGAAGAGATAACAATTGAAGCGGCCGTTACTGGTGATTATGGTAAAGCATTACAAGCGTTCACGATTAACCCACTAGTACCTTCAGGAGACATTGCAAGAACATTGCTAAATGAAATGCTAGTAGCTCATAAGAAGCATTTGCCACAGTTCAAGGAAGTAATAGAGAAAATCGAAAATGGTGAATTGAAGTAAGCAATTGCAAAGGAAAGTCTTTAGGACTTTCTTTTGCATTTTGAAGATAAATTAGCTAAAATTTATCCATAATATTGCGGAACACTCAACCTTCTTTAAGGTGGAGATGGATAGCAATTTACTATCCTTCAAGTCAACTTTGCTGTAATTGTGGGTTTAAAAATGAAGAAGTTAAAAATCTAAATATTAGAGCATGGGAATGTCCAAACTGCAAAACTAAGCGCCATAGAGATATAAATTCAGCTATAAATATAAAAAGAGTAGGGTTGGTACAATCCGATTTTAAGCCTGTGGAGATAGTAGGTTACGAGGTCTTTGAAACAGGAAGTTCCTACTTCTAAAGTAGGAGTGGTTCACGCGGTTACATAACATGTAAGATATATAGTATAATTAATGTATATTATATATTAACAAATGTATTTTATTGGAGGAAGTAAATGAGCAAAGTAGAACTTGTAATTTTTGATATGGATGGATTAATGTTTGATACAGAAACCCTTGCAAAGAGAGCATGGCAGGAAACTGGTAAAATATATAATTATGATATTTCACAAGAATTTCTTTTAGGATTGCTTGGAATGAATAAAAAATCCATTGCAGAAGAGTTTAGAAAAGAATTTGGTGAAAATTTTCCTTTTGATGAGATCTATATTGAACAGGGGAAATGTGTTAGTAGGATTATTGAAGAAGAAGGATTAGGAGTTAAGGAAGGACTTCGTGAGCTGCTTGATTATTTGACCGAGAAGAAGATAAAGAAGGCTGTAGCAACTTCAAGTATTAGAGAAAGAGCTGAGAAATTACTTTCTATTGCTGGTGTATTAGATAAATATGATAGAGTTATATGTGGAGATGAAGTTACAAAAGGTAAACCAGATCCAGAGATTTTCGTGACTGTATGTAAAAAATTGGATGTAGATCCTGCAAATGCAATTGTACTTGAAGATTCGGAAAGAGGATTAGAGGCTGCCGTTGCTGGTGGAATTAGATGTATTATGGTTCCGGATCTAGTTGAACCTTCTGAAAAACATACAAAATTAGCTCATTCAAAGGTTAAGAACTTAATAGAAGTTATCAATTTAACTGATCTTTTTTCATAAGGTTGTACAAGCTTATGGGAAAATTATTTTAAAAGACGTCAATTAGAGCTATCTAAGTTTGTTAGACAGCTCTAATTTTCTGTTATTTCACAAAGTAAAATCTGACTCAAGTATAGATATACAACTTCATAACTAAATTGTCTAACGGTTGAAGTTAAGTATATTTAATAGACTGGATGCTTTATAACTTTATCAATATTTATAAGAAGAATGTGAGCTTGAATTTACCCCCTTTGGAAAAGTATTTATATTTGGGGAAAAACTATGTTTATATACTAAAATAGTGGAATTATATAAAAATGTAATATATAATTAATGTGAATAAATGTTTAGGTTTACATAAATTTTAATGAAAACTTTAAATAGCAATATAATTATTAAAAACGAAATACTTTTATAGTAGAAAAGCGATAGATATAACTATTGAATATAGATATTATTTTTACTCTATTTTGATTTGTTGTCATTTAACAAAGTGAAATCTGGCTAAAGTTAAATAGACTATGCTTATTAAGTTTTATTTATGAAGGGTGGATGAAGGTTTTGGCAAAATGGGTTTTGGGTGAGCTTGTCAATGTAAGTGCGCTACAAGCAATGGCAGATCATCTTTACGCTATATCAGCAGTTCCTATTGGGATAATCGATTCGAATGATAATGTTCTTGTTAACGTTGGTTGGCAGGATATCTGTTCTAAATTTCATAGGAATCATCCTGTGGCAAGTGAGCGCTGTAGAATAAGTGACGAGTATATTAAGAAGTATCTCCATGAAGGGCATTATGTGGAGTATAAGTGTCTTAATAATCTGAGGGATGTTGCCTTACCAATCATTGTTTCAGGTGAACATATTGCTACTTTGTTTGTAGGTCAATTTTTTTATGAAGATGAAGTTCTTGATATTGAATATTTCAGGAAACAGGCCACTGAGCTTGGGTTTGATGAAGAAGAGTATCTTTCAGCACTTTCACGTATACCTGTCTTTTCAAGGGAAAAGATTAACCACATTATGGAGTATTATAAAGGACTTGTAACCACGTTGGTTGAAAGCAGTATGGCAAGAATTAAACAAATAGAAGCTGATGAGAAATTACGTAAAAATGAAGTAAGGATGCGTAACCTTTTACAATCAATGAGAGACACTGTATTTGTAATAGATGAGGAAGGAACCTTTGTTGAATGTTATCAATCGTCAGATATGATACTTTATGCTACACCAGAAGTATTTCTAGGACAAAAATATGAAAAAATTCTGCCGCCTGAGGTATCAATTCTTTTTACTAATGTAATAACTAGGCTTAAAGAGGGAGAGGTCGTGGAGCCTTTTGATTATTCACTTAAAATAGGAGATGAAATTTTATGGTATTCAGCTCAAGTTAGTAAAGTGAAAGAAGAAGGAAAAAAAACAGGCGAAATTATTGTGGTAGTTCGGGATATTACAGACAAAAAGAAATATGAAAAGGAATTATTGAAGGCAAAAAGTGAGGCAGAAGCTGTAAACAATATGAAAAACACTTTTATAGCCAACATGAGCCATGAATTAAGGACACCAATAAATGTGATTTTAAGTGCAATACAGCTTTTTGAATTAAACTTAAAAAATAGTTTGGATATCAACTCATATAATAGTAGTAAGCATATTAAAGCAATGAAGCAAAATTGCCATAGGTTATTAAGGATTATTAATAATCAGATTGATGTTACTAAAATAGAAGCAGGATTTATGAATTTGAATCCGAGGGATATGAACGTAGTAAGTATAGTAGAGGATATAACTTTATCTGTAGCTGAATATGCAAAGGCCAAGGGTTTATATGTTCAGTTTGATACAGAAATTGAAGAAAAAGTAATGGCTTTAGATCCAGACAAACTGGAAAGGATAATACTAAATTTACTCTCTAATGCTATTAAGTTTACAGATAAAAATGGAAATATATTTGTAAATATTTATGACAAGGAGACAAGTATCTTAATTTCCATTAAAGATACTGGTATTGGTATACCATCCGATAAAGTAAATAAAATTCTTGAAAGATTTATTCAGGTTGAAAATACATTAATAAAAAGTCATGAAGGCAGTGGTATTGGACTTTCCATAGTTAAGTCTTTTGTTGAGATGCACGGCGGTACAATTACTGTATTGAGTGAATTAGGTGTTGGAAGTGAATTTTTAATTGAGCTTCCAGTAACGACGGTACATAAACAATGTAATGAACATTGTATTATTCCAAGAAGTACTCAAGACTATGTAGAAATGCTTAATATTGAATTCTCTGATATATATTATTGATACATATTGATATAAGATTATCAATTATAATTTAGTATCTGCCAAACATAGTTAAAACTGTTAAAAACGGAGAAAAAGTAAGTTGGTAATGTTTACTTAAGGGTGTCGAGTGTAAAAATTCTGACTTTTCAGCATTGCGTGAATGTTGATAAAATAGTAAAATTAAGGTGCATAATTTATACCCCAATTATAAAGTTTAAGTATATTTACTTAAAAGCATTTTTATTACAAAATATTGTACAAGAATTGAAGCAAAGAGGCTTGAGAAATATTCTCGAGCCTTATTTTATTTTTTATAAAATAGCTTTTATTCGTTGTATACAGGAACAAAAAAGACGTTCTCATATATATGAGGACGTCTTTTTTTCATTCTTTATAAAAGTAATAAACAATAACATTATCTAATTTAATATGACATTGATATCTGAAATACTATTGTTAATAAGATAGCTTAAATCTCAGACAATTTTTTTAAATGTTTTTCAGATATTTCAGTTACCTTATCAACACGTTTCTTATATTTTTCAATATCACTAAGAAAATCAGTAGTTAACCACACATTTATAGTTTCAAGGGCTATCGCTGAACCGATTATTTTTGCACCAATGCAAAGAACGTTAGTATTAGAGTGTGAACGTGCTAATTGTGCACAGAATGGATCTTGGCAGACTGCTGCGTATAAGCCGTGTATTTTGTTTGCAATTAAAGCACTACCGTAACCTACTCCGTCGATAAAAATTCCACGATCAGCTTTTCCTTCTGCAACAGCTAATGCTGCAGGGTAAATAAAATCTGGTAAATCAGCAGCCTCTTCATTGTAAGTTCCAAAATCTTGAACCTCATGTCCTTTGCTTTCTAAAAATGCTTTTACCTCTTCTTTTAAGGCGAATCCAGCATGATCATTTGCAACAGCAATTTTCATTTTCTTACGTACCTCCATTTAATTATATTTTAGAAAGTTAAATGTAATATTTGAGCTTTTCTATATAACAAATATTTTTCTCTTCATATGAATACTTTCGGCCTTTTACAGGTTTTTCTTGCTTAGGTAGAAGTATGAAGAGAAATAATAATAATTCTAGTCTATATTTTTTAAATCGTCAAGATATTCTGATAATCTTTAGAAAAGTGAAAATAATAATATGCAGTATAAATTTACTTCTTGCTTATCAGTGTGAATAATTTGCGGATTTTAATTTTATAGACAAAATTGTAGTAGTTATACCAACGACCACTGAGAAGAATACAAGAGGTAAAAATCCTAACTTGTCGGTAGCCAACCCAGCAAAATAGTTAGCAAAAGATAATGGAAATAATATAATTGTATTTAAGATCATGCAATCAATTCTATTTTCTTCTTCAACGACATCAATGAGATAATTAACATAACCAAGCCATCCACCTGCTTTTGCCCCAGCAAGTGTTGATACAATACACATTATTGGAAAGGTCATCACATAGGGATTAATTAAAATACATAAAAAGGTTACAGCTGATATTATTAAGCCTGTTATCTCTACAGCAAGTATAACCTGTTTATTCCCGAATCTATGACTTATATTTCCCCAAAGAATACCACCAAGCATGCCTCCAATTACTTGAAATACTACAAGTGTTGAGAGTTTGTAGGAATCAAAACCTAAATTATCTTTTGAAAGCAGAATTATAAAAGGTATAATCAAATCTCCGAATCTTGATATTGACTGAATTATATTCATGTTTCTATAATTTATGTTTTTCTTTAGATAACTAGGTAGTGTCAAAAAATACTTCATTATCATTACTTTTTCACATTGTATATTTTTAGGAGTATCTTTAACTGGTACTATAGCTAGAGCTGAACAAAGGAGTACTAATCCGCCAAGAGCAAATATTATAAGGTATTTTATATTGTTAGGTAATATATTATTATCCAATAAAAGCTTGATTATATAACCTGCAATAAGAGACGCGATACCACCAATAAACTGCTGATAACCATGGAGTTTGCCTCTAAGGTCTCCGGGTATGGTTCTTCCAAATACATCTGACCAAGCTATCCCAGCAATTCCGTTTATGCCCCAAAAGATACAGTACATTAGTAGAAAGATAAAGAATACTATTAAGGGATCTTTTACTATTAAAAAAACTGGTATCATTAGCAAAGGCAGCGGTCTGTGTATGAGCATAACAATACGAAGAAGACGTGATACGTCTTTTACTTGGGAAATATAAGGTCCGAGTAATAATTTGGGTAGCAGTTTTGCAACAGTTAAAAGAGCTATAGTTAACCCAAGCAGCTGCATGCTGCCAGTATAAGTATCTACAAATATTGGGACCACCGTATTTTCCCCTAAAAATGATATACCAAAAAAGAATAGTGAACCCTCAAGTGTCATGAGTGTGAAATTTCTATTATATGCCCTTGTTATATACATATCCAATTCTCCTAATTCAAAGTAATAAGTATAAAAATTGATTTGGTAATGTTTACAGTTAGTTACATTAATTATAAGCTAAACTGCAATTATGATAAATGTCTTTATTTCATATGTATATGGTATTATTTCTTTTTTATTAGATGCATAAATGAGAGAGTTTATAAACATATCTTATTATTCAGATAGTTTCATCAAAGTTTTTTTGTATAAATTCATAGATGAATTTAGTAATAAAGAAGTTGATTCTTATAAATTCAAATGTTGAGAAAATATATTCAGAGGCATATATGAGTGGTAAAATATTAATTAGAAGATTTTACAAGGAGGGCAAAAGATGATAAGAGCTATTATTTCACCAAGTAAATATGTACAGGGTTCAGGTATATTAACAAATTTTAAAGACTATGTTGATAAATTAGGTAACTCTTTTTTTGTTATATCAGATGCCTGGTTTTTTAATCAAGCAGTGGAAAAGATTGAACAAGGAGTTCAAGGAAGTAACATTGAAGTAATATTTGAAAAGTTTAATAGTGAATGTTCAAGAATTGAGATTGATAGACTGGTAGAGCTTTCAAACAAAAATAATTGTAACGTTATAGTCGGTATAGGTGGAGGGAAAACTTTAGACATAGCTAAAGCAGTTGCTTACTATGCTAAAATGCCAGTGGTTATAGTACCAACTATAGCGTCAACAGATGCTCCATGTAGTTCACTTTCAGCTATATATACAGAAAAAGGAGTGTTTAGTGAATATCTCGTGCTGTCACAAAGCCCTAACGTGGTTATAGTTGATACAGACATAATTGCAAAAGCACCAGTAAGATTCTTAGCGGCTGGTATGGGAGATGCACTTTCAACTTACTTTGAAGTAAGAGCATGTCTTAGAGCTAATGGAAAAACTATGGCTGGCTACCAAACAACAAAAGCAGCTATAGCTCTTGCAGAACTTTGTTATAGTGTTCTTTTAGAAGACGGAGTAAAAGCAAAAATTTCAGCTGAAAGAGGAGTTGTTACTAAAGCTCTTGAAAATATAGTTGAGGCAAATATCTATTTAAGCGGAATAGGTTTTGAAAGCGGTGGACTAGCTGCAGCACACGCTATTCATAATGGCCTTACCGTACTTGAAGAAATGAATCACATATCTCATGGGGAAAAAGTGGCTTTTGCAACAATAGTTCAATTAGTTCTTGAAAACAGCCCAATGGAAGAAATTGAAGAAGTAATAAATTTCTGCTTAAGCGTAGGGCTCCCAACAACATTAGAAGATATGGGGATAAAAACTATAATAGAAGAAGATATAATGAAAGCAGCAGTAGCTTCTTGTGCAGAAGGGAATTCCATGAAGAATATGCCATTTAGGGTTGTTCCGGAAGATGTTTATGCTGCAATATTAGCTGCTGATACATTAGGTAAACAATTTAAATAAATTTGTGCAAATACAGTTAAGGGAGTTAAATGATATACTATTACCAAAATAGGTAATACTTTAATAATATATAAAAATGGAATTAATATAAGAAGGTAGGTTTTTATTGTGAATAATTCGCAATTGTTGATTTTAGGAAAGCTAAAGTCAGATGAATTTATAAAATTTATTGAGGGCCTAAAAGTAAATACTGTCTTAATTTTTGGTAGTACTATAACTGATGTATTTAATGAAGATTCAGATGTTGATATAGCAGTTCTATCAAGTGAAAAACTAAAACTCAATGATATATTAAACTTAGAATTATTCTTAGAAGAAATGTTAAATAGACCTATTGATGTAGTTGATTTAAATAGCACAAATTTAGATTTGTTTGTAAAAATAACTATACTAAATACAGCTAAAGTTGTATATACAAATGATAATAATAAAAGTTTAGAAGAAATGATAGATAGAGTAGAAATAAATTATAGAGAAAATGAAAATTTCTTTTACTATAGGAGGTTAGATTTATTATCATGAATGAAGAGCGATTATTAAAAATAGTAGAAGATATGTCTGAGTCTATAAAAAATCTACAAGATTGTAAAGAGGTTTTAAGGTGTAGTCCAGAAAATAAGACAACTATATTTATTGAGTTTGGATTAAAGCAAATTTTTGTAGGTTTTTTCATTACAGTTGAAAGTTTAACTTCCATAATATTAAAGGAATTAAAAGAATTTAAAATAGGTATAGATATGAAGGATTCATTATCAATACTGAAGAATAATGGTGTTATTAATTCAGAGATACACGTCTTTTTAAATGTGGCTAGGTTACTTAGAAATAGAATATCTCATAGATACAAGGAACCGTCTAGGGAGGAATTATTAGAGTTTATTGAAAATAATAATGATAATTTTTTTAAGGTTTTAGAATTGGCAAAGGGTTATATAAAGTAGAGATTAAGAGAATGATAATCATAAAGCTGTAGTGCTTTATAATATTACAAATGAGAATGAGGAATGTATGATTAGTAATTTTAAATTTAAAGATAGTCAGGGAATATGTATAAATACTTATAAATGGGAACCAGATAGCTCAAAAAAAATAAAAGGCATAGTACAGATATCTCATGGAATGACAGAAAAAGCTATCAGATTTAGTAACTTTGCTGAAAAGCTTGCTGGTGAAGGATATATTGTCTATGCTAACGATCATAGAGGACATGGATTAACTGCAGCTAGCAAAGAGGATTTAGGATATATTGAAGATGATGATGGATTTAACTGTATGATTAGAGATATGCATGAACTTACCGAAATCATAAAGCATCAACATGAAGGAATGCCTATAATACTATTTGGTCACAGTATGGGGGCTTTTTTAAGCCAGGGATATGCTCAGGTTTGTGGTGATGATATAGATGCTCTTGTATTATCAGGAACAACTGGGAATCCCCCTATACTTACAAGATTAGGAATTTTGGTTGCGAAGTATGAAGTTATATCAAAAGGAAGAAGAAACAGAAGTAAATTAATAAAAAAGTTGTCCTTTGAAAGCTATAATAATAAATTCAAACCTACAAGAACATCTGCTGATTGGCTCTCAACAGTAAGGGAAGAGGTAGATAAATTTATTGAAGATGATTATTGTGGATTTACATGTACATCATCATTTTATTATGATTTTTTGAGAGGTCTTATAAACATATATAAAAAGAAAAATCTTGAAAAATTGCCAAAAGAGATGCCAGTATTAGTTTTTGGAGGTGACCGGGACGCTTTTGGAGGTTTTGGAAAAGGTATAAAAGATTTATATAAAATATTTAAAACTTACGGGTTAATAGATGTTCAATTCAAGCTATATAAAAATGGTAGGCATGAGATGTTACATGAGTATAATAAAGATGAAGTTATTGATGATATATTAAGTTGGCTGGATCAGAAAACACTGTTATTAAATGAGAAAAAATCAATAAAATAAACAAGTAATTAAGATTTGATAAAGTTATACATAATATGTGAAAAAGCAGTTGAGAAGGCAGTATCAACTGCTTTTTATATATCTGTATAAATCATTTTAGTATTGTTAAAAGTGTTTCCTCTGTTAAAAATTCAATGGATTGACCTTTTTGTATTAATTCTGATGCTTTTTTTAATTTACTACTCATTTGATGTGGCTTTAATAAATCGATATTTTTTACTCCAGTAATCAAGATGTTAGTATTTTTTGTAACTGAACTTCCTACGGTACCACCAAGTTTTTTTATTAAAACTATTGCATCAATTCTAGACATAGTAGATAGTGGTCCAGTAAAGACAATAACCTTATTTTTAAAATAATCAGTTTTAGAAGAGTAGCATGAGTTGTTTATTTTTGATGACTTCGCAGGTGTATTTATTCTTTCAGATGTAACTCCGCTTCCTAAAGTTCCTGCTGATGTATAGCTTCTTTCAAAAACTTTACCTATCTTTACTCCAACTAATTTTGTTAATTCTTTAATAGTATTTACTTCTAATTCTTCTCCAATTTTTAATAATATGTTTGCAGCGGCACTTGCATCAGCACTAGCATGATGGTGCTTAAATTCATATCCTAAATGATTATTTACAGTGTTTAATTTAGCATTATCTAAATAAGGAAAGAAGTTCCTAGACATTACCATAGTACAGCAATAATTAAAATTAGGATACTGTAAGTTATATAAATCTAATGTCTTTCTTAACACACTGATATCAAAAGAAGCATTGTGTGCAATTACAAGGGTATTATCAAAATAAGGCAGAAGTTCATCCCATAGCTCATGAAATTCTTTGGCATTTACTACGTCTTCTTCTCTAATACCGTGTATCCAAATATTCATAGGAGCAAATCTCATTTCTTTTGGTTTTATTAACCAATACTTCTCTTCTACTATTTCATTATTTTTTATAACTGTTATACCCAATGAACAAGGGCTATTTCTTTTTTCATTAGCTGTTTCAAAATCTATTGCAACGAAATCCATTATATCCTCCAAAATTGTTATATAAGTTATTTTTTGTTTTAAGATATTTTAGCATTTAGCTATGTTTAAGTATAGGTTTTTTATATAAATAGCGCAAAAACCTCCGTTGTTTGTCTCAGCGGTAGTTCACAAGTACCTATAACTGTGACTATAATAATAATTAAATTACAAAAAAAGTTCGTATATTAATGGGAGATTGATGGAATATTAGAAGTAGAAACAAATATTAAAATGTAGTAAGAGTTGATATGTCTTATCAGTAAAATGGATTATAGGTAAAAAATATATTGCTATATGTTTAAGGGTATGATACCATAAATAAGTAAGTAGTATGTATTGATATCTATAATTCACATTTTATCAGGGATTATATTTTGAATGATATATAGTTCGTGATAGTATGTGTTTTTTTGCTTTTATAGAGGTATTAACTAACATATTATAGTAATTTTTTGGAGGTTTTTTTATGAATCAAGGAACAATTAAATGGTTTAACGCAGAAAAAGGATTTGGATTTATCGAAGTTGAGGGTGGAAAAGATGTATTTGTACATTTCTCAGCAATTAAGGGAGAAGGATATAGATCTCTTGAAGAAGGTCAAAAAGTTAGCTTCGATATTGTAGAAGGTAATCGTGGACCACAAGCTGAAAACGTGGTTATACTATAAATAATAACAACAAAAAAAGCTGTTGACATCATGTCAATAGCTTTTTTGTTTAATAGGATTTATTGATGCAATTAAAGAGAAAAAAGAGAAAAAGGAGAAAAAGGAGAAAAAGGAGAAAAAGGAGAAAAAAAGAAAAACAAGGCTTCATCTTATAATATAATAAAGTATAAAATGAAATCTTGAAAAAAGACTTTACAAGGATAGTATTAATTTAAACTGTCATTTAACAAATCATCAGCTTGGTTTTCAGTGATTCCTTTGATTAAGGCCATTTCCCCAACTAAAATTTTTCGGGCAGTGCTTAACATTTGTTTTTCACTAGTATTCAGCGGTTTTTTGCTATTTAGAAGCAGCAAATCATGTACTACTTCGAAACCTTCTTTTAATCTGCCAGTTCTTATTTTATCCATGTTAATCTGATATCTTTCTTTATGTGTTAGTGATTCATTTGTATATAATTCTTTACCTTGAAAATTGAGTAATACATCCTCAAGAGTAGGAGAATCAACAACTAAACGTATCCCCGTATTTAATATTTTTTCCGACGGGATCATCACTTGCATCTTATTACTTAGTATATGTATTAAATAGTATGTTTGTTTTGTTCCTGAAATTTCTTTTTCCTCTATTCCTTTAATTATACCGGCACCTTGCATTGGATAAACAATTTTATCACCGATTTGAAACAAATAATCCACCTCCATTAAGATAGGATACATATTTAAAAATAGCACATATCTAAGGATAACACATATTGATAAATTTATCAAATTTTTAATGATATCATAAATTAAATATTTATGTCAATAGTTTTTTTTGAGTAATATTTTGGTTTTCGGGTAAAATAAAGGGTGGAATTTGTTTTCCTATATGTTATACGGCTATAGGGGTGCTAGGTGTTGATTATAAGCCAGCTTCTAGATTTGCTCTCATTTTAGAAAGTAAAATGTAAATAAAGCTGAGTAGGGATCGAGCCTACTCAGCTTTAGGTAGTTGTTTAGTTTAATATACGGACAGTTACAGATCTTCTTCCCCAATTTATCGCTTCAGACTGGGATGGAAAATATACATCTATGATATTTCCTTTAATAGCACTACCAGTATCATTTGCAACAGCATAGCCGTATCCTTCCACATAAACTTTAGATCCTAGTGGTATAACTCTAGGGTCTACAGCTATAGTACTATATCCATTTGGATCTCTTTTGGTTGGAACTCCTAATGCTGTAATACCATCTAATGAATATGCAGTTGCTTCCATTTGCATTACTTTCGAGTAGGAAATGGAGTTTTGTGTACCACGAGATATGATACTACTTGTAGAGTTTGTATTATTATTGCTGTTATTATTAGTAGTATTGTTATCGTTAGAAGCTAACATTTTCTCCTTTTCAGCAGCTGCAGCTAGTTCTTTTTCCCTAGCTAGCTGTTTTTCTTTTTCAGCAGTTGCGGCTAATTCTTTTTCTCTAGCTAGTTGTTTTTCTTTTTCAGCAGTTGCAGCTAATTCTTTTTCTCTAGTTAGTTGTTTTTCTTTTTCAGCAGCTTCTGCTAATTCTTTTGCCTTTTTTGCAGCTATTAATTCTTTTTCTTTTTGAGTTATTTTATCAAGAAGATCTTTTTGTTCGTTTATATCATTATTCAATTTTACTAAAATGCTTTCATTACTTTCCTTTAAAGATACCAATTTAGCATTCTCATAATTTAATTCTTCTTTTTGTTTTAATATAGCTTTTTTTCGTTCTTTTGCTTTAGCAATAATATCTTTATCCATTTCGATTACTTTTGTGATCATATTTAATCTTGATACAAAATCACTTAAACTATTGGATGATAAAATCATTCCAATATATGTATTATTTACATCATTTTTATACACAGCTCTTAGTCTTGTATTCAACAATTCTTCATGCGCTTTTGAGTCATTTTCTGCAGCTTCTAATTTAATCTGTGTATTTTTAATATCTCTAGCAATTGCATTCATATTTTTTTTGTTGGTATCAATTTTCTTTAGTACAGCATCAATTTCCTTGTCCAATTGTTGGGCTTTTGCCTGTACATCTTTTTTCGTATCTTGAGTTTGCTTTAATTCAGTTGATTCCTCAGTGCTTGATGCAGCAAAAGCATTACAATTTATAGTGATACTTAACACTAGCATCAGAATACCAAATAACGCTTTTTTATTCAATTTATATTCCTCCTTGGATTAAATATCAACTTATTTTTATACTTTGAATTTATTGATAAATATTATTATAACATAAAATACACTGAAATTGCACAAAATGTGGAAATTGGGTTATGAAGGAAAGGAAACTATAGTAATTTAGAGATAATTACGACAAATGTTTATCGTGATTTTAAACTTGTATAGACTAGTATGGATTTTGGGTATTATAAAATAAGTCTGAAAGTTATTTTATTTTTAATATTAATTTAATGGTAAGTAAACACTTAATACAAAAAAATTATCTTAATAATAAATACGAATATTTAAAGCTTTAAGAGGGTGCATTAATTGAGTTTTGATGAAAAATATTTTTTAAATAATAAAATAGGAAGTCAAATAGATGAAGTATGGAAATTAGAAGAACAAAAGAATGAGGATAAATGCAATTGTGAAATATCAACAAGAAGAGTAGCAAGAAGGGGCTTTAATATAGAAGATGATAAGTGGTTTTCAGAAGAATCTGTTTCTAAAATGCAGATTGCCCAAGAGGAAATAGAATGGCTTCTTAATAGAGGCTATAATGTAAATGCAGTTATGGATCTTGTTGGTGGAAAATATCAGTTTTCAGCACGTCAAAGGGATGCATTAAAGCGTTCAACAAGTATAAAAGATAAATATGAAAAACGAAACTTAACTCTTCTTCCATATTTAGCTGTAAAAGATGGAATCATATATATAGATGGATTCAATTTAATTATAACTCTAGAAGTTGCTCTTTCAGGGGGAACATTGATACTTGGAAATGATGGAACCATAAGAGATCTAGCAGGGCTGAGAGGTACTTATCGTCTTATCGATAAGACTGATAAATCCCTTGAGTTGATTGGAAAAATGTTTAATGAGCTTAAAGCACCACATGTAAGGTTTTTTCTTGATGCTCCAGTTTCAAATTCTGGTAGGCTTAAAACTAGAATACTGCAGCATGGGGAGTGTTGGAATTTTGCAACAGAGGTTGAGCTGGTACCAAATGCAGATCCTATTTTGGCTAAAATGGAGAGAGTTGTAACTACTGACTCTATAATACTTGATGAGTGTATAAGTTGGTTCAATATTTCAAGAAAAATAATAAATGATTATATAAAGGATGCAAAGATAGTAAATTTAAGTGTCAAGAAAGATAATTAATATGCTAAAGATGATCCACATGTGGAGACTATTTGCTGTAATTTTACTTCGTGGAATGATAATAAACAATAAGAACAAAAAGCTGTTGACATCATATCAACAGCTTTTTCTTAGATAAGGTCCCTTAAATACAGTTAAATAAAAATTTTAGATAGATATAGAGTGCTAGAAGTAAGCTTCTAGCTTTACTTGTTTAGTATATAAACATTCACAGATCTTCTTCCCCAAGCTAGTGCTTCAGAGTTTGATGTTAAAAACAGATCTATTATATTCCCTTTAATAGCTCCACCAGTATCTTCTGCAATAGCATAACCGTATCCTTCTACATAAACCTTGGATCCTAGTGGTATAACTCTAGGGTCTACAGCTATAGTACTATAGCCATCTGGATTTCTTTTTGTTACAGCTCCTGATGCTGTAATACCATGGTCAGAATATGCAGTTGCTTCCATACGTAGTACCTTTGAATATGAAATGGAGTTTGATGCACCACGAGATATAATACTACTTGTAGAGTTTGTATTATTATTGCTGTTATTATTACTACTATTATTACTACTATTATTACTGCTATTATTACTGCTATTATTATTAGAAGCTAACTCTTTTGCTTTTTCAGCAGCTATTAATTCATTTTCTTTTGCAGTTACTTTATCAAGAAGGTTTTTTTGTTCTTTTATATCATTACTCAATTTAGCTAGAGTACTTTCATTGCTTGACTTTAAAGATTCTAATTTACTATTCTCATAATTTAAGTCTTCTTTTTGCTTTAATATAGCTTGTTGTTGTTCTTTTGCTTTAGCAATAATATTTTTATCCATCTCTATTACTTTTGTAATCATGTTTACTCTTGATGTAAAATCACTTAAACTGCTGGATGATAAAATTATTTCAAGATATTTATTCTTCACATCACTTTTATACATAGCTCTCAGTCTTGTTTTTGACAATTCTTCATGTGCTTTTAGATCGGTTTCTGCGGATTCTAATTTAATTTGTGTATTTTTAATATTTTCAGCAATTATATTCATATCCTTTTTGTTGCTATCAATTTTCTTTAATACTTCATCAATTTCTTTGTCCAATTCTTGAACCTTTGCCTGTATATCTTTTTTAGCATCTTGAGTTTGCTCTAATTCAGTTGATTGAGCAGTGTTTGGCGCAGCAAAAGCATTACAATTTATAGTGACAGTTAATGTTAACATCATAATAGCAAATAACGCTTTTTTATTCAATTTATCGTCCTCCTTGGATTAGATATTGATTTGTTTTCATATCTAAATTTATAAACAATTACCATTATACCATAATATGTCAAAATGCTATAGGAATTTTTGGAAAAAGATTTAGAAGAAGGAAAACTTTAGTGGTTTATAGATAAGCATGGAAACGTTTGTAGTAATTTTTTGCTTGAAAAAAGGAATTATTATTGTGTGAATAACAATTCCTTTTTTTGTATGAAATTATTAAAGATAAACAAACTTCAATTCTTATTTTAACATTAAGTTTTTATAGTTATCTCGAGTAATTATTTTATCCCTTATTAAATATTTATCAGGTATCTTTTTTTCAAATAATAGATTTTCCATAAGCTCTTTAGCAGCAGTTTCACCTACTTCAGTAGGATTTATATATGCAGAGGCTAGAAACCCTGAAATTTCTTTTTCAAATTCATACTTTGCTATTGATTCTCCTAAGCCAATTGCTATAGCATCTTTAGCAAGTCCTGATTGCTCTAAGGCTCTTATGGCTCCAGTGCATCCTTCTTCATTAGCAGACATGACAAACCAATTTTTTATATTTTTATTATTAATTATGGTAGAAGCTGCAGAATTAAAGGCTTTTTCAGCTTCTCCATTATAATCTGCTCTAAAGATGTTTTCCTTTGGAAAATTAGGCAGTCTTTTTGTAAAAGTTTCTAATTGTCCTTCAGTTCTAGGAATACAGCTTGATACAGAATCCATTGTCATAAGTAAAAGTCCAGATGAGTGAAGCTCATCTAACTTATTGTTTGTGTTTAGATAATCCACTAGATAATTGGCTATATCTTGTCCAATTTGGGTGGCATCTATTCCTACAAAAGGAGCTAAGTAATTACCTTTGTCATCTGTAAGAGGATCATCGCATGCGATAACAGGAATATTTGATTTTTTACATCTATCAACAGTAATTTTACTTAGTTTTTGATCAGGAATGCACACCAGTATTCCACTTACTTTTTGAGTAATTAAGTTATCTAAAGCTGACAAATATACATCAGGATTCATTCTAGCATCTATTGTAATAACATCCGTTGCACTCATTTTTAACGCTTGATTTTTGGCTGCTTTTCCTTCTTCTTCAAACCAGGATTCATCCAGCGTCTTATATATAATAGCAATGACAATGTCTGGTTTTTTACTTACTTTATTATTTTGCTTGTAATTTATATTAGCATTAAATACACCTATAATAATAACAATTGTAATTATTATAAAAAATATTTTTTTGTTCATATTAAATTTTCCTACCTCTTTAATATTGATTGTTAGCTTAACATAAAGAATAGTGTTAGCCAATAATTATTGTAAGTTATATATAAACTTTATTAAAATTTAGAATCTCTAAATTGATTTGGAGTAATGCCTGTAACTTTTTTAAATAAGATACTAAACTGTTGAGGGCTAGTAAATCCTAACTTTTCCGATATTTCATAGAGTTTATAGTTAGTTGATAAAATCAATTCCTTAGATTTCTCGATTCTAGCTTTTAAAATATATTGTGTGACATTTTCACCTGTTTCTTCTTTAAATATTCTACACAGGTAAACTTTATGAACATTAATATAATCCGCTATATCTGTTAAGCTTAGAGAGTAGTTGCTTAAATTTTTATTTATATAATCTATTGAGTCTGACACCCTTTTGCTATATTTATTTTTTGAAGAAGTATTATATTTAATCTTAATTATTTTAGTGAATACTTCAATAAACCAGCTGCTTATTTCTTCAACAGTTTCCTTTGATGATAGAGTTTCTATAGGTATATAAGAACATGAAAAAATTTCAGTATAGTTTATGGTATATATATTACAAGTTTTTATTATTAAATCTAAAAGAGATGAATTTATATAATTGAGATAATTAAACTGCATAAATCCTTTTACGTCATTATTATATAAATATGTTATTTCAGATTCTAATTTAGCTATATCACTTTCTTCGATAGCCTTGCTAATAGAGTTAATTCTTTTATCTAATATATTAGTATCTAAATTAAAGTTTCTAACAAAGGTATTGTTTAAAATGATTTTTCCAGTTCCTAAGAATACCTTCATTTTAGAAAGTTTAAATACCTCATCCCTATATTTTTTCATTCCAGAAAGTTTTTTGAATGTTGAGCTTATACTTATTGTTAAGCTGATATCATATATCAGAGAAACTCTTCTTTTTATTTCTTGTGCTAAATAATAGCATTCATTTATTATGTCAGCTTGGCTATTAGTAGGAGTTAGCTGTATAATAGCTGTAAACTCACCATTATCGCTATAAAAGCTTTCGCCAATGTTAAAGTCTTCTATAACTCCATTAATAGTTTCAACAATTTCATTGAGTTTTTTTTGATAAAAATCTTCGTTTTCTATATGTTTAAAAAAATTATCTATTTGTATGAAAAACAGCGCGTAAAGCTTTCCTTTTAAATTAAGGTTAAAATTCTCAATAAGCTTATAACACTCTTCTTCAGTTAAATAGTTAAATATAAGCTTTCTTAGTGCTATATCTTTATGTTCTTCTAGTAAGCTTAATAGGTTAGACTCCTTTTTAGTAGTGCTATTTTCCCTATATATATTATTTAAACTCTCTAGTTCACTTTTTGTTTTGGAAAGTATGCCATATAAGTCATTGGAAGATATTAAGTCTTTTATTAAATAATCTGTTACACCCATTTTCATAGCTCTTTGAGCATAAGTAAAATCCTCATAACAACTTAGTATTAAAAACTTTTGACTCTTATTTATTTTTTGTATTTCTTCTATTAGGTCTAGACCGTTCATAACAGGCATTTGTATATCTGTAATTATAAGATCAGGTTTTATATCAATATATTTATCCAAGGCCTCTTTACCATTTGATGCATAACATGCTATCTCAAAATCAGTATTTTCCCAATTTATGATATATGAAAGAATTTCCCTTGCCGGTTTTTCATCATCAACAACCATAACTTTATACATCTAAACACGCTCCTTTATTATGTTTTTAGTAAATATATGGGATGTTAAATTCTATACAAGTTCCTATGCCGCTCTTGCTGTATATATTTAACTTATATTCACTTCCAAAGTACAGCCTAAGCCTTTCGCTGACATTAGTGAGGCTAATACCGTTGGAACCTTCATGGTTAACTTTGTGTTTGGATATTCCTATTCCATCATCTATTACTCGTATATTTATAAAATCTTTTTGAGGTAATATATCTACCCTAATGGTTCCGGAAAAACTTTTAGGTACAATTCCATGATAAAGAGAGTTTTCAATAAGAGGTTGAAGTATGAGTTTAGGTATAAGGCATGTCTCCAATTCTTTCGGTATAGTATATATTAATTTTACTATGTCTCCATATCGATACTTCTGTATATTTAAATAATTCTCTACACATTTAAGTTCTTCTTTTATAGTTATAAGCTTTTTATTTGTAGATATACTTTGTCTTAGTAACATGTTAAATGATTGAATCATTTCTCGTATTTCCACTTGATTATTTTTCATGGCTAAATAATTTATAGTATTTAATGTATTGTGTATAAAATGCGGGTTTATTTGTGATTGTAATAAATCTAATTGAGTTTTCATAGATTCCACTTCTAATTTTTTATTCTCTTCTTCTTCTCTATATATTTGTTCTATTAAGTTTTTTATACTAGTAACCATCCTATTAAAGCTATTAACCAGGTATTTAAGCTCATCTTCAGTTTTAGATTCTAATTTATGTGGCCAGTGGCCTCTTTCAAACATATTCATTGCTTTTGTTATATCATATATAGGATCTGTTATTTTTCTTGAAGTTCTATGACTTATGAAAATTACTATTATGATACTAAAAATACCGATGAAATAAACTAAGTTTCTAATGATATTTAAGTTCTTTGTTAGGGACTCTAAAGAGATTAATCCTATTATTCTCCAATCGGGATAACTTTCTATGACACTATTAAATTCAATGTAGGTTTTATTGTTTATTTTTATCTTATCATTGTTAACCTTTTCAAGAAGTGCATTGTTATAGGGGATAGCGCCTACTTTATATATAAGATTCCCGTTTCTATCAACTATAAAAGTACTATCAAAAACACCTTCACAATAGGTATCTATATTTTTAAATAAATTTTTCTTCTTAATGTTCAACATAAGATAACCTATAGGAGTATAATTTTTCTTGTCCAAATATCTAGAGAAATAAGTTATAGTTGTTTTTTTCTCGTAATCGGGATTCGTATAATTTAATGGAAAAGTATTAGGTAGTGAAAACTTATTTGAATAACCACTTTCTATAAAATTATCCAATTCCTTATTTTCATATATCAATTTATTGTAGGGATACCTTGAATAAAGAGGATCCACTATTTTTTTGTCAATTGTTAAAGGAATAATCGAAATTATGTAATTGCTCCATCTACAGTATTGAGATAGCGCATTTGAAAATTCAATATCATTTATTGCTTTATCGTATTTATTGCTATTGATTTTGGTCATAAATTCATAAACATTCTTGTCATTTTGAATCATATAAGAGTCATGCCGTATAGAATCTAAGTTTTCGTTAAGCATTTTTGATACTACAATTATCTTTTCTTTTGTAACATTATTATATTGTTTAACTATTTCTTGTGAAAATATAAAACTTATAGATGAGGTAATCACTAACACTAACGCAAGTATTATTATGGAAAAGTATATTGTTATTCTATTTCTTATCTTAGTAATTCTTATTGTCTTCACTATATCACCCCAATAAATTATAACATTAAAAATATTACCATAAAAGTTTTAGTTTGGTTTTATAAATTAGGTTAATATTTTATAAAAAAGGTTAATATTTGGTATTATTCTCAGATAAACGATTACATTATAATTTAATTAAAGATCAGGGAAAACTTACAGGAAAGTACTGGATGAAGCAATTTAGAAAGAAGTCCTTTCGGATATTTTATTCCTAAAATATAAATATGAATGGGAGGTGGATTAGTACTGATTTGATTTATAAATATTAAGGTTAACGGTGAACTAATTTAATTATTAATGTAATCTTACAGAACTTACTTTAATAGAGGTGAAAGATATGAACAATGTATTAGAGTTTAGAAATATAACGAAGTACTTCCCAGGAGTAAAAGCTTTAGACAACGTTAGTTTTAAGGTGGAAAGTGGAGAAGTGCTAGCCTTTTTAGGAGAAAATGGAGCAGGAAAGTCTACACTGTTAAAGACACTAAATGGTGATTACCAGCCAACTAGTGGTGAATACTTGCTTAATGGAGAAGTAAAGCATTTTAATAATCCTAAAGAAGCCATAGATGCTGGTATAAGTGTAATTTATCAAGAAAGACAAGTTCTAATGGAACTTAGTGTTGCAGAAAATATTTTTTTAGGAAGATTGCCAGTAGGGAAAAACGGATTAATAGATACTCAAGAACTATATTCTATGGCACAGAAAATAATTGATGAGTTTGGGTTGCCAATGGATCCTAGAAGTAAAGTAAAGGACATTAGCATTGCTCATCAGCAAATGGTAGAAATAATGAAAGCATATAGTAGAGAAGAGTTAAAAGTAATAGCCTTTGATGAACCTACTGCAAGTTTATGCGATAGTGAAATAGAGATTCTCTTTAAAACTATAGAAAAGCTTAAGAAAGAAAACAAAATTATTATATATGTATCCCATAGAATGAAAGAGCTAGATGAATTAGCAGATAAAATAGCTATTTTTAAAGATGGAAGATATGTGACTACTGTTAAGAAGGGTGAGGTATCACAAAAGGAACTTATTAAGATGATGGTTGGCAGGGATTTAGGTGACATATTTAATAATTTAGATAGGAATAAGAAAATTGGTGATACTTTACTTGAGGTTAAAAACCTATCTTCAGATTCCGTAAAAGATATTTCCTTTAAACTTAGAAAAGGAGAAGTTCTAGGATTTTCTGGTCTAGTTGGAGCAGGAAGAACAGAAATTATGAGAGCTATAATAGGAGCTGATGCTGTAAAGTCTGGTGAAGTTATACTAGAAGGAAAAGACGTTATAAGTAAGTCGCCAAAGGAAGCCATGAAAAATGGAATAGTTTTGGTTCCAGAAGATAGAAAAACTCAGGGGATATTACCTAACATGAGTGTAGGTGAAAATATCAGTATTTCAATATTAGATAATCTTATTAATAAATTAGGTTTTATAAATAAAAAACAAGAAGATACTATTGCAGAAGAGGCAATTAAAAAATTCAAAGTTAAAACATCTAGTCCAGAAAAAAAGATAATCGAGTTAAGTGGGGGTAACCAGCAAAAGGCGATTGTGGCCAGGTGGCTTGCTACTAATCCGAAGGTTCTTATTTTGGACGAGCCTACTAAAGGTATAGATATTGGAGCTAAATCTGAATTTTATAATCTAATAAATGATGTTGCTAAGGAGGGGATGGGTGTCATACTAATATCATCTGAACTGCCAGAAGTAATTGGATTGAGTGATAGAATCATTGTCATGAAATCAGGAAATATAACTGGTGAATTTGCTAGAAAGGATGCGACAGAGGATAAACTACTTGAATATGCAATGTTAGAGGAAGGTGGAAATTAATATGAGTAATAATAAAAAGTTTATGTCTAAAATCCCAAATGATAAGATAGGTCTTATTATTGCACTAATTGTAATCGTTATGATTTTCTCATTTTTTAATAAAAATTACTTTAGCAATACAAATATGATGAACATACTAATAGCAGCATCTCTTACTGGATTAGTAGCTATTGGGGAAACATATTTGATTATTGCTGGTATGATTGATCTGTCAGCAGGTTCCGTAGCTGCTTTTGCCAGTGTTTTAGCTGCCGTTTTGTTATCAAAAGGGGTTAACCTTGGAGTAACTTTAATAGTTGTAATTGCATCAGGAGTTTTCTTAGGTTATGTAAATGCATTAGGTGTAAATAAGATAAAACTAGAACCTTTTATATCCACATTGGCAACGATGTCTATACTAAGAGGTGTTGCTTATATAATTTGTGATGGTAAACCTGTTTATATAGCGAATCAAACTGTTATTAACTTTGGTAAAAACAGATTTTTAGGTATTCCAATGCCTGTAATTATATTAATATTAGCATTTGTAGTATTTGGAGTTTTATTAGCTAAGACAAGGTTTGGAAGAAGTGTATATGTTATAGGTGGAAACAAGGAAGCTGCAAGACTTGCTGGTTTAAATCCTCAAAGAATAACAACTATTCTATTTATGATTACTGGAGCACTATCAACATTAGGTGGATTTATACTAGCAGCACGTATGAGTTCTGGACAACCAGCTGCTGCAAATGGTCTTGAATTCGATGCAATCACAGCAGCAGTTTTAGGTGGAACTGCATTTAGTGGTGGTGTTGGTACTATATTTGGTACTGTATTAGGTGTCTTAATATTACAAGGTTTTAATACAGGATTAATTATGCTTAATGTTCCAGTATTCTGGCAGTATATAGCAAGAGGATTACTATTAGTTATTGCATTAGCATTTGACTACTTAAGAAAGAAAAATAGAGAAAAGAAATTATTAGCACAGAGTATGTCTAATACTACTACTAGCCCAAATAGTATAGCAGTGCAGCAGATTTCTTAAAATAGCTAAATGATAGAACATAAATTTAGATAAATTATTCTATAGCTAGATTTGATAAAGATAAACAACTTCAATCTTTAAACAATTCATGTTTAATAAAATTTAATAGGCATCGAGCCTATTAAATTTGAGCCAGATTTCACTTTGTGAAATGGCAGCAAATAACCTCGACATGCAATGCTTTTTCATGAATTATAAGTTCAGTTATGAAGTTGTGTATCTATAATTAAATTAACAATTCTTATTTATAAAGAACAGGGGAGGATTTAATTATGAGAAAAAAGACTTTAGGTTTATTAATAGGTACTTTACTGGTAAGTTCTATGTTTGTGGGATGTGGAGCAAATCCATCTTCACAGGAAACTTCATCAGGAGGAGATAATAAAAAGGTAGTAATTGCAGGTATATATAAGGCTGGAGACCAAGTATGGTTTATAAACGAAGGCAAGGCAGCAGAAAAAATGGCTAAATCAATGGGAGCAAGTGAATATCAACTCATTGATGCTAAGATGAATCCAGACACGTATCTTCAGGCAATTGATAACGTTATAGCTCAAAAGGTTGATGGAGTAATAACTTGTATACCAGATCAAAAGTTATCACAGGTTACTGTAGATAAGTTGAAAGATGCTAATATACCAGTTATTGCTGCTGATGATGCTCTACAAGATGAAAGTGGTAATAAAATAGCGCCATGGGTTGGCATAAATGCATATAAAATTGGTCAAACAAACGGTGAATGGCTAGCTAATTATATTAAAGAAAATAAATTAGAAAATGATAATCAGGCAGGAGTTCTTGTATTAACTATGGATACTGTATCTAGCTGTGTGCCAAGAACTAATGGTGAACTGGACAAGTTTAAAGAAGTACTTCCTAATTACCCAGATTCAAAGATTTTCAAAGCTGATTATGATGGACAAACGGATAAAGGTTTTAGTTCCGCAGCTGCAATTTTTACAGCACATCCAGAGATTAAAAAATGGATGGTTATGAGTGCTAATGAAGAAGGAGCAGTTGGTGCTACAAGAGCATTAGAACAAGCTGGTTTAGACAATGAATCTTGTGTAATAGGTATCGGTGCTTACTTAGCAAAAGATGAATTTAAGAAAAGCTCTTCAGCTATGAAGGCAGCAACATACTTCTCATCTAATGATGTAGGAGGTAACTCAGCTAAGTTAATGATGGAAAAAATCTTAAATGGTAAAGAGATCCCAATGGAAACAGCTGTTGATGCAACAGTAGTAACAAAAGACAACTATAAAGAAGTAATGGGCGATGATGCCAATTAAGTTTATGTTTATTTAAAAAGTTAACTTAATTTAATATATCTTTTTATTTAGCAGATCCTTTCATTAAATATATAAAACCCTAAGAGTAGCAAAATTCACCCCACACCCTTTGCTACTCTTTTAATTTTAAAAAAGAAAAAAATCTTAAAAATAAATTTATTAGTTGATTGTAGGTGGTATCATGAGAATAGAAAATAAGGTAATTGGAAAGATACAAAACAAGGATATTATAAGTTATGAACTTGTAAATGATCATGGTTTTCAGGTTAATATACTAAACTATGGTGGAATTATTACAGATATTTTAGCACCAGATAAAAATGGTGTTTTAGAAAATGTAGTTTTAAAGTATAAGAATTTATGTACTTATGAGACAAATCCTTCCTACTTTGGCGCTACGATTGGAAGAACGTCAGGAAGAATATGTGAAGGAAAAATAGAGTTAAACGGAGATACTATAGTTTTTAACAAGAATTATGATGTACACCAAGGACACGGAGGTAATATAGGTTTCAGTAAAAAGTTTTGGAAAGGTAAAACCTTTGTAGAAGGTGATAAAGCAATCCTTAATCTCAGTTATATAAGTGTTGATGGTGAAGAAAATTATCCTGGAAATTTAAAAGTAGAAATACAATATATGGTTACAAATAATAATGAATTAATTATAAGGTATAAAGGTGTTAGTGATAAAACCACATTAGTTAATCTAACAAATCATTCTTATTTTAATTTAAGTGGTAACGCAAAAGAAAATATCTTAAATCATTCACTATATATAGATAGTGATTATTTATTAGAATTAGATTCAACACAGGTACCAACGGGGAAATTATTAAATGTAGAAAAAACTCCCTTTGACTTTACAACAATAAAAAAAATAGGACAGGATATAGATAAGGAGTGTGAACAGATAAAGATAGGATGTGGCTATGATCACACTTGGTTTTTAAATAAAAATGATAACTGCAAAGTACACATATACCATGAAGCTTCAGGAAGAGCTTTAGATATATATACTGATCAAGTTTCTGTAGTAGTGTATTCTATGAATTTTCCTGATGAAGAACTACTATTTACAGGAAGAAAAGCTGAAAAGAGAGATGCTATTTGTTTCGAAACCCAAAGTCCTCCTATTGGAAGAAATAACAGCTTTATTGAATATTCAATTTTAAGAGATAATGAGGAATATGCTAAAGAAACAACTTATAAATTCTATGTTAAAAAGGATTAAAAGAGTGAAAATGTAGTGATTAAGGGCTATCTAAATTTAGGTAGTCTTTTTATATTTCAGTTTATTGGAGTTTGAGGAAAGGAGGAATTGTTCTTGTGAAATATAGGTTGAAAAGGGGCAGGAAAGTTTGTAAATCTGCATGTTTTCTATATGTTTTTATGTTTTTTTCTTGTTAAAAAGATTTCTTTTTTTTATTTTTTCTTCTCTCTTTAATATAAAAGAAAATTGAGAATATACATATTAATAATGCAAAGTCCATCCATTTTAATTCTAACGGATGGACTTGATTAACTTATAATTCATGAAAAAGCATTGCATGTCGAGGTTATTTGCTGCCATTTCACAAAGTGAAATCTGGCTCAAATTTAATAGGCTCGATGCCTATTAAATTTTATTAAACATGAATTGTTTAAAGATTGAAGTTGTTTATCTTTATTCAGTTGTTTTGCATTTGAAGTTTGCATATCCCACCAATTCCATAAACCCTTTACCCCTAGTTAATTTTATTGAGTTATTTGGCAGCGCTTCTCTAACTGATACAGAACAGGCACCTTCCCATATAGCCTGAAGAGGAAATACGACAGGCATTTCTTGTTCAGGAAAATTTGGTGATATTTTTACATTCATTGAGAATTCAGGTATTAAGATGGACCAATTTTGTGGATAAACGACCCCCGTATCGGGACTTTTCCAGAAGCTTCTAGGCTTAATGCAGACATTGGTTGTAAATTTTAGACTTCCGTCTTTTTCAATAAGATTGGCCAGTGGTGAAAATGTTTTGCCTGTTTTAATTGAACGGAACTCGTTGATAACAAGTTCACGACCATCGTCTAATTGAAGCCCAAACCAATTCCAACCGGTTTTTATAATCAGTCCTTTTGAAAACCCCCATTGATGATCAAACCAACCACTTCCGGACACATTTTCCTCTAGATTGTTTTTGACGATTGATCCATGTACCTCATTATTTGTAAATGAGTAGTAGTACAATTCATCAGGTTTACCATCTCCACCAATTAAGGCGGCAGGTTTGGTAGGTGTGAATATCAAGTTAATATCAAGTCCCTGTTCCTTTATATGGACATTAAATTGGCCACTTTTTTCATCTATAAATTCAAGTGAATTTTCTCTGTATATTAAGCGAGTAGGGTCTTTTTCTATTAATGTAGGTTCCATTAATTGGTCAGGGGAAATGTTTAGTTTTATATAATCCTGATATATTCTCCAAAGTTTCTTGTTTAAAGTACAATGAAGCAGGTAATAAGGAATGAACATTGAATTTAAATTACAAACTAGATTTTTATTTAAGAATGAAAAGTTTTTTCGGGAGTTGTCTTTTAAATTAATAAGTGAAAATATTAAGTAGCGTCCCTTTAAAAATGGGATATAACCTACGTTAAAGAAGGAAATTACTACTGCATATTTGCTTCCTGCATTACCATCTAAAAAAGCAAAACAGTACCACCATTCTAGGTTTGAACAGAGGTGAGATCCTGTGTCTTTAGGAAGAAAGACTTTTTTTAGTATGTTACTTTTTTCATTGAACACGATATTTTTCTCCACTTACTCACTATCTTATATATTTATGAAATAAGTTGGATTAAGGTTACTTAAATTTTCAATTTAGGATTTTGTTTATATACTATTAGGTTGACGTTGAGCACTATATGATTTAACTATGTTAATTTGATTACATATTTGGAATAAAATCCTACATGAATTACATTGTTCATGATATAATAATTTTGTATTATATTGTTAAATATTAGCATAAAAAATGTAAGTTGCTACAAAAGGATGGAATTTATGCATAAAAAGAAATTAAATCTATATGGAAAAATGGTATTGATTTATTGCTTTTTAATCTTAATCCCTTTTACGATTTTATTACTTTGTTTTTATCTTCGTTCTGTAAAACAAATAGAAAATAATTTTACATCTTTCATGAAGGAGAATAATGCACAGTTAAATGAAAGAATAAATATGGTTATATCAGATATAGATAGAGTATCTTCTTTATCTATTATCGATAGAGAAGTTCAAGATATATTAGGAAAGGATTATAAACCAAATACTAAGGAATATGTAAACGATGTAAACACGATGAATCGTTTAATAAGTAGTTCCAGCACATTAAACTCTTTTTACTATGAAGTTATTTTTATAGGGGAAAACGGTCAATATTATTCTAACTTACCATCAACACCACCCAATAAAGGTTTAATCGAAAAATGGATACCAATAGTTAAAAGGTTAAATGGACAAAAAATGATAACAGACATCTATAAGGGAAATAATGGAACAGAATATATATCTATCAATAGAATGCTTTTAAATTCTATAAATTTTAAAGAGAATGGTTTTGCCTTTGTTAATATTAGATTGGAGGATTTTCAAAGGTTTCTAAGAAGTAATATTGAAAAGCAGAATTTTTTTAGTAACACAATAGTTCTAGGTGATAAAAATGTTATTTATTATTCCAAAGAACACGAATTAATTAAAAATGAGTGTAGTGACGATGTCATAAAAAGAGTAAATAACAACTGGAGAGAAATAGAAAATAATAAATATAAATTAACATTAGGCTCAGAACAATATCTGTTAGTTGGCACAACTAATGAAGTTACAGGATGGAAAATAATTCAGTATATTCCTATGAGTTATATATCCGCGCAGTCTAAAGAATCAGCTTATTTTTATATACTAACAATGTTGCCTATTCTAGGTTTATTTATATTTATAGGATACTTTATATCCGCGAGGATAATTAATCCGGTTTATAAACTGAAAAAAGCTATGAAAAATGTAGAAGAAGGGGAATTTACAACGGTATTAGAAGATAATTTAAAACAGGATGAAATGGGAGAATTAATTCATTCGTACAATCAGATGGTTCGTAGATTAAAAGAGAGTATTTATCAAAACTATATAGCTAAGATGAATCAGAAAAAGGTAGAATTTAAAATGTTAGAGGCGCAAATAAATCCTCATTTTTTATATAATACCTTAAATTTGATTAGTTCTATGGCAGAATTAGAAGGAATTGATGATATAAGTATAATTTCAAATAGTTTATCTGAGATGTTTCGATATAATATAAAAGCAGGAAGTATTGTTAAAATTGGTGATGAGTTAAATCAAATAAAGAATTATATAGCTATTCAAAAGATGAGGTTTTTAGGGAAATTTGACTTTCAATATATGATAAGTAAGGATATTGAAGAATATTTCATGTTAAAGTTTTTATTGCAACCCTTAGTAGAGAATGCAGTATTCCATGGCTTAGAGAATAAAGATGGACAAGGCTCCTTATCTATAGAATTCAAAGAAGAAAACAACATCTTAATTATAAATATTGAAGATAACGGAATTGGAATAAATGAAGATATACTTAAGAGATTAAATGAAAAATTAAATCTGCCTCGTGAAAATATCATAATTGAAGATAAATCTGAACATATAGGAATCGAAAATGTACATTTTAGAATAAAGGATTACTATGGAGAAAATTATGGGGTAAAGGTATTTTCAAAAATAAATAAAGGTACAAAAATTCAATTGATAATACCAGTTATGAAAAGGGGTGATGAGATTTTATGAAAATTTTAATTGTTGAAGATGAATTTTATACAAGAAAAGCCCTTATTAAAATGTTAACAGATAGGTATGATTCCATCGAAGTGATTGATGAAGTAGAGAATGGGTTAAAAGCAGTTGAATATATAAAGGAAAACACCCCAGACATTATTATCACAGATATAAGAATGCCTCAAATGAATGGGATTTCATTAGTTGAACATATAAACTACTATAATAAAAATATAATTACTGTAATTATAACTGGATATGCAGAGTTTGAATATGCACAAAAAGCGATAAAATATGGTGTAAAAGAATATTTATTAAAGCCTATAAATAAAAGCAAGTTATATGAATTATTTGATTCCTTAGAGAAGTTGGTTGTGATTCAAAAAAATGAAAGACAAATGGAAGAAAGATTAAAAGAGGCTGATAGAATACTAGTTGAAGAAAAAATAAATAAAATTATTAGCAAAACTAATATTATAACAAAAGATGATTTATCTAGCCTCCTAAACCTTAAAGAACATGATTTTAGTTATCGTATGGTTATATTTAAACAAAGATATAGTTTTAATACCATTGACAAAGGAAAAATAATAGATGAAATAAAAGGTAAAGAGAGTATACGTATTTTTTCTAATTCCTCTAATCCAAAAGAAGTAATGCTTATATGTTTTGGAGATAAATGTAGAAATAAATATGAGGAGTTACAATATCCGAAGCAATTGTTTTCCATAAAGAGATATCTTAATTCTCAAAATAAAGATAACGTAGTTGTTGGAGTTAGCAGTACTTTTTCTAACTTAAATGATTTATCCCGTGCCTACGAAGAGGCTAGTTATGCATTAAATAACCATTATCTTAAAGGATGGGGTAAAGTATTTGAATACGAGGAAACTAAAAAAGTAGAGATTTCTAGGAGTGTCTTTGATGAGTACTATAGAGTTTTTAAGCATATGATTTCTGAAGGCAGAGAAGATTTATGTATAGAAGCTGTTAATAAGATTTTTGAAAAAATAAATCAGGCTAAGAATACAAATTTTTATATAGTTCAAGACGTATGTTTAAAAATTATAAATTTAATATATGATAATTGGCAAAATGTTCAGGATAGAAATGAATATATTTTAAAAGCAGGAGAGCACCAAATAATACGGTTTTCAGATTTTAATGAGTTAAGAGAAATTCAAGAGCATATGAATAATTTAATCAAGGAGAGTTGTGAAGCAATTATAAGACAGAAAAAATGTGAGCAAACGTCGGTGGTAGAAAAAGTACAGAGTTATTTAGAAGAGCACTATTTTGAAGATGTTTCTTTAGAAAAGCTATCTGGTATTTATTTTGTAAATTCTTCGTATTTAAGTAGAGTGTTTAAGGAAGAAACAGGAGACACATTTTGTGGAGCACTATTAAAGCTACGTATGAATAAAGCAAAAGAGCTGCTAGTTGAAAATAAGCTAAATGTATCTGAAATTGCTACTTTAGTTGGTTATAATAATATAGCATATTTTATAAAAACATTTAAAAGTTATTATGGTATGACACCAGGTCAATATAAAAAAGATATTATATAGAAATTTTAATTGCCTGCAGCTTATATATTGCAGGCAATTTTTAATTTTTATAGGAACCAATATTAAGTGACTTTATAGGTAACGTAATATTATTTTTACAAAGGTAAAAAAAGTTATATAAAAGTGAACAAAAATATTATATTTTTTGATAGCTAGTGAGGCTATAATAAAATCAAGATTTGGAAACATATATGATTAAAAATGCATTCCAAGTTATAGATATTGTTCTATTAAAGATAAACAACTTCAATCCTTAATCAATTCAGGAAAATAGCCTCGACATGCAATGCTTTTTCTAGGATATACAAGTTCAATTCTTAATTCAATATGAACTTGTATATCATGAATTATAAGTTCAGTTATGAAGTTGTGTATCTATAAAAAACTTACATTTACCTTGTAAACGTTTATTGGAGGGGTGACAGTATAATTAGGTGTAGTGGTCATTATTAAGGAGGGGATAGATATTTAATCTGATTTTATAACTATGGAGTTATTTAGATTTAATTTAAATTATACGAGGTAGGGGGAGAATAATGGGAAGAAAAAGTAAGAAATTAGTTATGTTAACTTTAATTATCAGTTTAGCTACGGGCTTAGTTGGATGTGGTAGTAAAGCTAGTGATAATGAAGTAAAAAGTGGAAGTTCTAAAGATGTAACATTAAAAGTCTGGTTGCCAGCACACTCCGATCAAGAAAATGCTACTTTAGAGAAAATATTTAAAGATTTTAATAAAGTCAATGAAGGAAAAATAAAAGCTGAATATGAGTTTATTCCTAGAGGAAACTCATTTGCTTACGAAGATAAGATTAGTGCTGCTGTTGCTTCTAATTCATTAGCAGATGTAATCATGATGGACGGGCCAAACATTAGTAACTACGCATATTCAGGTATAATTCAACCATTAGATGAGCATATAACGAAAGATGATCTTTCTGACTTTGTTGGATCTGCTGTTGATCAAGGAACTTATGATGGAAAGTTATATGCATTAGCTCCTACAGAGTCAACTGTAGCATTATTCTATAATAAAGAAATTTTAGATGCTGCAGGTATAAAACCACCAACTAAATTAGAAGATGCATGGACATGGAATCAATTCTTAGATGCAGTTAAAAAAGTTAATCAACCTGGAAAAGTATATGGATTAAACATACATCCAGACTTTGGTACTGGTGAGTGGATGACTTATATGCCAACACCATTTGTATGGTCAAATAATGGTTCAATTATTTCAAAAGATGGTTTAAAAGCAGATGGTTATATTAATAGTCCTGAAGCAGTAGAGGGAATGAAATTCTTCCAAGAAGCTGCTAAATATGCAAATTGGCAAGCTACTCCTACTGAATTTGAAGAAGGAAAAGCAGCCTTCACAATTAGTGGTTCTTGGGCAGTACCAACTTGGGAAAAGAATTATCCAAATTTAAAATGGGGTGTTACTTTCTTCCCATACAGCAAGACTAAAACATCACCATCAGGGGATTGGTCTTGGGGTGTAAGCTCTAAATCAAAAAATGTAAAAGAAGCTGCAGAATTTATAAAATTTGTTACAAACACAGATAATGTAGTAGACTTTGCTAAAACATCTGGAAAGCCACCTGCAAAAAAATCAGCTTTTGATAAAATGCCAGAATGGGATCAGTATCCAAGAAGTGTTTTAAAACAGCAAGTTTTAAATACAGCTCATCCAAGACCAAAAACACCTGCATATCCAGTCTTAACACAAGAATTTGCAGCAGCTGCTGTTGATATAGTTTTAGGTGCTGATGTAAAAGAAAGACTAGATAAAGCTGCTAAAAAAGTTGATGAAAACAGTAATAGATATTTTAAAAAGTAGTAAATAAGGGCCCTGTAGCATACAAGCTTATCCCTTTAGAACAAAGCCTAGATGCTCTGTTCTGAAGGGGAAGCTATATTAAGATATTTAGAGGGGAGAGAGAATTGTGAAAAATGAGGTTAGCATTTATGCACCTAGTGACAAAAAGAAAAAAAGACTGGCAGCAAATTCTACATCACTAGGACGAGAAAGAGAAAAAATGATATTAGGAATAATGTTTATTATACCTGCATTGATTTTACTATTTACTTTTTTAATATTACCTACAATTTTGGCATTTAAATATAGTTTTTATGATTATAACATTTTAATGCCTGCAAAAACGAGTTTTATAGGATTGAAAAATTATATAACAGTATTAAAAGATGAGACATTCTGGAATGCTATGAAAAATACTTTTTACTTTGTAGTACTTGTTGTTCCTTTTCAAACTGCTCTAGCATTATTTTTAGCAATACTAATAAATAAGAAATCAAAAGTTACTAATGTTTTTAGAATAGGTTTCTTTAGTCCTGTGATCACATCTATAGTGGTAATTTCAATTCTATGGACATTCTTATATTCAAAAACCGGATTAATTAACAATTTCTTAGGTCTATTTGGAATACCTCCACAACCTTTTCTTACCAGTGAAAAACAAGCTATGAATTCAATTATATTTATGTCTGCATGGCAGGCAGCAGGCTACTTTATGATGATATTCTTGGCTGGATTGCAAGACATACCTAAACATTTATATGAAGCAGCTTCCATTGATGGTGCAAATAAAATACAAGAATTTTGGTATGTTACTTTACCAGGCTTAAAAAATGTATTTAAGTTTGTAATTTTAATGACAACAATTCAAGCCTTTAAGTTATTCCAACAACCATTTATTATGACTGGTGGAGGACCAAATGGCAGCACGGAAACTGTAGTTCAGCTTATATATAAAGAAGGATTTCAATATAGAAATGCAGGATACTCTTCGGCAATAGCTATAATATTTTTCTTAATTATTATTACTATTTCAATAGGAATGCAAAAACTTTTAACAGAAAAAACAGCATAATTCATTTATACTCTATTTAATATTAAATTTGTGAGGTGATAACGATGATGTCTTCGTCATACTTTAAACGTAAAAGACTAAAAAGCAAAGTGGAATTGATTTTGATTTCAATTGTTTTCTTATTGTTTATTTCTCCATTGTTATGGATGATTGTATCTTCATTTAAGCCTGAGCAGCAAATTTTTAAGGACATGCAGTCGTTAAAAGCTTTTATTGTAAACAATCCAACAATTGAGAATTACAAAAATGCTTTCAGTAGAGTTACAATATTTAGATATATAGGAAATAGTATATTTTATGTTAGCTTAATAACTATATTCGGGCTAATTGTAAACTCATTATGCGGGTATGCTCTCGCAAAACTAAAGGTACCAGGAAGTAAATATATAGTTACTCTAATTATATCTTTAATTATTATTCCATTTGAAAGTATAATTTTACCATTGTATTTAATTATTAATGATTTTGGATGGACAAATAAATTAATTGCTCTCGTAGTACCTTTTATAGCAAATTGCTTCAATATATATTTATTTAGACAATTCTTTTTAGGAATTCCGGATGAATTAGAAGAAGCTGCTAGTATAGATGGTGCTTCAGTATTACAAATATTCATAAAAATTGTATTACCTTTATCAAAAACTATGTTTGCAACGATATTTATACTTACATTTGTTACTCAATGGGGAGATTTTATGTGGCCATTAATTGTAGCCTCTGATGACTCCATAAGAAACATCCAAGTAGGGTTACAATTCTTCTTCACCGATCCACCTATAAGGTATGGTGATATTTTAGCGGCACTTACATTCTCAACAGTACCGTTAGGAGTAATATTCTTAGCTTTCCAAAAATATTATGTTGAAGGAATTTCATCATCAGGTATAAAAGGATAAAGTAATTTAATTATTTATAAATTTTAGAGTAAATAAAGATTAAAAGGAGATAAGGATGTATACTGTTAAAAATGCTTTAGAATATATTAAAGAAAATACTATAAGTGTTAAAGATGATTGTTGGAAACTAGGATATCATATTATGCCTCCCGTTGGTTGGTTAAATGATCCTAATGGATTAATCCAATATAATGATGAATACCACGTTTTTTATCAATATTATCCTTATGGAGCAGAGTGGGGGCCAATGCATTGGGGACATGTAAAGAGCAAAGATTTGGTTAATTGGGAACAACTGCAAGTTGCGCTTGCGCCTGATCAACCATATGAAAAAGGATGTTTTTCTGGTAGTGCAGTAGATAATGATGGGGAGTTGACTTTAGTTTATACTGCTCATGATGATGATAAAAATCCTAAAGAAACTCAATGTATTGCTACGAGCAGAGATGGAATAAACTTTACAAAGTATGAAAATAATCCTGTTATACCTAATCCACCAGAAGACGGTACTCAAGACTTCAGAGATCCAAAAGTATGGAAGCATGAAGATAAGTGGTATATGGTCGTGGGTAACAGCAGTAATGGAAAAGGACGAGTGTTGCTTTACTATTCAGAGGATTTAAGAGAATGGAACTATAAAGGAGTAATTGCAGAGAGTGATGGAACACTAGGTGATATGTGGGAATGTCCAGATTTATTTAAGCTTGGAGATAAATATGTGCTAGTAGTTTCACCAATGAATATGGAAAATCATAAAAATATTTATATTATCGGAGATTTAGATTATGAAACGGGTAAATTTATAAAAGAATCTTACCATGAAATTGATTATGGACAAGATTTTTATGCAGCTCAAACTTTCTTAGATAACAGTGGTCGTAGAATTTTGATCGGATGGATGAATATGTGGAGAACTAAAATACCTACTCAAAGAAAAGGATGGGCAGGAGCACTTACTTTACCTAGAGAGTTAAAATTATCAGAGGATGGTACGGTTACAGCTATGCCAATAGAGGAGGTTAAGCTTCTAAGAAAAACTAGTTATGAATTTAGTGATATTAAAGTAACAGAAAATGAAGAAGGTTATTTAAAAGAAGTAAAAGGAAAGCATATTGAAATGGAAGTTACCTTTGATATCAGCAACTGTACTGCTAGTAAATTTGGTATATTATTAAGAGCTTCAAAAGATCATTGTGAAGGTACTTACATTGTTTATGATATGAACACTCAGGAGATAATTGTAGATAGAGCAAAATCTGGAGAGGGAGAGTGTTGTATAACAACAGCTTCACTACCACTTAATAATAGTACACTTAAGTTACGTGCATTTATTGACTCCAGTTCTTTAGAAGTATTTTGTAATGAAGGAGAGGTAGTTCTTTCAAATAGAATTTATCCTAATGAAACAAATCTAAGTATTGATTTATTCTCTAAAGATGGAGACGTAAATGTTGGTTCCTTTAAAGCTTGGGAATTAAAGTCTATTTGGTAAATAATCAATAGTATTAGTAAAGAACTTGATAATTATTAAAATTTGAATCAAGGAGCAATCCTTGATTTTTTCTATTATAGAGGGAGTATTTTCAGAACAATACTAAAATCATATAGATAAAATTTTAAAATCTCAAACTATCAATTAGATGAAATAAAGTCATAACAGGATGTGTTAGAATCAATTTAGGGCCGATTGTTCTCATTACATTTCTAATACTTTGGCGCATTTCAGGCTTATAGCAGTGAATTTTGCATTTAGCACATACAGGTTTTCTAGCTCCAAATTTACAGCAATCAAGCCTTTTTAGAGCATAATTAATTAGCAGGGAACATTCCTCACAAGGAATGTTCTCTGCATTATGTGTACTTTTACAATATAGTTTAATCATAGTTTGTATGGTTTTCTGTTCTCTTAACAATTTATCTTTCAAAAATTTTCCCTCACAAATTTTTAATAAGTTGGTTTTAAAGCTTTAGTTGTTAGCAATTTTTCTATATTATAGGTTATTATTGAAAAAACTGCAATGATACTAAGATAAGTGGTTAATATTGTTAATAAACTAGAAGAATTAGGGGCTTTCATATTTGGAGGAGCCCCTTGACCACCGTCTTTTTTTACTGGTAACTCTGATGGATTTCCATTGTTACCACTTATTTTTTGTTCTCTAGAAGACGTATCATTACTCAATTTATTCTCACCATTTTGAGGTTCTTTGTTCATATCTTTACCTGGTCCTAGCATTGGGTCTCCAGTAAAGCTGCTTACTATAGATGATACCCTAGAAAAATAATTTACTGAATATATGTTATATGCACCGAAACTAAATACTAAAACAACAGATATTATAGCAGTAACTTTAGATAGTTTATTTTTATTTGTTATTCTAAATATTTTTTTAAGCATATTTTTTATCCAAGTCCAATGAAGTCCAATATGAATTCCTATCAATAAAAGAGAAAAATATGATACAGATATATGAAGCATTTTTAAAAGTTGTTTGTTACCAATGTTTATATTTGGAAATAGAACTTTTGAAATTAAAACACCACTGATAATTATATATCCCATAGCAAATAAAAGAAGTACATTAATTATATATCCAAATCTTGTTTTAAAAGTGATTTTGGGGTTAAAAAGCTTTAAAGTAACCTGTTTAACCCATTTCCAATTTAAAGCTATATGAATTATAAAAGCCACTCCTAGAGATAAACCAGCAGTTTCATGGAATCTAAGTCCTGCTACTGCCATTTTGTTGAATAGTAAAACAAAAACTATTGACATTAATAAATCTAATGTTATTTTAACAAAGTTTATTTTTTTCATAGATTATACTCTCCTTGTTTTTAGGTATTATCATTTTAGTATTTATAGATAAGTTACTTCAATACTTAAACAATTTATGAAAACAGACTATAAATGCAGTGATTTTTCATAAATTATAAAGTTTGTTATGAAGTTGAAAAACATAAACTATAAGAAAAATATACACTATAAATGTCGCAAATCGATGGGAAAATTGTGAACAAATTGTAACAAATAAATCTCTTAGCCCTATACCATTAATGTTCAATATAACATTACATCTTAGTTTGTTAACCTCCTCGGAGGTAGTGAACAATTTGTGAATGCAAATTGGTTTGCCATATGCGAAGGTAGCTATGGAGATGATAATGATTTAGAAATATCACATAAATGCATAATTTGTAAGTATATGTTAAAATAAGTGGAAGGAGGGGACGGTAAAATGATAAATACCTATATAACAAGGAGATTTTCTCTTTTAGTTGCAACAGCAGCATTAATGGCAGTTTCTCTTATATTTACAGCTTGTGGTAAAGAGCCAGATGCTTATGGAACTTTTGAGGTTTATAAGGAAAAGTGGGAGAAAAAAGAGTTTGATGAAATGTATAGTATGCTTTCCAATAAAACAAAAGAAACAATAAGTGAAAAAGACTTCATAGAAAGGTATTCTAATATTTATAAAGGAATAGATGGAGAAAATATATCAATAACTGTAGATAGCAGCAATGATTCTAAAGACAGCAAAGAAGATACTATTAAAATTCCTTTTAGTATTAGTATGGATACATTAGCTGGAAATATAAAAATACCAAAGTATGAAGTAACTCTAATAAAGGAGAAAGTAGATAAAAAGAAGCAGTGGAGTATAGTGTGGAATGAAAAAATGATATTCCCTGATATGGAGCCAGATGACAAGGTTAAAGCTCAAAGCTTTTATGCTAAACGTGGAGAACTTTATGATAGAAATGGAAAAGGCTTAGCGATAAATGCTCCTATCATTACTTTGGGGATACATCCAAGTAAGTTTAACAATGCTAATATAAAAGAAATGACTAAAATACTAGATATACAAGCTGAGTTTATAGAAAACAAGTTAAATGCTAATAACAATCCAGAGTTTTTTGTACCAATTGTTGATATAGCTCCTAGCGAAGAAGCTAGAATATCTGAGGTTATGAAACTAGAGGGTGTCTTGCAGCAAAAAAAGGATGGAAGAATATATCCAGGCGGAGAAGCTTTTGGTTCGTTAATAGGCAATATTGGTCCAGTAACGGCAGAGGATTTAGAAAAACTGAAAGGAAAAGGATATAACTCCGCAAGTGTAATTGGAAAGAGAGGCTTAGAGCAGACTTATGAAGAAAAGCTTAAGGGAGAAAATGGAGGAATAATATACATTTCAAAGCAAAAGGATGGAAAAGAAATAAATAAAATTGAGATAGCTAAAAAGGAAGTAAAACATGGTGAGAGTATAAAACTCGCCATTGACTTTGATTTGCAGAAAAAAATCTATCAAGAGATGAATAGGGAACCAGGAGCTGCTGCCGCAGTAAATCCTAAAAATGGCGAAGTATTAGCTATGGTAAGTTCCCCATCTTTTGATTCGAACGTATTTACAACTTATACTACTGAGAGTCAAAAGGTTGCTTGGAAAAATAGTTTAGAAACAGAATTTACGAATAGATTTAAAAACGTATATTCTCCTGGTTCTACTTTTAAACTAATTACTGCAGCTATAGGTTTAAATAAAGGTATAATAAAACCAGAAGAAGCGATAAATATACAGGGAAGTGAATGGCAGCCAGATACTTCTTGGGGAGAGTACAAGATCACTAGAATGGTCGATCCAGGAAGATCCGTTAATCTAAAGGATGCCTTTGTATATTCTGATAATATATATTTTGGAAAGGCTGCTCTTAATGTAGGTAAAGATGATTTTACTAAAGAAGTGACCAAATTTGGATTAGGTGAGCAACTACCAATAAGTTACCCAATAACAAAGTCTCAAGTAGCCAACGGAGACAGTATTAAGAGTGATGTACTGCTAGCGGATTCAGGTTTTGGGCAAGGCGAGATATTGATGAGTCCTCTTCATATAGCACTAGTTTATAGCTCTGTTGTTAATGATGGTAATATTATGTCTCCTACTCTAGAAAGCGTTAATGAAAATAACCCTTCTAAAGTGTGGAAGGAGAATTTAATATCTAAAGAAAACACAAAAGTTCTTATAGATGGACTTACAGCAGTTGTTGAAAATACATCAGGTACAGGACATAGTGCAAAGATAGACGGAGTTTCACTAGCAGGAAAAACTGGTACTGCAGAACTTAAAAAGAGTTATGATGATAAGGATGCAGAACAAGTTGGATGGTTTGTATCAATGAATACAGATAATCCTAAAATAGCAGTCTCTATGGTTATGGAAAATGTGAAAGATCGTGGAGGAAGCCATTATGTTGTTCCTAAGGTTAGAAATATAATGGAGTACTATTTAGTTCAGAATAAACAAAACTAAAGAATTTACTACAAAGAGATTGTCTCAAAATGATTTTTAAAATCATTTTGAGGCAATCTTTTTCTATGTTTTTAGTAGATTATTTTCAGTTTTTGCCTCAGTGGTGTTAGGGGATGACTGAAAGCCAGCTCCTAGCTAGTTACAATCCGATGTTCCTTGAGTTCATTCCTCTAGTGATCCAGTCAAATGCTCGTAACATACTATCCTTAACATCAAGTATTAAGATAAAAGATTCTTCTTTAATTTCCTGCTCATATTTTTCTAAATAACTATCCAAATTAATATCGTCATCTTCATCAGAGTCAGTATCATTATCTATTGGACATAGTAAATCACATTGTATTTCCAAATCACTATAGTGATCAAATGTATCAAAAATACTATCAGTATTTTTGATGGCAATCCACATACCTATAAACAATTTACGGTCACTACCAAACTCGGTTACTAAGGCATTAAAAATTGGCTTTCTATAAATATTGATAATTCTACTTATTGATATTTTTAATAAATCTTCAGAAGAATAGTGATTAGCATTATAGGAATGTCTCCCTATAATTTGCCCAATCCGAATAGGACTAATATCTAGACTTTCTATCCAAGCATCATGGCTAGGGGAAGGTGTTTCTCCAGTTACTAATTCATAGAATTCACCATACATAGTTGCTAAAGTTAAAAGTCTAAAAAGGACAAGATTTCTTTCTAATTCATTTCTATAATCTGCAAGGCCTTGTTTTATAAGACCGTTCCATGACTTTTTTACCCATAACAATCCAAATTGATCACAAGGAATATTAAAAATATCTTCAATATATTTTTCAACGTCATTCCAAATTAAAGTTCTAATTACTTGGTGTAACACTTTTGATCACCCCTTTTTGCTGTTAATAAATGTTAAAGAGTATATTGTTTATATGTACAATATTTAATCAGGATATATGTTCCAATTTTTTCATATATAGTTTATTATATAATTATAAGTAAATTATAGTTTATACATTTGCTATAAAGTAAAGAAATTAAAGAAACTTAAGAATAACCTGATTTTATATATTATAAATATTCTATTTAAATGATAAGGCAGTTCTATCAAGATAAATTGTGTAATTTTTTTATAAGGGTGAGAGAATGATTAAATATAAGTGTAGTAATGATAAATGTAATATTGAATGTGAGACAAGTGTATGTCCTCAATGTGGATATAGAGCAGAAGTTCTACAAGCTAAAGTGTTTTGGTGCAATGAATGTAATATTCCACTTTATGATACACACTGTAGCCTATGTGGTAAAGAAGCCACAGCATTAACAACTGATATAAGACCAGTTTTTCCAGAAGAAAGACTTTTGTTAGAAGTACTTATTGGAGAGCCTTTCAAATTTATGAATGATTCAGTTTGGAATGGAACTGGAAATAAATATATAGTTAACGGTGAAAAGCTAAAGTACTCACAAGATGAACTAATGCAAAAGAATCCTCAAATAGTTATTGAAGAACTTGAAGAGCTTAAACATAAAAATAATTGTGAAAAATTTAACGAATATATAAAACTATTTTTAGAAGCAAATAAAAAGAGATTTAACCAAATTGATACCGAAGCAAGAAATTTTATTAAAGAAACTATAGAAGAAGTTGAAAGAAAACATAAGAAGGAAGATTGGAGAATGTATGTCTCATTTTCGGGGGGAAAGGATAGTACTGTAGTTAGTGATTTGGTTGTGAGATCTTTAGGAACTATAGAAGTAAGCCATATTTTTGCTGATACTACTTTAGAATTTCCTTCTACAATTCAGTATGCAAAGAGATTTAAGTTAAATAACCCGAAAGTACCATTTTTTTTCGCTAAAAATAAGGAAAAAAACTTTTATGATATGTGTGAAGTTGTTGGACCTCCTAGTAGAATAATGAGATGGTGTTGTATTGTATTTAAAACAGGTGCTCTTACAAAAAGATTAGATGTTATGTTTAAAAATAAAAAGAAGCTTCTTACTTTTTATGGAGTTAGGAGAAGTGAATCTAATAGCAGAAGTAAGTATGAAAGAGTTTCGGATAGTCCGAAGATTACAAAACAACAAGTTATTTCACCAATTATTGATTGGTATGACTTTGACATTTGGCTATATATTTTAATGAGAAACATAGATTTTAATGATGCTTACAGATTGGGATATTCAAGAGTAGGATGTTGGTGTTGTCCTAATAACACTAAATGGGCACAATATCTATCAAGTATATATATACCTGAAGAATATAAAAAATGGCGGGATTTATTAATCAATTTTGCAAAAAAAATAGGAAAGCCAGATTGGGAAGTTTATGTTGATGAAGGAAATTGGAAAGCAAGACAAGGTGGTAATGGAGTTGAGATAGGTAAGAATACATTTATAGAGTTTAAGCCTTGTGCAACATCTAACCATTCCTTTAACTATGAACTTAATAAACCTATTACTGAAGAGCTATTTGAACTCTTTAAACCATTTGGATGGATAAACAAAGATATGGGCAATAGAAGACTAGGACAAGTATATATTGTAGATAAAAAAAACCATCCAATTCTTATTCTAGAAGCAAAATTAGGAGATAAAAGGTTAAAGGTAACTATAGTTAAAACAAAAGTATTGGGAGCAAAAAGTTTGAGGGATGTAAAGCAAAAGGTCGATGCTCAAATTACGAAATATCAAATGTGTTTAGGCTGTTTAGCATGTGAAAGTGTATGTAAATATGATGCGATTACTATAAAGAAGAGTGCACATGAGAATGAATTAAAAGGAAAAGCATTTACTGAATACTACAAAATTAATGATGAAAAATGTGTGAGATGTGGTCAATGTGTTAATCATTTTGATGGTGGTTGCTACATGAGGAAAGTACTTATTACAAAACGAGGTGAATAGAGTGGCAGTAAAGATAAGACTAAAGGGACACGAAAGTTTTAACATAAGAGAGGGTTGGTTGAGGAAGGGGATTTCAGTAGTATATGAAAAAAATATGCCATATATTGATAATGAAGATGCTAAGGATGTGTTCTCCGAAGATGATGCAGTAGATACTCTTGGGGTAGGAAGCAATATGGTTAAGTCAATCAAATATTGGTTACAAGCATGTGGTCTAATTGATGATAGGAGAACCAAGAAGGGACGAAGATTATCAATTTTAAGCAGTGGATTTGGTGATATTGTAAATAAAAATGATCCATACTTTGAGGAAATGTTTACTTTGTGGTTAATACATTATAAGTTAGTAACTAACTTAGAAAATGCTACATCGTGGTATCTATTTTTTAATGATTTTAAGGTAAATGAATTTAGCAGACATGACTTATACAATGGATTAGAATTAGGTCTATCTAGGTTAGACTTGAATTTAAAATACTCGGAAAGGTCATTACATGACGATTGTGTTTGCATAGTGAAAACATATTCTACAAACACTGAGGATTTAAAGAATCCAGAGGAAAATTTATGCTGTCCCCTAGCTGAACTTGGTTTATTAAACAGAAAAGTAAATTTAGATAAAAAAGAAGTTTTCATAAAGAAGAAGCCAAGGGTAGATATTTTAGATCCAAGGGTGGTCTTATATGTTATAGTTGATAGGCTTAATGGTGAAGCGAACACAACAATAGATAAATTGTTAAATGAAAATTGCAATATTGGTAAAGTTTTTAATTTAGATACAAGTTTAATAAACTATTACTTAGATGAATTAGAAAGAAGAGGCTACTTAACAGTTAATAGAACGGCAGGCTTAGATACGATATACCTAAAGAAAGAAATAAACTGTATAGATTTAATGAACGAATATTATCAAAATAGCTAAGGAGAGAAGACTAGTGAGGTATACTGATTTTTTAAAGCTTTCAGAGGGATTTCAATATTCCATAAACTTGCAGTATGATCTTGGAAGTAATAATAAAGTAAAAGGATATATACCAACTATAAATACGGTAAATATATTAAAGTCATACTTAAAAGCAATCTATGATGGTTCTGGAGATAAAGCTACGGTTTTAGTAGGACCTTACGGAAAAGGAAAAAGTCATTTATTACTTATACTTCTTACATTACTGCAAAATAAAGAAGAAAATAAAGATGCAATACAAGAATTAATAAATAAGATTTCTAGAATTGATGAGAGTACCGCTCAACTTTGTAGAATGATTTTTGAAAATAATATTAAGTTGCTTCCTGTAATAATAAACAGTAATTATACCGATTTACAGCAGTCTTTTTTTATGGCTTTAAATTATTCATTGAAGAAGAATGGTTTAACAGATTTAATGCCTAATACCTATTTTGATTCTGTAATTAATGTAATAAATAAGTGGAAGGAAGAATTTGAAGGTACAATAAAAGTTTTAAAGAAAGGTCTAAAAGATTTTGGCTTAACTCTATCTGAGTTAGAGGATAGAATTAAGAAGTATGATCAAGACTCTTACGAAATCTTTAAGGATGTGTATCTATCAATCAGTTCAGGTATTGAGTTTAATCCATTTGTTAATTCAGATGTAGTAAGACTGTATGATGAAACGAACTTTTTATTGTGTGATAAATATGGGTACAATGGAATGTTTATTGTCTTTGATGAATTTAGTAAATTCATGGAAGCAAGTGTTTCAAACAATACAATAAAAGATATTAAAGTTCTTCAAGATTTTGCTGAAATTTCAGGAAGGACAAGTAGTAAACAACAATTACATTTGGCATGCATTACTCATAAAACTATAAATGAATATGTTTCTAAGCTACCAAGAGATATTATAAATGCATGGAGAGGGATTGAAGGAAGATTTAAGGAGTTATACTTAATTTCCTCATCTAAACAAAACTATGACTTAATCTCAAGTACAATTATAAAGAATGAGGCTAGATTAAGAGAGTACTTGAGTAAAAACTCATTATATAAAAGAATTAGTAACTCATATGAGTTGTTTAAAGAAACTTATTCGGAAGAGGAGTTTAAAGAATGGATTGAGGTGGGATGCTTCCCACTAAATCCAATTTCAACATTTGCTTTGCCAAAAATAAGTGAAAAAGTAGCTCAAAATGAAAGAACACTATTTACGTTTTTATGTAAAAATGAAATACACACATTAACTGATTTTATAAATAAAAATAGTGGCAAATTTCAGTTGTTAAACTTAGATATGATTTTTGACTATTTTGAAAATCTTTTTAAGAAGGAAGTTTTTAATGAGGCTGTACATGATATATGGTTAAGGACTGATGTTGCTATTAGAAAATGTCATTCTATTGATGAGAAGAAAGTATTAAAGGCACTAGCAATAATTTATATAATCAACGAGTTCGAGAAGTTATCTCCAACAAAAGATATATTAGCATCAGCATTGGAGTATACAGAAGACAAGCTAAACATTATATTGAATCAAATGATTGAAAGTAATATTGTTTATATTAAAAGAAGCAATGGATATATTAATTTTTCTCCAATAGCTCAGGCTAATATAAGAGAAAAGATAGAGTTAATAAAAAATACTAAGATTAAAAATATTAATGTACCACAAGAGTTGGAGAAAGTGTTTAATTTAGGGTTCATATTACCCAAAAGATACAATGATGATTATAAAATGATAAGATTCTTTAAAAATTTTTATGTTACATTAAATCAATTAGAGGCGTTTGAAGATATTAAATCCATATTTGAGTATTATGAATCAGATGGAGTGATTGCTAACTTAATATATTTTGATGAAGAAGAAAAACAAAGAGCAATAGACAAAATTGCAGAATTGAATAATGGCAGAATAGTGTTATGTGTTCCTACAAAACCATTTGATAAATTAGATACTGTAAAAGAATATATAGCTATTGAAAGTTTAAAAAATGATAAGAACATATTAAGTGACGAGCCATTAGCAGAACAGTTAATTGAAGTGATAGAGGAAGATGTAATAGAAGATATAAAGGAATACTTAGAAAAGTATTTTATTCCCGAAAATAGAAATTGTAACTACTATATTTATGGAAAGCAAAATAGTATTTCAAGAAAATCTGATTTAAATAAGCAGATATCGGACATTTGTGTTAAACACTTTTATAAAACACCTAAAATAAATAATGAGATGATAAACAAGAATAATATTACAACAGTTATTGCAAAAGCTAGACAGAAGGTAGTTGAATACATTATCAATAGTTATAATGATAAATCAGTTGAATCATTGGGTGGACGTGGACCAGAGGCTACAATATATAGAGTGACTATAGCTAATTTTAGATTAGGCGATACTACTGTTTCTAGTGACAGTGATTTAAATAATGTATTACAGATTATTAGAGAATTTATAGTAAGTTGTGAAGAAAAGAAGAAATCTTTTGGTGAGCTCTATGACATACTTCTAGGAGAAGATATAGGCATGAGAAAAGGAGTAATACCAATCTATCTTTCTTATGTTCTTAGAGAATTTAAAGAAGAGCTAATATTATCTTTCGGTAGCAGAGGTAACAAAGAAGTTGATTTTACCTATGATACTTTAAATAATATTAACGAAAAGCCGAGAGAATATTATATAAAAATTGAAAAGGGAACTAAAGAAAAAGAGGATTATATAAACTCTTTAATCAAACTATTTGATAAGCAAATAAGTGAAAAAATATTAAAGACAAATAGATTTACAGCATTAGGTAATGCTATGCAGTCATATTTGCAATCATTAAGCCAATATTCAAGAACACATAGAGTAGATATTACAGGAAAAGAACTAGATTCAAGCATTATAAATTATAGAAGTGAATTGCTAAAGTTTGATTTAAATAATAGGGATTTCTTGTTTAATAAATTACTTAAATTAACAAAGAGTAACGATTACTATGAGTGCCTTGAGTCAATAGGAAATATAAAAAATTATTTGGATTCGTCAATAGTCAACCTAATTGGCTATTTGATAAAGAAAACTAATAATATTATTAATCCATCTTATAAAGGTAGTTTAACTCAAAACTTAAAGAGATGGTATATAGACCTTGATGCAGACAAAAAGAATCATTTGTATGATGTAACTACAAATAGCATATTGAAGTTTATAAATGATCTAGATAGTAATGATGATATTTATTGTATAAATAAGCTTGCAAGTATAGTTACTGGTTTAAATGTTGAGGATTGGCAAGAGTACACAATAGAGCTTTACTTCAAAAATTTAAGACATAGTATAAATGTAGTAACTGAGTTAGATATTGATTTTAGTGATGATAGTCAAAGTCTTTTCAAAATAGAGATTAATCAAAGTGGAGATGTGGTTGAGAAGAGTTTTGAAGAAGAGTCTGTATCAGAAGTTGGTGTCACTCTAATGAATGAACTTGAAGAACTGCTTGATGAATATGGTGATGCAATAGAAGCAAATGAAAAGAGAAATATATTAATGAAACTATTACAAAGGTACATGTAAGAGAAATCTTACATGTACTATTTATAGGAGGCAAAAATATGAGTGATATTATTTATTTAGATAATGCATCTACAACATTTCCGAAGCCAGAGAGTGTTTATAATTTTATGGATGAATTTTATAGAAAAAATGGTGTAAATGCAGGAAGGAGCTCACATAAACTCTCCAGAATAGCTAATGATTTAATTGATGATACAAGGAGAGAACTTACGGATTTAGTAAAGATAAATAATAAAAGTAGAGTTGTCTTTACTTCTTCTGCCACAGTTGCACTAAATCAAGTATTGAATGGATTAGATTGGTCAACAATTAAGAATGTTTATGTATCACCCTTTGAACATAATGCAATAATGAGAACACTTCATTATTTAAATAAAAAGTTTGATTTTGTAATTCATATATTGGATTTTAATAGTGAAACTTTTGAACTTAATACAAAAGCATTAAAGCCAAATTTATCACAGAATATGCCTGATTTAGTGTGTGTTTCGCATGTGAGCAATGTTACAGGATATATTTTACCAATTGAACAATTAACTGAAATATTAAGTGACTACAATCCTATAGTAATTCTAGACTGTGCACAATCTATGGGACTAATTGACATTGATTTAAATAAACTAAATATAGATTATGCTATATTTGCAGGACATAAGACACTTTATGGTCCATTTGGAATTGCAGGTTATATTAATAATTCTAACAAAGTAGCTTTAAAAGAGTTTATAGTCGGTGGGACAGGCAGTGATTCAATAAATCTAAATATGCCAGAAGTAGAACCATATATGTATGAAGCAGGAAGTTATAACATCCAAGCTATTGCAGGGCTTAATGCTGCTATCAAATGGATAAAACAAACAAAAGTGTATTTTATATACAAAAAGGAAAAGGAACTAACAGATTTATTAGTGAGTGAATTAGAGCAACTTGATGGTATAGAAATATACATACCTAAAGATAGAGAAAGACATATAGGGATTGTTGCTTTAAATATAGATGGTTACTCAGCTGAAGATGTGGCTAGAGTTTTAGATGAAGAGTTTAATATTGCTGTTAGGGCGGGTCATCATTGTGCACCATATTTTAGAGACTTTATAAATATATATGAAGGAACCGTTAGAGTGAGTTTAGGTTATTTTAATGATAAAGAACAAATAAAATATTTAATAGAAAGCTTAGAGAATTTATAAGGGGGAAGTATGAATAGTTTTATTGAATATTTAAATTCGCTAAATAATGCTAGTGGAAGTAATGAAAATGCATTAGCGGAATCACAAGTCTTAAATGAGTATTATGACAAGATAGTAGTAGATAGAAAAGTTGCTAATTATATCTTTAATTTGTTATTTCATCAAAATAATAATACTGCTTTAGTTCTTACTGGGCATGCTGGTGATGGTAAAACTAGTATTCTTATTCAAGTCCTAAAAAAAATAGGATACTTTAATAAAGGTTTAAAAGAATTACAAGAAGTAGAAGAGTACAATGGGCAATTTCTATATATTAAGGATATGAGTGAGCTTAATGAAAAGAGACAAGAAGCTGTGTTTGAAGAATTCATTAAAGCACCTAATAGAGGAGTTTCTTCATTATTAATATCTAATACTGGTCCGTTAATAAATACAGCAAAGAGATTATTAGCTAACACTTATAAAGACGAAAATGAAACTATAAAAGATGAATTAATTGAAGCTTTTGAGGTGGATTTATTATCTGAGATTGATAGGGTAGAAAGTTCAGATGTTGAAATAACAGTTAAAAATGAGCAATTTAAATTTAAGGTAATTAATCTTGCAAAGATAGATAACTCATATTTTGTGACAGAAATAATAAGGAAGTTAACGCAGGAAGAATTATGGAAGCCATGTCATTCATGCGGTTGTTGTAAGAAATGTCCTCCATATATCAATTACTTAACGATTTCAAATAATCAAGAGAGAATTATAGGGTTTGTTGAGAGATTATATTTTTGGTTTGCAGATAACCAACAAAGATTGACAATAAGGCAAATGTTATCACATTTATCATACTCAATTACAAGTAATTTAAATTGTAGTCAAATAAACAGAAAGATTGTTAAGGATAATGATGGATTATTTAAATACCATTTTGCTAATTTATTCTTTGGTCATATAGGAACTAAGTTTGAAAAGAGTAGTTTTAATATAAAAGCAATCAGAGACTTAAATGAACAAATGTTAGAGGAAAAGGCTCTAATAGAAGAAGATTATAAGCTTTTTGTAAGAGAAGATTTTTCTATGTTTGATGGCAATACAATAAAAGTATTAGAAAATACTTTGAAGTATAACTACGATAAGCTAGGAATTAAGAATAAAGAATCAATATATATGAGAAGAGCATTTAGAAGATTTTATATGCTTTTAAGTAAAGTTGACGAAGATCAGTTTGATAACATGATTGGACAAATATTCAGTGAAATGTTTCCGATATATTATCAATTAATTACAGAGTCTAAGATTAAATGTGCAAGAGTTAGAAGTAGAGTTAAGGATATCGTATTTAATGGATTGTTTAAATATTTAGTAGGGGTTCATCCTCTTGATACTGATGAATTATATTTAACACTAAAGAAGAATAATATGGATTATCAAAATGTTCAATTAATATTAGGTAATATAAAGAAGAATGAAATAAAATTAGAACAAGAAAAGATATCAGATAATATAGAGTATACTGAAAAGTGTAATAAGGTTGTAATGAAGTTTGGAAACATAAACTTTGAGGTTTCATATCAGACATTAGATTACTTAAATAATATTAGTAAGGGTAAGGTATATACTAAATTAAATCCATCTTATACTTTTGATTTAACAAGGCTCAAGTCAGAATTAATAGCCTTCTATGGAAAAAAGAAAGAGGATGATACAACAATTAGAATTTTAGTAATTACGAATAACTCAATGAAAGAACTTCAACTAGATATTGATGATGAAGTCGTATATGAAGCTTAGGGGTGGGAAAATGACAAATATATTTCCAAATATAAAGAATACTAATCCTTCAGATCAAAATCTTCAAATACAAACATTCGGAAGAAGAATTTTTAATTCTCAAACGGTCCAAGAATATTTATTAGAGTTTTTGATTGTGTTTTTAGGAGAAAAAGATACAGAAGATAAAAGCATTGGCTTCTTAAAAGTGAAATTATGGGATTCAGAAAAAATTACTTATTTAAAAAATCCTAATATAGGTTTAAAGAGATTTATTTTCTTTGATAAGACAAAGCTCGATTCTAGGTTTACTGTTGATATTGATGCAGATAATGCGATAAATGGATTATTAGAAAAAAAGATAGAAGCTCAAAGTTATAGTAATGAAACTATACTTAATATAATAAGAGACTTATTGAGTGGATTTTCCATGTTTACAGGAAATAGAGGTTGGTATGCACAATCTTTAATGCCAATTTGTAGAGAAACAATTTTTTGCGAGGCCATTGGATTAAAAGCGAAAAGAAAAACTTTAAGTATGTTAGATGATGATGGGTACTTTAATATTGAAACTGACAAACGATTTGAGTTTAATCAATACTCATTCCTTGCTAGGGGGGGAGAAGTTTATTATTTACATATACTTCAAGGGTTAAATAATATTAAGAATATTGAAGGAGACGAAAAAGCAATTCACTATAGGGATACATTAGAAAAGCTTATTATTAACTTAGTTGATACTTATAGTGAGTTTAGCAGAATTTCAAAATGGATTCAGAATAATTGGATTAGATTTATTAGCGAAAAAAAAGAGGATGATTGTTCTGAGGAAGTAGTAAAAAAGCAATTAATGCAAAAAGGTGAATGTAAATGGATTGCAGGTGAGTATGAAAGAAGAGCGGCATTTTCTGTGAAAGAAATAATAAATCTATTAGAAGCTGATATAAATGAATTTGAAAAAATCAACCTTTTTTCAAAAGGGATTGTATTTCAAATATTAAGAATGATGAGTGAAGCAGCCTACATTCAATCAAGACAAGATATTAATGGTAACAATAGATGTTGGATTATTCATTTTAATTCAAATAATGATGCTGATACAAAAATAAAGAGACTAGCTGTTGAATGTTATAAAGAAGTTGAAGAAGATATGATGATTGCTTTGGCTAATAAGCTAAATTCAATTAAAAGCAATAGTGTAGTAGATGAAACTGGAATCAGAAAAAACAAAACAGATATTCAGTTATTAAAGGATGCCTACGATGATTCATACAAACTCTTAAGAAAGCTTGGAAAGGATATTGGTATTATTGTTCCATTAAAAGGAGATAATATGAGATTTACATTGTGTGATGATATAATTAGATTCTTTGTACTAGCATTAATACCACCTTCTTCAAAGATGACATTAGATACTTTCTTAAGAAAGCTATACAATCAATTTGGAATTGTAATAGGCCCCAAACAATATAACAAATATATAAATGATAGAGGTTTGAAGCTAACAGATGCATCATATCTAAAGTACAATCTAGATGAGTTCCAAAGATTATTAAAAAAGAATGGATTCTTAAAGGAACTATCAGATGCAACTGCTATGGTAATCAATCCATATAATACAGTTCAAGGAATTGAGGGGGTATAAAATGAAATCATATATTAATGTTGTAACAGAAGTATTACATCAGGCTCTTAATCAAGAGAAAAAATTTTACCTCATTAAGTTAGAAAATTTCACAACACCCGAAATTTACCTTGAGGTGTGTAAAAGTTTAAGCGATTATTTTAGCAATAAAGACATGGAGTTTATTGCTAAACTATCTCTTGAAAAATATAATGAATTGATAAAAATCAATGTTTATAAAGAGCTTATAGAAGAGCTAGATAGTAATGGCTGGATAGAAAAAAATGAACACTTAACTAAATGGAGAAATTATCCATTTACTAATAATGAAAAAAATACAGCAATAATATTAATGGGAACAGAAGATGTAGAGGATCAAGGTGGTTTAGCAGAATTTTATACTACAAGTCCAGAAACTATAGAAAATTATGTTGGTGAAAGTTATTGTAAGCTTTCAAAAGATAAGAATCTATATAATGAAGAATCTCAAAAGAAAATCAATAATATTTTTACTAATATTTTTAAATATACAGAAAAAGACTTGTTAAAGGTGAGTAGTTTTTTTGATGAGCATCAAAATCTTTCTGACTTTGAATTAATAAATAAATTATTATCAAATTTATACGAATGGTGGAGTATTCCTAATATCTACAATGGACTAATATCAATACCAAAGAAACAAATTGAAAATGGAAATATAGATTTGATAGAAAAGGGATATAAGTTCAGTAGAAGAATAGGCTTAGATACTTATCAAAAAGAGTCGAAAATAACTCAATTAAAAAAAAGAATCGATGAATTTTTTTCTAGTCCCCTTCAAATATCGCAACTAGAAAGTGAAGAGCTAGGAGCATATAATATAGACTACTCAAAATTCAAAGAGGATATTATCAATTATTTAAAAGGTATAAATATTGAAGAAATAAAAGGTAACTTATTTAGTGTAAGCTTTAATTTAATAAATAAGTTATTAAAAATTCCTAAGGGTAGAAGAAAGAAAAAAAAGGAAAAGCCTACTAAAGTTACAGGAGATCCTTTTGAAGCAATTTCACTTCCAATTCTTTTAGAAGTAGAGGACTTAGAAGAAGATGCAAAGGGTGAATTAAGTCAAATAAAAATTAGGATAGATAAAATTACCTTAGCTAGGACAAAGGAAGGCAGTGAAGATGAAAATAAAGACAAGCACTCTGCCTTAGTAACTAAGTGGTATAATTTTATATACTTCTTACAGAATATTGAAGAGCTTATAACGAGACAAGGAATAGTAAATGAGAATGGTGAAGAAATAAAACTGAATATCGTATTTCAAGATAGAAATGGTGTTGATAAATATCCTTTTGTTATCGAAAACACTAAGAATTTAGTAGATGCAGGTATATTAACAAGTGCAAAGGAAAGTGAAAGTAAATCGAAATTTAGCTTAATCTATGAATTAGTAATTGGTGAAAAAGTAGAAGAAGGAAAGTATGAGTGGATAATATCGGAACAGGATAGCTGGATTCACGTATTTAATATCTTCAATGATAATAAGTTTAACTCACTTATTAAAGAGCTATATGAGTTTTTACCTATAGGATTCTCAAAGAAGATAGATTTATTAATTAACTCTAAAAATGAAGAAGAATTTTATTACTTCCTTAACAGTGTACGATGTGAATATATAAATGCTCTTGATGAGATAGATAAAAATGGTGACATCTATATTCCAGCAACTAAATTAGCCAAAAGTTTCACTAATTTTATAATGGTAGTTAGAGAACAAGGATTATTTGGTGCAACCTTTAAAGACTTAGCAGTAGCTAATTTATTAAATTCCTATCAAGAATTTATAATATATTGTACGAAATTATTGAAGAAAAATAAACGTGAAAATAAGGATATAAATATCCTATCAAAATGCTTTTTGTTGAATAATCAAAAAGAATTTAGAGGAAAAACAATTAAAGGAGCTATTATTCCTCTTTATCATCCGGTAATGCTAGAAAAAGTGGTTGAAAGATATAGATACTTATCAAATGCATTCAAAGAATTGTTTGATGAAATTATGATTGGTGGAGACATCCCCGAAGTTAGAATAAAGAAGGCTTTTGATAGATTTAATCAGTTGTCTACAATAGTATTTTCAACTAGTATATTGTTAAGTGAGAACAATATATTTGTAACAAGTAGAAATAACTTTGGTTTCTTTAATATTTATGGTTATGTTGATGAACAAAATGCTTTATTAGGAAATGTAGCTAATTATGGTGAGATTGATTATGAAGAGGATGAAAAAATATCCCTAGCCTCATCACCAATTTCAAATTATATTTCATATACAATAAAAGAGTATCTAAATACTTATCCTTCAAAAGTTGACGGATTCACAATATCTTTTATTAAGCCCAATAATTATAGTGATATTATCTCAGGATTAAATGATATCTTAAAAAGGCTGAAAAAAGAATTAGAGTATAGAATCAAAATTAATCTTATTATCTATACAGATGATTTTAGAGCTATAGGTTCAAAATATTTTAGTAATTGGATAGAAAGTAATTTTACTGAAGATGATAATATAACTTTAGAAAGCTCTATAAAATTATTAAAATACGATGATTATAATATTTCTACATTAGATAGCTACTTTGATAGAAATGTTGAGAAATCAGATATTGTTTTCTTTAATGATATCATGAAGGTAAAAGAAGTTATTCCTGAGTTTGTAAAAACAGTGAAGATTGAAAATACTGAGAATAGATTTCCTACTGTATATCTACCCGTTAAAAGCTATGAAGAAATGTATAGAAAGCTAAACATAACTCAAACTCAATTTTCATGTGAATACTTACAAGCACAATTCATGGTATATTTAAGGGAACCAAATTCAAGCGAAGCTGATTATAGAATTATAAAAAAGGTAGGCATAAATGATTCTGACTATATACTCCTTGATAAATTACATGAAAAATCAAATTGGGTTATTGTATTAGATGAAAATATAGATATTCAAATACTTAATAACCAAAAGAATAAGATTATTGGATTTTCAACAGGAGAAGGTTATTTTGGAGAACTAAATTCAACAATTTCTTCTAGAGATAGTATTATTAACGATTTAAATCTGTTGATGAGAAAAAGATTATACAGTAAATTCTCTAGTTGGACACAAGAGCAAATAAGTTATGGTGCTAATTCATGCTTAGAAATGACTAAATATTTAGATGGTTCGCAAATTCTTAAGGCACTAAATCCAGATGATGAAGCTGTAAATAATTATTTAGCCTATTTGATGACATATCAACTTGAACAAATTGATTCAGTTAATAAAGATAAGTTTATTATAAGAAAAATAATAAATCTAGATGCGTATAGTCATTTATTTGAGGATTTAACGGATATTAAAGTATTGGATGCACATAATTATAGACCTGATTTATTGGTTTTAGAATTATTTAAAAATGATCATGAAGAAAAATATAAGATATATGTTAAGTTAATTGAATGTAAGTTAGCAAATTATAATTATGACCACATAGAAAAAGCAAGGTTACAAGTGCAATCAGGATATGAACATTTATCAAATGTATGGAATCCTGAGAACAATACAGTTCAAAGAAGGTTCTGGTTAAATCAGCTTTATAGAATATTATCTTATAATAATGAAGATGGAATAAGTTATACTTTAGGTGATGACTCTTCATTCGATTTGTCTGAAATCTGTGAAGGTAATTTTAATATTGCATTTTCTAAAGATCTTTATTTATACTGGTTAGATAAAGTAGATGATAAAATAATTCAAGTTATATCAGGAGATGATAAGTCAATTAATGAAAAACATATCAGTCATAAAGTAATAAGAGAATTATTACTTAAAGGTTACCATGTAGATGAAGATCAAATTGAGGATGAAAAGCCAGATGAAGAAGAAATAGCGGGTAACAATGATGATAAGACAGATAATAAAGTAATAGTTGATGGTGGTGATAATTATTTAGATGATAATGACAGAAATAATTATGATAGTCCTGGTGATGATAGGGGAGAGGTAATTAATGTAGCTGAGAATAGCAATATTATTCTGCTAAACATTGTTAACCTATTTAGGGAATATGAAAATGAAAAGTTTGAAGATGAAATAAATGATATTAAACAAAAGTTTGAGACACTTAAATTAATTCTTCAAGCTAAAAAGGTTAAGATTATCCCTAAAGATTCTATTATTGGACCAGATATTGTAAGATATTGTTTTGATTTAGATTTTATGAATAATGTTAAAGACATTACTAAAAATCAAGATAATATTCAGCTTAAATTAAAGTTAAATGAACCGCCGTATATCTTCATTGAAGATGGTTTAATAAAGATGGATACAGCAAGAGGAAAAAGGCAAACTGTTGGTTTGAAAACTATGTATGACAAGATAAATCAATACGCAGACAAGCTTAAGGATTACAAGGAACACTTCTATGTATTAATAGGCTCTGATGTACTTGGACAACCATATTTATTAGACTTAAGTGATTCTAACTCTCCACACTTACTAATCGCAGGTCAGACCGGTAGTGGTAAGAGTGTTCTTTTATCAAGTATCCTAGTTTCAATAATGAGCATTTATACTCCAGAGGAAGTTGAAATGGTTCTTGTTGATCCAAAGAGAGTAGAATTGACTGCGTTTAAAAATAGTCCGTTCACAAAACTTGTTGCTACAGAAGTTGATAAGGCAATTGAGTTATTAATAGACTTATTAGCTACTATGGAAGAACGATATAAGATATTTGAATTAGAAGGGGTAAAGAATATTAATGAATATAATTCTAAAAACCCTGACAAGAAGATGAAAAGAGTGCTTATGGTATTTGATGAATATGCTTCTATGATGCAGGCCGATAAGGAATATGTAAAAATAATAGAAAGTACTATTGTTAGATTGTCACAAGAAGCTAGAGCAGCAGGAGTTCATTTAATTGTATGTACTCAATCACCTAAGGCTGAGATAATAACTACTACTATCAGAAACAATCTAAATGCTAGGATAGGATTAAAGGTAGCGGATGCTATTGCTTCTAAAGTAGTTTTAGATGAAGGTGGAGCAGAAACACTACTTGGTAAAGGAGATATGCTTGTAAAAACTGCAGATTCTCCAAAGTTAACGAGAATAAAGTCTCCATATGTAACTAATGAAGAACTAGAGAAGTTAATGTATTATTTAAATAATAAATAGATAAAAGCAGTGGATTTATCTGCTGCTTTTTTAAGTGGAAACTATGTCTATTAAAGATTCCTTTGGAGGATCATTTATTAACATGGTAGAGATAACAAGTATGAGCAAAACTTATAAAATGTCTATACTGTTGTCTTTTTATAATCGTGGAGAGCTTAAGATTAATATTAATGATGAAGATATATACGTTTCTATGAGAGATTTCTACTCTAAAGGCTCTAATGCTATAGATATGATTGAAGATAAAAGCACTTTAAGCTTTAAGGAATGGGATAAAAGTAAGTATGTAAAAAAAGCAAAAGAAAATCCAATAAAGTTTCTGCAAAAGACTCATGGTGATTTCTTTTATACTGAAGGAAATAACTTTTGTTTAAATAAAGGGCTTGAAGTTTATAAAAGCAATAAAATATTTATTGAAAACTTTAAGGATGCCATAGATTTAAGAACAATGCAGTACTATAAGAATAGATTTGATAACAAGGGAAAGGATGAATAATATGATAACTTATAATAAGTTAGTTAGGGATAAAATACCTCAAATTATTAAAGAATCAGGTAAGGAATTTGAGGTAAGAATAGCTTCTTCAGAAGAAAAAAAACAACTTTTAGAAAAGAAGCTTTTAGAGGAAGTTAATGAGTATGTGGAAGATAAGAATCTTCTTGAGCTTGCAGATGTTATGGAAGTTCTATTTGGATTAGCAGATTCTTTAGGATACAGTGAAGAGGAGTTAATAGCAATGAGAGAGAAGAGAAGGGCTGAAAGAGGCGGCTTTAAGGAAGGGATAGTGCTTCAGTGGGTTAAATAGACTTTCAATTACATACACTTTTAACGTTATTTGTACATGGCTTTGAAGAATTATTAATTTATAAGGAATTCTTCAAAGCTTTTTTTCAATTTTTACGAACTTATGTTTTGTTAGGCTTTTGGGAATAATAATACTTAGTGGAAGAAAATGAAAAAGGTAAAAAGACCTAAAGCTTATAGATATGATAAAATAAACTTAGAAGGCTTTAATGAAGTATGGGTGGTTAGTTATTTTCTAATGAATTATTTTTAAATTAATAGTTTGATTTGAAATTTCAACAATAAAAAGTAATTTATAATTGATATATAGTTTAATAACAATAGGGGAGAATCTTAGTGTGTTTATTAAAGATTTATATAAGTTTTTCATTAAAAAAAATAATATCATGGAATTAGAGCAAAATTATAGAGCTCAAGATACATATACAAAAATAGTAGAATATTTTAAAGATGATGTTAAAAATGATATTGTTATAATATGTATTGGAACTAATAGAACGGATACAATTGATGCACTTGGGCCATTTGTAGGTTCATTACTTAAAGAAGACAAGGATTTTAGAATTCCCGTATATGGAAGTTTAGTTGATCCTATACATGCAAAAAATCTGACCGAACGAATAAGAGAAATTAAAAATAAACATTTAAATAGCACTATAATAGCTATAGATGCTTGTCTTGGTTGTAAAGAAGACATAGGGAAGATAATTTTAAAAGATACTTATATAGAGGCTGGTAGAGGAATTGGCAAATGTTATGCTAAAGTGGGTGATAAATGTATTAAATGTATAATGGCGGAATATGGAGTAGATGTTGTAGAATATTATGCTGATTTAAATTTTATTAGTACTATGGCTCATATTATAGCAAAAGGATTAAAAGAAGTTTTTAAGTAGTATCGATAGAAAAGGAAGGGTACTGGGCTTGGAATATACAATTTGCAAGCCATGAGGATTTTTATAGATTAAAACATCATGTATATAAATTGCAGGATGCAAAGACATCCTATTAATTATTAAAGATATTAAACAGATAAAACAGATATACAATCAAATTCATCTTTATTTTCTTTAATGAGAGCATTAACAAGGACATCATTGTCGACTATTATAGTTTCTTTTAATATATCTGATAGCATTTTTATCTCATATCCATTTTCTTTAAGGAACTCTTCTCCTGCATTATTTATTTCTTTAGTAATCAAAACTTTATAACTCATTCAGCAACCTCTCCAATCTAAAATATTTTAGTTTTCTAAACCTTAATATCAAATAATTTTTTTATTTATTTTATTAAAATTTTTCCAATGAAAATTCACATAATTAGTTATTTGTTAGATAATTCATTATTAACGTGATAATAATATAGCTTTTTTGTGTTTTTATTGTTAAAATGATAATGGTTTGTTTGATATTTATTATAATTTTTTTTAATATTTTAAACAATCAACGATATGTATGTATTTATTCGATATTTATATACATTTTGTATATGTAAAGGAAACGCAAAGAAAAAAATATCATATATTACTATGATGTTTGATAGTGTTATGCTATAATGATTTTTGTGAAATAATAACAAAATAATTCAGATGACAGAGGAGTCTTTTGTGCATGTGCTTATTCTAAAGTACGCATAAAAAGATTCCTTTTTTGTTTACAATCATTTTTTTATTGATTAGTACGTTCTATTTTTGTGCACAAGGACATGAATTAATAATTTGCAATATTCAAAATTTATAAGGAGGAATTAATGATGAAAGTAGTTATTATCGGTGGAGGCTGGTCAGGTTGTGCAGCTGCCATTAGTGCTAAGAAAAAAGGAGCAGAAGTTACATTACTTGAGAGAACAGATATGCTTTTAGGGACTGGGTTAGTAGGCGGCATAATGAGAAATAACGGTCGTTATACTGCAACAGAAGAATTAATTGCTATGGGAGGAGGAGAATTATTTAAAATTACTGATGATAATTCAAGACATAAGAATATAGATTTTCCTGGTCATAGTCATGCAAGCTTATATGATGTTGGAAAAACTCCAGGTGCTGTATTACAGTATCTTAATGAAATTGGTGTAAATGTAGTGTTCGAGGCAAGAATAGCAAAAATAGATATGGAAAATGCTTCTATACTTAGTGTTGAAGATGGACAAGGTAATATTTATAAAGGTGATGTATTTATTGATGCTACTGGAACCGCAGGTCCTATGAATAATTGTACTAAGTATGGAAATGGTTGTGCTATGTGCATATTAAGATGTCCAAGCTTTGGAGGAAGAATAAGTTTAACAGGATTAGCTGGTATAAAAGAGTATGTAGGTAAAAAGTCTGATGAATCAATTGGTGCAATGAGTGGTTCTTGTAAATTATATAAGGAGTCTTTATCACCTGAAATAGTAAATGAATTAAATACTAAAGGTGTAGCTGTTATACCTTTACCTGAAGATCTTATAGAGGATCATTTAGATATAAAAGCTTGTCAACAGTACGCTCTTAAAGAATTTAAGAATAATATAATTCTTTTGGATACAGGACATGGAAAATTAATGACACCATTTTATAGTATTGAAAAACTAAGGCGTATACCTGGTTTCGAAAATGCAAGATATGAGGATCCATATGCTGGCGGAAAAGGAAACTCCATGAGATTTTTCGCTATGGCTCCAAGGGACAACGCACTTAAAGTAGAAGGTCTAAATAATTTGTTCTGTGCTGGTGAAAAGGCTGGTCTTTTAGTTGGACATACTGAAGCAGTAGTAACTGGAACTTTAGCAGGTTATAATAGTGTGAAATTCTGTGAAGGAGAAAGCTTATTAGAAATACCAAGACAATTAGCTATAGGAGAAGCTATTGCCTATGTAAAAGAGCAGATGGAGATCGAAGAAGGTCTAGCTAAGAAATATACATTCTCAGGTTCAGTGCTTTTTGATAGGATTAAGAGCTTAGGATTATATACCATAAACATTCATGAAATTGAAAACAAAGTAAGCGAATTAGGATTAAAAAATATTTTTGCTTAAATTATATAAATTTGTATTATTCCCTATATAACAAATTTATCAAAACTAAATCAATTTAAATGGAGGTATTATTTATGGTAATGTTAAGTCTCATTCATTATGTTTACATCATAATCACAGTTATAATTCTTGCAACATTGGCACTTAGAAAAAACCTTTATCTTCCTTGTATTTTGGGGATACTTATAATAGCTTTTATGTATTCCGGAAATGCAGTAAAAGCAATACAAATTATGTATAACTCTTTTATAACGGCAACTACGGAATTTTTAGGAATTATAATGGTAATTGCACTTGTTATGGCTATGTCAAAAGCATTAAGTGATATAGGTGCTGATAAAGCAATGATAAGACCTCTAAAGAAAGTAATTAGAGGACCAATATCCGCTTTCTTTATTCTTGGATTTGTAATGTTATTTATTGGTTGGTTTATTTGGCCTGCACCAGGTGTTGCTCTTATTGGTACTTTGCTATTGCCTGCTGCATTAGAAGCCGGACTATCAGCTGTATGGGCTGCTAGTGCTATGAATTTATTTGGTCATGGGATTGCTCTGTCTTCCGATTTCTTTATTCAAGGTGCTCCTGCAATTACAGCTAAAGCTGCTGGTGTCAGTACATATACAATGATGAAGGAATCTATACCTTTATGGCTAGTTATGAGTTTTGTAACTATAGGAGTTGCTTCTGTACCATTATTTAAACAATATGCTAAAAAGAATTCAAAGAACAAGGAATATGTAAAGTCAGAAGTAGCAGTGACTAAAGATATTCCTGTAGGTGAGGATGAATGTTCAGTTGCTTCAAAGATTATTGCTGTATTAGTTCCATTAGTATTTATAATTGATATCATTATTATGATTAAGTACAAGATAGTAGGTTCAGATGCATCTGCGCTAGTAGGTGGAACTGCAACAATAATAATGTGTATAATAGCACTTATTCCACGAAAATCAAAACCATATAATTTAACTAAGTCAATGCAAAAAATTGGTGATTTCTTTGGGCATGGGCTTATGTTTGGTATTGAAGTATTTGCTCCAGTAATAGTTATAGCTGCCTTCTTCTTCCTTGGTGGTGAAGGGACTGCTAAAGCAATATTAGGACCTAATGCAACAGGCTTTCTTAATGATATAGGTATTGCTTTATCGCATGCAGTTCCGATGGGGAAATTCCCGATAATTGTTATAGTAGCTGCGGCAGGTGCACTATGTGCTTTGGACGGATCAGGTTTCTCAGCATTACCTCTAGTAGGATCACTTGCTCAAGCTTTTGCTCCTAGTATAGATGTTAATCCAGCTGCATTGGCAACTATAGGACAAATGACAGCTATATTTGTTGGTGGTGGAACTATAATTCCATGGGGAGTTTTACCTATACCAGGAGTATGTGGTATAGCACCTGAAGAATTGTGTAAACATGATTTAATTCCTGTGCTTTCAGGTTTTGTAGCAATTATTATTGTAGGAACAATTATACTATAGCTATTACTATAATATAATTGTAAAAGCAAACAGATTATTGCTTTGGCTGTAACATCAGTAATGCATTATATTATTAAATTATAATAGGTAAAATGCTGTTTTAGTTGTAATTAATTTAATTATTTTAATATAAAAGAGATAACTGGAAATAATAACTTCCGGTTATTTCTTTTTCACAAAGGGTACTTATTATAGCAATTTAATAATGCGAATTTTAAGATTTTTTTAAGTTGTGTAGTATGTAGTAGTTCAAGGATAACACACGAGCTTGCAAGGAACTTGTTATTATGCTAGCTTTGGACCTGGAGAATTCGTAGATGATATAGCTACTTTTGCTGTAATGGAATTGGTAAAAAGAAATATTAATGAGGCATAGAATTAAATTCGACCTAATTTAATTCATAATAGATATTGAATTCTATAGTTTTGTATAGTAGTCACAAAAGGAGGTTTTATTTTGGCTTTTCTCATTAGAAATATCATTGAATATAATTTACTTGCAGGTGCGAAAATAGTAGCTGGAGAGAAGGGAATTAATAACGAAATTTTATGGGTTAATTTAATGGAAATACTTGATGCATTGGATTCATTACAGAAAGGTGAACTGCTAATTACAACAGGATATAAAATTGACAATGAAGATCAATATAAAGATATAATTTTAAGGCTTAAAAACAGAGGACTTTGTGGTATTGCTATACAAACTGGATACTATATTGATGAAATTCCACAGTATATTAAAGATGCTGCAAATAAATATGATTTTCCTGTAATTGAGCTTCCACCAAACCTTACTTTCTCACATATTATGCATGTTTTATTAGAAAACATAAATCTTCAATTAAATCTCCATAATGATTCTGATTTTATTAATCTTAGGAATAAGCTCAATCATATTGTACATAACACAAATAATAGTATTAATAAAATGGTACAATCTAAATCTGATTCTAACTCTAACGTATATCTGTTTTTAGCATCGGCATCGTATATTAATAACCTAAGAGCTAGTAGTATAATACTTGAGAGCATTGATAAAATAAAGGCATATTTTATTAGTAGGAGTAATGAAGTAGAAATAGAGTTTTCTGGAGAACAAATATTATTTATTGTATCACTAAAAGAAGATGTTTTATTTCAGGATGTAACTTATGATATTTCAAAAATATTAAATACTATATCAGAACAATTTCAAATAAATTTTTTGATTGGTTCAAGTATATTACAAAGTATTGACAACTTACTTGCTGCTTTCAATGATGCCATAGCAAGTCAGCAAATTTTGAAAAAGATTGGTGTGAAAAAGGGAATTTGTTCATATAATGATATAAATCTTTTTAAATTATTTGAAATAGTACACTATAGTAATTATTCTACTAAATTTGCTTATGAAACACTAAAACCGATTATAGATTATGATATGCTTCATAAAAGCTCCTACCTAGAAACGCTAAAAATCTATTTAGCAAATGAATGCAATATAACAGATACTGCAAATAAGCTTTTCATACATAGACATACTCTTAAGAATAGATTAAATAAAATAGGCGAGCTATGCGGAGTTAATTTTAAGAATTATAATTCAAGAATGAGTTTTTCTATAGCTATTTTTATTTATGATTATTTTATAACATAAATTTTGTTTTTAATTTCAGTTTGTAAAAGTAAACTTTAAAATATACTATCAATAACAGTAGTATATTAAAGAACAGCAGGCGCTGTTCTTTTTTTTAGTTAAATATAAATTAACGGAAGATGCATTCCTCCATTAATTTTTAATATTTTAATATTATTTAGTAGTTATACTGTTACTGAAAGTAATTTCATGTAAACAGGTGAAGAATGATATTATTATTCCAGAAACAATTGGTGTTATATTAAAGGAATCTAACAGAGAACAATAAACAAGAATAAGAAAAATATAAGCTATGTTTTTCCATGTTTTTTTTCTCTTAGATTTATTTACAAATTTTTGAAGGGGAACAAATAATTTTAAATCACTTGTATTTAATCTTTTAAATAAAATAGTAAAAACGAAATACGATATTATTGCAGATATAAATATATAGAATATATGCATATATTTCCTCCCCTATCTTTCATAAAGTACAGTTTATATTATACTACTTAATTATAACATTAATGCAAATAATGTATATAAATGAATATAACTTTTTCTCTAGATGAAAATACAAAGAATATTTTAAGATTTGTAATTTAAAGTTGTACATGAAGCAAAAATGAAGAATCATAATATAATTTAAATTAACGAATAAGAACCAAGAATTTTAACTACATTTCTTTTACTTATTTCATCAATTGCTTGTTTAATATTTGTTTCTTCAGGATAATATCCATCAATATCAATGAAAAAATGGTATTTTCCAAGTGCGCTTTTGGTTGGACGTGATATTATCGAAGTTAAATTAATATCTCTTTTAGAAAATTCATTTAAGATTTTAGATAAAACTCCTGGTTCATTTAAAGTATTCACGATAACTATTGAAGTTTTATAGTCCTTATTCATATCATAGCTTACAGCATCTTTTGAAAGAATAATAAATCTTGTCTCATTATCCACTGAATCAGTTACATTTTCAATATTATAAGTAAATTTTTCTCCAACATCTAACATATGTCTGGGAATTATGGCTGACTCACCTAAAGTACCTTTTCTTACCTGTTCAAGAGATTCTCCATTACTTTCGGTAGTTATTATTTTTGCATTAGTAAATTGCTCTAAAAATCTGCAACACTGTCCTTGAGTTTTAAATTGGGCATATATTTTTTTGATGTCTGACATATTTAAATCATTCCCCACAAATGCAAATTGAATTGGGATAACAAGCTCGTATATTATATGTAAATCTGTATGTGAAAGTAAATCAAGTGTAGGTTGCACATATCCATCGAGTAGATTTTCAATCGGTATAATGCCTAATTCACATTCTCTACCAATTGAATTAAAAACCTTTGTTATGCTTGGATAAAAAACTATCTTTGCATCCATATTAACATTTTGAATATACTTCTTAGCAGCAAGTTCAGTGAAAGTACCTGTTGGCCCAAGTGTAGCTACCTTATTCATAAAATTCCTCCTATTATTATCTAAATATAAACTTAATCACCCTCACATGAAATTTTGGGTATTAGTACGGATTTAACAATTACGTGTGACTTTTAGAATATAATTCTACATATAGTTGAGGTTTCCTTTAGCTGAAATAATATATTTATTTAAAGATTTTACAGTAGAAATTGTTTGGAAAATTAATGTCTAACCAATTAACCCTATAGAAATAATTTCTATGCAAAAAGAATTCTACAGTGCTCTTGTAGAATTCTTATTTGCTGTCATTTCACAAAGTGAAATATGATTAAATCACAGTAGACTGAGTGGGATTTATAAAAAATCTTCGGGGTTTCGAAGAAGTCGCTTAGTAACAAGATCCACATCTGGTAAGCCTAGCACTAAGCTTGTTATAGTCATTCTTGTCCAGGCACCTATTTTATTAGAAGAAATCAATGAATTTATAACTATTCTTAGAGGAAACGGCATTTTCATATTTTGTTGTTAATAAGCTGAAGTTGTCCTGGTTTGTAGTGCGTGATAATGTTGTTCAGTTATTTGAGTTACTCCAGAAATGTTATGAATATGTCCTCCAGGAACTGGATAATCTACGGAGGTTTGAATCATATAGTAGTGAGTGTGACCATCGTCATAAGATGTATATCCTATTATATAATGTGTATGAGGTATTCCGCTTGGTGCTGGAGTAGTTCGCCCATTATATTCATGTCTATGACCATCATCAATAGAGGATAATCCTGCGTAATAATGACTGTGATACATATCTAAACTCCTTTTTCTGGATTTACTTTATATGTTATGAATAGATTTTTATTAATGTTACATTAGGTATCTATAATTGTTATCTACAGAACATATACCACCATAAAGAATAGGTATAATTGCTTGGGATAGACCATATATAGTAATTCTTTCAAAACCGACTGCAAGTCCCATGCTTAGTATTGAACAAGTACTAAATGTATGAATGATAAATATTAACTTTTTATGAATTTAAACAATTTAAAAGAAAACTTTAATCTTATTTGTTGACTTTGGTATAAGTATATTATATTATGTAATTGAGAATAGTATTCATTAGAAAATGAATTTAAATATCAATAAGGGGGCGACAAAATGAAAAAAAGATCTTTAATTACAATATTAGCATCAACAGTATTAACAACAATGATGTTAGCAGGATGTGCAGGTAAGCCGTCTGCTACTGATACTCCTAAGGAGGATCCTAAAAAGGAGCAGGTGGTTAATGTATACTCTGAGAGAAATTATGATACTGACAAGCAACTTTACGCAGACTTTACAAAGAAGACAGGTATTAAGGTTAATGTAGTTGAGGGAACTGCAGATGAATTACTTGAAAGACTTACAAGGGAAGGTAATGATAGTGAGGCAGATATGTTTATTACATCAGATGTAGGAAGATTACATAAAGCCAAAGAGAAGGGACTACTGCAGTCATCATTATCAGATACTATATCAAAAAATGTTCCGGAAAATTTAATAGACAAAGATGGTGAATGGGTAGCGTTAACAGCAAGAGCAAGAGTTATTGTTTATGCTAAAGACAGAGTAAACCCTGAACAGTTATCAACTTATGAAGACTTAACTAGCCCAAAGTGGAAGGGCAAAGTAGTAGTTAGATCTTCAAGTAGTGTGTATAATCAGTCATTACTTGCTTCCTTTATAGCCATAAACGGTGAAGAAAAAGCTGAAGAATGGGCAAAGGGTCTTGTAGCAAACCTTGCAAGAGAGCCAAAGGGAAATGACAGAGATCAAGCTAAGGCTATTGTATCAGGTGTAGGCGATGTTGCGATAATGAATACATATTATGTGGGTAAAATGCTTAACTCTTCAGATGCTGAGGAAGTAAAGGTTGCAAAGAATATTGGAGTGTTCTTCCCAAATCAATCAACTAATGGAACACATATAAATATAAGTGGTGTTGGAGTTACAAAGATTGCTAAGAATAAAGAAAATGCAATTAAGTTGATAGAATTCTTATCAGGTACAGAAGCACAAAAGTTATTTGCAGAAGCTAATTTTGAGTATCCTGTAAATAAAGATGTTGAGCCTGCAGATCTTCTAAAATCTTGGGGCGAATTTAAAACTCAAGATATAAACTTAACTGAGCTTGGAGAGAACAATAAGAAGGCAGTAGAAATAATGAATAAAGTAGGTTGGAAATAATTCTAAAGGCAGTCTTAGTGGACTGCCTTTTTGGAATTAATACTAATTAAACAAAAGGGTGTGAAAAAAGTGAAGGAGTTTCAAAGTATAAAGCATAAGTTCAATTCGTGGGGGTTTTTTAGTTTTCTATTTGTGCTTTTGGTAGTCTTACCATGCATGTATATATTATTTCATCTATTAGATAAGCCTAATGAGAACTGGTACCATATTAAGACTTTTCTTTTGAAGGATTATATTATAAATACTATAAAGATAGTATTTACCACTGGTCTTTTTACAATGATAATTGGAACAACACTAGCGTGGTTAATTGCTGCGTATGAATTTCCATTTAGGAAATTTTTTAAGTGGGCACTTATTCTACCGCTCACAATACCTCCATATATAGCGGCATATACATATAATGGCATATTTAATTATACTGGTGTAGTACAGAAATTCTTTAGAAATGCTATGAAAATTAATATAGATGCTAAATATTTCGACATAATGTCAATAAAAGGTGCAGTATTCATATTTACAATCTTTTTATTTCCATATGTATATATGATAACTAGATCATTTCTTGAAAAGCAATCTGCTGCACTTATTGAGAATGCAAGGCTGCTTGGAAGAGGATCCATTGATATTTTTATACATGTAATCCTGCCTGTATCCCGTGGAGCTATTGTTGGAGGAACGTCACTGGTTCTCCTTGAGGTGCTTAACGATTATGGAGTCGTATCTTACTTTGGAGTCCAAACTTTTAGTACAGCTATATTTAAGACTTGGTTTTCCATGGGAGATACAGGTACAGCAGTAAAGCTTGCTTCCATATTAATGTCTGCAGTGTTTATCATATTAATTGTTGAGAAGTGGTTGCGAGGAAGAAAGAAATATAGCTACACTACAGCAAAAGTGAGATCAATTGTTAGAATAGAATTAAAGGGTATAAAAGCTGTAGGAGCATTTTTCTACTGTTTTACTATTCTAAGTATGGGCTTTATTATACCTTTGATGCAGTTAAGTCATTGGAGTATTCTAACTTATAAAAAAATACTTAATGTTAAGTTTATAGGTCTTATGTTTAATTCTATATGGCTTGCGGTTGCAGCATCAGTACTTATAATAGGTATGTCTGTAGTTATTGCAAATTACTGCAGAATGAATAATAAGTGGACTGCTAAGGTTTTTTCTAAAATATCTATTCTTGGCTATTCTATTCCTGGTGCAGTTATTGCAATTGGAGTAATTCTTTTCTTTATAAGTATAGATCGTAAGATGCTATGGCTTTATAAGGCTATTGACCCAAGCTCAAAGACTCTTGTTTTAAGCACAAGTATATTCATGTTAATCTTTGCTTACACTATAAGGTTTTTGGCTATAGGGTATCAATCAATAGAATCCGGATTTGATAAGATTGGAATGAGGTTTTTTGAAGCCTCAAGGACATTGGGGAATAGTGTAACTAAAACATTTTTCAAGGTAGATTTACCTATGATGAAACCAGCATTGATTAGTGGATTTGCATTAGTTTTTGTTGATATAGTAAAAGAGCTGCCACTGACCTTGATTTTGAGACCTTTTAATTTTAATACTCTAGCTACAAAGACATATGAATATGCTAGTGATGAAATGATACATGAGGCATCAATCCCAGCACTTATTATAATACTTGTCAGTATTATTTCAGTCTATTTATTATATAGAATAGGAGATAAGGAGAAGAAATGATGTTTATAGAAATCAGTAATTTAACTTTTAAATATAGAAATTCAAAAATAGAGACTCTAAAGGATATTAGTCTTAGTATGCAAAAGGGAGAAATACTTTCTATTTTGGGAGAGAGTGGAGGCGGAAAGAGTACAGTGCTAAGGTTAATAGCAGGACTTGAGACCCCTGTAAGTGGAAGTATTACTATAGATAATAAAATTATGTTTGACAGTAATACTTTTATCGTGCCTGAAAAGCGAGGTATAGGTATGGTATTTCAAGACTACGCTCTTTTCCCTCATATGACAGTAGATGAAAATATTAAGTTTGGACTTAAGAATCTTACTAAGAAAGAAAAAGAGAACAGAGTTCAGGAAATGCTAGAACTTGTCAACTTACAGGATTTTAGTAAAAGATACCCACATGAACTAAGTGGAGGACAGCAGCAAAGGGTTGCTATCGCAAGAGCTTTGGCTCCTAAACCTTCCGTTTTACTTTTAGATGAACCCTTTAGTAATTTAGATGCTCATTTAAAGAGCAAAATCAGAGAAGAATTGAAAGCAATACTGAATCAAACTGGTATAACATCTATTTTTGTAACTCATGATAGAGAAGATGTAAAGAGTATAGCTGATAAGGTGGTAATTTTAAAAGAAGGAGTAATTGTTGAATCAGGAACACCTAAAGAAATTTTTAACCTATAAGGAATTCTTCTAAGATATATATTAAAAGAACTCTACAAAAATGCTGTAGAGTTCTTATTTGTTATCTAACTCAAATTTAATAGGCTAGATGCTTGCTCAGAGTTATCTTTCAAGGCAGTGAAAACTATTCTGTTATTCTTTAAATATCTCAGGAAACTGTTTAATGATACCCTCAGCCATCACATCAGCCATTTCTAACGCTTGATTCTCAATTTCATCATATACTGCGATACCAGCTGCATAATTTTTGGTAAGCATAGCAACTGCTTCAGCTTTAACTAGTGCCAAATGCTTATGTAGCATTATTCTCCAATCTTCTTGAGACCAATATGGATTTATTCTACCAAGGAAAACAGCAATCTCATTAGCATTATCGTACCATTTCTTTTCAGTATCTGACGCTACTTTGTTATCGCCGACCTTGGATGCTTTGACAAGTTCTGCGGCTATAACAAGATGACTTTTTAGTAAATCACTAAATTTTGAAGCAATTTTATCTCCGTAGAAAGGCCTTAATGCATTCTCAAAATCTACTGGATTTCGAAGAAGTCGCTCAATAACAAGATCTACATCTGGTAAATCTAACGCTAAACTTGTTATGGCCATCCTTGTCCAGGCACCGTGTTGTTCCCAGAGCATACGTATGGTATTGGTTAAATATACTTCTGTTTTATTGATTCTAGTTGGAGCAGGGTAATACCTTTCAGGATAATATCCATATTCAGGACATATATAATTGGGATTTGATTCTGCATTTGCTGAGGTAATTGGGTAAATAGTAGAAGGGTACCTTTGGTCTAACCATGATGTATCATATGGTTGTATAGTATAAAAAAATGCTCCCATTGGACATTGATACAAATCTATCACCACTTTGATAATCACTATATCTTATAGTATGGTTATGTGAACAATAAAGTTCCATGCATTTTCTAAAGGGGATGTTATATTTATTTTGCAGAGATTATATATGATATACTATAAAAAGACTACTTGCAAAGTAGCCTTTTTATAGTAATTGTATATTTTCTCTAAACATGACACTTATTTAAAGTAGAGTGACATTTTTTAACTTCAGGTAAGAGTACATCCATTTCATCAAGGAACTTGTCAGCCTCTCTTCTCACATGATCAAGTAGTAATGGTGTTGATACAATACTTAATAGCTCACATAAGGTTGCTAATTCAAAGGCAGCTGCTTTAAAGTCGCGAAGTTTAATAGTGTTATCAATTACATCCTCTGTAAATCGTATTACAGTATTGAAATTTTTTGGTTCTGATTCAGCCATAGACTCTAAATCTCTAGCTGTTTCAAGTAAACGTGAAAAGGTCTTTTTAAACTGTACTGCGTCCTCTATTAATTCCCTTTCAGATGGATCAAGTAAGTGTATAATAAATTCTATATGCTCTTTCATTATACGAAGCCAAAATACTTCTTCTTGTAGAAGTAAATCTAATGAATCTTCTGGTACAGGTGAGCGTAATAATCTCAAGAAGTGCATAGCCTCTCTTCTAATATGGTCTAAAAGAAGAGGATAATTGCTTCCAGGTTGTGCCTTACATTCAATTATTTTTCGAAGTAAAAATTTTTTAAATGCAATTATAGCTCTAACAGCCTTAATTAAATCTTCTAAAAGTTCTGGATTAATTCTCGATACATGATTTAGTCTATTTTCTAATACCTCAAACAAATCAAAGAAAGCCTGGGCTTCTGCTATTAATTTTGGCTCATCAGCAGGTAATCCAAGTTTAATAAAAAGAGCATGTTCTTTCATAATTCTTGACCAAAAACGTGCTTCTTCAAGTCTATTAAATTCACATATACATCCTTTGCATATAGGACTATCGTCCAATATCTTTTTGCCAGACATATAAAAATCTCCTTTTAGTTTTAATATTTTACCCCTGCTTTAGAATATGATGGTTATGTCGAATATGTGATGTTACGGTCGAATTTGTAAAAGTTTTATAATTTGAGGACATTTAGTAAATTCTAAAAAGTTCTTTAAAGTAATCTGTATTTAAAACATTATAATCAGTTAGTAGAGCAATTTCATTGGGATGATCCTAAAAGGTATTTTATTAAACTGCTAATAGAAGGTAAGTATGCAGAAGTTCCATTTTGTAGATATTATTTTAAAAAAGAAGGCTATGCATAACATCATGCATAGCCTTCTTTTTAACTTTGTACGTATATCTTTATTTTTTCTATTCTTTTCTTAGTTGCTTCTTCAATCTTAAATACTACATTTCCATATTCAATAACCTTTTCCTCTGCACCTTTAGGAATTCTACCAATGATATTTACCAAGAATCCTCCTATAGTTTCAGAGTGTTCAGATTGTATATTTAAGTGAAGATAATCATTTATATCATCAATAGACAATAACCCATTTACAAGATAGGTATTAGTATCTACTTGCTTAATATCTGATTCTATTTCATCGTGCTCATCAAATATGTTACCCACAACTTCTTCTATCAAGTCTTCAATGGTAACAATTCCAGAAAAACCGCCATATTCATCAATCAATATTGCCATATGGTTATTAGATGATTGCAATTCCTTAAATAAATCATCTATATTTTTTGTCTCAGGTACAAAGTATGGCTTTCTAAGTATGTCTCTAATATTAACATTTTCAAAGCCATGCTTACTTGCTGCAAAGAAGAAATCTTTCATATAAAGTATCCCTATAATATTATCAATATCTTCTTCATAAACAGGAATTCTTGAAAAACTTTCTTCAATTAGCTCATTCAAGATATCATTAGTTGGAGTATTTATCTCAATTAAACAGACCTCTGTTCTAGGAGTCATTACCCCTTTTGCTTTTGTATTATCAAATTCAAAGATGCTTTCAATCATTTCTTTTTCTGTTTCTTTTATAACTCCATGCTCTTGTCCTACTTCTATAAGGGATTTGATTTCTTCTTTAGATATCTTTTCTTCAAGGTTTTTTGTATCTACTCCTGAAATTTTAACTAATAAATTGGTGGAACCAGAAAGTAATTTAACGAAAGGTAATGCAATTTTAGACACAAACATAACTGGTTGAATAGTAAACATTGCTATAGCTTCAGACTTTTGCAGTGCTAATCTCTTTGGATATAACTCTCCAAATACCAATGTAATGTATGAAAGAGCTATGGTTATAGAAACTAAAGCTATTTCATTACTATACGGAACATTAAGAGCTTTTAAAAATTGTGAAAAGTCATCTGCTAATCCTGTGGCTGCAGAAGCACTGGCAAAAAAACCTGCCAATGTTATACCAACCTGTATAGTAGCTAAAAATCTACTTGGTTCATTCATTAGTTTTTCTAAAAGCTTGGCCTTCTTATTACCTTGTTCTGCAAGATATTTTATTTTGTTTTTGTTTAGAGATACTATTGCCATTTCTGCTGAGGCAAAAAAAGCATTAATAAGTGTAAGAATAACTATTAGTATTAACTGTGACGTAATACTACCATCGGGGTCAGGATTCATTAAGATACCTCCTAAAATAAATAAATTTATAAATTATAGAATATCATATTTATAATAATCTTTCAAATTTTAATATGTTATTTTATACTCTATTTTATAGTATTTATATACACTTTTCAACGTTAATATCTGGCATGCTAACTTTATAAGATATTGTACTGGAGCATTTTTATAGCAATCATTATTGTGCAAAAAGAACTCTACAAAAATGCTGTAGAGTTCTTTTTACTATAATTTCAAGATGTGAAATCTGATTCAATTTACATACACAACTTCACAAGCTTAATAGGTACTTCCTTCTTCATTATTAGTCTCATCATCCCCCCTGTGGAAGAAAGGAAAGAAGAAAAATGGGTGGAAGAATGGGAAGAAGAATGGGGAGAAAAATGGAGGTCGGTGGAAGAATGGAGGACGGTGGAAGTATGGAGGACGGCCATAGGGGTATTGACGAGTATCAAGCCCAGTCTCTCCTATATCTTCATAATAATTTTCATCTTCGTCCCTACCTTTACATTGATCCTTAAATTCATAGCCTTTTACTTTTGGATAAGTATGCATCATTTCATAACCGTACATCATTGGGCAATCATGCTTCATTGGACAGTGATGCGCCATTGGACAATGATGCTTCATGTGATGGGCAAATTTTCCTTTATGATGTTTTTTTGATGATGTTTTGTCGTCGCAGTCATCATGTCTACAGTAGTCTTTATTATAGTCATTGTCTTGATAGAACATAGTTCCCTCCAGAAACATTAAATACATAATTATTATATTATAGAGGAGTAATAAGGTTACAAAAATTTAGAAAAAAGATCTTACTTTTATAGTTCAGTTATTCAGTTTTATATGAATTAATTTAAATGGTTCATGCTCAATCCTTTGAAGCTATTCCTAAGCTCCATCAATACCTAGAATTGTATTGGCTGTTAAAAACTTCAGTCTTATGGTATGACTATAGAGTCATGTCACTCGTAAGTCATATAGCTAAAATCTACACAAAAGTATAAAAGTTATGTTAATAAAGTGAAAGGTAAGAAGAGCGATAAGATGCCAAAGGAAACAATGTTTAATATTAATGAAGAAAAACAAGAAAATATAATTATTAAAGAACCCTTTTAAGATTTTCTTTTTATTACTATATTTGTCATAGTATAATAGTAAAAAGGAAATATGTTTCATATGAAAGGAATGATAAGATGGCTAGTATAAGAGATGTAGCAAAAAAGGCAAATGTAGCAGCCTGTACTGTGTCTAGGGTACTGAATAATAGTGGATATGTAGCACCTGAAACGAGGCGTAAGATTGAACAAGCAATGGAAGAATTAAACTATATACCGAATGAATTAGCACGTAGTATGTTTCGTCAAAAAGTTGGAATCATTGCTATGTTGGTTCCTAATATCTTACATCCTTTTTTTTCTACATTAGCGAGTGATATTGAAAAAGAATTATATCAAAAAGGCTATAAACTTATGTTATGTAGCACAGGTGATGATGTTAACAGAGAAAGAGATTATATGGAAACATTGAAATCTAATATTGTAGATGGAGTAATATTAGGTGTGAACAATCTCGACTTAAAAGAATATAACGATTTTAATAAGCCGCTTATTATGCTAGATTATGTTGTTAGCTCAAAGATTCCGGTTGTTACATCTAATCACAAATTAGGAGGAGAGTTAGCTGCAAGAAAATTTATCGACAGTGGATGTAAGAATGTGGTTCATATCTGTGGTAAACAAACAAGAGAAGTATTATCTTATCAGTGTCATATAGCATTAGAAAAAATGCTGCATGAACGTAGTGTATCATCAAAATCTATTGAAATAGATTGGAATGATTTTGATTTTGAGGGATATTTAAACCTGGCAAAAGAAATATTAATAGAAAATCCAGAAATAGATGGGGTTTTTGGAGCAGATATGGCAGCCGCAGCTTTTTTAAAAGCAGCCATACAACTTGGTAAACAGATCCCAAAAGAATTTTGTGTGGTGGCATATGACGGAACTTATACAACTAACAGCAATATTTTAAGTATTACTACAGTGGTACAACAGGTGAATTTAATTGCAAATAGGGCAGTAGAAAACATAATAGGATTGATAGAAGAATCAAAATTGGTAGAACCTTATAGTGAGATTGATGTATTTTTAAGAGAGGGAGACACCACTCTGTCCTAGAAATTTGAATATATTGTGTTAATAGAGATTTCAAAAACTGTGGTTTTTATGTGAAAGCACGGTTTTTCTTTTTTTATGGTTACAGTTTATACAAATAATACCTCAATTTGTTACACAGAACTTGTTTTACGTAAGAAAGATGACAATTATATAGCTTTTTTATTGACAATTTATACAAATTATACTACAATTTATACATGGAACATGTTTCATGTGGTAAAAATACGGTTACGTAGTCTTCTACGAATAAATGTAAACTTATACAAAATAATTAGAATTCTTTTTCGAATACAAAATGTACGGAGAATGGAGTTTTGATTATGGAAAGAAATTTGCTGATGTAAGTTAAGTTTTAACCGTAGAACTATATACCAGAGATGCGTTGTTTAGTAAAATAGTAAATATTTTTTTTGCAACATGAGAAACATGTTTCATAGTGAGATTTTTAAGGGGGGAATTTTTGAGATGGGTAAAAAAATCAAACTATTAGTAATGTCTTTACTTGTAGCAACAGTTGCAGGTAGTTTTGCAGGATGTAGCGGATCAAAACAATCGGCAAAGCATGATTATGATTTTTACATTTTTAATGCAAAAAGTGAAAATGCTGATGCACTAGAGCGACTTTGCAAAGAGTATGAAAAGGAAAAAGGGGTTAAGGCTAAAGTTTTCTCATTGGGTACAACGGAAGCAGCAGACACACTAAGAACTGCTATGAACTCAGATGAAAAACCATCAATTTTTTCTGTTAATTCAGGGTCGTTAGCGGAATGGAGAGACAGTGGTTATATTAAGGACTTGAATGAGGCAACGCTTCCAGAATTAAAGAAATTAGCGGATAGTGTACCAGAATCAATGAGATTAAAAGTAAAAGATGGTGAAAATTATGGTATTCCATATAACATTGAAGGATACGGATTGATTACTAACAAAAAAATGCTAGCAGATTTATTTGGGTTAGCTGATACACAACAGTTTATTGTAGACTTTAAAAAAGCTACTTATGAAGAATTTGAAAATATGGTTATTGCCGTAGATGCTTACATTAAAGAGAATAAAGCTGGTTCTGTAGTATTAAGTGGTCATACTTATCAACTGGCAAAAGATAAAACAAAACTTACATCACAATTAAATGGTGTATTTTCAGTAGCTGGAGCAGAAAAATGGACATATGGAGATCATTTCAGTAATTATCCATTAAATACTGTATTTAATAGCTTATCAGCAACACAAAATGCAACGGACGAGCAGTTGGAACAATTAAGAGTTCCATTAGAAAAATCTATTCAAGCACTTGATTTTGAAACTAATTATCTTGCAGGACCAAAGGGTTCATTAAAACGTAGTGCAGACTTTATTAATTCAACAACTACAGGATATGATCAGGCAGTGCAAACTTTTGCTGATAATAAAGCATTATTTATTAAACAAGGTAACTGGGTATATAGCAATATTAAAAAAGTAAATAAAGATATTACAGATTCTTTAACAATGCTTCCAATGAAGTTACCATTTACTGATGCAGATATTAAAGTAAAGGGATTAACTGCAGAGAAATTCAATCAGTCAATACCAGAATTTGTACCAAGTTATTATGCAATTAATCAGAAAGTAAGTGAAGAGGAACAAAAAGCAGCACAAGAATTCTTAGTATGGCTTAATACCTCTGAAACTGGTAATAGATATATTACAGAAGAATTTGCCTTTGTACCATTTAATGCCACTGAGAATACTAAATTAGCTAATCCATTAAGCAATGATTTAATTAGTTATAAACAAGAGGGAAATATATTGTCTAATGCATTTAATGGAGCTCCAACCTCATGGGGACAAGAGGCTTATGGAAAAATATTAATGGAAGAATATTTCATAAAAACAGACTGGACTAAAGCAGATTATAAAAAGGTAGCAGACTTTTCTATTCAGAAATGGAAAGAAATGAAGTCCCAATAGAGAAAACCTTCCTAATTAATATAAAATCTATAAAATAGAAGTACTTTGGCTAGAAGTACTTTAGGTTAGAAGTATTTCTATTTTATAAACTTAAACGAGTAACTAAGGTAATAAAAGATTATTATAGAGAGGATAATGTGATATGGAGCTATTCTATAAAAAATGGTCTAAAATACTTGCGATTCCAGCGGTCTTATTATTTACAATGGTAATTTTGATACCTTTTGTTATAGGTGTTATATATTCTTTTACTGGTTGGCGTGGGACCTATTTTGCAGGTGGTGAAAATTGGTGGCAAGCTTTAGTGGGATTTGATAATTATGTTAAAGTATTTAAATCGGAAAACTTTACAACTGCATTTTTATATACACTTAAGTTTACTGGTATTGCAGTAATTTCCGTAAATATAGCTTCTTTAATTATATCTATGATGTTAACAAACATAAGCCGAGGTGCTGGCTTGTTAAGAGCAATTTTTTACATGCCAAATTTATTAAGTGGATTGGCTCTAGGATTTATCTGGCAATTTATTTTTCAAATTGTATACTCGAAAATTTTCTTTGGTGAGAATGGTATTTTCCCTATAGAAGCATTAACTAATATGACACAGAGTTCCACCAAAGCGATGTTTGCATTAGTAATCATGGTGACATGGCAAATGGCCGGATATATGATGATGATTTATGTAAATGGATTAAATAATATACCTAAAGATTTATATGAAGCTGCAAATATTGATGGAGCAAATTTCTTTCAAAAGTTTAAAAATATTACTTTACCAATGCTTATGCCATCTTTTACAGTTGTGTTCTTTTTAACAATTTCAGGTTGTTTTAGGTTATTGGATCAAAATATAGCATTAACGAATGGTAATTTTGGTACGAGAATGTTAGCACTGCAGATTTTACAAACAACTAAGGATACCAATCCGCCGAATTATGGTTTAGCGCAAGCGCAAGCTGTTATATTCTTTATATTAATTGCTGCAGTTTCTTTAGTTCAAGTTTCTATGATGAAAAAGAAGGAGGTTGAAGCATAATGGAATCATTAAATCTTTATAATGAAAAAGAAAAAAGTAGAAGCATAATGAAATCTTTAAAGAGAATGCAAAGTAAAAGAAACATTATAAATGGAACAATTTATACATCTTTGATTATCGCTGCTATTTACACACTTTTTCCATTAATATTTTTATTTATTAATTCATTTAAAGGACAAGCTGAAATAGTTGGTTCACCTCTTTCAGTACCAAAAAGCTGGGATCTTTCTTATCTAGGAAATGCCTTGGAACAGATTCATCTGTTCCGTAGTGTAGGATATACTTTGCTGATTACAGTATCATCAGTAACTTTAATAGTAATTATATCGTTATTCACAGCTTGGGTAATGGTTAGAAGTAAATCAAAATTTAGTAATATCTTATTCTTAGCGTTTACAGCAGCAATGTTGATACCGTTCCAATCTGTAATGTATCCATTAATTAGCTTTATGGAAAAGTTACATTTAAAGAACATAGGCGGTTTAATTTTAATGTATGGAGGCTTTGGGTTAAGCCTTTCAGTATTCTTATATCATGGATTTTTGAAAAGTATACCTGTTTCTTTAGAAGAGGCAGCAGTAATTGATGGAGCTAACATATTTCAGGTATTCTTTAAAGTTATATTTCCTTTAGTAAAGCCTACAACGGTAACCGTAATTATTGTAAATGCTGTGTGGATTTGGAATGATTATCTTCTTCCATTCCTAGTACTTGGAAATTCTCAAAAGAAGACATTAATGTTGGAATTGTACTATGCGAAAAACTTAGCAGGTCAATATGGAAATCCGTGGGAATTGCTCTTCCCATCAGTATTGATTGTTATTATACCAATAGTTCTGCTATTTTTGTTCCTGCAAAAATATATTGTTGCTGGAGTAACAGATGGGGCGGAAAAAGGTTAGAGAGCATTATAGAGAAATAATTAGTAAAAGAATAACTTAGGTGTTTTAAAGTTTCGTTTTAAATAAAAATTAGAATGTAGTAAGCTTCTAAGTACTTAAATTATAAGGAGAAAAATTATGAATAGAATATGGTGGAAAGAAGCAGTTGTTTATCAAATTTACCCAAAAAGTTTTTATGACAGCAACAATGATGGTATTGGGGATATAAAGGGAATTACTAAGAAACTTCCGTATTTAAAAGATCTGGGAGTAGATGTAGTATGGATTTGCCCTTTCTATAAATCCCCTATGAAAGACAATGGGTATGATGTAGCTGATTATTATGCAATAGATCCAATGTTTGGCACTATGGACGATATGGATGAACTGTTAGAAAATGCAAGAGAGTATAATATTAAAATTTTGATAGACCTTGTATTAAATCATTCTTCCAGTGAGCATAAATGGTTTCAAGAAGCAATAAGTGATTCGAGTAGTTCTTATAGAGATTATTATATTTTTAAGAACCTAGATGGTGAGAAGCTTCCGACGAACTGGAGAAGTATTTTTGGTGGTTCTGTTTGGGAAAGATCAGAAGATAATAACTGTTATATGCATGTTTTTGATAAATCCCAGCCAGATTTAAACTGGGAAAATCCAAAGTTAAGAGAAGAACTTTATGAAATGATTAATTATTGGCTGGATAAAGGTGTAGCCGGTTTTCGACTTGATGCAATTACTTTTATAAAAAAGGATCAAAACTATCCATGTCTTCCAACCGATGGAGAGGATGGTTTAGTAGGTCTAGGATCTGTTTGTTTGAATCAAAAAGGAATCGGAGTATTTTTAAAAGAATTAAAAGAAAAAACATATGGACGAATGGAGGCTATGACGGTTGCAGAAGCCCCAGGGGTTCCATATGAGCAATTAGATGAATATATTGGAGATGATGGGCATTTCTCAATGATATTTGATTTTAGCTATTCAGACTTAGATTTGAGTCCTGATGGTAATTGGTATCCTCAAACAGATTGGTCTGTCAAAGATTTGAAAGAAGCTATTTTTCATAGTCAATTAAGCATTCAAGATGTTGGCTGGGGAGCATTATATCTGGAAAATCATGATCAGCCAAGAAGCATAGATAAATATTTTAGGGATGAAGACTGCAATAATAAAGAATTATCGTTTTACTTAGGTTCGGTATTAGCTACTATGTATTTCTTATTACGTGGAACTCCTTTTATTTATCAAGGAGAAGAAATAGGTATGAGAAATTGTCCTTTCTCTTCGATTGACGAGTATAATGATGTTTCTTCAAAGGATCAATTTGAACGCGCCATTTGTGCTGGAATCACACCAGAGGAAGCACTAAAAGTAGTATATCGAAGAAGCCGTGATAATGGTAGAACGCCAATGCAATGGAGTGATTGTGAAAATGGTGGATTTACGCATGGAAAACCATGGCTTAAAGTGAATCCCAATTATCGAGAAATTAATGTAAAAAATCAAATCAATGATGAGAATTCTCTATATCAATATTACAAAAAATTAATTAAGTTACGTAAGTCAATCTCCTATAAAGATGTCATCGTTTATGGTGCTATAGAACCTGCATTAAAAGAATACGATAATATCGTTGCTTATAGTAGAAAACTGAATGACATTGAGATAACTGTTATTACAAATCTTTCAAGTAAACAATATAATATTCCGATAGAATATAAAGAGAATGTTTTATCTAATTATATGGATATTGATTATAATCAATCTAAAAAAGAGATAACATTAAGGCCATATGAGGCGGTTGTTCTGGTTAAGTAGTAGATGAGGGAGTATAGAAAATCAATAAAACATGGTAGAAAGAAAGTAGTGTATATTTTTACTGATAGGGTAATAACAATACTGACAAAATAAGAGTGCATAACCATGAAATTATATAGATTTATACCTATGCCAATTTATAAGGGTATACTTTTTAGAATTCTATTAAGTATATCCTTCTTAATAATTTCATAACACAAATTATTAAGAAGAGATAAAAATGAAAAACTTTGTTATATGGAAAGTAAACAAGTTAAAGCAGTGAATTTATAATAGATCTACAGGAAAGTTTTTATTAAGTTTACGTATTATGGACGAGAAATGCTGCAATATTAGTATCACTGCAACAGCTGGAGGTCATAATTAAAAACATAGTATTAAAGTACTATGTTTTTTAGGGGGGATTAACTATTTTCAAAAATAATAAATACAAAAGACAATATATTTTTCTTATTTGTTTTATTGGATTTTTTCTTTTATTTCCAAAAATTGTTCTCGCTCAGAGTACAGATCAAAAAAATGTGCTAATTTTAAATTCTTATGGAAGTGAAAATACTATTTTATCTGGATATGAATCAAAACAATGGACTGATGAAATTATATCTTCAATAAATGCACAGTTTGTAGATAGTAAAAAAAATATAAATTTAAAAATAGAATATATGGATTCAGGAGAAAGATCTTGGCCGCAATATTATGAGTTGTATAAATATAATTTTTCAGATACTAAATTTGATGCAATAGTTAGTTTAGATGACAATGCATTTTATTTTTTACTAAAGTACGGAGATAAGTTATTTCCAAATACTCCTGTTGTATTTAGTGGCGTACAAAACTTTGATAAGTCTATACTTAGTAAGCACCCACTTTTTACAGGGATAGTAAAGAGTACTGATACTAAAAGCACTTTAGATATTGCTTTGAAGCTTCATCCTAATACTAAACAAATATTTGTAGTTGATAATAATATGGATAAGGAATCAAGGAAAGCGTTAGCTCCTTTATATAAAGATAAAGTTAACATTTTATTTTATGATCAGAAGAATATTCTAAAAATTAAAGAAAAAATAAATAATCTACCTAAAGATACTGTTATTTATTTTGGTGGAACAGTTAAGGATGATAGGGGACAAGATATCCCCGTTCAGAAGAGCACAGAGTTTCTCTTTAAAGATATTGAAATACCTGTGTATTCTGTATACTATATACAACTTAACAGAGAAAGTATTGGAGGAATGATTACTGATGGTACTAATTTAGGAAAAGAGGTATCTAAATTAGCTTTAAGAGTATTAGATGGTGAGAAACCATCTGATATTCCTGTTACTGAAGATTCAGCTCATAACTATGTATTTAATTATGATAAATTAAAACAATTTCATATTGACTTAAACGCCTTGCCTAAGGGGGCAGAGATAGTTAATCAGCCTTCTAAATTTTATAATATATCTAAAACACAAGTTTTGTATCTAATAACTGGTATTATATTTATTATTATACTGGCACTAGCTTTTGTGATTGCTAATATATATAGACGTAAACTTGCTGAAAGATTATTATTGGATAGTGAGAGTTTGTTGTATGCAGTAATGGATTCCACTCCTAATATAATCTACATGAGAAGTCCTGAGGATAAATTTCTTAAGGCAAATAATACAGTTTTAAAATTATTAAACATTAGTGAAAAAGATTTTCAAAATAAAAGTATTGATGAATTAATTAATTTATCAATTCATGAAAAATATGTGTTAGCAAATTGGATGAATAAAGATGAGGAAGCATGGAAGACAGGCACTATGTATAGAAGTGAAGAAGTCGTACCAGATAAAAAAGAGAGTATTAATAGAGTTTATGATACATTAAGAATACCTCTATTTAATGATGATGGAACCCGTAGAGGATTAGTTTTATTTGGACTTGATATAACAGATCATAAGAACAATGAAGAAAATGCAAAGCGTATTCAAGAAATGATGCATTATGATAAGTTAAAAACCAATTTTTTCTCTAATATTTCTCATGAACTTAGAACACCATTAAATTTAATTTTTAGTGCTCTTCAAATTATAGAATTGAAAACTAGTGCATTTAATGAAGAACAAGAAAGTGTAGAAAAGTACATAAGTATAATGAGACAAAACTGCTATAGGCTTCTTAGAATCATAGGTAATCTTATTGACATAACAAAAATTGATGCTGGACATTTTTTTACCCAGTCTTCCAACAATGATATAGTAAGTATAGTAGAAAACATTGTATTATCAGTTGTTGATTATGTTGAAAGTAAAGGTATTTCTATTATCTTTGATACAGAAATAGAGGAAAAAGTTATGGCATTTGATCCAGATGCCATGGAAAGAATCATCCTTAATTTGCTGTCAAATTCTATAAAATTTACCCCTAGTGGCGGAAGTATAGAAGTTAACATATACGATAAGGAGAACCGCATAGTTCTATCTGTCAAAGATACTGGATTAGGGATACCTACTGAAAAACAATCATCCATATTTGAAAAATTTGTTCAGGTAGATAAGTCCTTATCTAGAAATAGAGAAGGAAGTGGAATAGGTCTCTCATTAGTTAAGGAATTAGTAGTTTTACATGATGGGACTATAGAATTAGAAAGTGCTTTGGGTAAAGGAAGCGAGTTTAGAATAGAACTTCCTGTAAGATTGGTACATGAGGATAAAAACTTTAATGAACTTAATATCTATACAAGTGAAGATAAGGTAGAAAGGATCAAAATAGAGTTTTCGGATATATATAGTTAGGAAAATTATAAAAAACATATTAATAACTATAAATGGGTGTTTTACCTAGAAAGGTTTTACATCCATTTTTTTCAATAAAATTTATCATAATACTATATGACGAGCATCATTCTCAAACTTGTGATAACTATTCTTAAGCTTTTTGAGAACTCACAATTGTATTGACTGCTAAAAAATTAAGTCTTATAATATGACTATAGGGTCATGTGACTCGTGAGTCACATAGCTGGAACTTACACAAAAGTATAAAAGTTATGTTAATAAACAAAGGCACGAGGAGTGATAGGATGCCAAAGGAAACATTTTTTAATCTTAATGAAGAAAAACAAGAGAAGATAATGAGAACTGCAATAAGTGAATTTTTAAATCAGGGTTTTGAAAAAGGTAATATAGGTGATATAGCAAAAAACGCTGGAGTTTCAAAAGGCAGCATGTACCAGTACTTCGAGAATAAAAAGGAACTTTTCTTATTTTCAGTGCAGTGGTCTATGGAGTTTCTTATGAAAAGATACAATAAATATATGAACATTAAAGATAAAGATATTAATATTTTTGATCTCTTTTATCAAAACTCTAAGGAGATGTGGCTTAAATTAAGGGATGAAAGGGAAATTGTTATTTTTATTGAGGATGTATTTCTAGGTAAATACAGCAGCTTGACTGATGAATCTATGGCTTACATGATGAAGGTTTCAGATGAATATTTACTTAAACTGATTCAAGATGGCAAAAGTAATGGCTATATTAGAAAAGACATAGATGATAAAATACTTTCTCTTTTTATCACAGGAGTATCATTAAAAATTAAGGAGTACCTCATGAATAAAGCAAGGACAGCTGGCGAGGACATTATAGATGAAGACTTTGAAGTATACGAGAGAGAAATTAAAGCTATGATTGAACTAATAAAAAATGGAATGGGGGCATAAAGATTAATAATCTTTATGTACTTTTAAGGGATGCAGGAGATGTAACAATTAATAATTGTTACGTGCTAATAAGAATGCGGGAGACTCAACAATTGATAATTGTTGAGTGCTAAAAAGGAATACAGGAGGGAAATAAATGTTTTTAAGGGTAGAGGGGTTAAAAAAGAGTTATAAAACTATGGAAGTTACTACGGAGGTTCTAAAGGGTGTTGGAATGAATCTTGATAAAGGTGAGATTGGAGTAATTCTTGGACCTTCAGGATCTGGTAAATCAACTTTAGTTAACATAATAGGGGGAATAGATCGTAGTGATTCAGGTAAGGTATCAGTGGATGGCATAGAAGTTACTGGATTAAAGGATAATCAGCTTACAGATTATAGAAGAGAGCATATAGGCTTTATATTTCAATTTTATAATCTAATACCTAATCTTACTGTGGGTGAAAATATTGAGGTGGTTTCTAACATCAGCAAGTCTCCTTTAGATACAGATGAGGTTTTAAAGGCAGTAGGAATGTTAGATAAGAAGTATAGATTCCCTAGGGAATTAAGCGGAGGGGAGCAGCAGAGGGTTTCTATAGCAAGAGCAGTAGTTAAAAATCCTAAATTGCTTTTATGTGATGAGCCAACAGGAGCGCTTGACTTTGTAACCTCTAGAGAAATTTTAAAGCTATTACAGCAGATTAATAAGGAGTTTGGCACAACTATACTTATGATAACTCACAATACAGCCATAAGTGGCATGGCTAACAGGGTTTATAAGGTTAGAAGTGGAGAAATTGTAGATGAAGTAATCAATAAAACAATTATCCCAGCAGAAAGGATTGAGTGGTAATGGTTATTAATAAAAAAATAAAGAGAACCATGATGGAAAGCAAGTCTCAATACTTGGGTTCATTAGTGCTCATTATTATTAGCTGTCTTCTTTATACCATGTTCAATCAACTTTCAAGTAATATGACTAATATAAAGACTTCCTTTGAAAAGAATTATGTACAGGAAGATGCAAGCTTTATTGCTGATAAGAAGCTGAATAATATTAAAGATTTAGAATCAAAGTTCAATATGAGTATAGAAGAAACTAGGTCAATTGATTATTCCGTTTCTAAGGATAAAACTCTAAGGATATTTAGTGAAAATACAAAGGTTAATATACCTGCAATTATTGAGGGAAAAGAATTGAGTGGTAAGGATATTCTTATTGATCCTGCCTATGCAAAAGCAAATGAGCTAAAAATTGGTGACAGTATAAAATTATATAATCAGAATCTTACAATCTCAGGATTTATGTCACTGCCAAATTATATTTATCCAATAAAATCAGAGAGTGATTTATTGAACGATCCCAATGTCTTTGGAATAGCGGTAATCAGTAAAGATGATTTTAATAATATCAATAAGGGTAGCAGCTCTTATTCTATTAAATTTAATGGTGATAAAAACAGTGTAGATAGTAAAATAGCACAATTTAAAGATTACTTAAAAAGTGAAAATATAGTTATCTTTAAATGGACCAATATTAGTGAAAATCCAAGGGTAACCTATGTGGGTGCAAAGATCGATGGTATCAATAAAGTAAGTTCTTCGATGCCCGTAGCCATACTGCTTCTCACCTGTATACTAACAGGGATAGTTATGTGGAGAATGCTAAAAAGAGAGCCTGTAGTTATTGGAACTCTTTATGCATTAGGTTATAGGAAAAGAGAGATTATGAAGCATTATCTCATGTATCCATTATCCATTGCACTGGCAGGTGGAATAATAGGAACTATACTTGGGACTTTTACCTTAAGGCCTATGCTGAACTTTATGGTAATGTATTTTAATATGCCAATAGATTCTGCAAGCTTTAGCATAAAGTATATTGTAATCAGTATATTGCTGCCAGTGATTTTTTTAAGTATTTGCGGCTACTTTGTAGTAAATAAGGCACTTAAATGCTCTCCAGTGGAATTAATGAGAGGTGGAAAAGAAAAGGGTAAAGTTAGCTTTATTGAAAGAAAGCTAAAGCTTGATACACTTAAGTTTTCAACCAAATTTAAAGTAAGAGAGCAGCTTCGAAGCATACCACGAAGCATATTTCTTTTACTTGGGGTTGTTCTTGCAACAATGCTTTTACTTTATGGTTTTGCAGCAAAGAGTTCCATAGACTTTTTAATGAAGGATACTTATGAAAATGCATATAAGTATCAATACGAGTACGTGTTTAACGCTTTACAGCAGGGAACACCTTCAAAGGGGGAAGCTTTCTCAGTATCACCTTTTACATTGAAGTCAGATAACAAAACAGGTTTCTCTGTATATGGAATCAGCACGGACTCTAAATATATTTCTCTTAAAGATAAATCAGGAACTAAGCTAAATACTGATAAGATTATTATTACAAAACCTCTGGCAGATAAGCTTAAGGTAAAGCCTCAAGATACAATCCAGGTTGTCAATAAACTTGATTCAAGAGAGTACAGCATAACTGTTGATAGTATAGCTGAAACTTACGTAGGGGAATACATCTATATGTCACTTACAAAATTTAATGCTATGCTAAAATATCCCGTTAATAGCTATATGGGTTTATGGAGTAAGGATAAGCTTAGTATTCCTGAAAACAAGTTATTAAGAGCTGCAACCATTGATGACTTTAAAAAGGCTTTTGATTCTATGACTCAGCCAATGCAATATGCTGTAGGCACTATGTCCTTTATGTCTTTTATAATAGGACTTATAGTTATATATGTTGTAACTTCCTTAATTATAGAAGAAAATAAGGAAAGTATATCTCTTATGAAGGTTTTTGGATACAGAAAGAAGGAAGTATATTCACTTATATTAAACAGTTCCTCCTTTATAATTGTCATTGGATATATTATAGGAGTACCGATCCTTCTAGCATCCTTAAGTGCTATGTTTAATTCTATAACCAAGAGTATGAACTTTGCTTTTCCTGTGACTATAAGATATACCTATGTTTTGGTTGGGTTTTTAGTGATTTATATTACCTATGAGATATCTAAGGTTTTAAGCAGAAAGAAGATCAATAAAATTTCTATGACTGAAGCTTTAAAGTCGGGGATGGAATAGTATAAAAGTAAATTTGTATATTATAAATTATGATTAGTTAAGTTAAGAAAGATTAAAGAACAGCATATGCTGTTCTTTTTTTTGAGATTTTTTATAAAAATACTAAGAAGAGTTTAGATTTTGTTTATAATTAGTTTATAAAAAGTAGAGATATTTACTTTAAGATAGAAGTAAGGAAAGCTTTTCTAAGGATAAATAACTTTAATACTTAAACAATTCAGTTATGAAGTTGTATATCTATAAAATATTTAAATATTTTTAAAAGGAGATGAGGTAGGGTGAAAATTAGAAAAAAAACAGCAATAATTGCAAGTCTTGTTATAGGTTCTTTAATATTTATTATCACTGCAGTGACTGAAGTTGCTTCTAAAAGTGCATATGAACAGGGTAAAGATACCTTAAAGTATACAGCAGAAAACCTTACTAGTAAGTTTTCAAGCTATACTGTTGATATGTCCGTTATACTTAAGGATAATGATAATGTAATATTTTCCCAAGATTCGGTAAATAAGTATGATATATCAAAAAATGCTTCTGAAAGTGTTACAACTACTGTTGATGGAAGCAATAAAACAGAACGTTATTATTATCGTGATAAAAATACTCTTGTTACTAATAACAGAAAAGAAGATACTTACTATGTAACTGAGTATACAAGTCCCTTAGAATATAAGTTTATGACGAATCCTTTCAAAGAAAAAAATGCAGAGGACATAGAAAAGATAGCTGATGCTTTAATAGGCAATCTTAAAGATAATGTTGTAGTTTCTGAAAAGACAGATGGAAGCAAAGAGTTATCTGGTTCTATAAGAGAAGCTCAGATTCCTGCTCTAGTAAATGCTGTAGCATCTTTTCAATTTAAGAATTCATTTGGGATGAATGAAAATACAGATAATCAAAATAAGATGCCTAAAATTACAAAAGATATATTTGTTAAAGAAGTTAAAGGAAAGATGGTTGTAGATAAGAATGGAATAATCCAAAGTGTTTTTGGAACAGCGATGCTTTCAGGTAAGGATGATGACGGTAAGGATCACAATATAACCTTTGAGCTTTTAGGAAAAATATCTGATATTGATTCAACAAAGGTTACTAAAAAAGACCTTTCAGGAAAGAAAGTAGTAAAGTCTGTTCAAAGGGACTATAATAATCTGCAAAACCTTCAAATGTATGTAGGAACTTATAAGAGTAATGTTGTTATAGAAAAAGGTGGAAAGTTCGAAAAGATTGGTGAGAGAATTTTAGATATTGCTCATGCTGATAATAAGAATATTGCTGGAAGGTATCATGAGCAGTATAAACAAGGCTATGAAGAATATGCAAAAGATGCAAAAGACTTTAGGTTTGATGCTGAATTTAATGAAAGTACCCATAATGGAAATTTTAATTATACGGATGCTTTAGGTAATGGTGGACAAGGTAACCTTAGTTTTGATTTATATTCAGGTAAAATATACTTTAATTTTGATAATGGTATAAGATCAAACTTAATGACGGATAACGAATTCATTAGAGTATTTGATTAATAATAGAAGAGATAGCTAAGTTAATGAAGGGGACATAATCTAAAAGGTGTCCCCTGTGATTTGATACTATTTTATGAAGCAAAACCTATTTAAAACAGAATAGGCTTCATAGTTGTCCTGCATCAAAAATTCAATCCATTATTAAAGGAGGAAGGCCTGTGGAGACAGTTATTGAGATTAATAATCTTACAAAAGTATATAAAAATGGTAGGGGAATAACGGATATTAACATTGAGATATATAGAGGAGATATTTTTGGCTTTTTAGGTCCTAATGGAGCTGGGAAAACTACTGCCATGAAAATCATGACTGGTCTTATAAAACCAGATAGTGGTGATGTAAAGATTTTGGGATATAGTGTTTTAGAAGATTTTGAAAAGGCTATTGAAAAGGTTGGGTGTATTATTGAAACTGCTGAATCTTATCCATACTTGACAGCTTTTGAAAATCTAAAACAATTCTCAAGATTTTATGATAATGTTGATAATAAGAGGATAGAAGAAGTTTTAGAACTTACAGGTATATTAAAATATAAAGATGAAAAGCCAAGAAAGTTCTCTCTGGGGATGAAACAACGCCTTGGAATTGCTGCAGCAATTTTATCTAAGCCTGAGGTAATTATTTTGGACGAGCCTTTGAATGGTCTTGATGTTGAGGGAATGATTGATATGAGAAATATTATAAAAAATCTTGCAAAAAAAGAGAAAACAACCTTTTTTATATCAAGCCATCTTATTCATGATGTTGAGCTTACTTGCAACCGTATTGGTGTTTTATATAATGGAAGGTTGCTTAATGTGGATACTACTAAAAACATATTAAATAATTATGCATCACTTGAAAATTATTTTATTAGCGAGGTAGAACGAAATGGGAGGATTTAAAGCAGCATTAATTAATGAAGTAGAAAAATTATATAAAAAGAAGAAAGCACTAGTAGCAGTAATAATATCACTTGCTTTTATTGTAATAGGACAATTTGGTGTTATTGGGGTGAGAAGTAGTTTTGGGCTGAGGGGAGTAGGGAGTATGGAATTCCCTATACTTATACTATCTTTACTTGTAAAAACGATTTTACCATTGTTTACTGCACTTATTACTATAGATAGTTTCTCAGCAGAATTTTCTCAAAATACAATGAAAATTGCACTTACTAGGCCCGTTACCAGATTAAAGTTTTTTGCTGCAAAGTTAACTGCTATATTAATTTTTATACTAGCAAACCTTTTATTTTCAATGATTTTTTCAATTATAGGAGGGCTTCTTTTAGATTCAAATTCCTTCACTTTACAGGGGTTTTTTAGAATATTAATTTGTTATCTTGTTACCTTACTGCCTATGATGGTTTTTGCAATGATAATTGTATTTTTGATAAACATCATAAAAAGTGGAGTAGGCGTGTTTTTTGTATCCATTCTCCTTTTCATTGTTTTTAAAGGACTTGAAATTATTTTTTCACGTTATTCAGGTATATTTTTTACATCTATGATGAGCTGGTATAACTTATGGATTATAAGTACTTTTCCATTTTGGAAAATTGTACGTCAGTTTATGATGATGTGCAGCTATAGTATAATATTATTTACAATAAGTTATTATCTATTTGATAAAAAAGAATTTTAAGGTGGAGAAATGAATATAAAAAATCGTTTAATTATAGCTAACACAGTAATAGTTGTAATACCTTTGATTATTACAACTATTACTGCTATTGGATTTTTCTTTATTTCCTCAAGGTTTTTTAACAAAGATATAAGCTATAACAATTTTAAAGAGGCTGCAGTAATACGAGCTAACTTATCAAATATTTTAAGCAGTATACAAAAGGAAAATCTGCTAATTGACGAAGAAGTTAGATTTGAAGAGTATTTATCTCAGAGACTTTCAAGCTTTAATGGTAAATATATAGTTACTAAAGGGCATAATGCTGTATTAGCGTCAAAGGATATTAATAAAATTGATATAGAAAAATCAATAGAAGAAGCAAATCAGCAATCCCTAGATGATACTGTAAAAATTAATAGTATATATTACATTCTTCAAGGATGTGAGTTTAATCTAAAAGATGGAACTCAGGGGAAAATAATATTGTTAGCGCCTATAGGGGAAGAAACAAATTTATTTAAAAACTTTATCTTAGTTATTGTAGTTATTTTTATTCTATCATTTATAGTCGTTAATGGAATTATGTCATACTATTTCTCAAAAAGAATACTAAAACCAATAGAACTTCTTAAAAATGCTGTTTCTGAGATTAGCAGAGGGAATTTGCATTATGAAATTGTTGAGGAAGGAGATAAGGAGATTAAGGAATTATGCCGTGATTTTGAAGTCATGAGGATACAGCTTAAGGATTCTATAAATATGAAAATGAAGTATGATGAGAATCGAAAAATGTTAATATCCAGCATTTCTCATGATCTAAAGACCCCTATAACCTCTATAAAAGGCTATGTAGAGGGTGTTTTAGATGGTGTAGCAAATACTCCTGAAAAAATAGAGTGGTATTTAAAAACCATTTATTCAAAAGCTGAACATATTAATGTTATGATTGAGGATTTGCTTTTATACTCAAAGCTTGATCTAAATCAGCTTCCATTTAATTTCGAAAAAACTGATATTATTCAATATTTTAATTATTGCATAGATGAAATAGAGTTAGAACTTGCTAAAAATAACATTTTAATTAGTTTAAAAAATGATTTAAAAGATTCAAGATTCATTAAGATTGATAGAGAAAGAATGAGGAGAGTTATTGTTAATATTATTGATAACTCTCATAAATATATGGATAAAGAAAAAGGTGAAATTGTCATAAGTCTTAGGGAAACTAATTTAAGTACTATAGTTGAGATTAGAGATAATGGACCTGGAATTGATGAAGAAGAGTTAAGTAAAATTTTTGATAAGTTTTACAGAATAGATCCATCAAGGAATGAAACAAAGGGCAGTGGGCTAGGCCTTGCCATCGCGAAACAAATTGTACAAGGTCATAAGGGCAGAATATGGGCTGTAAGTCATGGAGATAAAGGAACAAGTATTATGATATCACTTGCAAAAGTAAGGGAGGGAGGCAATTGTTATGAAAAAAATATTAATTGTTGAAGATGATTTAAGTATTGCGGAACTTCAAAGAGATTACTTAGAACTTGCAGGATTTGAAGTTATAATAGCTACTGATGGAGTGGAAGGGCTAAATGAAGTAAAAGAAAATAAATATGACTTAATAATTCTTGATGTTATGCTTCCTAAAATTGATGGGTTTAGCATTTTAAAAAGTATGCAAGAATATAAAGACATTCCAGTATTAATGGTTTCTGCTAAAAAAGAAGAAATTGATAAAATTAGAGGATTAAGTCTTGGTGCTGATGATTATATTACAAAGCCCTTTAGTCCAGGAGAGTTAGTGGCTAGGGTAAAAACTCATCTTCAAAATTATGAAAGATTAAAAAGTAAATTTAGGGACAAACAAAAGAACAATAATATAGTAATAAGAGGTCTGGAGCTTCGAAAAGATTACAGACAGGTTTTTATAAATGGTGTTGAAGTAAATTTAGCACAAAAGGAATTTGAATTATTACTATACTTAGTTGAAAATCCTAATAGGGTTTTTGGTAGGGAAGAACTGTTTGAAAGAATTTGGGGTCTGGAGGCTATTGGAGATAACGCTACTGTTACAGTACATATTAGGAGAATAAGAGAAAAAATAGAGTCAAATCCATCAGAACCTCAATATATTGAAACTCTTTGGGGTGTTGGATATAGACTTAGAGTGTGAACTTCCTACAACATCACATATCCAATTATCAAATTCATAAAGTAATTTTTAGATTAAGCTGAGTATGGGAGATGCCTGCTCAGTTTTTTATTTGATTTTTGAATACGAGCAATAGTAATCTTTTTTTGTAATATAATAATATGATTAAAGATGAGTAATTTCAATCGTTTACGAAGTTGTATACTTACACAACATACAGAGGTCATATATTTACTAAACTGAGTAAGGAGTGTAAAATTATAAGGAAACTATTATTAAGAAATATTAATTTAAATTATAAGAAGTATATTAAAAGTTAATAATCACTTCTATAATTTAATTTTAAATATAACAGTTGGGGAGAAGTAGTATATGAATTTTAAAAAATTGGATTTAAAAGATAAGGGGATAATTGACAAGTATATCTATCCGTATAAGTTCTTAAGTTGTGAATATTCTTTTTTAACTTTATATATGTGGAAAGATGCTTGTGATATTCAATATGCAATATACAAAGATGTACTTATTATAAAAAAGAAAGATTTTCAAGGTGATTATCACTTTATGCAGCCGTTGGGATATTCAAAGGAAAATCTAAGAGAAATTATTGAAGTGCTAAAAAAGTATAGAGAAGAGAATGATATGAAATATTTATTTAAGGATCTAGAAGAAAACTTTATACATGAAATTAAAGGTTTATTTCATAAAATAAATGATATTTGTATAAAAGAGGATAGAGATAATTTTGATTACTTATATGAAGCAAAAAAGCTTATGAGCTTCGCAGGTAAAAAGCTTCATGGAAAGAAGAATCATTATAATTTTTTTGTTAAAAACTATAATTATGAAGTAGTTGAAATAAATAGTGAAAAAGTAATTAACGATGTTATTGAAGTAGCAGAAAAATGGTATGACGAAAATGAAGAAAAAGACTGTAAGCTTTATTATGAACTTCAAGCAATAAAGAATGTAGTCAATAATATGAATATATTAAAGGTTAATGGAATAGCTGTTTATGTTGATGAAAAATTATCTGCATTTAGTTTAGGGGAAAAACTGAATGAAGATCTAGCTGTGATTCATATTGAAAAAGGAGACAAGAATATACGAGGTATATACAGTTTTATTGCTAAAACATTTATAGATAAATGTTTTAATAATGTACATATAATAAATAGAGAACAAGACTTGGGTATTGAAGGATTAAGAAAATCTAAAATGTCTTATCACCCATTAAAATTAGAAAAGAAATTTATACTTTGTTGCTAATTAAAGATACATAATTTCAATCTTTAATTAATTCATAAAAACAACTTCTACATGCAGTGTTTTTTTAGTATATAAGTTTAATCATTAATGAATTTTAGGTAAAGTCTCGGTATGCAATACTTTATCTAAAATTCTTAATTTAATCACGAGCTTGTATATCTATTTGATAATAAATATTTTGCTTAATTTGGGGGGATAAAATGCCGCTTAAGAATCTATTAAAAGGAGAAAAGGTTAAGCTTACATCCATTAATGAAGAAGATATATCAACTTTTAAAAAATGGTATAATGATGTTTATTTTCTGAGATTTTATGATATGGTAGCAGCTTTTCCTAAATCTAAGGATAAATTAAAAGAAATGATTAATTCTACAGAGCAGTCCAATGATAGTTTTATTTTTGCTATAAGAACTATAGAGGATAAGGCATTCATAGGTGTTACTGGTTTCGAAAATATATTATGGAATAATGGAACTGCAATTATTTATATAGGTATTGGCGACGAAGATTATAGGGGAAAAGGATTTGCAAAGGAGGCTCTCAATCTTACAATGGAATTTGGGTTTGAAGAGCTTAATCTTCATAGAATCCAACTAAATGTTTTGGAATACAATAAGGATGCAATAATGCTATATGAGAGATTAGGGTTTAAAAGAGAAGGAACTTATAGAGAGTTTATTCATAGAGATGGAAAAAGATATGATATGTATTTATATGGAATACTAAGAAGTGAGTGGAGCAAGCTAAATAATAAATCATAATAAACATGAACTTTATAAGAATAGATAACTTCAATTCTAAATTAATTAAGGATTGAAGTTATTTAAAATTGGTAGAAGAATTAGCTTGCTCAGTATAATCTAGTCTCATATGTTATAGGAGTATATCCTGTCCCCTATTAGTTATTTCAATAACTTTTGTCGGACTGTTAGCTACTCTTTCTGTAAAAATTTTTGTTGTTTCATATTTTTCACCAAAATGCATCGGAATGAAGATTTTCGGATTTACTTCTTTTATAAAATATTCTCCACCTAAATAATAATCTTCTTTTAATCTTGGGTCCACAGGGAAAAACGCTATATCTACTTTTTCACCTTTTATCTTTTCAATCTCGTTTTTGAAGTTTGTTTCAGCCATTTCATTTTCAGTTTGGCTTTCATCCCACCAGTGCCACCAGTTTAAATCACCAGCATGAAATAAGTTTACACCATCTACATTAATAAGAAAGGAAATGCCTATGTCAGTAGATCCGTAGGACTTAATTACTAAATCATTTAGCTTCAGTTGGTTATATGGTGACATATATTTAATATTTTCACTGTTTTTGATTGATTCAATGTCACTACTTAATACATATGTAATATTAGAATTTATTAAGGCCCAATTAAAAATTACAGGGTTAAAATGGTCTTCATGGCTGTGAGATGAGAAAACTACTATCTGTTTATTTGTTTTTAAGTCTTCTTCACTAATGATTCCACTAGTTTTATTTTTAATGTTCGATTTGACTGAATCCAAGTAGTAGTCAAAAATTAAAAGATGTTTTTTAGTTTCAATGCAAAATCCACTATTATAGAGATAATTAACTCTTACATTAAATTTATTCATGAATGTGCCACCTTTTATATAAATTAAATTTTACCTTGTTTTACATTTAGAAGATTTAAAAGTGCTTGTTTTTATAAGATAATTATGGTAAATATATTTTATAATAGGTACTAATACTTAGCAAATAATTTTTACGGGAGGGCACAAAATGAAATTTACTTTTGATCATAATAATATTAATGTTTTAGATTTAGATAAGAGTGTAGCTTTTTATAAGGAGGCTCTTGGTTTTGAGGAGGTTAAAAGATATACTCATGATGATGAAAGCTTCATCCTAGTATTTATGGAAGATGGTACAACTGGTCATAGAATAGAACTGACTTGGCTTAGAGATAGAACTGAAGCCTACAACCTTGGGGAAAATGAATTCCATCTTGCAGTTAAAACTGATGATTTTGATGCTGCATATGATTTCCATAAGAATATGGGCTGTATTTGTTATGAAAATAAGCCAATGGGAATATATTTCATTAATGACCCAGATGGATATTGGATAGAGATAATTCCTGCAAGAATGTAGACATTATATATACATATTTAAAGACTGACTTTCTTAGTCAGTCTTATTATTTGATGCTATTTCAGAAAGTAAAATTTGACTAAAGCTGAGCAGGCTTCATGCCTGGCCAGCTTTATGTGCTAACATTTTATAAAGTAAAATCTAGTTAAAGTTTGTTCTAGTAAGTGCATCTTACTTTAATAAAACTCATTTGTTGGTGGTTGATGGCTGTAATACGTATTATTGTTTCAAATATGTTTGGAATAGGAACTGTTAGTTTTTTTGTGGTATAATTATAAAATTATAAAGTCCAAATTAAAGATAAAAGCTGAACCCAATTATTAAGTTGTTTATCTATACTAGGGAGAAAATATGTTAAAAGAAGATATGTTATTACAAATATTTAATCAAGAAACCAGTGGAAGAAACCATGCTAAAGGGCAGAGAATTCTTAATAATGATTTAATTTCTTCTTTAGATATCACAAGTGAAGAAGATTTAATCTGTATAGACGGCAATGTGGTTTCGGAGAACCTGTTTAATGAATATCATACAAAAATTGAGATGGATGCAGTAAAGAAAAGTATTTTATCTACCAACTGCAGTTGCTTAGATTTTGAAAAGAATGAGTTTAAAAAAAACAATTATTGTTGTAAGCATTTAGTTGCAACTTTTTATAAGGCTTTAGATGAATTAGTTAGTCATCCTCTTTTAAAGGGAGACAATGTTGAAGTAGATACGGTTTTTAAAAGTAAAAGTAATGTATTATCTATGCTTTTAGGGAATGAAAAAGATAAAGAAGAAATAAAAATAGAGGTTTACATAAATAAGAATGAATGGAATGACAACATTACAGCAGAATTCAAAATAGGACTTAAATCTATCAGTTCAAGTAATCTTTATATGTTAAAGGACATTAATCAGTTTTTATTAGCTTATTATAATAATATTCCTATAAAATACAGCAAAAACTTCACTTTTGATATAAAAAATCAAAGGTTAAGTACAAAGGATAAAAGGCTTGTTGCTTTTATTGAGACTTTGAAGGAGATAGAGGGAAACTTTAAATACGTTAACAGAACTGGAGATAGAAATGTAGATGGAAAGTACATTAAAATTCCTAAATATCTGGTTAGAGAGTTTTTGGAGATTATAAGAAAGCATAGAGTTTATTTAAATGAAGGATTTTTTTATAGACCCGTAGAAACGGAGATTTTATTTGAGGAACCAACTATAGATTTTGATTTAAAGACTATAAAGGGTAATTATATTCTTAAATCGCCTGGTGGAATGCCTGTATCTTTAGGCTCTAAAAATGATGTTTTCTTGTATGGCACAATAATATACCTTCCAGACTATGAGTTTTGTTATAAGATAAGTTCTTATATGCAGATATTTAACGAGGCTAAGGTTGTGACTATTCCTGGTTCAGAAGAGGAAACTATATTAAGAAGATTGATTCCAGAACTACATATTTTATCACCTAATGTTACTTTATCTAAGTCTATAAAAGATAAGATAGTAATGGAACAGTGTCAGTTTAATTTCTATTTTGATAAGGAAGAGAAAAATATTACATTAACGGTGAAGGTTAAGTATGGACCTTTTGAGTTTAATATGTTTGAGGATTATAAAGAAAAGATCATATATAGGGATTCTAAAAAGGAGCAGCAGGTTATTTTAACTCTTAGAATCTTAGGTTTTGAGGAAATAAAGGGTAAGTTTTATCTAATAAAGGGAGATGACTATATATTTAGATTCTTTAAAAGTGAAGTAGAAAAGCTTCAACAAATAGGAGAGGTATATTACTCTGAGAACTTTAAAAGTCTAAAATCTTTGGGGACTAAGGGGATTAGCGGAGATATTAAAGCAGGTAAATATAATTATTTTGAAATGGATTTTAAAATAGGAGATATACCACCTGAGGAGACTGTTCATATATTAAGAGCTTTTAGAGATAATCTTAAATATTATAAATTAGATAACGGTGAGTACCTTGATTTAGAAGAGTTAGAACTTAAGAAGTTTTTAAAGCTTTTAGATGTGGTTGCTTCTAAGGATATAGAGGGAAATCATATTGAAATATCTAAAAGTAAAGGAGTTTACCTTGATAACTATTTAGAGGAGAATAGCATTAGATATATAAAAGGAAAAAAAGAATTAAAAGAAATAAGAGATAAGTTTAAAAATATAGAAAAGCGTAAGGTTAAAGAACCTTCGGAGTTAAAAGCGAATCTTAGAGAGTATCAAAAGGTAGGATATAACTGGTTTAAGGCCTTAGACTATTTAGGATTTGGAGGGATTTTAGGGGATGAAATGGGTCTTGGAAAAACCCTTCAAACCATTACCTTTATATTATCTAATAAGGGAAGTAAGTCATTGATTGTTGCCCCTACCTCATTAATATATAACTGGATAAGCGAATTTGAAAAATTTGCTCCCGCTGTAAAGGTGGCTGCTGTTAATGGGGGAAAGGAAGAGAGAGAAGAGATAATTAAGAATATAGAACAATATGATGTGATTATAACAACTTATAACCTATTAAAGAGAGACTTAGAAAGTTATAAAACTATAGAGTTTGATTACTGCATTTTGGATGAAGCTCAGTATATAAAAAATCCACGTTCTCAAAATGCTATTTCTGTAAAGGAAATAAAAGCAAAGACAAGATTTGCTCTATCAGGTACGCCGATAGAAAACTCTCTTATTGAGCTGTGGTCTATATTTGATTTTATAATGCCAGGATACTTATATGATGAAAAGAGATTTAGTGCAAGATATCATAAAAGGCTTAATGAAGGTCCGGAAGTTTTAGATGAGCTCAATAGGCTTATAAAACCTTTTATTCTTAGAAGAAGAAAAAAGGATGTTATAAAGGAATTGCCTGACAAGATAGAAAAGAGACTAGTAGTAGATTTAGATGATGAGCAAAAGAAAGCTTATGGAATCTATGCTAATCATGCAGTGGAGCTTGTTGAAAAGAAGGTAAAGGAAGATGAGTTTAAAAACAGTAAAATAGAAATACTTTCTTACATAACAAAACTAAGACAGCTATGTCTAGACCCTTCTGTATTAATAAATGATTATCAAGGGGGTAGTGGAAAGATAGAAGCCTTGGTAGAACTTCTTAACCAGAGTATAGAAGAAGGACATAAAATTTTGGTCTTTTCTCAATTCACATCTGTTCTTAAGAATATAGGAAAGAGAATTAGCTCAGAAGGAATATCCTTTAGCTATTTGGATGGATCCATTCCTTCAGAGAAGAGAATGAATATGGTTAAAGATTTTAATGAAGGGGCAAACTCTGTGTTTTTAATAAGCTTAAAGGCTGGAGGAACAGGATTAAATCTAACATCTGCTGATATAGTAGTTCATTTTGATCCTTGGTGGAACCCTGCAGTGGAAGAACAAGCCACAGACAGAGCCCACAGAATAGGACAAAATAATGTGGTAGAAGTTATAAAAATCATAGCTAAGGGCACTATTGAGGAAAAGATTCTATCTCTTCAAGAAGAAAAGAAGAAACTTATATCACAGTTAATGGGAGATGAGTTGTCTAGTGGTGAAAGCTTTGGGTCTTTAACTGAAGAAGAGATTTTAGGGCTATTTGAAATACATTGATATTCAAAGTGAACAGATTTAAATCTGTTCACTTTCAGACTGCTGACAAAGTGTCAGCAGTCTTTGTTTTTACTGAATTATGAAGTAAAATTAAAAGTATAGAATTTTATTTCATAGGAGTTATTCAAATGATACGAGAAAGAAAA
>NZ_BOPZ01000011.1:0-66507 GCF_018332455.1 Clostridium polyendosporum
TCAATCATCTTTATATAGTGTTTATAACTTTGTGTATAAGTTGTTATTATACATATAATGTAAATTATTTTTTATAAATATTTTGACTGGAGGATAGGAAATGGATGTCCAATTAAATCAGATATGGGAAAAAACCCTAAGCATAATGAAGGGTGAAATGTCTGAAGTAAGCTTTAATACATGGATAAAAAGTTGCGAACCACTTTCCATGAATGAAGACATTATTAAAATTAGCGTTCCTAATGATTTTACAAAGGATATACTAGAAAAACGCTATAAGACCCTTTTAATTCAAGCAATAAAACTAGCTTCATCAAAAAAATATGATATAGAATTCCTAATCCAATCAGAGCTCCAGCAAGAAGACGATGCACCTAAGGGAGAGGAACGAAAGAGCTCCGTAACTGTAAATGATGAAATGTCTGCTACCCTGAATCCAAAGTATACCTTTGATTCTTTCGTTATTGGTAACAGCAACAGATTTGCTCATGCAGCATCCTTAGCAGTTGCAGAATCTCCAGCAAAAGCCTATAATCCACTATTTATTTATGGAGGAGTTGGACTTGGAAAAACACATTTAATGCATGCCATAGGACACTACATACTTCAAAACAACCCTAAAGCAAAGGTTGTCTATGTGTCCTCTGAAAAATTTACTAATGAACTGATAAATGCAATAAAAGATGATAAGAATGAAGAGTTTAGAAATAAGTATAGAAATGTTGATGTTCTTCTTATAGATGATATTCAATTTATAGCAGGTAAAGAGCGAACACAGGAAGAATTTTTCCACACTTTTAATACTCTACATGAAGCTAATAAACAGATTATTCTTTCATCAGATAGGCCTCCTAAAGAAATTCCTACTTTAGAAGACAGGTTAAGATCCAGGTTTGAATGGGGTTTAATTGCTGATATCCAGGCACCAGACTTTGAGACCAGAATGGCTATACTTAAGAAAAAAGCTGATGTTGAAAAACTTAATGTAGCAAATGAGGTTATGGTTTATATAGCAACTAAAATCAAATCAAATATAAGAGAACTTGAGGGTGCTCTTATAAGAATAGTTGCATATTCATCGTTAACCAATAGAGAAATAACTGTTGATTTAGCCTCAGAAGCTCTAAAGGATATAATCTCAAATAAGAGTGCTCATATTACCATTGAAACTATTCAAGAATCTATAGCAAACTACTTCAATCTTCGAGTAGAAGATTTAAAATCTCAAAGAAGAACACGGAATGTGGCTTATCCAAGGCAAATAGCTATGTACCTTTCACGAAAACTTACTGATATGTCACTTCCTAAAATAGGCGAAGAATTTGGCGGAAGAGATCACACTACCGTTATACATGCTTATGAAAAAATATCAGAAAGCTTAAAATCCGATGAAGGACTACAAAACACAATAAATGATATAACAAAAAAACTAACACAAAAATAATTCACAATTGTACATAATAACTTTATAATAACATGTGGATAAGTAAAAAATTGAAAATAACCTGTTAATAACTGTGGATAAGTCCCTAAAAAGTCACATCACTTATCCACAATATTTTTTTCTTATTTTTTGGCTTATTTACAGGGATACGAGTAGTTATCCACAAACTCACAGCCCCTACTACTATTACTATTAATTTTAATTATTATTTTATCTTTATTTATAGACTCAATTAAATGTGATTAACTGTGCATAACTTAAGGAGGTTTTTACTTTGATTTTTTTATGTGATAAAACAAAACTTCAAGATTCAATCTCAATTGGTCAAAAGGCTATTACAGGAAAAACTACAATGCCTATTCTGGAGGGTATCTACATAGAAGCAACCCAAAACACTGTAACTTTAATAGGATCTGATAAGGATGTAAGTATCGAAACAAAGATGGAAGCAGATGTTTTAGAAGCAGGAAAGATAGTAGTTGATGCTAAAATTTTTGGTGAAATCATTAGAAAGCTACCCAATAGTGAAGTTAGAATTGAAACTTTAGAAAACAATGGAATACAAATAACTTGTGAGAAATCAGTTTTTAATCTAATATACATGAATGCAGATGAATTTCCGAGCTTACCAAATATCAATGAAAATATGATACTTACAGTTCCTCAATCTTTACTAAAAAATATGATTAAAGGAACTTCCTTTGCTATAGCTCAAGATGAAACAAGACCAATACTTCAGGGAATATTATTTGAGGTAAAGGATAGCTACTTGAATCTTGTAGCACTTGATGGTTATAGACTTGCTTTAAGAAGTGAGCTTGTTGAAACAACTAATGCTATAAGTGCAGTTATACCTGGAAAAACTTTAAATGAAGTAGCAAAAATACTAGATGATAACGAAGATAAAGTAAATATAACTTTTACACCTAACCATATTTTATTTAATCTTGGGCAAACTAAAGTAATATCAAGGTTACTAGAAGGTGAATTTATAAAGTACAATTCATTGCTTCCTCAAGAATATAAGTTACTTATAACTGTTAACAAACAAGAGCTTCAGAATGGTATTGAAAGAGCATCTCTTATGGCCAAAGAGGGAAATAGCAACTTAATCAAGTTAGATATTGAAGAAGATAACATGATTATAACTTCTAATTCTCAATTGGGAAAAGTAAGGGAAGAGGTTTCTATAAATCTGCAAGGAGAGCAAGTTCAAATTGCATTTAACTCTAAATATCTTTTAGATGTATTAAAAAATATGGATCAAGATGAAGTTGTTATGGAGCTTACTAGCAGTATATCTCCATGTGTTATAAAAAATAAAGAAAGCTCTAACTGTAAATACTTAGTGTTGCCGGTTAGGCTGGTAAAATAGCTTAAAGAAGGAGGATGTTTAACTTAATTACCATTCCTTTTGTTTAATTTGCACAAAGGGAATGGTGTATAGTTAAAAAAATAACAAAGTTATGGTTGAAATTGAAATAAATACTGAATTTATAAAACTTGATGCATTTTTAAAATGGTGTGGAGCTGTTATGACTGGAGCGGAAGCCAAGATGTACATCTTGAATGAGGAGATAATTGTTAACGGCGAAGTGTGCACTCAAAGAGGAAAGAAATTAAGAGTGGGAGATACTGTGGAATTTAACAATGAACAATATAGAATAATTTAACACAATAGAAATCCACTATACTTGTGGATATTGTGATATAATTAAAGATGAATAAGTTTGGGCTTAACAGATTTTGGAAGTAATTTACTGTTAGAGATTCACTTCTAGAAATTTAAGTTTCCTTCCAAACTTGTATTTATCAAAATATAGGTGTTTGTATGCATATCAAAAGATTAATGTTGTTGAACTATAGAAATTATAAACAACTTACTATAGAGCTTGGAAAACATGTTAATGTTTTTATGGGAGATAATGCCCAAGGAAAAACAAATGTTCTTGAAGCTATGTATTATTGTGGATTTGCAAGATCTCATAGAACGAACAAAGATAGAGAACTGATAAACTGGGAATGTGATAAAACCTTTATAAGTTTAGATATTGGCAAGGAAAGGTTAGATAAGCGCATAGATATAACCATTTTAAAGGACGGAAAAAAGGCTATAAAGATAAACTCGATAAAGATTAATAAGATAGGTGAATTAGTTGGTACTTTTAATGTGGTTATGTTTTCTCCAGAGGATTTGAGGATAGTGAAAGAGTCTCCTGGTGTTAGAAGAAAGTTTCTTGATATGGAACTTTCTCAGTTAAATAAAAGATATTATTATAACTTGGTACAGTATAATAAAGTTTTGAATGAAAGAAATATAGTACTTAAGAAAAGAACCTTAGATTTATCAATGTTGGATATTTACGATATTCAACTCGCTCAATTTGGTGAGTATATCATAAAGGAGAGGCTTAACTACATAAGCAAACTGAATGAGCATGGAAAAGCTGTACATAAAGATATCACGTCTGGTAAAGAAAACATTGACTTTAGTTATATATCTACTATTAAAGAATTTAGTAACATAAGAGAAGCTCTTCTGCAATCTCTAGAAAAGAATAGAGCTAAAGATATGGAGAAAAGAATAACCTCCATAGGACCTCATAGAGATGATTTTTCAATTTTTATTAATGGAATAGATGCAAAGAGTTATGGTTCTCAAGGGCAGCAACGTACATCAGTTTTAACTATGAAGTTTGCTTCTTTAAGGATTATTAAGGCTCTTATAGGGGAGTATCCTGTACTTTTATTGGATGATGTACTCTCGGAACTTGATTTTAATAGAAAAAGATATGTTTTAAGTTCAATACAAGATATACAGACTATTATAACTTGTACAGGTATAGAAGATTTAACTGATTATTTAGATAAAAATGCTAAGCTTTTTAAAGTAAATGAGGGAGTTATCCTAGCATAAAGGAGGAATTTTAGTGTTCTTACATTTAGGTGAAAATGTAGTAGTTCCGATTAAAGACATTATAGGTATTTTTGATATGCAAACAACTATGTATAGTTCAGATACCATTCAATTTTTAAGAATGGCTGAGGAGGATGGTTTTGTTGAGAGAATAACTAATGATAAACCAAAGTCATTTGTTATAGCTGAAGTTGATAAAAAGAGTAAAATTTATCTCTCACCTATATCATCATCAACCCTTACAAAGAGGACGGATATAGACTACACAACATAGATGTCCAATATCTAACTTGCAGTTTTTTTATTTAATTTTTGTAAAGTAGGAGGAGTTATATGTTGGAACAAAATAAGCAGGCTTATGATGAAAGTCAAATTCAAGTTTTAGAAGGTCTTGAAGCGGTAAGAAAAAGGCCTGGGATGTATATTGGAAGTACTAGTACAAGAGGACTTCATCATTTAGTTTATGAAATAGTTGATAATAGTATTGATGAGGCTTTAGCAGGTTATTGTGAAAATATAGAGGTATATATACATCAAGACAATTCAATTACTGTAGTTGATAATGGTAGAGGTATGCCTGTTGGTATTCATCCTAAGATGGGTAAATCAACAGTTGAGGTTATAATGACTGTACTTCATGCTGGTGGTAAGTTTGGTGGAGGAGGTTATAAGGTTTCAGGAGGACTTCATGGTGTTGGTGCTTCTGTTGTTAATGCTCTTTCAGAAATATGTGAGGTTACAGTTACAAGAGAAGGTCATATATGGAGACAAACATATTCAAGAGGTAATGTAACTAGTGATCTTATTCAAGTTGGAGACAGTGATGGTCATGGTACTAAGGTGTATTTTAAGCCTGATCCACAAATTTTTGAGGAAATTGTCTACGATTTTGAAACACTCTCTCAAAGACTCAGAGAACTTGCGTTTCTTAACAAGGGAATAAATATAGAACTTATTGATGAGAGAGAAGATAAAAAAGAAGCGTATTTCTATGAAGGAGGTATAAAATCCTTCGTAAGTTATTTAAATAGAAATAGAGAATCACTACATCCAGAACCAATATATGTTGAGGGAGTAAAGGATGGAATTTCAGTAGAAGTTGCTCTTCAATATCATGATGGATACAACGAGAATATATTCTCATTCGCTAACAATATTGACACTGTTGAGGGAGGAACTCACTTAGCAGGGTTTAAAACAGCATTAACAAGAATATTCAACGATTACTCTAAAAGATTTGGTTATATAAAAGAAAATGACAAAAATCTTTCTGGTGACGATATAAGAGAAGGTCTTACGGCAGTAGTGTCAGTGAAGATATCAGAACCTCAATTTGAAGGTCAAACTAAGACTAAGCTTGGAAATAGCGAGGTTAGAGGTATTGTTGATGGAGTTGTTGGAGAAGGAATAAGTATATTCCTGGAGGAAAACCCTTCAGTAGGTAAAGTAATAATAGAAAAGGCACTTGTTGCTCAGAGGGCTAGAGACGCTGCAAGGAAAGCTAGAGAACTTACGAGAAAGTCAGTTCTTGAAAGATCTTCTCTACCTGGAAAGCTCGCAGACTGTTCCTCAAAGGATCCACTTGAGTGTGAAATCTATATAGTTGAGGGAGACTCTGCAGGGGGATCAGCTAAGCAGGGAAGACACAGAAGGTTTCAAGCTATACTTCCACTTCGTGGTAAGATAATGAATGTTGAAAAGCAGAGATTAGATAAGATATTAGGTTCAGAAACTATTCGCTCAATGGTTACAGCCTTTGGTGCAGGTATAGGAAAAGAATTTGATATTGAAAAGATTAGGTATAATAGAATAATAATAATGACAGATGCTGATGTTGATGGTGCACATATAAGAACTCTTATACTTACTTTCTTTTATAGATACATGAGAGAGTTAGTAGAGAAAGGGCATGTATATATTGCTCAGCCACCTCTTTATAAAGTATCTAAGAACAAAAAGGATTACTATGCATATTCAGATAAAGAGCTTGATAATATTCTTAGTGATCTTGGAGGAAAAGACAATAGTATTATAATTCAAAGATACAAAGGTCTAGGAGAAATGAATGCTAGTCAACTTTGGGAAACAACAATGGACCCAGAAACAAGAATACTCCTTAAAGTATCCATTGAGGATGCTATGGCTGCGGATGAAATATTTACAATCCTTATGGGAGATAAAGTTGAACCAAGAAGAGAGTTTATACAACAAAATGCTAAGAAAGTTAGCAACTTAGATATTTAGTACTAATGGATAAACAAGTTTAGTAATTAATTAATTTCAGAAAATAGTTTTGTGTATCAATACCTTTAATGAAATATTAAATTGATTATGAACTTGTTTATTATAATGTGAGGTGAAGTACATGAGTTTTAATGAGGGAAAAGTTGTACCTGTTGATATAAGAAGTGAAATGAGAAAATGCTATATAGACTACGCTATGAGCGTTATCGTAGGCCGTGCTCTTCCTGATGTAAGAGACGGTTTAAAGCCTGTTCACAGAAGAATTCTTTTTTCAATGTACGAATTAGGTCTTTATCCTGAAAAGGGTTATAGAAAATGTGCGAGAATTGTTGGAGAAGTTTTGGGTAAATATCACCCACATGGTGATACTTCAGTATATGATGCTTTAGTAAGAATGGCACAAGACTTCTCAATGAGGTATATGCTTGTAGATGGCCATGGAAACTTCGGTTCAGTGGATGGAGATTCTGCAGCTGCAATGAGATATACAGAAGCAAAGATGAACAAAATTGCTTCAGAGATGTTAAGGGACATAAGCAAGAATACAGTAGACTTTGTTCCAAACTTTGACGGTGAGGAAGAAGAACCTTCTGTACTTCCATCAAGATTCCCTAATCTACTAGTTAATGGGTCATCAGGTATTGCTGTTGGTATGGCTACAAACATACCTCCTCATAATCTTGGTGAAGTTATTGACGGAACTATTATGCTAATAGATGATCCAGAAACTACAATTTTAGACCTTATGACTCATATTAAAGGACCTGATTTTCCAACAGCAGGTATAATCATGGGGAAATCAGGAATAAGAGAAGCTTATGAAACAGGTAAGGGAAGAGTTGTAGTTAGAGCAAAAGCTGAGATTGAAGAAGAAAAGGGAAGACATAGAATTATAGTTACTGAAATACCATATCAAGTTAATAAAGCTAAGCTTATAGAGAATATTGCTGACCTTGTTAAGGATAAGAAGATAACTGGTATTTCTGATCTTAGAGATGAATCAGATAGAGAAGGTATGAGAATCGTTATAGAACTTAAGAAGGATGCTAATCCTAATGTAGTTCTTAATACACTTTATAAGCATACAAAAATGCAGGATACTTTTGGTGTTATAATGCTTGCTCTTGTAGATAATGAACCACAAGTATTAAATCTTAAGCAGATTTTAGTTCATTACATCAATTTTCAGAAGGAAGTAATAACAAGAAGAACTAATTTTGAGCTTAATAAAGCTAAAGAAAGAGCTCATATCTTAGACGGTTTAAGAATTGCATTAGACCATATAGATGAGGTTATTAATATAATAAGGCATTCAAAGACTACAGAAATTGCTAAGAATACCCTTATTGAGAGGTTTGGGTTAAGTGAAGTTCAAGCTCAAGCTATTCTTGATATGAGACTTAGAAGACTTACAGGTCTTGAAAGAGAGAAGATAGAAGAAGAGTATAATGAGCTTATGAAATTAATTGCTTATCTAGAAGAGATATTAGCTAGTGAACAAAAACTTCTTAGCGTTATAAAAGATGAACTTTTACAAATCAGGCAAAAGTATTCAGATGAAAGAAGAACTGCCATTACAAAGAATCAAGATGATATTGATATTGAGGACCTTATTCAAGAACAGGAAGTTGTTATAACTCTTACCCATGCAGGTTATATCAAAAGAATATCAGCTGATACTTATTCTGCGCAAAAAAGAGGGGGTAAGGGAATACAGGCAATGACTACCAAGGAAGATGATTTCGTAGAGCATGTGTTTGTAACTTCTACTCATGCAGACTTATTATTCTTTACTAATAGAGGTAAGGTATTTAAGCTTAGAGGCTACGAAGTTCCTGATGCTGGAAGAGCCGCAAAAGGTACTAATCTAGTAAATCTTTTACCTTTAGAAGCAGATGAAAGAATATATGCTGTTCTTACAATAAAGGATATGACTCAAGAGGGATATTTATTTATGGCCACAAAACAGGGATTAGTAAAGAAAACCCTCTTAAGTGAATTCCAAAATATAAGAAAAAATGGTCTTATAGCTATAAACCTTAGAGAAGGAGATGAACTTCTAAAGGTTAAGGTAACCTATGGAGACGCAAATATAATAATAGTTACCCAACATGGATATGCAATTAAGTTTAATGAGAAGGATGTAAGACCTATGGGTAGAACTGCATCTGGAGTTAAGGCTATGAACCTTAGAGATGATGATATAGCTGTATGTATGGATATAGCTGTAGATGATGAAAAGCTTCTTGTTATAAGTGAGCATGGATTTGGTAAGAGAACACCTCTTAAAGAATATAAGCTTCAAAATAGAGGTGGGATGGGTTTAATTACATACAAGATTTCAGAAAAGACTGGTAAACTAGTTGGTGCTACAGTATGTAAAGAAGATGATGAACTTATGCTTATAAACAGTAGTGGTGTAGCTATAAGAATCAATGTTAGAGATATTTCTGTAACAAGTAGAGCAGCTATGGGTGTAACTCTTATGAGAACTAGTGAGGAAGAAAAGGTAGTAGCAATTGCTAAGATTCCAGCTAGTGAAGATAACACTGAAGATGAAGAAGGAAGTGGAATTGGTGTAGCTGCAGAATTAGAAGAAGGTTCTGAAACTATAAATAATCCAGATAAAGATCCACAATCTGTGGATAATAGCTTAGATAAGCTAATTGAAATAGCTGAAGAAGAGGAATAAGAAAAGCACACTGATTTTCAGTGTGCTTTTTATATTGATAAATTGACATTTCACAGTGTCAATTGTACCTAGTGTATCAATATGAGAGAAAACTAGATATAAAGACAAATATAGAGTTATTTTGTTATAATTTAGTTTAATGTTAGTAGATTAAATTATTTTAATTATCTTAAGATGATATTATAAGTTTCGTCGCTACGAGACATGTAGTGAAAGAATCAACTAAACATTGAAAAATGTTGACAGACAAAAGAGTTGATGATAAGATATGATTTGTCGCTTGAATGTGACAAGTTAAAATTAGATTTCATTGAATGTTAAATCAACTTTATAAGTTATAAAAAAGTTGTTGACAAACAAATGAAAAACTGATAAGATAATCAAGCGGTCAGTTGATGATGCGCAGAAACAAATTGGTCTTTGAAAATTAAACAGAGGAAATTAAGTACAGCAATTCTTTTGAGAGCAAGAGATTAAACTTTTAAATTGAGAGTTTGATCCTGGCTCAGGACGAACGCTGGCGGCGTTTTCTTTCTCGTATCATTTGAATAACTCCTATGAAATAAAATTATATACTTTTAATTTTACTTCATAATTCAGTAAAAACAAAGACTGCTGACACTTTGTCAGCAGTCTGAAAAAAATAACGACTTTCGTCGTTATTTTTTTATAACAATATTTCTACCTTATTCAACTTAGCTATAACTTTAATATCCTTTGAATATACTGTCTCGGTTCTTACAGTTCCCCTATTACTTATTAATAAAAACTTGGTATTATCAAGCTTTTTAATCTGCCTTATCGCTCTTCCACTATTATATTCTATTAAACAAATTGTATTATTTTCAGCTTCCTTTATTGAATGACAGAAAGCAATATCACCTTTAGATATTCTAAAACCAAGCATATCATCATCTTCTATAACAAGATAAAAAACCTTATCAGGTGCATGACCTTCAATTTTATTTGAGTGAACAGGAAGCTGTCTATACCCTTTAACTGTTGAAAGATCATAATTATAAATTGGTACATTTTTAAGTACTGATCCAAAAGCTTGATTCCATACTTCATCAGTTTCAGGTAGTTTAGCAGCCTTTGTTTTTAATTCAACAGTTCTTGAAACTACCTTCTCTTTACTTAGTTCTTCATCTGTTGCAACCATACTTACATCATTGAGATCAGCCTTTAGAACTTTTGATATTCTTTCAATCAATGCTTCATTTAAAATTCTTCTTCCGCACTCAACTTCATTAATAAATTTTTCTGCAACTCCAAGCTTTTTCGCCAATGCCTTTTGTGTCATACCATTATTTAATCTTGCACTCTTAATTTTTTCTCCTACTCTACTCAACTAAACTCTTCCTTTCTGTTGTTTCCTGTACCATTCTCTTTCCTCAATTAAATGCTGTAATAGATCACTAAAATTCCATTCTATAGATGTAGGCGTAACTGTAGCCAAAATAACATTTTTCACAATAACTCTTATAACCTTTACCATTTGATAAATTTCTTCATCTGAAAAATTATTAAGTATAACTACCTTCTCCTGTGGAAGAAATTTATTTACGGTTTCAAACCTTAATCCAGAAAGTATATCCCTAAGCTTCATCCCTGCCATCTCTGCAGTTATATTAATTAACTTATGATTTGATACTTGAAGCTCCTTTAGTTCATAGTCTCCTAAACCATACACTAGAATACACTTTTGATTTTCTAACACATTTAGGCCCCCAATCCTTTATTTTAATTATATTACTTCTGGTTCTCCTAAATCATCTCCACCTTCTACAGTAACCTGCTGCATAACTTGGTCTTCTAATGGCTTATCTCTAAAGTCTGTTTTTGTAGAAACTATTTTATCAGCAACCTCTAAACCTTCTATAACCTTTCCAAAGGAAGCATATTGTCCATCCAAATGTGGTGCATTTTCAACCATTATGAAGAACTGGCTACCTGCTGAGTTTGGATTCATAGCTCTTGCCATTGAAAGCACTCCCTTTGTATGTTTTAAATCATTCTTAAAACCATTAGCTGAAAATTCACCTTTAATGCTATAACCTGGTCCACCAGTGCCTACGCCTTGAGGGCATCCACCTTGGATCATAAAACCTGGTATTACTCTATGGAATATAAGTCCATCATAAAAACCTTTTTTAACTAAACTAACAAAATTCTTTACTGTATTTGGTGCAACCTCTGGGTATAGTTCTGCTTTAATTATTTCACCTTGTGCCATTTTTATTGTAATTATTGGATTCATTTTTATTTCTCCTTTCAAAAATGCATATCTTCATTGAGTATTATTTACACTTTATTTATGTTAAATTCTGCATAAGTAGATTATATATTATTTTAAATTGTATTTCTATAATTTACATGGCTTAAAACACTTTCATAACATATAATTGCTGCTATTTAACACATAAATATTAAAAAATAAAAAGCATATAGGTAATTAAAAACTTTACCTATACACTTAATCAAACCTCACACCACTAAAGTGGCGTGATTCTTAGATAACCTCTCCTATTGGAAAGAAATTTACTAAGCTATCCCTCTAGTTCCTAGAGTTCTATTTAATGTTTATTACACGCTTAATATTCTCAATCCTTCATTTAATCTATGTCTATTAATATTTAAGAAATAATTCCAAACATATCTTTTAGTACTAACATCAAATAAAAGTAGTTCCCATAACTACCCGTGAATAATCTCTGTAATTTGATAAATTTTTCACATTAATATGATTAATAATGTAATCTCTTCCGCTGTTATATATTAAGTCTGTAAAAAGACAATATAAAAATGTTGTTGAAATTCTTCCAACGCCTTCAAAATCAAGCTCAATTTCTTCACTTAAGTTTTGTTTAATATAATCTCTTAGTAAAATAGCATCCTCGATTGCAAATTCTTCCCCTAAAAATTCCTTAACATTAATATTCATAATTTACACCCCTCTTTAATATATGAATAATATTAGTTTAATGGAAATTTTTTAAATATTCTGAAAATTTAGTATTCAATTATAATATATCAATTTTAAAATCTTTTGTCAATATTTTAACACACTTATTTGTTAAAATATTTACTCTATTATATGTTAATACAAAACAAAGGACTTTAGAGATGATAAAAGCATCTTCTCTCAACCCCTTTATTTTATAATTATAATCTATTTTAAAAGTTTATAGCATAACTCTATTATTTCTTCATTATCAAAAGAGTTATAAATTTCCACTGTACCAATTCTACGTCCTTTTCTTAAAAGGTTTCTTTCTTGCAATCTTCTTTTCAACTCTTTAGCAGTTCCTTCACTTCCATCAATTATACTTACATCCTCACCTAATACTTTTTTAATTTCATCTTTTACAAAGGGATAATGAGTACATCCTAGAACTACAGAAGCAATTTCTTTCTTTTCCAAATGGCTAAATTTATCTTCTAAGAAATTACTTAATTCTTCTCCTGACAGAGTACCCTTTTCTATAAATTCTACTAAACCTGCACAAGGTAACGGATATATATCTGTATTTTCATTATATTTATTCATTAACTTATTAAACTTTTTTTCTGCTAAAGTCATTGGTGTAGCCATTATTACTATTTTCCCCTTTTTATTCAGCTCTACTGCTGGTTTTAAGGCTGGTTCTATACCAATAATAGGGATTTCACTATATACTTTTCTCAAGTCTTCTATAGCTGCTGATGTTGCGGTATTACATGCTACCACAACTGCCTTTGCCCTCTTAGAAAGTAAAAATTCTGTAGCGTTAAAAGAAAGTTCTTTTACTTCCTCAACAGTTTTTATTCCATAAGGAGCATTTTTTGAATCTCCAAAATATATGTAATCTTCATTAGGAAGAATTTCCATGGCTTTTTTCATTACACTTAGCCCGCCAACCCCTGAATCAAAAAAACCAATAGGTTTTTCAGTTAAATCATTTTTTGACATACCTATCACTCCAACCAACTTATCTCTAAAAATATTTTATACCTAAAGATGAACAAGTTCAACCTTAATGATTTGCATACTTCTTAAAATGATTAGTGAAACAAATTTAATATGGTCGATGTCTGCTCAGCTTACTTATTCTTCTAAAATTATGTCCCAATATAGATTATAGACTCTCTACTTTAGAATTTTATTGACAAAAATAATAGAACAGCAATATAATAAATATACTAATATGTAAGGCAAAGGCGCCTTCGCTCTTATCGGCGAAGGTGCCTTTTTAATTAGTTAAAAATTTAACAAACCTGTTAATAAAACATATTTTTTAATATTATTATAGTTAAATATCATTCAATGGGCATAATATATGTGATATATATTAGTAAAAACCTTTAATATGAAGGATTGAAAAATAACTTGTTTCATTTACCATTTTTGTCCATATTAATTTACAATAAATCATAAGAGATTTTTATCTATACTAATTCTAAAAAATACGAATTTTTATATGTTCATACATCTTGATTTTTAATAATTTTAAATGTTTACATTTATCACATATCAAAACATTAAACCATATAAATCTTATTTATATCAAATTCATTGACAGTATGTAATAATTATAATAAAATTTTTGTATAATTATAATTGTGCGAATATTGATTTCTATTTTTATATTAATATTCGTAATTCATTAAAATTAGTTACATAAGTAAAAGAAATAACAGTATATCACAATTGTAAAACAATTGTGAATAATGCAATTTTCCTTAAAAACTTATTGTCCATAACAACAAAAATAAGTAAAATAGTAATCAACCAAAATTTATATCATAATCTAAGAATAAAATCAATATTCTTGTAGACAGTAACCTTTATGGATTATAAATTAATTTAATCCATATAAAGTGAAACAATAAAATAAATAAGAACTAAAAGGATCTTATTTTACTTCTTAAATATGAAAGGAGACTATTAAATGAGCAATTTAAGCGAAATTTTTGGTTCAAATGTATTTAATGATTCTGTTATGAGAGAACGTCTTCCAAAAGCTACATACAAAGCTTTAAAAAAGACAATCGAAGAAGGAACTGCTCTTCAAGCTGATGTAGCAGAAGTTGTAGCAGCTGCAATGAAGGATTGGGCTATTGAAAAAGGAGCTACTCACTTTACTCATTGGTTCCAACCAATGACTGGTATTACTGCTGAAAAGCATGATTCCTTTATCAATCCAACTCCAGACGGAAAAGTAATATTAGAATTCTCAGGAAAAGAATTAATTAAAGGTGAACCTGATGCATCATCTTTCCCTTCAGGCGGACTTAGAGCTACTTTTGAAGCTAGAGGTTATACTGCATGGGATTGTACTTCTCCAGCTTTTATAAAGGACGGATCACTATGTATTCCAACTGCATTCTGTTCTTATAAAGGAGAAGCACTTGATAAGAAAACTCCTTTACTACGTTCAATGGAAGTTATATCAAAGCAAGCTATGCGTGTTTTAAGAGCGCTTGGTAATACTACTTCACAAAAGGTTATTACAACTGTAGGTCCAGAACAAGAATATTTCTTAGTAGATAAAAAGACTTATGATCAACGTAAGGACCTTATATTCACTGGAAGAACATTATTTGGTGCAAAGCCTCCAAAGGGTCAAGAACTTGAAGATCATTACTTCGGAACTATAAAACAAAGAGTTTCTAACTACATGAAAGAAATAGATGAAGAGCTTTGGGCACTTGGAATTTCTGCTAAAACTAAGCACAATGAAGTTGCTCCTGCTCAACATGAGCTAGCTCCAATATTCAGCACAACAAATATAGCAACTGATCACAACCAACTTACTATGGAAATCATGAAGAAGGTTGCATTAAGACATGATCTTGTTTGTTTACTTCACGAAAAACCATTTGCCGGTATAAATGGGTCAGGTAAGCATAACAACTGGTCTATGGCTACTGATGATGGAATAAATCTTCTTGAACCAGGAAAATCTCCACACGAAAACCAACAGTTCTTAGTATTCCTTGCTTCTGTTATAAAAGCAGTAGATGAATATGCGGACTTATTAAGAGTATCAGCTGCTAATGCTGGTAATGATCATCGTCTAGGTGCTAATGAAGCTCCTCCAGCGATAATATCAATATTCTTAGGAGATCAATTAACAGATATATTAGAACAAATAGAAAAAGGTAATGCTACATCTTCAAAGTCCTCTAGCAAATTAACTATAGGAGTTACTACACTTCCTGCTCTTCCAAAGGATGCAACTGATAGAAACAGAACTTCACCATTTGCATTCACTGGAAACAAATTTGAATTTAGAATGGTTCCATCTTCAGCTTCTATTGCTGGTTGTAACTTCGTTTTAAATACAATTGTTGCTGAAGTTTTAAGCCAATTTGCAGATAGACTAGAAAAAGCTGCTGATGTAGATGCTGAAACACAAAAGATTCTGACTGAAGTTGCTAAGAACCATAAGAGAATTATATTTAATGGTAACGGTTATTCAGAAGATTGGGTAATTGAAGCTGAAAAGAGAGGTCTTCCAAACCTTAGAACAACTGTAGAGTCTATAAAAGCTTTAATTGATGAAAAGAATATTAAAGTAATGGAAAAACACGGGGTTTTAAGCAGAATAGAAATGGAATCTCGTTATGAAATTCAACTTGAAAATTACTCTAAGACTATAAACATTGAAGCTTTAACAACACTTGAAATGGCGAAACGTGAAATATTACCTGCTGTTATTAAATTCGCAACAAGTCTTGCAGGATCTATAAACGCTATAAATGCAACAGGTATAACTGCAGATGTATCAGCACAAGCTGAATTATTAACTGAAGTTTCATCATTAACAGCTTCATTAAAGAAGAATATTCAAGCTCTTGAAGAGTCAGTTGAAAAAGCAGATAATCTTCATGGAGATTCTTACGAACAAGCTGCTTTCTACAGATTTGATGTATTCGAAAAGATGAATATCTTAAGAGCAGATGCTGACAGACTTGAAACTATAGTTGATAAAGAATTCTGGCCATTACCAACATATGCTGAAATGTTATTCAACATATAATAGCTTAAAAACCTGGTGTTAACACCAGGTTTTTTTATACTATTATTTATAAAGCAATATAATTCTTGCTAAATATTTCAAAAGAATAGAATTCTGTTCCTACGAAGGGATTATTATTTATTATCATTTCTGCCTCTTTTAAATTGTTAGCATGGAAAATAAATGTCCCTCCATTTTTATTATGTGTTCCACCACATAGAAGATACCTTGGTATATTCATTTCTCTATATTTGGCTGTCATATCCTTAATTATTGTTTTACTATTATCATCAAGCTTATAACTTATCCTTACAAAAATGCCAGCATTTTTTTTCATACCAATGACCTCCTTTCTTCTCTTGATTACTTACTAAATATATATTTATAAACCATTAATATTATTCCCTTAAACCAATCAATAAGACCATTAAATATATACCTATCCTAATAAAACTGTGCAGGCATCGAGGTTACTTAAGATACACAACTTCAATTCTTAAATAATTCATGAAAATAACTTCGATATACAATGCTCTTGCTAAGGATATATAAGTTCAATCATTAACGAATTTTAGGAAAAATATTCACATTCAATACTTTTCCTAAAATTCTTATTCAATTATGAACTTATATATGTAAATTATAAATTTCACCTATAAAGTTATGTATCTATACCTTGAGCTAGATTTCACTTCTTAAAATACCAGTAAATAAAATAGAGCATGAAATCCTGTTAAATTTCATGCTCTAATATTATAATTCTAAATAGGTATACTTTAAATTGATTTACCTAGGTCATAAACCTCTAAGTCTGTTTCTTCAACTCCACTCTTCTTAACTTCTGCCATAGCCTTGAAAGTATCTAATGCTGTTATAACACCTATATTTCTTTCTATAGCAGCTCTTCTTATATGGAAACCATCCCTCTTAGAATCATTACCCTTCGTTGGAGTATTAACTACTAAATCAACTTCTATATTCTTTATAACGTCTATTATATTTGGATGATCTTCTTTAAGCTTTCTAACCTCTTGAGCATCTATTCCAGCTTCTTTTAAAAGATCTGCTGTTCCTTTTGTAGCCATGAACTTAAATCCAATGTCGCTAAGTGTTTTAGCTATTGGTAAGAACTCTTTTTTGTCATGTTTCTTTATAGTTGCAAGTATCGTTCCTTTGTTTCTTACTGGATACGCATTTGCTGCAATAAAACCTTTGTAAAGTGCTTCCTCAATAGTTCTTCCTACTCCTAAAACTTCTCCAGTAGATTTCATTTCTGGTCCTAATGAAACTTCAACCCTTGGTAATTTTTGAGTAGAGAATACTGGAACCTTAACTGATACAAGTTCCGGCTCTTTATATATTCCTACACCATAACCTAAATCTTTAAGTTTTTCACCAAGCATTACTCTTGTTGCTATATCAACAATTGGAACTCCACTAACTTTACTTATATATGGTACAGTTCTTGATGCTCTTGGATTAACTTCTATAACATAAAGTTGTCCTTCAAACTCTATGAACTGGATATTTATCATTCCCTTTATTCCTATAGCAAGGGCAAGTTTCGTAGTATAATCAAGAACCTTATCCCTTATATATTGACTTACATTTTGACTTGGATACATTGTTATACTATCTCCTGAGTGAACTCCGGCTCTTTCAAGATGTTCCATAACACCTGGAATAAGTACATCTTGACCATCAGATATAGCATCAACTTCTATTTCTCTTCCCATTAGATACTTATCTATAAGAATTGGATTCTTTTTATTCTTTTCAAATGCATTTCTTAAATAGTACTTAAGCTCTTCTTCATCATAAGTAATTTCCATACCCTGTCCTCCAAGTACGTAAGATGGTCTTACAAGTACTGGGAATCCTAATTTTCTAGCCTCTTGTACTCCTTCTTCTAAAGACCATATACCTTTACCCTTTGGTCTTGCTATATTAAGCTCTTCTAAAAGAGCATCAAATTTTTCTCTATCCTCTGCCATATCAATTTGATCTGCTGTAGTACCTAGAGTTGGTATACCTTTCTCCTTTAGGAAATCGGCAAGCTTTATGGAAGTTTGACCACCAAATTGAAGTATTACTCCATATGGTTTTTCCTTGTCAATGATATTTAATACATCTTCTTCAGTAAGAGGCTCAAAATATAACTTATCTGATATATTGAAATCCGTACTTACTGTTTCTGGGTTATTATTTACGATTATTGTTTCTATACCAAGCTTTCTTAACGCTATTACACAGTGTACAGAAGCATAATCGAACTCAATTCCCTGCCCTATTCTTATAGGACCTGAACCTATTACTATTACCTTCTTCTTATCTGAAACTTCTACTTCATCATACATTTCATAAGTTGAATAGTAGTATGGTGAAAGCGCTTCAAATTCTCCTCCACAAGTATCAACCATCTTGTAGGATGGATTAATGTTCCATATAGTTCTTAGCTTGTAGATATCATCTGGACTTACTCTAAGCATATCTGCTATACCTTTATCTGAGAAGCCTCTTTTCTTAAGTTTATATAACCATTCCTTATCAAGATCATCAATTTTAGAAAGTCTAAGTCTTTGTTCTTCTTGTACAATCCACTTAAACTTTTCTAAGAAGAATGTATCAACTCCAGTTATTTCAGCTACCTTATCTACCCTATAGTCTCTTCTAAGCATTTCAGCTAAAGCAAATATTCTTTCATCATCTGGTGTTACAACCTTCTCCTTGAGTTCTTTCATACTAAGTTCTCTAAACTTAGGGAACTCCAAAGAGTACTTTCCTATATCCAATGAACGTATTCCCTTTAAAAATGCTGACTCAAAGTTACTCCCAATAGACATTATTTCTCCAGTGGCCATCATCTTTGTTCCTAACACTCTATCTGCCCCAGTGAACTTATCAAAAGGCCATTTTGGAATCTTGACTACTACGTAATCTAATGATGGCTCAAAGCATGCATAAGTCTTTTGAGTTACAGCATTCTTTATCTCGTCTAAACCATAACCTAAAGCTATCTTAGCAGCAACCTTTGCAATTGGATATCCTGTTGCCTTTGAAGCAAGAGCTGAAGAACGAGATACTCTTGGGTTTATTTCTATTACTGCATATTCAAAGGATTCTGGATTTAAAGCAAGCTGTACGTTACATCCGCCCTCAATACCAACTGCACTTATTATTTCCAAAGATGCACTTCTAAGCATTTGATATTCTCTATCTGAAAGAGTTTGGCTTGGCGCCACAACTATACTATCACCAGTATGTATACCAACAGGGTCTATGTTTTCCATGTTACAAACTGTTATGCAGTTACCGTAACTATCTCTCATTACTTCGTATTCAATCTCTTTCCAACCCTTAACACTCTTTTCAAGAAGTACCTGACCTATAGTACTTAACTGAAGTCCTGAAGCAAGAGTTTCCCTAAGTTGTTGTTCATCATTAGCTATTCCGCCACCTGTTCCTCCTAGGGTATAAGCTGGTCTTACTATCACAGGGTATCCGATCTTTCTAGCAAATTCTACTCCAGCTTCTAGATCTGTAATAATTTCACTTTCAATTACAGGTTGGTTTATTCTTTGCATCATAGATCTAAATAATTCTCTGTCTTCACCCTCTTTAATTGATGCAATGGAAGTTCCTATAACTTTAACGTTATACTTATCTAAAATTCCCTTATCATTAAGTTCAACAGCTAGATTTAAACCTGTCTGTCCTCCCATACCTGTAAGTAATGAATCTGGTCTTTCTTTCGCTATAACCTTTTCCACGAACTCTACAGTTAAAGGTTCAATGTAAATCTTATCCGCTACTTCTTTGTCAGTCATTATCGTAGCAGGATTTGAGTTTACAAGTACAACTTCTATTCCTTCTTCTTTTAAAGCTTGACATGCTTGCGTTCCTGAATAGTCAAATTCTGCTGCTTGCCCTATAACGATTGGACCTGAACCTATTACTAATACCTTCTTTATATCTTTATTTAATGGCATATTTACTACCTCCTAAACCGCTTCTTTCATCAACCGTTCAATTCTTTTTTTGTTATAAGCATCTCACTGTAATCAACGCTTAAAATAAGTCAATTATGTACATACTTTATTTATGTATCTTATAGTGCATATTTCATAAATTCATCAAATATATATTCACTATCCTTAGGACCTGGGCATGCTTCTGGATGGAACTGAACTGAGAATATTGAAAGTGATTTATGTCTCATTCCTTCATTTGTTCCATCATTCAAACTAACATGAGTTTCAACCATATCTTCAGGTAACACATCTACATAATATCCATGATTTTGAGAAGTGATGTGCACTCTATTATTTACTAAGTCCTTAACAGGGTGGTTGCATCCTCTATGACCAAACTTAAGCTTCTTTGTCTTTCCACCAAGGCTTAAAGCTAAAAGTTGATGACCTAGGCAAATTCCAACCATTGGTTTCTCTCCTACCATCTTCTTAATATTTTCTATTGAACCAGTTAAATGTTCTGGATCTCCTGGTCCATTTGATAAGAATACTAAGTCTGGATTTACACTTAAAACTTCTTCCGCTGAAGCAGTAGCTGGGAATACTGTAATTCTGCATCCTCTTTCCATAAAGCCTCTAATAATATTTTGCTTTATTCCAAAGTCCATAATCGCTACATGCTTTCCTTCTCCTGCAATTTCATATTTTTCTCTTGTAGTTACCTCTAAAACAGCTTCTTTAGTTGAGAAAGAACTTATCTTTTTATCTGCATCTTCATGTAAAATATCTTCAAGAGTAATGATACCCCTCATCACTCCATTATTTCTTAATATCTTAGTTAAAGCTCTTGTATCTATTCCTTCTAATCCTATAATCTTATTTTGCTTTAAATATGTATCTAATTCTAATTCACATCTAAAATTACTTGGATGATCGCACTTTTCTCTTACAATAAAACCCTTAACCTTTGGTGAATTTGATTCTCCATCTTCAAGGTTCACGCCGTAGTTACCTATTAAAGGATAAGTCATTGTTACAATCTGTCCGTAATAAGATGGATCTGTCATTACTTCTTGATATCCAGTCATTCCTGTATTAAATACGACTTCTCCAACACTTTCTTTTAAGTACCCAAAGGCCTTGCCTTCAAATATCATTCCATTTTCAAGTATAAGCTTTGCTTTCATTTTAGTCCTCCTTAAATTCCTTTAGAAAAAATACACTTTATACTAAACAAGAGGTTCCTGCTGATTTTTTAGTAATTATATATATGATAAGTAAAAACTATAAATATTAAACTCCAATGTATAATTATTAAACCACACTGTATATTTATACGTCAATTCTTAAATTATATTTTTTACTTACAATTAATGCAATTTTTTACAAAATAAAAGGGCATTAGAAGATTAACTATTAATTATATTAATCCCCTGAATGCCCTACGTATGTACCAACAGAATTTTTACTAAACAAAGCTATAGAATTTTTCACATGACAAAAAAAATACGCCATAGTACATACCCCTTTCTGGCCTCACGGGACCAATTTAAAGTGTATTTTTATTTTCTATTATTTTGTTGTTTTCTTATATCCTATTCTAGTTTATACAGTAAAATGTGTCAAGTGATTAATACAGACTAATACTTGAAATATTTAGATAAAGGTTTTGCTAAATAAAACACCTCTATGTATTTTCAGGCATAGAGCCTTAATTTTTTAATTTTTTTCATATACTCTTTAAAAACCAAAAAAAATGATTAAAGATTATCCTTTTATGGGTAATCTTTAATCATTACAACATTACATTATACCTTTACCTATCTGTTTTGTTCAGCCTGTTTTTTCTAATCTTAAGAAATAGTTATTCACTTTTCTTCATGTTGTCAGCACTTAATTCCTCAATCTAAACAGCTATTGCATCTTTTAGTACAGAAAGTATATCTTAAGCAACCTCTATAACTTTAAGAATTACTTCGCTTCTTTTCTACTGAGTCTATTGGAGAAGCTTTAAATGAATAACTGGCTTAACATTTTATCCTTTTTTATATGTGTCCTATTGAAGTCTCCTATATTATTATCTATCATTAAGCTTTTGTCAATGCATATATATTAAAATAACTATAAAAAGCATGTTTTTTGGTTTTTTCTTTAGTAAGATATAAATAAATTTAATGCATAACTTAACCTTTTAAAAATAGTATCAATTTTATTCCTTACCAAGAAAATTTAATTTTCATGATAACTGTATAAATATACAATACTTGTATTTTCTATAAGTTTAATTGGATAAATACTATTGTTTATAATAATATTCATCACTTTTATTGTAACTTAAACAATATAAACTTCATATTCTTATAAAGAGATAAATTTTATAGGAGATCTTTTATGCTATTTTTTGAAGAATACAATGATAATTTTTTCTATCCCAATAGTCAGTTTAGATTTTTTAATGACGGAGAAGATATAGACGAAGTAGGTGAATATGAAGTTGACTTAAATTATACCTACGCACCCATTTATGAGAACCCAGCAGAAGATAGAGCATTTCAAGGAAGACAACTTCCACCACCTCCACAAGCAAATATACCACCTGTAGCTCCTCCACCCTCTTTTCTACCATCTAAAACTGATAAAAATGTAAAAACTTTAACAACACAAGCTTATCCAGGTTATCCAAGTCCAGGTTATCCAGGTCAAGGTCCTTCACCTCAATTTGTTAGCCCCGGCTCTATAAGACCATGTCTTTATAAGTTCACTTATATATGGCAGAGGAATGGTCGATCTTATTGGGCATACCCTACTCGTATTGATAGACGCTCAATTTCAGGCTGGAGATGGTTGGGCTGGAGATGGGTTTACTTTGGAGTAGATTTAAGACGAATTGATAGCTTTATTTGTTATTAAAAATACTTAATAATAAAAATTTAACTAAACCTCCCTTATGGGAGGTTTAGTTCCTAAAAATAATATATATAACCTAAAACTTTATAATAATAAATAACTACCTTTTTTAGTACCTACTATCTCTTAATATAGTCAAAGATTTATTATAAAAAATCAATTGCTACTTTTTTGATACCCAATGGTTTCCCTTAATATAAAATCTCCAGGGAAAATGAATTGCTTCCTCTGCATAATCTATTCCTATTCTTGTAGTCTCTACCATTTCAATCGTTTCAAGTGTATATTTCGAAGATGGTTCTTCTAAATATAACTCTTCATCAGAAGTCATATCATCCCAATTATTTTCTTTTGTAATAGAAAATGCTATGCAGAGTTTACCAGGGCCATTGGTTAAAGACTTCAATTGAGCTTTTGTAAGTTCTCCAATATCTTTTTTAAACCTACTTTTAGCCATTTCATCTAATCCTTCTAATGGTTCTACTGCCCTTATAAGCACCCCTTGAGCATCTCCCTCTTCTTTAGTTATAACATTAAAACAATTATACATTCCATATATAGAAAAAACATATGCTATTCCAGGTGGTCCATAAAGTGGTTGAACCCTGGGTGTTTTTCTTCCCCCATAAGCATGACTAGCTTTATCTATTGCACCAATATAGGCTTCTGTTTCAACAATCCTTCCCTTAAGTTTTGTTCCATTGATTTTACGGACAAGTATCTTACCTAATAGTTTCTTTGATACTTCTATTGCATCTTCTGAAAAGAACTCCTTACTCAATTTCATATTAATCTCCTTGTTTACTTAATAACATTATTTTTATTTTACAAAAATGATATTAAATTTTGACTAAACATGAATTAATATAAATTACACTATAGAACTTAAAGGATACCTTTCATAATTATATTTATGGAGTAAATGGACAGTATCCAATTTCATCACATTTAACCTTCATTTCATCCCATAGGTCACCTTCTGTAATTGAATCTATAGCAGTAGGATATAGTATATGATTCTCCTTAAATATGTGGTCTCTTAAATTAAACACTACATATTTTGCAGCATCATTTAACTGTTCTTTAAAATCACTAAAATCCATTTTCTTTACCTTTGAGGCAAGTTCCTTAATTGAATGTTTTCTAGATCTTAAGTCCTCATGCTCCATTCTCATGATTCTAGTAGGCCCTGTAATGTTTCTCTTTTCAAGCTCAGCAAATAAAACTCTTTCTTCTCTCTGATGGTGGTTTTCAGCTTGTATAATGTTATCTATAACATATATAAGTTTATTAAATTCTTCTGCACTTTCATCATATTTATTCATTTTCTGAATTCTAACATTTAACTCTTCTAGTTTAGTTAAGAACTTTAATATTTCCTCATGTTCTTTTATCATTGTATCAAGAACATGACCAGACTTTACTCTCGACTTTAACTTTTCAAGTTCTCCCTTTAAAACCTCCATGTGTATATCACATAGATTTCTTAAGTCCTCTGGATGTAATCCATTCTCTATAAGCTTTTGCTCAGCCATCGAAAGTTCTAGTGGAGAAATATCTTGCACTAACTCTAAAGCTTGTTTTCTAACCTCTTGTGTTGGTTCCCCTTTATTTAATCTATCAAGTATCTTTACTAAATTATCTATTTTATTCATCTCAATACCCCCAATAAAGTTATTTATCAATCATTACTACAACCTTATTATAGGTACTTATCTCAAATAATTATGTGATTCAAATCAAAATCAGTAAAGATTATATTAATATTCCTACGTTTAGTAGGTATAATAAATATATAACCACTAGGTGAAAGGAGCCTTTTTATGAGCAAGATTTGGATTAAGAATATATCTCTTGAAGATGCAAAGAAGGAATATGGAATAGATAGCTGGTCTGAATGGAAATGTGAGATTAGTAGCTTTCCTTGGTATTATGATGATACTGAAATCTGCTATATCTTTGAAGGTGAAGTAGTGGTGACTACTGATGAAGAAAGAGTAACCTTAAAACCTGGAATGATTGTAACCTTTCCTGCTGGCTTAAGTTGTACTTGGGACGTTAAAAGCGCTATTAAGAAAGTTTATAAGTTTCAATAAAATTTGTAATTATGATATTATTGCTGTATAATAAACATATTGGAAAATTAAATAATTTTTGCTAGGGGTGCCATTTGGCTGAGAGGAGCTATTCTGCTCTAACCCTATGAACCTGATGTGGTTAAAACCACCGTAGGGAAGCAACCAGCTTTAAAACGCTATATATATACATTTATATATTGCTATAAAAAGGCTTGCTCTACGCAAGCCTTTTTTCTTTTATCTAATAAGTCATATATAAACAATTCTATATTAACGATAACTAATATTACTTAGCCTTATCAATGCTATTATTTAATAAATATTAAAAATTAATATTCCAAAATAATAATAGAAAGGAGAATACATCATGATAATCAATGGTAAAGAATATCAATTTAAAGACATCACTATAAAAGAAGTTCTTAAGGAATTTAATCTTAATGAAGAAAAAGTTGTGGTCGAAGTAAACTTTGAAATTATACCTAAAGAACAATACGGAAATTTTATTCTTAAGCAAAATGATTCTCTTGAAGTTATAAGCTTTGTAGGCGGAGGTTAAAAATGAGAATACTTTTTAATGAAAAGGAACTTTTTTTACAAGAAGATGAAAGTGCATTTATGATTAAAGAAAAATATAAACCTGACGGTGACTTAGTTATCTACAATGGATTTCCTACACAAAAGGATGTAAATCTTAAGGATGGAGATAGGGTAACCGTAATAAAAAGAGGAGAAGTTCCTTCAAAGGATGAACTAGAAAGTCTTATGATAGCAAGACATACTCCAGGAGTATTTGAAGCTATGAAAAAAGCGATAGTAGGAATTGCTGGTGTTGGTGGATTAGGTTCAAATATTGCTATCTCATTAGCTAGAGTAGGTGTTGGAAAACTTATTTTAGTAGACTTTGATGTAGTAGAACCTTCAAATCTTAATAGGCAGCAATACTTCGTTGAACATATAGGCATGTATAAAGTAGATGCACTAAAAGAGCTTATAAGTAAAATTAATCCATTTATAGAGATTGAAACTCATAAAGTGTTCTTAAATGAAGAAAATATTGAAGAGATATTCAAGGAGACTTCTGTAGTAGTTGAGGCTTTTGATAAAGCCGAAAATAAGGCAATACTCGCTAATACAATACTTATAAAGTGTCCAGAAAAGTTTTTTGTAGCCGGCTCTGGTATGGCAGGATATTTTTCTTCAAACCTAATTAAAAGTAGACGAGTTAGCAGAAGGTTCTTCCTTTGTGGAGATGAAGAAAATGAAGCTAAGATAGGAAATGGACTTATGGCACCAAGAGTGGGAATAGTAGCTAATCATATGGCAAATACAGTAGTAAGAATCTTATGTAATGAATTAGAACCATAATTTTTAGTATTTAATATTAAAGTTTCAAATATGAAAAGGGGGCAAAAACATGGATGAATTTAAAATTGGAGGAATCACCTTAAACTCTCGTATTTTTGTTGGTTCAGGAAAATATAGTTCAAATAAATTAATACCAGAAATTTTAAAAGAATCTGGTTCACAAGTTATTACTTTAGCTGTTAGAAGAGTAGACTTTGATAACCCACAAGAGAACATATTAGAACATGTACCAAAAAATACAATACTTCTTCCAAATACCTCTGGGGCAAGAACTGCTGAAGAGGCTGTGAGAATAGCAAGACTTGCAAGAGCTATGGGATGTGGAAACTGGGTAAAGATAGAAGTAATTTCTGATTCCAAGTACCTTCTTCCAGATAATCAAGAAACATTAAAGGCTACTGAAATTCTGGCGAAGGAAGGCTTTGTTGTCCTTCCTTATATGAGTCCTGACCTTTATACAGGAAAAAGACTTGTAGAGGCTGGTGCAGCTGCAGTTATGCCTTTAGGTGCACCTATTGGAAGTAATAGAGGACTAAAAACTAAAGAGCTTATAAAAATAATGATTGAGGATATAAATGCTCCAATAATCGTAGATGCTGGCATTGGTAGACCTTCTCATGCTATGGAAGCAATGGAAATGGGTGCTGCTGCTGTACTTGTAAATACAGCTATTGCTTCTTCAAAAGATCCTGTAGGAATGGCAAAGGCCTTCAGAATGGCTGTAGAGGGTGGTAGACTTGCTTACGTTTCAAAACTTGGCGCTGTATCTGAAGCAGCTAATGCATCATCTCCTTTAACTGGATTTTTAAAGGCTGGTGAGTAAAATGAGTTTTTACAACTTTATTAAAAAGTTTAAAGACTTTGATTTCGATGGATACTTTAAAAAAGTTACCTTAGAAGATGTTAGGAAAAGTATTTACTCAGATAATCCTACATATGAAGATTTATTGAATCTTCTCTCTCCTGCTGCTGAGAATACTTTAGAAGAAATGGCTCAAAGAGCAAATAAGCTTACAGAACAATACTTTGGAAGAACTATATTACTTTATACTCCTATGTACCTTTCAAACTATTGTTCAAATAACTGTATCTACTGTGGCTATGGTATAAAAAATAAAATTCATAGAAAAAAACTTACAGATAAGGAAATATATGAAGAAGGAAAATCTATATCAGAAATGGGCTTTAAGCATCTTCTAATTTTAACAGGAGAAAGTGAATATCACACTCCCACAGATTACTTAATAAATTCTGTAAGAATTCTAAGAGATCATTTCCCTTCTATTGGCATAGAGGTAAATCCACTAAGCGAGGAAGACTATAAGACTCTTATTAATGAAGGGGTAGACGGATTAACTGTCTATCAAGAAGTATATGACGAAGAAATTTATGATAAAGTTCATATAAGTGGTGGAAAAAAGGACTATAAGTTCAGATTAGATGCACCAGAAAGAGGTGCAAAAGCTGGTATGAGAACTGTATCTATAGGTGCTCTTCTAGGTCTTAATAAATTTAGAAGCGAGGCATTTTTTACTGGGATGCATGGAAAATATCTAAGGGATAAATACCCTGATGTTGATATAACTTACTCCACACCTAGAATTCGTCCTTTTGGAGGAGAGTTCAAAGATATACATGATGTAAGTGATAGAAACCTTGTGCAAGTAATTTTAGCTTATAGATTACTTTCTCCTAATTCAGGAATAAACCTCTCTACAAGAGAAAATGGAGCACTTCGTGAAAATCTTATTCCTCTTGGTGTTACCAAACTGAGTGCTGGAGTTTCTGTTGCTGTAGGTGGACATTCTCTGGAAGAAGATAACGCTGGTTCTACTCAATTTGAAATATCTGATGATCGTTCTGTTGAAGAAATAAAAGAAATGCTTAATAATAAAGGTTACCAGCCAATATTTAAGGACTGGGTAAGATTTTAAGGAGGATTTGACATGAATTATACAACTCAAATGGATGCTGCTAGAAAAGGTATTATAACAAAAGAAATGACAGTAGTTGCAGAAAAGGAAAATATGGATGTTGAAGCATTAAGAGAACTTGTTGCTGAAGGTAAAATTGCTATACCTGCAAACAAGAACCATCAGTCTTTAAGCGCAGAGGGTGTTGGTCAAGGTCTTAGAACTAAAATCAATGTAAACTTAGGTATATCAAAAGACTGTTGTGATATTGACAAGGAACTTGAAAAAGTAAGAGTTGCTTTAGATATGAAAGCAGAAGCTATTATGGATCTTTCAAACTATGGAAAAACAGAAGGTATGAGAAGAAGAATTGTAGAAATGTCTCCGGCTATGATCGGTACTGTGCCAATGTATGATGCTGTTGGCTTTTATGATAAAGAGCTAAAAGATATTACTGTTGATGAATTCTTTAAAGTAGTTGAAAAGCATGGAGAAGATGGTATAGATTTTATAACTGTTCATGCTGGATTAAATAGAGAGGCTATAGAAACTTTTAAGAGAAATAAAAGAGTAACTCATATTGTTTCAAGAGGCGGTTCTCTTCTATTTGCATGGATGGAGCTTAACAATGCTGAGAATCCATTCTTTGAGCATTATGATAGACTTTTAGATATTTGTGAAAAGTACGATATGACTATATCATTAGGTGATGCTGGTAGACCTGGTTCTACAGCAGATGCTACTGATCCATTACAAATTAAAGAACTTATAACTCTTGGAGAACTTACAAAAAGAGCATGGGAAAGAAACGTGCAAGTTATAATAGAAGGACCAGGCCATATGGCTCTAAATGAAATTGAAGCAAACATGTTACTTCAAAAGAAACTTTGTCATGGTGCCCCTTTCTACGTTTTAGGACCTTTAGTTACAGATGTTGCTCCTGGATATGACCATATAACTTCAGCTATAGGTGGAGCTATAGCTGCAACTTACGGTGCGGATTTCCTTTGCTACGTTACACCTGCAGAGCACTTAAGATTACCAGACCTTGAAGATATGAAGGAAGGAATCGTAGCAGCAAAGATTGCCGCTCATGCAGCTGATATAGCAAAAGGAATCAAAGGCGCTAAAGAATGGGATAAAGCAATGAGCAAAGCAAGAGCTGACATTGATTGGGAAACAATGTTTGACCTTGCTATAGACCCTGTAAAACCAAGAAAATATAGAGAATCATCAACTCCTCACCATATGGATAGCTGTACTATGTGTGGAAAGATGTGTTCTATGAGAACTATGAAAAAGATATTAAACGGTGAAGATATCAACCTTTTAAGAGAGGATTAATATGATTTACCTTATTACTAATAGAAGTATTTGCGGAGATGAAAAACTAGAAAAAGTTATAGAATCTGCCTCTAAAGCAGGAGTTGAGAGGATAATTCTAAGAGAAAAAGACTTAAGTTCTAAAGAACTCGAAGAACTATACTTAAGTATAGAAGCTGCTATCCCCAGCTCCACCAAAATACTCATTAATAGTAATATTGAGGTAGCAAATAAAGTTGGGGCCTTTGGAGTTCAGCTTCCTTTTAAGATTTTTATGGATCTTAAGGAAGATTTTAAAGGGCAAATTGGGGTGTCTGTTCATTCCCTTGCAGAAGGTGTGCAAGCACATAGAAAGGGATGCAGCTATCTTTTAGCCTCTCATATCTTCCCTACTACCTGTAAAGAAGGACTTGCTCCGAAGGGTCCTTCTTTTATAAAAGAACTTACAACCTTAGTGTCTACTCCCGTAATTGCATTAGGAGGTATACTTCCTTCCAACTGTAATGAAGTAATGAAAAATGGTGCTCATGGAATTGCAGTTATGTCTACAATACTATCAGCTAAGGACATTGTTAAGGTAGTAAATGATTATTCAAGGGCTATGAAAGGTTATACTCAATAGCCTTTTTTCTTTAATAAAATTAAATTTAGAATACCTTTTTATACAAAATTTTTCACATATATATTCTTATATGTATTTATAAAAGAAGATTTTTCTATTATGATTGGAGTAACTGGTTCCCCATAAAACTCTACAGCTTTTCCTACAACTTCACATCCAAATTGTTCTAACATTTTTACAGTTATATCTTTGGCTTCTATAAAGATTTTTTCAGCACCGAGATTAAAAGTTTCATTTATTGAAAACATGGCTATTTTCTTGCCTATGCCTAAGCCACGCAACCTTCTATCAACTGCAAATCTTCCCCAATGCCATTCATTTTCTTCAATCCAACTAGCAGCTATCCCAATAATCTCTTCTCCAACTCTTGCACACCACCAAATCGGCATTAAGTCTTCCTTTATAGGCATTAATTCTTCAGGAATGTTTTGCTCATAAGTAAAAACTTCAGTTGCTAGTTTAATAGCATCTTGCAAACAATTTAATGGAATTCTTTCCAGTATTATTCGTGAATCATTTTTATTAAGATTCTTTTTTAAAGCAAGCATATGAAATGCTCTCAGAGATTCAATAAGAGAACTTAATATATCTTCATCGTAAGAGTTGAAAATCTCACTAATAAATTTGTTGGCTTCAAGATCTGCTGTTTCCATAGCCTGTATACCTAGCGGTTGAATGTCAACGCACTTCATTCTTTTATCAATATTTGACTGTTCTACTTTAACATAATATTTAGATGCTAAATTATTGAGAATTCTACTTAGGGATGCTTTATCAGTTCCTAATTGCTGCAATAGTTCACTAAAAGGAGTTATTCCATTTTTCTTAAGATAACTTAGTACATGAACTTGAGCTAATGTCATACCTGAGTTAAGACAGTTATGGCTAAGTAACCCTAATTCCCGTATCATTAATCTTAATTCTTTTCTAATAGCTTCTATTTCATTCATACTTAACACCTCAATTTGTTGATAGTATCAACAAATTATACCACTCTAATAACAAGCGTACAATAACTAAATACATATAACTTAATAACTAAATTGTTTAGGTATTGAAGTGGTTTATCTTTAAAAACAAACAATTTTTAATATAAATTATACAAGTAAATAGTGATTTATAATCCAGCATTATCCCTTAGAATATATAAATTCCTAGTTTATATTGTGTTATATAGAACACAATATATAGTGTAAGATGTTGATCAACTTTTACAATGGGTATGCAAGTTTATACTAAACTAAAGCTTCACAAAAAAAGCATTAAATACATTAAGAAAACTTGTATATCCTTGATAAACAAGTTCATAGATAATCTAATATTTGGACAAAAGTGCTGAAAGCCTAGGCTCTTGCCAAACTTATTAGTAATTGAGCTTGTTTATCTTAAATAAACATCAAAGATTTGTGAAGAAGGAGGAGACTGGGATGTTTAGAATAGTTCCTTATAATAAACGCTCAAATGGGCTGTTAACACATAGCTTTGATGATTTATTTGGAAATTTTTTCGACGTAAACTTTGCAGACAGCATAAGAAATGGTTCGGACTTCAGAGTTGATATGAAAGAAACAGACAACAGTTATCTTGTAGAAGCAGACCTGCCTGGAGTTGAGAAAGGTAGTATAGATATTGATTATGCTAATAACTACTTAACTATTAAGGCCGTACGAAAATCTGAAAGTGAAAACACTACGGATAATTTCATAAGACAAGAAAGATTGTATGGCGAATTTAGAAGGAGCTTTTATGTGGATAATATAGACGAATTTAACATAAAAGCAGCCTTTAATAATGGAGTATTGAGCATAACTTTACCAAAGAAGCATACTGGAGCCTATAAAAAGAAAATAGACATACATTAGATGCTTTTCATTACTAAAATTAGGGGGCAAAAAGCAGAGTCTTTTTGATCCCTAATTTAAATTATGGGTTAGTATTTGTAGTTTTTATACTTTTACTATATTTTTTTCCAACCACTCAATTACATGAGCTATAGCATGATTATCATTACATTTAGTTTTATACTTAACTTGATTCATTAATTTTTTGTTGCCATTTTCTACACAGAAACCATATGATGCTTTTAGTAAAAGTTCTAAATCATTCATATTATCTCCAACTGCTATTACCTTAGAAATGTCTAGATTAAAACTTTTACAAAGATGCTCCATCGCATGTCCTTTTGATGTTCCTTTGGGTATTATCTCTAAATAATTTTCTCCACTTCTTATAAGGTTTGTTTTACCATAACAATCCTCAAAATGCTCCTCAAGTACATCCATTTCCTCTTCTTCACCTAAAATTAATATCTTAGTCCACTTCCGTTCCCAAAGCTCATTAGGAATCTTATAAAAAACTTCATAACCCTTTTTAGAGAATCTTTCAGTAAATCTACATGAATTAAATATATAAACATTCTCTTCAGCATATATCTCTATTCCTAAAGAACTTTGATTTTTCTTTATTTCTTTTATAAGTTCCTTTATCTCATCCTCAAGAAAGTACTCATTAATAGTCTCTTCTTTAATAAAATCAAAAATCTTTGTACCATTATATAATATGACCGGAAGCTCTACAGGAAGATCTTTCACGTACCTCCTAGCGGATTCTACCATCCTACCTGTAGCAATAGTAAACTTTCCACCCTGTTCTACAAAATATCTTATAGCATTAATATTTTCTTCAGAAATATTACCTTTACTATCTATAAGTGTTCCATCCATATCAGTAATAAGAACATATTTTTCAAATTTCTTTATCATAGATATTACCTCATCCTTTATCACCATTATTCGTATTATTTCCCTAAAAAAATATCAGTTTATACTTAGATAAATTTAGATATTAACTTACCTCTTAATAGTTTTTTACAGAATTATATCCAAATTAACAAATGTATCTATCTAAAAGCTATCATGTAATTCCTAACCGTTATTAACTCTTTTAATTATTTTTCTTACAAATTTTCTAGGAAGAACTCTAAGAGATTGAATTAAAATCTTATTTTTAAAACCAGGTATAATAAGAGTTTTACCATTCATAAATCCTTTATATCCTATTCTTGCTACAATCTTAGCATCCATCATATAACCCTTTGTCAATTCTGATTTTTTAACATTAGCTCTTCTCTGGAACTCTGTCGCAACTGGTCCAGGGCATAAAGCTGTAACTTTAATTCCCTTTTCCCTTACTTCTTCTTGTATTGCTTCAGTTAGAGAAAGTACATAGGCTTTTGTAGCATAGTAAACAGACATTATAGGTCCTGGTTGAAACGCAGCAGTAGATGCCACATTTAAAATTCCCCCATTATTTCTATCTATCATCTTTTGAAGAAAATACTTTGTCAATCTAGTTAAAGCATATATATTAACCTTAATCATATCTAAATCTTTTTTAGAATCTACTTCATGGAAGTATCCAAAACTTCCAACTCCGGCATTATTAATTAAATTATCTACAATTAAGTTGTTTTTTTCTACAAAACTAATGATTTCTTCTACATCATCCTCGAAAGTTAAATCTTTTTTTAGTATTATAACATCTATGTTAAAATCTTCATTAAGTCTTTGTTGAATTTTTTTTAATCTTTCTTTATCCCGTCCTACTAATATTAAATTATGATTATCTTTTCCAAAAAGCATGGTTAATTCATAACCAATTCCTGATGTTGCTCCTGTTATTAATGTATAATGCTTCACGTTTTAGAACTCACCCCTATACTCTACCACTTTTTTTTCATCTTTACATGAGGTATCCCTGCTTCCATATAAACTTCAGATACCTTCTCAAAACCTACGCTTCTATACAGTGGTACTATATATTGCTGAGCGGAAAGGGTTATAGCTTTTTCCTTCATTTCCTTACCTACAAATTCTATAGCTCTCTTTATCATATCTTCCGCTAAGCCTCTTCTCCTATAATCATTAACAACTAACACCCTTCCTATAGAAACTTCTTCATAGGCTACGCCTTTTTTTATTATTCTACAGTATGCTACAACTCTTTCTTTGTCCCACAAAAAAAGGTGATAGCAGTCCTTATCTCTATCATCAAAGTCCTGCTCATAGACCTTTTGCTCTTCTGTAAAAACCTCAAATCTTGATTTGGCAATTTCATAAAACTCATCAACTGTTAATTCATTATAGTGTTTTAAAATCCACTGCATACTATCACTCCTAAAATTTATTAAATATTCTTATTAATATTTTTATTATAAACCACCTTAAAAACTTTTGATTTAAAAAGTAATAATTTCCCCCAAATCGCTTTATATTCTAGTTTAAAGCTATCTTTTTGTAAGATACTATAGATATACAAATTCATAAATGAATTATTGATAAATTTGACAAAGTAAAAGTTAATAAACTCATAGGTTTCACTTTGTGAAATTATAACAAATACCCTCTACTTTCAATGTTTCTTCAAATTCTAAGTTTAATTATAAATTTATATGTTATAAAGTAGAAAGGAGTGTTCATGATGACTGTAAGAAAAGGAATGCATGAAAGTCAAATGGAAACTGCAAGAACAATGCTTGAGAAGAATAGAGGTCTATCTGAAATAGTAAGTGAAACTGGGCTTAGTGAAGCAGATATATTGAAAAAAAGAGATAAAATGCAAAGAAGATTAGATGATAAAAAATAACTTTGGTATAAAAACACTCCCCCAAATAGATATTTTTATTGTATATAGAGATATCAGTACTTTAAGGGAAACATACTTATGTTTCCCTTTTATTGGCTCCTATTTTACAAAGTGGAGTCTAGATAATTGACGAGGATCAGTGCCTGATTAGTTTTATTTCTTTATAGAATTTATGTTAAACCACATCTCTTTTACACTTAAATAATTACTTTATACTTTTTATCCATTGACTATTTCCCCTCCATTTACATGGATAGTTTGACCTGTTATATATGATGCATCCTGTGATGCTAAAAATACATAAGTTTCACCAAGCTCTACTGGCTGCCCAGCCCTTGCCATAGGAGTATCTACACCAAATTGACTTACCTTCTGTGCATCAAAAGATGAAGGAATTAGTGGTGTCCAGATTGGACCTGGAGCAACAGCATTAACTCTTATCCCACGCTTAACAACATTTAATGCCAAGGAACGGGTAAAGGTTGTTAAAGCTCCCTTAGTTGCAGAATAATCAATAAGTTGCTCATTACCTAAGTATGCAGTTACTGAGGTTGTATTTATTATACAACTTCCCTGCTTAAGGTGAGGAAGTACAGCCTTTGCCATATAGAACGCACCAAATACATTAGTCTTAAAGGTTTTCTCAAGTTGTTGAGCTGTTATGTTCTCTAGCCCTTGACTGGTATGTTGTTCTGCAGCATTATTAACTAAAATATCTATACCTCCAAAAGCACTTAAAACTTGATTTACAGTATTAATACAAAAATTTTCATCACCTATATCACCACTTATTATTAAGCATTGACCACCTTTTTGTTCAATTAGTCTTTTAGTTTCTTGTGCATCATTATTCTCATTTAGATATATTATAGCTACTTTTGCTCCTTGTTTTATAAAAGATAGCGCAACAGCTCTTCCTATCCCACTATCTCCCCCCGTAATTATAGCAACCTTGTTATTTAATTTTTGTGAAATAGAATTGTATCCTTCCTTTTCAAATACAGGTTTTGGATTCATAGCTTCCTCTAATCCAGGATGGGTGTCTTGATGCTGAGGTGGAAAATTTTTAGGGAAATTAATACTTGTATCCATACAAGCCACTCCTCTCTTCCTTTTAATACTTTGTAAGTTATTATAAATTTTATTTATTTTTCTATCAGATAACCCAAATTAACTTCTCATAAATTAAAAGAATGTTATGTATTTATATTTAATGCTTTTCTTCCAATTTTAAGTTCAATTATAAATTATGGTATAAGAATAAAATATCAAAGTCTATAAGTATTATCTCTATCCAAAATAATATTTATCCCTAATTTTATTTTCCATTTATAATACTTTTCAGACAAGTATTTTACTAATAAATAAACCTATTAACACAATTTTAATAGAACTCTGTAGAATTGTTCTAGTATATACTTTCTTAAAACTACAAAAAATACTTTAGAAGAAAGGAGTGTATTTTTATGGATGAAAAACGAATTATTGATTGTGGAGATTTAAAATCAAGAATTGAAAATACTCTTTCTAAATTTTATTGGGTGAACAAAATGGATATAAACGCTAAAAATGAACCCTTTTCTGCAGTAGTTTATATTGATCCTAAATTGATACCTTATAATGACGTAATAGAACTTGTTAGCTTTTTAGGAGATAATGAAGAAAAAGCTGTCTGTAAGATAAGTGAAACAGGTGCGGTATTACCGTTAAGAGAAGGATTCAAGAAAGGAAAAGAAATTGAATATTTACTTGGCATGAATGAAATAAAAACTCTTTTAAAAAAGTCTTATGCACTTCCAGATAATCAATTTGTAGATTCTATACTTAAAGTTCATGAGGATATTCATATATTTATAAAAGATAAGAAGCCTTTATCAGTTTAACTTTAAGTAGATTTAATCTCTTAAAACATAATAAAAAAAATATATACTAAAAAGGTTGTTCCAAAAACGTAAAATTATCTTTGGAACAACCCTTCAAAACTAAACAGTCAATTACATTTTCCAAGAGCCTTATGCTTATCACTTTCTCTCTAAGCCCAAAGGTTAATTTCTATATTACGGTACATACAATAGGTACATACAATATCATATAAGTTATAGCACTACCTATATAAATTTAGTTACATAAAGTAATATAGTTACACTATATTACTTAAATAATATAATATACTTACCTTTATTAAGTATGTGTGATAAAATATCCGTGGGAGATGATTAGTTATGGATAAATGTAATTTATGTCCTAAATTTGGAGTGGCATTTTCTTTATTAGGAAAAAGATGGACAGGTCTTGTAATAAGAGCCCTACTTAGTGGGCCAAAAAGGTTTTCAGATATATCTGAAATGATACCTAACATGAGTGCTAGAATGCTTACAGAAAGATTTAAAGAACTTGAAAAAGAAGGCATTATTCAAAGAAAGGTATATCCTGAAATTCCCGTCAGAATAGAATATCTACTTACTGAAAAGGGAAAAGATCTTAAAACAGCAATGGATGAAATTCAAAGATGGGCAGAAAAGTGGGCAGAAAAACAACCAGGAAAATAATTCCTGATTGTTTTTTTATTTGCTGTCATTTCACAAAATGAAATCTGGGTAAAAGTGAATAGGTATCAAACCTATTCACTTTTATCTTAAAGTTAGTATCCTCATATTAATCCAAATTACCTTTACTACTGAGTATATAGGTACTGCTATAAATGCTCCAAGAGGTCCAAACAAGGCTGCTGCTCCTATGACTAAAAATATATCAGTTAAAGGATGTATATGCATAGCTTTTGACATAACGGCTGGTACAATAACCCTCCCTTTAAGAGCTTGTGCCACCATGAACAATATAGTAAGTTTTATAACAATAGAAACATCTGCACTAATAGCGATAATGTATGGAATTATCATTGATATAAAGAACCCTATAAATGGTATAAAAGCTAATATAAAGGTAATTGAAGATAAAACTAATGCACTTGGCATACCTATAATTAAATATCCAACATATATCATTATTGCAAGAGATAATGCTACTATTGCCTGCCCAGTTACATATGATGAAAGAGCTTTATTGCTTTCAACTAATATTCTTGCTGTCCTATCCTTGAATCTTTCAGGTATTAATCTTAAGAAACTTTCCTTAAATTTTAACCCATCCTTAAGAAAATAGAAAACTATAACAATAATTAAAAGAAGCACTGAAAATAAATTCATAGCATAACTAACAACTCTCATTATATTCTTCAACATAGAATAAATATAACCACTTACTTCTCCTGTAGCTCTTTTATATATCCATTGTATATCTACATATTTTCCTACATAACCATCTATAAACCTTAGCATTTGTCCATTTTCTGCAAGTATTGAGAGTCTTGATATAAGTCCATTTATTTCCCTAATAAAATATTTTCCAAGTAGTGTACTAACTCCTGATAAAATAATCAGTGCAATAATAAGTGTTAATACTGCCGCTCTCGAAAGCTTCATTCCTTTCCTTAAGAAAATATCATTTAAAGGTTTTAATAAGTAAAAGAAAAATATACCTAAGAAAGTTGGAACAACAATTATATTTATAATTCTAGAAAAGAAACTAACTAAAAAAGGGATCTTAATAAAAAAGTAACAAGCTAAAAGTATTAAATTTAATATTATTAATTTATATAATTTTTTTTCATTAACCACAACTAAAACACCCTCTCACTTTTTATAAAATTATTCTCCCCTCGAACAAAATCTCTATTCAATTATACTTTGATTCTCTAGAGGTAATTACTAAATAATACAATCAATGTGTTTTAGCTTATTCAAAAAACTATATTATATTAATAATAACTAAAGAATTTATTTTAAAAAGCCCCTGAGGATAATTGTCCTCAGGGGCTTTTATTTATTGTCATTTTATCTATAAAGTATAATTATTATTCTCCTAAGAACATTTTGATGTCGTCTTCAACATTTGTGATTCCACCAATACCGAAGTTCTCAACAAGAACTTTAGCAACGTTTGGTGAAAGGAATGCTGGTAGAGTTGGTCCTAGGTGAATGTTCTTAACACCAAGGTAAAGTAGTGATAGTAATACTATTACTGCTTTTTGCTCATACCAAGCAATATTGTATGATATTGGAAGTTTATTTATATCAGCTAAGCCGAATACTTCTTTAAGCTTAAGAGCTATAAGCGCTAGTGAATATGAGTCATTACATTGACCAGCATCTAATACTCTTGGAATTCCACCTATGTCACCTAAGTTAAGTTTGTTATATTTGTACTTAGCACATCCTGCTGTTAATATAACTGTATCCTTTGGAAGCTTTTGAGCAAAATCAGTATAGTAGTTTCTGCTCTTAGCTCTTCCGTCACAACCAGCCATTACGAAGAATCTCTTGATTGCTCCACTCTTAACTGCATCAACAACCTTATCTGCAAGCGCAAATACTTGCTCATGAGCGAATCCTCCGATAATTTCTCCTCTTTCAATTTCAGTTGGAGCTGCACACTTTTTAGCATGTTCTATGATTATTGAGAAATCTTTGTCTTTTCCATTCTTACCATTTTCAATATGCTTTAAGCCCTCAAATCCAACAACACCAGTTGTATATACTCTATTTTTATATGAATCCTTTGGCGGCACTAAACAATTTGTTGTCATAAGGATTGGTCCATTAAACTTTTCAAATTCTTCAGTTTGTTTCCACCAAGCATTTCCGTAGTTACCTGCAAAGTTCTTGTACTTCTTAAATGCTGGGTAGTAGTGAGCTGGAAGCATTTCACTATGTGTATAAACATCTACTCCAGTTCCTTCTGTTTGCTTTAATAACATTTCTAAGTCTCTTAAATCGTGGCCACTTATTAATATACCAGGGTTCTTTCTTACACCGATATTAACCTTTGTGATTTCTGGATGTCCATAAGTCTCTGTATTAGCCTTATCAAGTAATGCCATGCCTGAAACCCCAACTTGACCAGCTTCTAATGCTAATGCTACAAGGTCATCTGCTGTTAATGTATCATCTAATGTTGAAGCTAATGCTTTATGCATGAAACCACAAATTGCATCATCATCATATCCTAAATGATTTGCATGCTTAACATAAGCAGATAATCCTTTAACTCCGTAAATTATAAGTTCTCTTAAAGATCTTACATCTTCATTTTCAGTAGCTAATACACCTACTGTTTCTGCCTTAGCATTAAACTCTTCTACATTACTTCCTACCCATGTAGCTGCATCTGGAAGTTTACTCTCTTCTTCTCTTTTTAATCCAACAAATGAAAGCATCTTCTTTAACCAATTTTCATTTACATTTGATGCTCCTACATTTCCACCTGCCTTAGCAACTTCGTTCTTAAGCTCTTCTCTTAATACTAGACCTTCTCTTATTCTACTTAAGAATACCCCTCTATCAAAGTTAGCATTAGTTATAGTTGCAAAAAGACCTTCTGTTATAAACTTATCAATTTTCTTATTGATAACTCCAACTTTTCTACCTTCTACACTGTAAACTGAAATACCCTTAAGTATATATATTAATAAGTCTTGCGCTTTTGCTAAATCTTCAGTTTTACCACATACACCTTTTACTGTACAGCCTTTGCATCCGGCTGCTTCCTGACATTGATAACAAAACATACTCATTATTTTTTTCCTCCCTAAAATTTATTATTATTTATTTCTAAATTTATTTCTAACTTGTTTTTGATTTAATTGATCTTACATTTAAAATTATACCTTTTTAGTGTACTTTTATCGGTAACAAATGTTACAAACATAATTTTTTTTTAATATAAAAATAAAAGTTTTACTTCTATAAATCTATTTAGATCTTTATCTTATTATCACTAGAATAAGTAAATTATTTTTTAAAAGAAATACAGATTAATCTTAAAATATAAATCTAGTAATAAATTTAGAATTTATATTTACTTAAATTTATATAAAAATGCACATTTTATTATATAATAATAGATATATTCTAAATTTCTAAGTAAAGGAGACTAGCTATGAAAGTAACAATAGATCCAAGTACTGTTGAAATATTAAGAACAATGATGACTGAGCAAGGTAAAGATGCTATAAGAATAAAGCATGCTGGTCCTGGCTGTGGTGGAATAAGTGTAGCAATCATTGCTGATGAACAAAGAGAAAATGATGAAGTCGTAGAAGATCAAGGTATAAAAATAGTAGCAGATAAGAGCATATCCTTCTTTTTTAAAAATGCAGTAATCAGTCACACAAATGGAATATATGGACCTATACTTAAATTAAAATAAATTTATCTCTAATAAAACTGAGCAGGCTTAATTCCCGCTCAGCTTTATTAGATTTTAATCATAAAATGATACCAGTGAAATATGTTTATTCTAAAAACATAATATTAAAATAAATATAGTCATTAATTACTTAAATAACCATACTCTTTATTTTACTTCATAAAACTACCAGACATATATGATATGAATCTGTAAAAACTATTAATGTCCATCAAGCTTTACCGGAAAGGAGATTAACATGAACGAAAATAAAAGAACAAAAAATGTTAAATCTAATAAAGCTATAGACTATATAGAAGAAAACATTGATAACTTTGATACCCCAAAGTCTAATAAATATAAACAACATATTGTTGGCGAAACTAAAAAGTAGCATAAAAGGAGTGTCTTATAGGATAGTGAGACACTCCTTTTTACTTTATACCAGCTTCTCCTTACAATCAATAAACATAAGAAATATAGCTTTTACTTAATTAACTTTGTTGTTAGTATTAAACATACCTCAATAGATATGATTATTTTAACTTTAACTTCGCTAATGCTTCTGCAAGAGCGGAATTTACTGGCTCTTCATTCTTCTTCTTTTGTTCCTTAAGATACCTTGTTACATCCTTCTTTGAAAGTTTATTGCTTTCCTTCTTTTTTCTTTCATTAAAAGTAGAAAGCTTTTCTTTATGTCCACAGCTGCATACAAATATTTGTCCCTCTCCTTCACCACGAAGTTCTAGCTTCTTGTGACAATTAGGACATCTAGCATTGGTTATTTTAGCAACACCTTTTCTATAACCGCACTCTCTATCCTGACAAACAAGCATCTTGCCCTTTTTGCCATTAACCTCAAGCATATACTTACCACACTCAGGACACTTACTTCTAGTAAGATTATCATGTCTAAATTTCTCTTCACTATCTTTTATATCATTAACAACTTCTTTAGCATAGTTCTTCATTTCATTTATAAATGTATTTTTATTAAGAGACCCTTTAGCTATAGAACTAAGCTTTTGCTCCCATTGAGCTGTTAATGTAGGTGATTTTAAATCCTCAGGTACTAAATCAAGAAGCTGCCTTCCCTTAGAAGTTACAAAAATATCTTTACCCTTCTTTTCTATTAGAAATGTATTAAATAATTTTTCAATAATATCAGCTCTTGTAGCTACCGTTCCAAGGCCACCAGTTTCTCCAATAGTTTTTATCAGTTCCTTACTTTCACCCTGCATATACTTTATTGGATTTTCCATAGCTGATAACAATGTTGCTTCATTAAATGGTGCTGGTGGTTTAGTTTGCCCCTTGGTTTGAGAAATAGCAGATACCTTCAAAACATCACCTTCATTTATATTAGGTAATGTTTGTTCTCCTATGTCATCCTTTGATTCTTCATCATCGAAGTTATTTTCATAGACTTCCTTCCAACCTTGAGATATAACAATTTTACCTTTAGCAATAAAAACTTCATCTGCAATTTTAGTTTTTATTGTTGTTTGCTCATATTCAAAAGGTGGATATAAGACTGCTAAGAATCTCTTAACAACTAAATCATAAATCTTTCTTTCCTTATCACCTAATGTGCTTAAGGAAACTGATTGTTCTGTTGGAATAATAGCATGATGATCTGAAACCTTGCTATTATCAACAAAATTCTTATTTGACTTTATTGGATTCCTCATAAGCTTAGAAGCTGCCTTTGAGTAAGGGCCAACTCCACAGGCTTTAATCCTATCCTTTAAGGTATCAACTATATCTGTAGATACATACCTAGAATCAGTTCTTGGATAAGTTAATACCTTATAACTTTCATATAGTCTCTGCATTATTGAAAGTGTTTCTTTTGCTGAATATCCAAACATCTTATTGGCATCCCTTTGAAGTTCAGTTAGATCATAAAGCTGAGGAGAAAAGCTCTTTTTATAAGCCTTATTTACTTCAAAAACCTCAGCATCTTTATTTTTTATTAATGTAAGTACTTTGTCACATTTACTCTTATCAAAGACCTTAAAATCTTTAGTTGTATTATCCTGCCAAACTAGTTTTAAGCCATCAGCTATTGCAGTAATACCATAAAACTCTTTAGGCTTAAAATTCTTTATCTCATCTTCTCTTCTAGCTATTATTGCAAGAGTTGGGGTCTGAACTCTGCCACAGGAAAGCTGAGCATTATACTTACATGTTAAAGCACGAGTTGCATTAATTCCTACAACCCAATCAGCTTCTGCACGAGCTACAGCAGAAGCATAAAGATTTTCATATTCCTTACCATCCTTTAACTTGTTAAAGCCCTCTTTAATAGCCTTATCTGTAACAGAAGAAATCCAGAGACGTTTAATTATCTTCTTTACACGTGCTTTCTCTATTATCCACCTAGCAACAAGTTCGCCTTCACGACCGGCATCTGTTGCAATTATTATTTCCTTAACGTCATTTCTATTCATTTGTTCTTTAACTATATTAAACTGCTTACCACTTTGTTTTATAACCACAAGCTTTAAATAAGGAGGAAGCATTGGTAAATCTTCAATCTTCCATGCCTTATATTTTTCATCATAAGCTTCAGGATCAGCTAGTGTAACTAGATGTCCTAATGCCCAAGTTACTATGTATTTCTCACCTTCTAAATATCCATTTCCTTTTTTATTACAATCTAAAACTCTGGCCAAATCCCTTCCAACAGAAGGCTTCTCCGCTAATACTAATATTTTATTCATATAAACAATCCCTTCAATTATTACTTACAGTTTATGCACTTCTATATTATACAAGAAATTAGATAAAAAAACTGCTAAGCTCTTATATTACTACTAAAGATAAACAACTTCACTCATTAAACAATTGATGAAAATAGCCTCCACATTCAATACTTTTCCTAAAATTCTTAAATCAATATAAACTTGTATATCATGAATTATAAATTTAGTTATGAAGTTATGTATCTATAAGCTTAGCCTTAAGTATTAACTTGCTTATAATAGTTTTAAATTTTTCTTCCACTCTATACAAATTTCTTTAATTTATTATTATATATTTAATTAGCTATAACTAGTTTATTTAAAATGACATAATATATATATATATAACTCTATAACTGAATTTAATACTTAAAAAAAAGCATTGAACACCGTAACTATTTAATACTACTTCTGAAAGTGAAATTGTCTAAGTGTTACCACATTCGATGTATATTCAGTTTTATCTTTTCTAAAATTATTGAAAATTAAAATTATTTATCTTTGCTAAGAAAAAGTGAATATGTTTATTAATAAAAATAGAAAGGGCGGAACATAAAAATGAATGAATTTATGAAAACAGCTATAGAAGAAGCATTTTTAGCAATGGAAAATAATGAAGGGGGACCTTTTGGAGCAGTTATTGTAAAAGACAACCAAATCATATCAACTGCACATAATGAAGTAATAAAAACAAATGATCCCACAGCTCATGCTGAGATAGTCGCCATAAGAAAGGCTGCCAATGCCTTAGGTAGATTTGATCTTTCAGACTGTGAAATCTATTCTTCTTGTGAACCATGTCCCATGTGCTTTGCAGCAATTCATTGGGCAAAAATGAAAAAATTGTACTATGGATGCACAAGAGAAGATGCTGCAAGAATAGGATTTGATGATAAATATATTTATGATGTTATTAGTGGAGTTGCAAGTAAACAGCAAGTGGAAGTAATACATTTATATTCTGATTTATTTATTAAGCCATTTCAAGAATGGGAGAAAAAATTAGATAAAACCCAGTATTGATAATCATTAAGTTATATCTCATATAAAATAAAGACTGTATACAGTCTAATAAACTTGTATACAGTCTAATAAATATTACTTTTTATATTTATCTCTTAAATCATTTAAGTATAGCTCGTAATTAAATCTCTGCTGCTTAACTACTGTGTCAAGAATCACTCCACAAGCAAATGTATTCATAGATAGTAATACAAGACCTACTGCTAATATTGCAGATGGTACTTTTGTTATATATCTAGTATCAGCAAATTCCACCAGAACCGGAACTCCAACTAAAAGTCCAACAACAAGAAAGAATACTGTCCAAATATTAAAAAACAACAACGGTTTATAATCCTTAAACAACATAAATATTGTCTTTAACACTTTAAATCCATCACTAAATGTATTCAGTTTTGATTCACTGCCTTCTGGTCTATCTCTATAATCTATAGCAACTTCTTTAATAAGGAACTTTTTATCAAGAGCATGAATACTCATTTCTGTTTCTATTTCAAATCTTGCACTTAGTACCGGCATAGCTTTTACAAACTCCCTATTAAACCCCCTATAACCAGTCATTATGTCCTTTATATTACTCTTAAACAACTTATTAATTAGCCATCTTACCATGTTATTTCCAAAGTCATGAAAATTTCTCTTGTTCTCATTATAATATGTTCCGTTGGATAATCTATCTCCTATGGTCATATCCGCTTCTTCTCTTATAAGAGGATCTAAAAGCTTATGTGCGAACTCTGCTGGATATGTATCATCTCCATCCACCATTATATAATAATCAGCATCTATATCCCTAAACATGGAACGTACCACATTTCCCTTACCTTGACGATATTCCTTTTTTACTATAGCCCCATGTTCTAAAGCTATTTCTGACGTTTTATCTTTTGAATTATTATCATAGACATAAATGTCTGCTTCTGGCATAACTCTCTTAAAGTCATCTATAACTTTTCCAATAGTTATTTCCTCATTGTAGCAGGGTATTAATACTGCAACCTTCATATCATTACTCCTTCCTTATAGCAATAATTACTATATACATTATACCACATAACTTTTATAAGAATCTTATATTATTGCCTTTATTTACAATATATACTATTTAACTTATAATAACATGTAAATACAAAAACTTATGAGTAACACCCAAATACATATCTACAATATAGATACATCATTTGTTATTATTACCATAAATTAAAATTAAACACAACTATAATAAGGAGGCTACATATGAATTCTTTTCTTACAAATATGAATTCAACAGAAAAATTCATCTCTGTTTTCTTTTCTCTCATAATTTCGCTTGTATTAGTACCAAGTATTCTAGGAAAACTTACTATGACTTTACCACTATTCTTAATTTTATTTATAGCACTATTTTTAGTCATTATTTATACTATTACCTTTGTATTTAATATTAAGATAATACCTAAATATAAGGATATTTCTCCATTAAAAATTATACTTTATTCAACGCCAATAACTTTAAGTAGCCTTTTCTACCTAGTGGCTTTTTATCCCGGTTTTATGACAAATGATTTTTTTAACCAGTGGCAGCAAATTCATACAAACCATTATGTTGATTGGCACCCTGTGCCCCATACACTAATTATGAAAGCTATTTCAAAACTATGGGATGTTCCTGAAGCAATAGCACTTTCTCAAATAGTAATTTTCGCTTTAAGCGTTGGATATGTACTTTATGCATTAGAGAGATTTGGATTCAGCAGCAAAATTTTATTAATTATTTCAGTTTTATTTGCCTTAAATCCAGCTAACTCTGCTAGCAGCATTTTTATAAGCAAAGACTTAATATATAACTCTTCCCTTATGCTTATAACTATATATTTAGCTAATATATTTATCACTAATGGTAAATGGTTTATGCCTACTATAAATAAAGCGTGCTTTATAATAGTTTGTAGTACCTTTATTTTATTTAGACATAACGGATTCTTGGTATTTTTATGTGCTTCAATTCTATGCCTTATAATATTTTATAAAAACATATTAAGAATATTAGCCATTATTATACCTGTTCTAGCTATATACATTCTTGTGAAAGGACCTATATATAGCTTTCTGAAGGTAGAGCCTGGGTCATCAAATGAAGCCTTTGCAATACCTACACAACAAATAGCTGCAGTAGTAAAAAATAATGGGATAATTACCGAAAGCCAGAAGAAATATATAAATAATATCATGACCCTAGATGAAATAAAAGCTAACTATCATCCATATTCCGTAGACCTACTTAAGTTTCATCAAAACTTTCATAAAGAATATATAGAGAAAGATACATCTATCTTTCTGAAGCTTTGGTGGGAAGTAATAAAACAAAACCCTCTCCCAGCTATAGAAGCTTTTGCTAAACAAACTTCTGTTGTATGGCAAATAAATGAACCTAGAGATGAAAAAGGATATACCTTTACCGTAAATAGACAAGTCGTAAAAAATACTTGGGGGGTTAATAATAAAATATTTAATAATAATATAACTTACATAGGCAACAAAGCACTAGATATATCAGAGACTAAAAGTAATATATGGTTCTTCTGGAGACCAGCTTTATCTTTTTTTCTTATATTAATTTTTAGTTTTGGGGCACTACTAAAAAATGGTTCTTCAGTACTTATACTGGTAGCACCAGTAGTTTTAAATACCCTCTCCATATTAGTAGCAATTCCTGCTCAGGACTTTAGATATGTATATTCTAACTGTCTTACAGCCATAATCATAATACCATGTAGCTTGTTTAAATTAAATAAACTAAAAGTATAATATAAAATACCTCTGGATAAAAATATCTAAGAGGTATTTTTATATTTGTTTTCTTTCAATTACTGTAAATAGATAAGAAAGACCTTTTTGGTCTTTTTTAACTCTAAACTCAATTATAAATTTATGATATATGTACATACATCTAATATCGTTATGCTTAAATACTATTAATGAGGTGGTTAAGAGTGAAACTTTTTATACCAGATATCGCTTATATAGATCCTAGAAGCTTAAAATACCCTGCAGGTAAATCTGTTAAAGAATACTTAGATAAATTAAATATTCCTATAATAAATTCAAGAAAGGTAGTAATTGAAGGTAAATCACCTCAACAAAACTATGCTAAGGCTAAAAGAACAGTTTATATTACTATTAACCTAGAAAAAAAATTAAAGAGTTGTAAACCATCTTCAGATTACCAATTTTCTTTATCTAGTTCATGCCCCGGTCACTGTGAGTATTGTTATCTACAAACCACTCAAGGTGAAAAACCCTTCATGAAGGTATTTGTAAATATTGAAGATATACTTAGTGTTATTCAGCAGCATATAGAAATAAACCTACCCAATATTACTTCCTTTGAATGTGGAAGCATTACCGATCCAGTAGCTCTAGAACATTTAACAGGAAACCTGAAAAAGTGTATAGAGTTCTTTGGAAGTAGTAATAATGGCAGACTTAGGGTTATTACTAAATTTGATAATGTAGACTCTTTTTTAAATATAAATCATAATAAACATACAAAGTTTAGATTTAGTATTAACACAAGGGATGTAATTAATAAATTTGAACATAATACATCCACCTTTGAGGAAAGAATATCTGCAGCTAAAAAAATTGCCACTGCTGGATACCCTATAGGATTTATTGTTGCTCCTATTATGATTTATGATAGCTGGAAAGATGACTACAAGGAACTAATTCACAGACTAAAAGTAGAATTAGAAGGATATAATGATGAAATCTCCTTTGAACTTATACAGCATAGATTTACATCTACTGCTAAAGAACTGATACTTACTAGATTTCCTGATACACAATTAGATATGAATGAAGAAGCTAGACAATTAAAATGGGGTCCATATGGTAAATTTAAATATGTTTATCCTAAAGAAAAAAGTTCAGAGATTAAAGAGTATATCTCTGAACTTATAAAAACTAACTTTAAAAATTCTATTATTGAATATTTTACATAAAACCAAACTATTAAAACTCTTCTAAAGATAAACAACTTCAATCTTTAAACAATTCCTGAAAATAGCCTCGACATGCAATGCTTTTTCAGGAATTATAATTTAAATTATGAAGTTGTATATCTATATAGGTATACCTTTAATAAAACTATACCTATGTTTATTTATTAATTAGGCCACTTACCTATTCCATTAAAGTTGGTTATAAATGGCTCTCCAGGTTTCTTTAATATATGGCCAGATTCATATGGTTTACCTGCTAATGTAAGATATACTTTATTAATATTGTAATATCCACCTATAGTATTTACGATAGAAGTTAAACAAAGGCTTTCGTAGGTAGAGCCAGCATTTAAATCTTTAACAAAGTTAGCAGAAAAATCAACATAGACCATTTTACTAATAGTATTATAATACAACCAATTACTTGTGGTATTTGCTCCAATACAAGGAACTAGTCCCTTAGGTGGATTTCTAAATTCTTTAACTATCTTTGACCTTGTAATATCATTTGTATAAAAACTGATTTTCTTATCTACATACCATACTTTATTAATATTACTATCTGGATAGTAAAATCTTATAATTTGAATTAATGGTGTATTAGTCTTTATTTGCTTTAAAGATGACATTACTGTATAGCCACCTTCTAGATAATGAATACTTTTAACTAATCCTACACCCTTTACATAATAATCCTTTGTCTTACTTGTTCCTCTAGTTGTAGTAACTTCTAAAGCACCTGTATAAGTCTTTAGAGTAGTTTTCATAGTTGCATTTGTATTGGTTATACTTCTTTTACTTCCATCAGCTAAAGTCCATGTTGTCCCCTTTTTTATTGGATTTTTAATTAAATATTCGCTTTTATTTGCTGTTTTATTTAAGAAATTCTCACGATAGTAACATTCATTGTTTGTATACCTAATTCTAACTCCATAAAATGTATATTCATACACATTAACAGTTTCAGTTCCACCATTATTTATTCTAAGTTGCTGTCTTGTAGAATTAGTGTAATCTGTATATCTAATATAACTTGAAAATTCATTACCATATCCTTGATAAACAAATACAGTATTAGGCTTCATTGGAAAGTAGTCTTTTGCTGTAGATGTTGCTGCAAGTGCTGTATTAGGGAACATTAATATTACCATAAAGAAAATTATAATTACAAACTTTTTCATATTATTCACCTACTATAATTTATTTATATACCATTATATTACTATTTTTCCTATTTGCAACTTATGACTTACATGGGAATATAATTAAGGCTATCCTCTATGCCCCCTTATCGTTTGTTTTTTTTAATACAGTTTATTTACTTCATTGATACCACCCCCTAATAAATGTATTTCTAAATCACATAATATAACCATAAATCTATTTATACAAATGGAATGAGAAGAGGTAAATAATGAAAGCTATAGTCTATGAAGGCATAAGAAATGTAAAAGTAAAAGATGTTACTGATCCTAAAATAGAAAATAATGATGACATAATAGTAAAGGTAACATCTACTGCAATTTGTGGATCTGATTTATATTTAATTCATGGTTTTATCCCTAACTTACCAAAGGGTTTTATACTAGGCCATGAGACCATGGGAATAGTAGAGGAAGAGGTAATCAAGTAATTAATGTAAAGAAAGGGGATAGAGTTATTGTTCCTTTTCCCGTTTCGTGTGGTCATTGCTGGTATTGTGAACATGATCTATGGAGTCAATGTGATAATTCAAATCCCAATGGAGAGGTAGGCGGCATATTTGGTTATAGTAATACTTACGGTGGTTATGCTGGTGGTCAAGCACAATATTTAAGAGTGCCCTATGGTAATGTAGGACCAAAGGTCATTCCAGAAGAATTGACAGATGAACAAGTACTATTTTTAACTGATATCTTACCTACTTCTCTTTGGGGAGTAGATATTGCCAGTGTAAAATCCGGTGATACTGTTGTAATTCTAGGATGTGGTCCTGTAGGCCTATTAGCACAAAAGTGGGCTATATATAAAGGCGCAAAGCGAGTTATAGCTGTAGATTGTATTGATTATAGATTAAATCATGCAAAAACCTACAATCAAGTTGAAACTGTAAACTTTCAACATTATGATAATACCGGAGAATACTTAAAAGAAATCACTAACGGTGGGGCAGATGCTGTTATAGATTGTGTTGGTATGGATGGAAAAATGTCTACCATAGAAAAAATTGAAAGCATGTTAAAAATTCAAGGTGGTTCAAAATCTGCTATAGAAATTTCAACTCAAGCGGTTAGAAAAGGTGGTACTGTAGCACTAGTAGGTGTCTATGGAGCAAAATATAATGCATTTCCTCTAGGTGATTTTTTCTCAAAAAACGTTACACTAAGAATGGGTCAATGCCCTGCACACTCTTACATTGATTCAATCTTAGAATTAATTAAAAACGGTAAATTTGATGCCACAGATATAATTACTCACAGATTACCTATTAATGAAGGAGAACATGCTTATAATATTTTTGATGGTAAAACCGATAACTGTATAAAGGTGGTACTGAAACCTTAATCTATACATAAGTATAATCTATACAATTAAATAATGAATCATTCTTATAGACATATAACTTCATGACTAGATTAAAATTTCAAAAAGCACTAAATGCTAAAGTTATTTATTCTGATTTCACAAAATTAAATGTAGTTAAAGGTTAGCAGTCCTAATGTCTGTTAACCCTTAGCTTTTTTAAATTTATTAAGGATTGAAATTGTTTGTCTTTATTAAATTTTAGGTTGATTGACTTCATTATATATAGTTGATATAACATCAATTTCAGCTTGAGGAGCTGGAGATAAAGAATAGCATCCCTTATTTACCATCTGTTTCCATGCATCATATGCATAATTACAACTCATTGTAAATACATTCTTTAAAAATCATCTTATTTCAGAATTACTAGCTTTCATAATTCTCTTTTAACTCCCTTGTTAAATTGTTTTTAAAGGTTCTTTTTACCTCTAATAGATATTCTAAGTCCTTCAAAAACTGAAACAGCATAGCTCTATTTTCGAATTCCTCTCTGGTTTTTGGAAGGCTCTGAATTTTACAAACCTGAAACACTTCCTTTAAATCCTCTAATAAACCTTCAGCACTATTGTATTCATGCAGAGCTAGAGCTACCCTTTCAGTAAAAGCTGCTACTAAATCAGTCTGATCAAAAGTCATATAAAATCTTGTAAAATAAGACCTCATGTATTTTAATATTTGAAGTTGAAGAGTTCTCATTTCCATGTACTGAACATAATACTTAGCTTCATAAATTATATAGTTATTTAGATTTCTATATGCACGCTCGCTAGCTTCCCTTAAATTATTTTCTAAGTCCTGAAAAATTTTTTCTTCATCTATATACACTGACTGTTCTCTTAAAGCCTTAGCCATGTGCATTAAAATTGTTCTCATTTTTTCCTCAATGTCTCTTTGATCTTCTTTTATTTTACCTTCTATTTTAGGCATATATGTATTTAATAAAATTCCTATACCAGCACCTATAATCATAAGAAACAATTCATTCTTTATCCAATATGGTGAAATAGATTTTTCCACTAGTAAATGCGTAACTAAAACGGAACTTACCACAATTCCATCAGTTACTTTAAATCTTATAGCTAATGGAATAAAAATAATTAAATATAATCCAAAAGCAATAGAATTGTAACCTACTAAAGTAAATACAGTTCCTGCAACAAATAAGGCTAGTACCGTTGAACCAAACCTTTGTAATGCAATGATTATTGATGTTTTTTTAGTATTTTGGATACTTAAAATAGTTATAATACCAGCTGATACTGCATACCCCAATCCTAAAACCTGCGCAATAATAATAGCTACTGTAGCACCTACCGCAGTTTTTAGGGTTCTAAGACCAATAAAACTTTTCATATGTCCCTGATATATATTTTCAGGGTATTCACCTGCCTCTCTTTGTAAACGTTTTAAAAAACTTGTATATTTAAAAACTGTTTCTACTTTGTATATAACTCTTTAATAGCATCTATACAAAAGTTAAAAATAACTAATTTAAAATTAATTATTACACTATTTCTCATAAAGAGCTTGTGCAAATTTTATTCTTCTGTTCTTTTTACCACTTATCCCCTTAAGTAAATCATAACATTACTTTTAAATTTATGTCAATGCTTGTCTTAACGCCATTCTCAATACAAAATAAAGCCGAGTAGGCATCAATCAATTTAGAATTCGCTTCGTAGAATAATAGCAAATAAGATGGAATATATTTTGTAGATATTCCATCTCACTAATCTTCATCTTTCAAAATCTATCTTACTTATGATACGGTTCACCTTTCATTATCCTATATGCCCTATAAACCTGCTCTAATAGCATTACTCTGAAAAGCTGATGCGGGAATGTCATTTTTGAGAAACAAAGCTTATAGTTTGCCCTGTTTAAAACTTCATTAGAAATCCCTAAAGAACCTCCTATTACAAAAGCAATATTACTCTCTCCCCTTACCCCTAAATCACTTATATAGCTAGAAAGTTCTTCTGAAGATAACATTTTTCCCTTTAAATCCATTGCTACTACAAACATGTTATCCTTAATTACTTTTAATATTGCTTCCCCTTCCTTTTCTTTTATTTGAATTTCTTCCTTTTCAGAGGCATTATCTGGTGTCTTCTCATCTGAAAGTTCTATTATATCTAATTTACAATATCTTCTTAATCTTTTAGAGTATTCCTCGATGGCATCTCTTAAATATTTTTCCTTTATCTTTCCTACAGATATTATTGTTATGTTCATAACATTCTCCTTTTATATTACATAATATATGTACGTCCTGTAACTGAAAGAAATTCAGCTTAAGCTGAATTTCACTAATTACTATTACTTCTAAAATAATCGAAGTTTATTTACCTTCTAACTCTTTTATTATTAATATCCTAATTCTTCATTTAATATTATAACATGTATTCTTCCTTTAGACTTCTGCTTTCTTATTAATACATATTCATTACATATTCTTTCTGGGCTATTGCAATCCATACAATATCCAACCTTTGCGCAAGGAGTTTTTCTATTTATTCTTACTGCATTAACAGGTGCAGCTACTCTTCTATTTCTTTCAATTGCTTCTTCCACATTATTTACTATTTTATTCACTCCACATACTACTATAACCTTATCTGGTCCATAAAGCATTGCAGCTACTCTATTTCCGGTACCATCTACATTATATAACTCTCCATCTTCTGTTAAAGCATTAGTACTTACAAAGTATGAATTTGCAAAGAAAGCTTTTCTATATATTTCTGTAAGTTGCTCTGGTGTAAGTCCATCAACATATCTATCTAGGAAATTATATCTTCCACATCTTAAGTAATCTATAACTCCTGTTTCAAATAAAGTCATAGATCCTCCACAAGTTACTGTCTCTCCTTCATTAGTAAGTTCCTTTATCTTTTCTATAAGCTCTTCTCTGCTTTTTACAAAATATCCGTCCATGTTATTTTTGTATAAAGCATTAATTACTCTTTCAATCTTTTTTTGTACAACAAATTCTAAATTTTTGTCCACAAGCCTCTACCTCCCTTAATAATCCTGATTTTATTATAACATAAGTAAAATAAAAAGGTTCCTATGTAATATCATAGGAACCTATGTGAAAAATTTTATGCATCCTTACCACAGCATTTTTTATATTTTTTGCCGCTACCACATGGGCAAGCATCATTTCTTCCAACCTTGTTTTCATTTCTAATTATCTTTGATTCTTTGTATTCTTTTGCTATTTCCTTTCTCTTTTCTACAGAGAATATAGCATCCCATTGTGGAAGTTCATATAAATAGTCTGCTTTAGCATCTAACATGTTGAAGTATAAATTCTCTAAGTCTATATCAAAAACTAATTCTTGATCAGCTTCTATTTTCTCTAAATCATATGAATTCTTTAAGCTGTCATGAATACCATCAACAAATCCCATAACAAACTCTACAGTTGTATCAAACTCTTTAGCTAAATCATTTATTGAAGCTCTTCTAACAGTATCATGGTCAGCTAATATGCTTGTATAGATTCTCTCTTCGATGCTGCTATATTCTGCCCAGAAAGCCGCTTCTCCTTTTGTTTTAACATAATTGACAACCATATCTGTCCATTGACTATATAAACTCATTATCCATTCTCCTCTTTTCTAAATATTCTATTAAAATTATACTAAATTACATTATGTATTTTCAAGTTATAGCCCTATAAATTAACATAATACATAGATTAGTAGATATTTTACTATCAACCCTGAAATTACTCTCTGAATTCATAAAAAATAACTTACTTACCATTGTACCTAATTTCCTATAACATATTCCGCCTTATTCTCACAATAATCACATTTTCCACTTTCTACCTTATCCATATTAGGAAAAGTCTCATACTCATTAATATAATCATCAATAGCCACATCTACATGTTGTTGACAGCATAGCATATTTTTATCTAATGCCACTTATCTCATCCCTTTCTAAAGGTCTTAATACAGAAACATTCTTCATAATTGTACTTATTAGTTATAAATCTTTAATACTCAATATAACTGCTAGGTCTATGCCTATCTGCCAAAGTCACCGTTACATCTCTACCTAACACTACATTGTTATCATTAAGCACATTTAAAACGGTTTGAAAAGCTAAGTCTGGATGATTATTAGTATTACTTAAATGGCCCAAAATTATTTGCTTTGGTTCTCCACTATTTAATATATCTACTACAGCCTTACCACAATCCTCATTAGATAAATGTCCTATTTCACTTAGTATTCTTCTCTTTAACGGATATGGATAAGGTCCAAACTTAAGCATTTGAACATCATGATTACATTCTAAAAGTATTACTTGTGAATCCTTTATACTATCTTTTATTTCTTGAGTAAAAGTTCCTATATCTGTAGCTACACTTACACTTTTTCCATTTGAGTTAAGTGTATATCCCATAGGCCCTACAGCGTCATGGGGTATATTAAAACACTTTACTTCCATATCATTTACTGTGATTACACTTCTCTTATCTAAAATTCTTATATTATATTCCTTTATCTTCCCTATAGAAACATCCATAGCATTCCAGGTAGCTTCATTCGCATAAATAGGGATATCGTACTTCCTAGAAAGTACGCCTACCCCCTTAATATGATCAGAGTGCTCATGAGTAATAAATATTCCATCAAGTTCTGAAGGATTTTGCCCTATTTCTTTAAGCGCTTCATCTATCTTTTTTCCTGGTAATCCTGCATCTATTAAAACTTTTGCTCCTTCCGAAGCTATAAATATACTATTACCACTGCTTCCGCTGTATAATGAGCAAAATATCATGTATTATTTCCCCCATACATTGAGTTTAAGTAATTGCTTGTAGCTAACATCAACAAAGAATATACTTTTGAGTTAAAGTATACTCCTATTACTGCTAAACAATTATACTATTCAACTCTTATTCTTGTAATATCTGCACCGAGTTCTCTAAACTTTCTTTCAATATGAGGATAGCCTCTGTCTATATGTTCTATGTCACATATTTCAGTTCTTCCCTCTGCTATCAGTCCTGCTATTACCATTGCTGCACCAGCTCTTAGGTCAGTAGCTTTAACTATGGCACCAGTAAGCTTTTCAACACCATCCATTATTGCAGTTCTTCCCTCAACTTTTACTGAAGCTCCCATCTTCTTTAGCTCATCTAAATGCTTATGTCTATTCTCCCATATAGTTTCAGTGACAATGCTTCTTCCTGATACTTTGCTTAATAATATAGACATAGGTTGTTGTATATCTGTTGGAAATCCTGGATATGGAGCTGTTTTTATATTCACACCTTTTAATGGCTTATCTACAGTAACTCTTATACAGTCGTCGCCCTCTTCAATAATAGCTCCCATCTCTATAAGTTTTGCAGAAATAGATTCTAAATGTTTTGGAATTACATTAGTTATAGTGACATCTCCTCTTGTAGCCGCTGCTGCAATCATAAATGTACCAGCTTCTATTTGGTCTGGAATTACACTATAATTACAGCCCCTTAATGCACTTACACCTTTAATTCTTATAATATCTGTTCCTGCACCCTTAATATCTGCTCCCATTGAGTTTAAAAAGTTAGCAACATCAACAACATGAGGTTCCTTTGCAACATTTTCTAAAATTGTTGTTCCTTCAGCTAAAGTAGCTGCAAGCATAACATTTATAGTAGCTCCAACACTTACAACATCAAAAAATATGTTTGCGCCAATCAGTTTATTTGCTTTAACTGCAACAGCCCCATGTTCAATTGTAACTTCAGCACCTAATGCTTCAAATCCCTTAATATGTTGGTCTATAGGTCTTACACCTATAGGACACCCTCCTGGAAGTTCAACTCTAGCACTTTTAAATCTTGCAAGAAGTCCCCCAATAAAATAGTAGGAAGCTCTCATTCGTCTTACTTCTTCAGTACAAGCATTCACACTTGTTATGTCACTAGCATCAATTTCTAAGGTATTATCATCAATTTTATTTATGCCGCATCCTAAACTTCTTAGTATTCTTTCTAAACAATGAACATCTTCTATATCCGGAATATTTTCAATAATACACTTTCCTTCACTAGCTAATATTGCTGCTGGTAATATAGCAACTGCAGCATTTTTAGCTCCATTTATATTAACTTCACCCTTTAAAGTACACCCGCCATTTACAACCAATCTTTCCATTTACTTCACCCTTGCTTAAAAATTTTTTATACTTTTATATATAAATTCCCCTCAAATAGAATAATTATCCAATTGGTTCCTTAATTTTTCAACAAAAATTGTTGAAAAAACTTCTTTTGTCACTTGTCCATAGTTTTCATTATATCATAACGCTACAATAATTAAAGTAGTTTTTTACATTGTTTAAGTAGCAAATTATTCTTATTTATTTTTTAACATAGAAAAAGTACCACTTTTGTCCTAAGAATAATTTCCCAAAAACAAACTGAATAGTCATCAAGCCTGCCCAGCTTTAGTTAGACTTTAATATATTAAATTACAGCAAATAAAAACAGCGTTAAAAAACGCTGCTTTTATTTTGATTATCTTTCTGGTTCAAAACTTCCACAATCAGTACATTCTATAGTATCTGCTTTCGATTCATGTTTAACAACTTGAATCTTATCTAAAGTACAATAGTTATGACTCTTATCATGATATTTGCATTCACTTACTATACATCCAATACTACTATTATGCTTGTGTTCCATAAAGTTTCTCCTCCTAAATACCTTTTTTTATTTGTCTAAGTGAAAATTTAACAAACTAAAATTCTTAAGCACAGGGAAATACTAGTCTTTCCACAAATTTATTATTTGCTTATATCTTTTAATTATTCAGATATTTTTTTGTGTTTATCAATGTGTTATAATTTATAACAAAGTCTTTATGTTATATAAAGAAAAATCATTAAGAGAGGTTACAAAATGAAATATTATTTAGTTGCATTGTTCGATGAAGAATCTTATAAGCTTATTGAACCTATACAAAAAAACCTTTCCAGGAGACATAAATTATATAAGAACCTTCCTACTTTGCATATAACTTTAGAGGTAATAGATAATCCCAATATAGAAAAATTAGACGTGATATTAGAGAAAATAATAAAACCTTATAAAAGATTTAAAGTTGAACTAAAAGATATACTATGTTTTAATGAACCATATAAATCTGTAAATTTAAAAGTTGAAAATAAAGGCTATATAAAAAGACTTGCAAGAAATATAAACGATACACTTAAACTTCATGGGTTTAATGTAAGAGAAACTGTAGATGATTGGAATTTACATGTTTCTTTAGCTAGTACAAACTTTTCACCAAGAGAATGGAAAAAACAAGAATATGAAGTTGCCTGTAGTTCAGCTAAGAATCAGGACTTTCATGACATGGCTAAAATTGACAGGATAGAACTATGGAAATCAATAAACAACAAGAAGGAACTGATTGTAAAGACCTATCCTTTAAAATCCTATTAAAGATAAATAACTTGAAATTTAATCTTTAATTTATTTTTACATAACATCTGTTTGTAATATTTCTAATTTAAAGATTTCAGTCATCAAAAGTAAGGAAGCTATACCTAAATTGGTATAGCTTCCTCATTTTTGAATATACTAATACTATTTTAATTACAAAATTCTAAAAATTTTTAGAATATAAAATATTTTTACTTTGTATTCGTTTACTGAACTTTTCAACACTTAAAAGATTTTGTACAATATTTACGTTGGCATATTGCCAAAAAGATAGGGGGATATACATATGAATCTTAATAAATTTTTCGATAAACAAAAAGAATTAATTAAGAAACTAATCATTGACCCAAGCTTGAACGACTATAAATTATCTGCAAGAAAGTATCTAGAACTTCACGTTAAGTTAGGTTCTTTAGCAGATGAGACAAAATGTTTTAAGTATTGGATTGAAAAAGATGTAAAGATTTCCAAAGCACAAGCTCTTGATAAATACATTGAATGTTTACACTATATACTTATAATTGGTATAGATAAAGGATACACTGATATAGAAAAAATTACTGTTAAGCCAAATGACTACTGCTTAAGTGATCAATTCCTAGGTTTATTTATAGATTTAAATGACTTAGTTTTTTCACCTTCTGCGGATCATTATCATACTTTATTTGAAGATTTTATTAGTCTTGGTATAAGTCTTGGATTTTCTGAGAAGCAAATCGAAGAAAGATTTTTACAGCAAAATGTTCGTAAAGTTGCACTATAATCATTACGATGTTAGCTGAAGAGTCCACTTATTCATGGGTGAGATGAAAAGCTATTGGTAGTTAATATTTGTATAAATTTACAGTATTACTTAATATACTATAAATAGTCAAGCATAAGACTTTAAAATGCTAAATGCTCTATAAAAATATTTAGATAAAAATTATAATACACTTGATCATAGAGTGTATAGGTAAACTGCTATGCGCATTAATTTAGTAGGGGTGCTGTCATCCCTTAAAATTTTGGGAACTACGGTTATCAGCAATGAACTACTGACTACCACCAAAGAATCTCTCTTGCTTATCTATGAGAGTTGTCAATTAAATTCTATGACTTAATTTTCTAATTAACATGCTATTATAAAAGTTATGTGCATTAAACTTAGCACATGACTTTTTTTCTTTTGGTAATACTAAAAATACACAAGGTCAATCCTTAGTGAATTTAAGGAAAAAGCATTAGCATTCAATACTTTCCCTAAAATTATTAATTCAGTTATGAAATTGTGTATCTATATATCAGAGGTGATTTTTATGATGGGAATAATTTTTTCTATAGTCGCTGGTGTTGCTATGAGTCTACAAGGAGTTTTTAATACTAGACTTGGTGAAAAGATAGGGCTATGGGAAACTAACACCATAGTTCAAGGTTCTGCTTTTATTATCACTATAATAATAACTCTTATATTTGGAAGAGGGCGCTTTAGTGAATTAAAGTCTGCTAATAAGCTATATTTATTAGGTGGTGTACTTAGTGTAATAATTATTTTCACAGTAATGGAAGGAATAAGAGAATTAGGAACAGTCTATTCCATATCTACTATTTTAATAGCTCAACTGCTTGCTGCAGGTATAATAGATGCCTTTGGTCTTTTTGATTCCAAAAAGATTAGTTTCGGATTAAATGAAATTATTGGTGTAGTTGTTATGATTGCAGGTATAATAATATTTAAGTGGAAAAGTTAGTAAAATTAGAATGATTTCTCAACACATAAATTACAAAAAAATTCACCATTATAGATGGTGAATTTTTTTGTAACTTACAACTTTATTTCTTTTATTATTTAACATAAAACTAACCATGTATAGAGTATACTCAAACTTAACTATATTTCACTTTGTGAAATAACAACAAATAAAAAATAACACTTATCATTCTTGAGCGCTAATTTATTAAAGGTTTTATTAAGTAAGTATAACAAAATTATGGTAAATCATATAATATATATTGTAATCACTATAAAGGAGTATGCAATGTTCTCTTTAAAAAATAAGCTAGATACTAATTTACGCTATTATATTACTAATGGTTGTTACAAGCAGTATAGGGTTCTTATAAAGTGTAAAAATTTCCAAAATAACATATTATCAAAAATTTCTTCTATGAGAGGAACTAACATTCATTCCATATCATCTATAGGAATACTAGCTGTAGAAGTCTCTCCAAGAGCTATAGAGAGGCTTATAGAGTATCCAGAAGTTGAACATATTTGTTTAGATAGCTATGGATTTTTATGTGGTATGAGTGTATCAACAGCAAATAATATACGACTCCCGGAAAGATATAAACTTACTGGCAAAGGGGTAAGTATAGGACTCGTAGATAGTGGTGTATATCCTCATCCTGATCTTTTAATTCCATCTAACAGAATTAAGGAGTTTGTAGATTTAATAAATAACCTTAAATATCCTTATGATGATAATGGACATGGTACCTTTATAAGTGGAATACTTTGTGGTAGCGGTTATTCCTCTAAAAACATGTATGGAGGTATAGCTAATAAAAGTGATCTTTACTGTTATAAAGCATTTAATGCCTCAGGTAAAGGATATATCTCTGATATACTTTATGCTACAGAATGCCTTATAAATTTACCTCCTGAAGCAAACCTTAAGGTTCTATGTCTTCCATTTGAACTTCTTGATAATAATACTTTCATACTTTCTCTTTTCGAGAACCTCTTTGCGCAAGCTGTAAATAAAAACATAATTCCAGTAGTTCCATCAGGAAGTAACATAAATAAAGAACATTCTATTGCTGGTATTGCAACTTCCAAGAACTGCATAACTGTAGCAGGATTGGATACCACTAAATCTATAAAGGCATATACATTTTCATCCTGTGGTCCATTTGGTAAACTCCAAAAACCTGATTTAGCTGCTGCTTCAGTCAATATTACATCCTTAAATACTGACACCTCATATATTTCAGATAGAAATGGCATTAAGATATATGCCCCTAAACTCACTACAGCTTATACCACCTTTAGTGGAACTTCCTGTGCTGCAGCTTATGTAAGTGCTCTATGTGCTTTACTTTTAGAAAATAACCCTTCACTAACTTTTAAGGACATATGTTCCCTTATTAAAATATCTTGTGAAACCACTTTGTTACCAAGATACGTGGAAGGGGAAGGTGTAATTAATATCAACAAACTCTTTTCATAAAACAATTCACTGCCATTTATAATTAATAAATAAGATTAACAAAGCATAGAACCTGCTCAGGTTTAACTTTATGAAATGACAGCAAATTGAAAAGCAGCTTGTTGAATCTTCAATGTATCTTATTCAAGCTGCTTCTTAATTACTTTATGTATTTTGATGGATCTATCGCTCTTCCATTCACCCTAAGTTCAAAGTGAAGATGAGGACCTGTACTCCTTCCTGTACTACCTATTTTTCCAATAATATCTCCTTTCTTAACTGTTTCCCCTGATTTAACAATGATTTTGCTACAGTGCCCATATACTGTCTCTATCCCATTTCCATGGTTTAATATTATCATATTTCCATAGACATTACTGTATCCTATTTCTTTCACTATACCACCAAGGGCAGATTTTATTGGATCTCCTATATTTCCCACTATATCTATACCATGATGTGTTCCTCCCCACCTTGAACCATAACCCGAGCTTATACTTCCTCTTGAAGGTTTAGCTAAAAAAGTAACTCCAGCAGATATAGGATTTTTAGTTCCTTGTTGAATTATTGTATCCTTAGTTGGTACTAAAACTTTTTCCTCTACTTTTTTAACATCAACTTTTTTATCATTAATAAAGGTAACTTCATTTATTACTTCTTTTTGTCCACTGGTTCCTTTTGTGATTTTCGAGTCGCCAATATAAAGATCATTAGTAGAATTTATAATGGTTGAAGGGACTATCTCTATAAATTCTTTATTTTTTGATTGTATTTCTACTTCAACTAAAGGATCATTACTTTGTTTGTTTAATGTTATTACTTTTGCAACTATGTCATCTATAGAAATTGTATTAGAGATATTCGTTTTTTCTTCAATACATTTTAAGTTTGTATTAACTTCAACAGAAATTAACGAATCCCGATCTATTTTATTTTCATCTATATAATACTCTGCGACCTTTTCTAAAACCTTTTGGCCTTCCTCCTTATTAGCAACATATCCTATATAATTATCTTCAATTAAGAGTTTTATAACATTGACATTTTTATTTAAATTGCTTCTTATAGTATTCTTAACTTCAACCAAATTTGATAATTTTACATCTGAATCTTTTATCTTTTTGTATGTTAACTTTTCTTTGCTCATATCTACATTATTAAATCTATTATTAATATCCTTCTTTAAATCATTAAAAGCTTCTTTTGCTTCATCTTTATTTTCTACATAACCAACTACTATGTCATTAATATACACTTCATATACACCATACCCTTTTGCTACTATAAAATATATAAGCAAAGGTATAAGTATACAAATAATACCTCTTAATGCATAATACCGTACACTATCTTTACTATCCATTGTTATTCTCCTTTTGTTGTAATCGTTAATATTAAAATCAGCATTTTTTAATGTTTCCAATTAAAATATATTTTATTCAAGTATAATAATTATTTATAGTAGTAATTGGCAAACTATCCTTGTTGAGAGATACTATCCCCTTTGCTATAATAGATTTACACTAAATTAATTATAACTTCTACAGTGAAATTACTTGATTGGACGGTTGATAACTCTATGAGTACATTTATGCTTAAAAATTCTGCTATTAATTTTACGCCAGTAAATAATACTTTCTTAGAAAAATATATGCCAAAAGCTCGAGGAGAATTTGTCAAAGTCTATCTTCTTATGCTTAAATACAGTTTTTCTGGAGAATTTGGGGTAAGTTCATCGATAATAGCTTCAAACCTTAATCTCTTAGAATCTGATGTTATGAATGCTCTTAATTACTGGCATGAAGAAGGCGTTATTAAATTAATTCCCATTGATAAAATGGGAAACTTCGATATAAAATTTGTTGATCTGTCAACTGATGGGGAAGATCTAACTTCTAATGTAAGTCTCCTTGAAGAATTAAATAAAAACTCTACAAGAGATATGCTAAAAGATATTGAGAAGCTTATCGGAAGACCACTTTCTCCAAAAGAAATAGACTCTTACCTAAATTGGCAAAATGATTTTGGTTTCTCCTCTGAAATGATACTTATTCTTATAGAATATTGCGTTTCAAAAGGAAAAAGTGATGCTAGATATATTGAAAAGGTTGCCTTAGCTTGGTATGATTCAGGTATAAAGACTTTTGAAGCTGCTCAAGCTTACATAACAAAAAACGAAGATAAATGGATAAAGATACGAAAAATATTAACTTACCTAGGTATAAAAAATAATGAAATAATGAAACCTCAAGAAGAAATAATGGAAAAATGGATATTTACTTATAACTTCCCAATAGAAGTTATACAAAAAGCCTGCGAAATTTGCTTTGAAAGGCTTAATAGGGCTGATTTCAAATATATAGATGGTATATTAAACCGTTGGAATAAGGATGGAATCAAGACATTAGAAGATGTAAGTAAAAAGAATAATATTTCTAGATCTACTACAATAAAAGGTAAGCAATTTGGAGAGTCTAAAAGAAATAACCTTAGATTTACTGACTACGAACAAAGAGAATATGATTATAGTTCTTTGGAAAGAAAACTTTTAGGATGGGATGATAATGATTAAAGGATATCAAAGCCAACTTATAGATATTTATGAGAAGATAAGAGATCAAGAGATTGCAGCTCTTAAAATACGTAGAGAAGAAATCAATCAAAAGTATCCTGAAATAATCAATATAGATAATAAAATAGGAAAGCTTTGTATAAAACTTTCCTTAAACTCTATACGAAATTCTAATAATAGAGAGGAAGAATTTAAGAAAATTAAGGATGCAATAACAGATTTAAGAGCAAAAAAATATGAACTTCTTGTATCAAAGGGATATAACCCTGAATACTTAAATCTTCAATATCGTTGTCCTAGGTGCAAAGATACTGGATATATAGGTATTAATAAATGTAATTGCTTTAAACAGAAACTTGTACAACTTTACTATAAAAACTCTGGACTAACAGATACTATTAAAGAAGAAAATTTTAAGAACTTTAATATTAATTATTATGATTCTGATAGAATGGGTGATGAAAAATTCTCTCCAAGAAAAAACATGGAGATACTATTAGATAAGATATTGAATGACTACTTGCCCAATTTTAAAAATCATAATGACAATCTTTTATTTTATGGTACCTCTGGAACAGGTAAAACCTTTTTATCAAATTGTATAGCAAAGGAACTTTTAGATAGAGGTCACTTAGTAGTCTATCGAACTTCTGATGAACTTATAAAAGACCTTAGAGAAATAAGATTTGAGAATAACGAGTTTCTTGAGGATTTACTTATAAATTGTGATCTATTAATAATTGATGATTTAGGTGCAGAGCAAATTACCGACTTTACAGTAACAGAATTCTTTACATTGATAAATAAAAAAATTCTAAAAAAGAAAAAAATGCTTATATCTACTAACCTTTCTTTGCAAACATTAACTAAACATTATGCAGAAAGGATTACCTCAAGACTTTTTGGAAACTTTAAACTTTTCAAGTTTTACACACAAGATATTAGAGTGAAAAAAAATCTAGCTAAAAAGTAGTATATTAAGTTAAAATTTATCACCAAAAAATTAATTACGAATAACTACTATATCTATTAATATTATTTCTCTAAAACCCAAAAAATTCTATCAAAAAATGTATCTCAACTGATCCATTAAGTGTCTTACTTCGTGGTTGAGATACATTTACATGTATTATTTAAAAATTATATTATTTAGGAATGAACTTAATATAATATGAATTTGCAATAAAACAAAAAAACCTTGGAAATATTCCAAGGTTTTTTTTTGGAGCTGGCAATAGGAATCGAACCTACAACCTGCTGATTACAAGTCAGCTGCTCTACCGTTGAGCCATGCCAGCATATTATGGCGACTCAGAAGGGGCTCGAACCCTCGACCTCCGGCGTGACAGGCCGGCACTCTAACCAACTGAGCTACTGAGCCATATATTTTGGTGGGCACAACAGGGATCGAACCTGTGACCCTCTGCTTGTAAGGCAGATGCTCTCCCGGCTGAGCTATGCGCCCAAAATAATGGTGACTCCTAGGGGAATCGAACCCCTGTTACCACCGTGAAAGGGTGGTGTCTTGACCGCTTGACCAAGGAGCCATATTAATTTTTTTATTTGAATATATCTAGCAGTACCAAT
>NZ_BOPZ01000011.1:66525-103353 GCF_018332455.1 Clostridium polyendosporum
ATTATAAGTCAACTGCTCCATCGTTGAGCCATGCTAAGATATTATGGCGACTCAGAAGGGGCTCGAACCCTCGACCTCCGGCGTGACAGGCCGGCACTCTAACCAACTGAGCTACTGAGCCATATATTTTGGTGGGCACAACAGGGATCGAACCTGTGACCCTCTGCTTGTAAGGCAGATGCTCTCCCGGCTGAGCTATGCGCCCAAAATAATGGTGACTCCTAGGGGAATCGAACCCCTGTTACCACCGTGAAAGGGTGGTGTCTTGACCGCTTGACCAAGGAGCCATGTTTATAATTTTTGTTCCACACATTTCTTAACTTATCTGCCGCACTAGCGACCCGACAATGAATATAATACCTAAAATTAATCAAAGTGTCAACACTTTTTATAAACTTTTTTTTAATTTTAGCTCTGGAAATAACATCTAGCCACCTTAAAGCTGATTACACCTATATTTCTTATTATATCTTTAATTTTTATAGCAACTTAATTGAAATTATATTAAAACTATATTTTAAATTTATTAATTAATATTAGTTCTTGCAAACTTTATATAACTCTATATAATTCTCAACCCTCCTTTTTTTCAAACTGCTTAATAATTTTTAAAAGAAAAAATAGCGACCTTTGCCGCTATTTTCTTCTATGATCTTTACTATTTGCATAATGACCTATTTTTTCACCATCTATTATTCCAAGATCTGAATTATTTTTAGGGTCTATTTTTCTAAGTTCTGCATTAGATTTAGGTCTATCTTTCAATCTGTTCTTATTATCATCCATACTATTCACTCCTAAATATAATCATTAAATTTTATAATTAGATTTCCCCCTAATAGGTTTCGCTATACTAAAACTTAACTTACTTAATTAAGAAATCTATGACTATATATTTCTTACTTCTAAAAAAGATTTGAATAATAAAACTACTTATTATTAAAAATAAGTTAATACCAAATTATTTAATGCAACAAGAGCACACCCTTCTACTGCAATTATATTATTATTTCTACAGAAATTAAATATTTCTTCACTTTCTGCACCTGGCTGTATTAGGATATATTTTATTTCAAGCTCTTTCGCTTGTCTTACAATATCAATTCCATCTCTAGGATTTATACAGAGATCTATAGCATCTATTTTATATGCTACCTGCTCTAAACTTTTGTAAGTGCCCTCCTTAGTAGCCCTTGGATTAACACCACTAACATTAAATCCTGCTGAATAGAACTTACTTAATATTCTATAAGCATATTTTGTTGGATTTGTTACATCTCCAACTACAACCCAATTTTTAAACTTCATCAAATCTACATCTCTCATTGTTCTTTCTCCTTTCTTATACTAATAACTTAGATGAAAGTGATACTCCCTGTTTTTTAACCCTTTCAATTGCCATGCCATAATGAGTTAGGAGTACCTCTCTCCTCTTAATTTGACTAGTTATGTAGTTAATTTCATGAGTGCATCTATCTAAAAACTCTTGTTCACTTAAAGATTTCACAGAAAAACTATAATTATTTCTTTTAAAGCTCTGACCAGTTACCAAGATATTTAAAGGAAAATAACAGTTAACAACCATAAGAAGTTCTTTTTCCCACATTCCTCTTTTATTTATCTCTTTAAATCTGTCCTTAAGTAATATAATTTCCTTTACTTTCTCACTAATGCTTTGTTCTACAGATTCAATAAATCCCTTATAAAAGAAAGATGAAACTCCTCTTGGAAGCTTTATTTTTAAAACATCTTTATGGCTTATTATAAAGTCATCCATTTCTCCTTCACTTATTAGTTCTACATCATTAGATTCAAAGGTATGAAATCCATCCCCTTGAGGATATTCAACTATAATTTGATCATAATTCATCTTTCGTATCTTATATTCACTACCAAAATCCTTAAGCTTTTGATTGGTTATCTTTACTTTCATTGCACTCACCTCTCAATATTATTATCTCTGCTTTTGCTCATATATATAACTGTGTTAGAATTTAATTAAACTAATATACTTATAGGAGAAATTTATGAGAATTGCTTTAGCACAAATAGATATTAAATGGGAAGACAAGGATTTTAACTTAAGAAAATGTGAATCTTTTATTAAAGAAGCTAAAGAAAAAAAGGCCAATTTAATTATCTTTCCTGAGATGACTCTTACAGGATTTTCAATGAATCCATCGAATATTAATGAAAGTTACATTAACTCAAAATATATAGAAGCCCTTAAAATACTTGCTCTTAAAAATAGTATATATATAGGATTTGGAATGGCTATTAGTAATAACAAAGATTTTTTTAATGATTTCATAGTAATAAATAATGAAGGAACAATAATAGGAACATACTCAAAAATTCACCCTTTTTCTTATAGTAAAGAACATTTAGCTTATAGAAGCGGAGACAATCTTTTAACTCTTAAAATCAAGGAATTTACCCTTTCACCCTTCATATGCTATGATTTAAGATTTCCAGAAATATTTCAAGTTGCTTCAAGACATGCTAATCTTATAACCATTAGCGCTAATTGGCCTAAGAGTAGAATATCTCATTGGAAGGCTTTATTAGTTGCAAGAGCTATAGAAAATCAATGCTATATAGCTGGTATTAACAGGGTTGGACAAGGAGATAATTTATTATATAATGGTGCATCTATGATTGTTTCTCCTTCTGGAGAAATATTATGTTATGAAGAAGATAAAGAAGTACTTTTAATACATGACTTGGTGTTAAGTGAAGTTGAAAACTTAAGAAGTTCATTTCCATTAAAAAATGATAGAAGAGAAACTTTATACATAAATCTACTAAAGATAAACAGCTTCAATCTTAAATAAATTTTATTATCAAGTTGTTTATCTATAAAAGGAGCGAAGGAATAAATAATGATTTATCATGATTTAGTAATAATAGGAGGAGGAGCAGCTGGGCTTATGGCTGCTGTTGCTGCAAAAGATTTTGGAATTGATGTTGCTATTGTAGAAGGTACTGATAGAGTAGGAAAAAAAATATTAACTACTGGAAATGGTAGATGTAATATAACTAATTCCTTTATAGGATTTCCATTTCAGAATTATCATAGTGAAAATGGAGCATTCTTTAATTCTGTATTAAGTAACTTCACAGTGAAAGATACAATACAGTTTTTTTCTAATATAGGACTTCCTTTAGTTGAACTCGAAAACGGAAAAATGTATCCACACTCTCTTCAATCATCTTCTGTTGTAGATATTTTTAGATTAGCTTTGGAGGATAGAAGCATTTCTATATATAATTCTTGTAAGATAAAAGAAATTATCCACAATAAAAAAAGTTTTAAGTTATTCACAGATTCCAAAGATATTGAACCTATCACCTGTGGAAAACTTATATTAGCCTGTGGAGGTAAATCTGCCTCAAAAACTGGTTCTGATGGTTCTGGCTATAATTTAGCTAAAACTTTAGGGCATAGAATAATTGATCCTATTCCTGCAATAGTACAACTAAAACTTGATTATAAAAATCTTAAAGCTGTGTCAGGTATTAAATTCGATGGATATGCAGAAGTTATTATTGATAAAAAAAGTGAACGAAAAGAATTGGGAGAAATCTTATTTACTGACTATGGAATTTCAGGTCCACCTATTCTTCAGTTATCAAGAAAAGCTTCTTATGCTCTTTCAAAAGGTAAAGAAGTATTAATAACAGTAGATATGATGCCTAGTAAAAGTAAAGAAGATGTGGAAAATTTTTTAGAAAATCACTGGGGAGTTTTTGCTCATAGAACTGTATTAGATTCACTTATAGGAATTGTAAACAAAAAGCTTATACCTATTCTTTTAAAAGAGGCAGGAGTTGATAATCTTCATAAACCTTGCTGGAATTTAGATTGGCAAGAAAGAAAAAATATCATATCTCTCATGAAAAAATGGGACTTTAAGTGCATAGGTACCAATGGATTTCAAAATGCCCAAGTCACTGCAGGTGGAGTAGATACTAAGGAAATTAACCCTGAAACTTTAGAATCAAAACTTATTAAAAACCTCTTCTTCTGTGGAGAAATGTTAGACGTAGATGGTGATTGTGGCGGCTTTAACCTTCAATGGGCTTGGAGTTCAGCTTATGTAGCAGCTAAAGCAGTTTCCTCAAGTAATTAAACATAAAAAGGTATGTAGCACTTTATTAATGCTTCATACCTTTTCACTTTGATGTAATTTTAAAATACCTTTATTTATGTAAAAAGCAATTCAGTCAACAAGACTGAATTGCTTTTTAACTTTTAAGCTATAGAATTCTTAAAAAACTATTAAAACATCAACACTAATTACTTATTTAGGGCTTCTAATAATAGTTCTAATTTTAATCCATGTACTACTGCAGCTTCTTCTATAGTTTCAGCCTGTGCTGATGGGCAACCCACACAACCCATTCCAAAACTCATTAAAACTTCTGCTTTTTCAGGGTATTGTCTTACAACTTCACCTATTGTCATATCCTTAGTAATATTCATAATTACCAACCTCTCTTTATAAAAAATATTAAAAAAATACTTAGCTATACTAAATTAAAAAACAAATTTGTTTAATTTTAGAAATTAAAAGCTTACTTTAATTATTATACTAGATAATATTACTATAGTCAACCAAATTAGTCGGATTTAAAAAATGCTACGTATATTTTTACTTTATTTAGTTTTTTCTACATAAATCAATATTATTCAATGATTTATTGTTAATAAATATAAAAAAAGGAAGCCTAAATTCAGCTTCCTCTTTTTATATAATTAATATATTAAATACTACTATAGTTCTGCAACTCTCATAGTCTGGTCTCTTCTTGGACCTACTGAAACTATTGATATTCTAGTTTCTGTTATTTCTTCTATTCTCTTTAGATATTTTTTCGCATTTTCTGGAAGCTGATCATAACTTCTTGCATTTGCAACGCTATCGTCCCATCCTTCAAATTCTTCATAAACTGGTTCACACTTAGCTAAGTCTTCTAAACTTGCTGGGAAGTAGTCTATTATCTTTCCATTAAACTTATAACCTACACAAACTTTTATCTTTTCAAGACCAGCTAAAGTATCTATTTTAGTAACTGCAAGAGAAGTTAATCCACAAACTCTAACAGTAGTCTTTAAAATTACAAGATCAAGCCATCCACATCTTCTAGCTCTTCCAGTTGTAACACCAAACTCATGGCCCTTTTCTCTTATCCAGTCTCCCATTTCATCATTTAATTCTGTTGGGAATGGACCTTTACCTACTCTTGTAGTATATGCTTTAGCAATACCAACAGCATTTGTTATCATCGTTGGTCCTATTCCTACACCATTTGAAACTCCACCAGCTGTTGTGTTTGATGAAGTAACATATGGATAAGTTCCATAGTCTATATCAAGAAGCATTCCCTGTGCTCCTTCAAAAAGCACCTTCTTATTTGCTTTTATGGCATCATAAACTACTACAGATGTATCTTGAACATAAGGTCTTAATCTCTCTGCAAATGCTAAGTACTCGGCTAGTATCTCATCAAATTTTAAAGCTTCTCCACCTAATACCTTTGTTATGTATGGATTCTTCATTTCAAGATTTGTTCTTAGCTTTTCTTCAAAAACTTCTTTATGAAGTAAATCACATACTCTTATACCACATCTTTCAAATTTATCAGTATAACATGGTCCAATACCTTTACCTGTTGTTCCTATATCATTCTTTCCTCTAGCTTGTTCTTTTAGTTTATCTAAAACTCTATGATATGGCATTATAAGATGTGCTCTATCACTCACTACAAGCTTCTCTGGAGTAACTTTTACTCCTACACCTTGAAGATAGTCTATCTCATGAAAAAATGCCTTTGGATCTACAACTACACCATTACCTATTACATTTAACTTTGTATCATAAAGTACTCCTGATGGAATTAAGTGAAGCTTATATTGTTTATCCTCAACTTCAACTGTATGTCCTGCGTTATTTCCACCTTGGTATCTAACAACTACTTCGGCATCTTCTGCTAGGTAGTCAGTCATTTTTCCCTTTCCTTCGTCACCCCATTGAGCTCCTAATACGATGAATGCTGACATATCGTTTCCTCCTTACATCACTAAGTTCCCTTAGAATATCCAATTCCAATGTTTATGTCATTTCAATCTATGTCTATAAATTAATATTAGTTTTATCCTATTTTGCTTTTTGCATTACTTATTTTTAGGGTAAATTATTCTCCCCATAACATACTATCAAAGTAACTCTATAAGGTCAACAAAAGAAACGAATATTTTTTTATTTATCACATTAATGATTCGTAAAAAATCCAACTTTACCATTTTTATATTTTCTATTATTCCACTTGTTGAAATATAATATTTTTATAATTTTTCGCTAAACTCAATTTTTTCTCCATCCGGGCCTAAGATATTAAAGTACTTTATTCCTCTTAAATTATCTTTTAAGAGCATATTATTCCTTTCCTGATTATATATTACATTATAATATTATTGTATTATTTACCTATCGGATAGTTTATTTAATATTAATAATTTGAAAGAAATCTTACAATTGTGTTGAATAAGAAATTTTTAAGTGATAAAATTATAGAAAAATTAAAATTGATAATAGATATGGCAAAATGAAATTATATCCATTGTGATGAAGAAGCCTTAAAGATATAATATATAAAGAATGAACTATGGCAGTTTGCATAAGCTTTGCTTATGCGAACTGCCTCTTTTTATATTGTGTTTTTAGATATTATATTTGCAAATTGAATATAAGGAAGGGGGAATCTTAATGAAACAATTTATACAACTTGAGATTAAAACTACTGACCACGCTGCAATAACTATAGACATATTAACAAGTATTCACCAAACTAATGTAAATTTAACTTTAATGGAAGTATTTAAAGATAGAATTTGCATTAATTTAGAATATATAAATGATCATACTAAAAACTTATTAATAAAAAACTTATTGAAGATAAGGGATGTCTTAACAATTAAAGAGATTAATTTATTAAACAATGAAGAAAATGCTTTTAAGAATATTATAGGCACCAGTCTTTGTATCCAAAAAGTAAAAAAGTTTTCTTCTACCGTAGGAAAAAGTAATTCTACGATACTCTTAAGAGGAGAGGGCGGAACTGGAAAAGAGTTATTCGCAAAAGCTATACATAATTATAGCTATAGAAAGAATAAAAAATTCATTACTTTAAACTGTTCATCTATTCCAGATATAATATTAGAAAGTGAATTATTCGGGTATGAAGAAGGACGCTTTATAGGTGATATGAATAGTAGTAAAGATGGTCTCTTTAAAGAAGCTAATGGTGGCACTATATTTCTTGATGAAATAGGTGAATTTTCTATAACACTTCAAGCTAAGCTTCTTAAAGTTTTGCAGGAGGGCACTATAAAAAAATTAGGAAGTAATAAAGAAGAAACAGTTGACATTAGAATTATTGCCGCTACCAATCGAAATCTTGAAGAGATGGTTAAGAATGGACAATTCAGAGAAGATTTATACTATAGATTAAATATTATACCAATCTACCTTCCCCCTCTTAGAGAAAGATTAGAAGACATTCCTCTTCTTGTAAAGTTTTTTATGTCTAACTTAAATAATAAACTAAAAAAAAGAATAGAAAAGGTTGATTTTCAAGTATATAACAAGTTAATGCAATACCATTGGCCAGGTAACATTAGAGAATTACAAAATATAGTTGAAAGAGCCATGAATCTTTGCGAAGGTGAAATTTTAACTCCTGAAAATATAATTTTTAACTTTAGTGAATATAATTCAAAGGCTGCTGAACTCTTCTATACAGAAGAATTAACTCTAAAAGAAATAACCCAACAATGTGAAAAAGAAGCGATAATAAGAGTTTTAGACAAATATAAAAGTTACAGAAAAGCAGCTCAGATTTTAGGTGTATCTCATACTACAATTATGAATAAGACAAAAAAGTATTTTAATAGATATAAGGTATAATTTATATTTGTACAATTAGCTTAGTAAATTATAAAAGTTTATGATTTTTAAAATTAAATTTCTTGCCAGAATATTTTCTATTACATCAATGAATAAACTATAATGTAATTAATACTTTTAAGGAGTAATTATGGATATAGTTCCTAAAAACTATGCTTTTGCCACAGTAAAAGGAATCACTCAAAAGCAATTACAGGAGCACTACACTATCTATAAAGGATACGTGACCAAACTTAATGAGATTGATTCTGCTTCTAGAAATGCCGCTGATTTTCCGAACCCTAATGCTACTTATAGCTCTTTAAGAAGCTTAAAGCTTGGAGAAACTTATGCACTTGATGGTATAAAACTTCATGAACTTTATTTTGAAAATATAACTAATTCAACCTGTTGCATAGATGGAGAAATGCTTAAGCTCATTAAGAATCAATGGAACAGTTATGAGAACTTTATGTCATACATCAAGAATACCGGCTTGTCTATGAGAGGATGGATAATAATAGCCTTAGATCCTCTTACTTACCGTTTAAGAGTTATAGGTTCTGATGCTCATGATGTAGGAGCTGTGTGGGATTGCTATCCCATATTGGTAATAGATGTGTATGAGCATGCCTACTTCTTAGATTTTGGAACAAATAAAGGTAAATATTTAGAGGTCATTTTTGAAAATATCAACTGGAAGGTAGTAAATAAAAGAATACAAATTCATTATATGATGATGAACATGATGAAGAGATATTTCTATGATTTCTAAACACTAAAATTTAAGGAATTCAGTTACTGCCTGAATTCCTTAAATTAATTTTCACTAATTCTCTACCCCAAATAGACTTAATGATATTATCTATCCATTAAAAGAACATCCTTAAATTTTACGTCTAATCCCTTAGAAAGTTCATCAAGTTTCTGTACTTTTTGTTCTACTTCTTTTGCGGTAGAATATCCATTACATACTGATATTACGCTATCTAAAGATTCTATATACTTATCATGAAGTCCACTAATTTCTTGACTATGATTTAAACCTTCAGCGTTATTCCTGAGTTCTTTAAGCTTATTTATATTTTGTTGAACATTTTTATTCTCCTTTATTTCATTTATAACTGTTGAAGCCTCTGAAGATATACTTCTTATATTATGAAAGTATACATAATCTGTCTTATATCTGTTAATCTCATAACTTATAGGTTTTTGAACTATAAATATATTATAAGCACTGACTCCTAATGTAAGTATTAATAATACTATTACAATGAATTTAATAAATCCTTTAATGAATTTAATAGTAAGATAAACAAAAGCTAAAACAATAAATAACATTACTATGTTATCTATACTAAACCCGTTCATATCCTCACCTCTTTAAATATTATTTGTTATATTATATCACAGGAAAATGCTATTATAATTCATAACTTTATAAATTTTTATTTAAAAGAACTTATAATAATCTACCTATAACTAAGTATAAAATTCTTCATTGAAAGAAACTTTATTAGAACTTATATCGAAGTAATAAAACATTATAAAAATGCTGATTTATAAACTATACTTACTATTAACTTATAATTGTATTAAAATAATAATGTGGTGGGAAAAAATAGGAGGTGGAATTTTGAATAAAAACAATAATTTTTTTAGTACTATGAATAGAATTATTTTTATGTTATTAGGCTCAGCCTTAGTATCAATTGGCCTGGAGATATTTTTAATACCTAATAATATAATTGATGGTGGAATAGTTGGAATATCGATTATTTCTAGTTACTTAACAAAGCTTCCTCTAGGATTGTTTATTTTTATTTTTAACGTTCCATTCTTTATAGTAGGTTATAAACAAATTGGTAAGACCTTCACTCTATCAACATTATTCTCTGTAATTTGTTTATCTATTGGAGTAACTATTTTACATCCTATTTCTAGAATAACAGAAGATATCCTTTTAGCATCAGTTTTCGGAGGAATCGTTTTAGGTGCTGGAGTTGGATTAATAATAAGAAATGGAGGTTCATTAGATGGAACAGAAATTGTAGCCATAATATTAGATAAAAGGATGAGCTTCTCAATTGGAGAAATTGTTATGTTTTTTAACTTATTTATTTTAAGTAGTGCAGGTTTTGTTTTTGGCTGGGATAGAGCAATGTACTCCCTTATTGCATACTTTATTGCTTTCAAAGTTATTGATATAACTGTTGAAGGACTAGATGAGTCAAAAGGTGTTGTAATTATTTCAGAAAGTCATAAAGACATAACTGAAGCAATAATTGATAGACTTGGTAGAGGTGTAACTTTACTTAACGGTAAAGGAGGGTATAAAGGAACTCCTACTAATGTAATATATGTGGTTGTATCACGTTTAGAAATAGCTAAATTAAAATCTATTGTACATGGCTTTGATGAAAATGCATTAATAACTATAGGCAGTGTTGAAGTATCCGGAAAAAGATATAAAAAGAAAGCTATACATTAATTCATATTTCCTTATAACAAAAACCCAAGGAATAATTTAAATCCTTGGGGATAACTTTTTATATTAGACCTTTTTAAACGTTATGTTTTTAACTTTTCTAAGAGTTCACAACATTCCTTCTGTAACTCTTCTAATGCTTCAGATTTATCTTTATGATTTAAAAATTTTTCTGGAAATATATTTCCAAACCATGTAGATTTATGTAGGAATCCAATATATTTCTGAATTCCCACATAAATCGTCCATTATATTCTACTGATCATAAATTTTCCTATCTCTTACCTTTTGTATCTCTTATGCCAGGTTGTACGCCTGAATTTCCTCTACCAAGAAAACCATTTTGAGCAGTTCTTGAATCTTCACTTTCAGCTATCATGCTTTGTTGCTTACTCTTTATGTCTTTATACTTACTCATAACTTCATCTCCTTTATAGAATTAAAGCTGCACAAGTCTATATTTAATAAAATTGAGAAAATGTTGTATACTTTCAATACCTTTTCTCAAAACTTTAAGTTAATTATAAACTTGTGTATCTAATAATAGTTTTTCCCTAGCACTTTTTTCTCTATTCACATCAAAAACTTAAATACTTAGTGATTACTTTATAATAACTTTTGAGAATACGTTAGTACTACATATTTTTAGACTTTTGTTCACACTTTTCCATACCATTCATTACAGCTGCTCTAAATCCTCTTTTTTCAAATTCAAGTACAGCCTCAATGGTAGTACCGCCAGGAGAACAAACCATATCCTTAAGTTCCCCTGGATGCATTCCTGTTTCTAATACCATTTTTGCTGAACCCAATACTGCTTGAGCTGCAAGATTATACGCTTTCTTTCTTGGTATACCCATCTTTACTGCACTATCAGCCATAGCCTCAATAAACATAAAGACATAAGCAGGCGATGAACCACAAAGAGCCGTAAAGGCATGGAAGTCTTTTTCCTCTAATAATTCAGCTTTACCAAATGCACTAAAAATATTTAATATCTCCTGGATTTCCTCTTCACTTACTCCTTCAGAAGGACATACTGCACTCATGCCTTCTCCTACCAAAGCAGGCGTATTTGGCATTGTCTTAACTATCTTAATATCCTTTCCAAACCATTCTCTAACCTTACCAATGCCAACTCCAGCAGCTATTGTAACAATTAAAGCAGTATCTTTTATATTATCTCTAATTTCCTTTATAACCTTCTCATACATAAATGGCTTTACTGCTAATACAACTATATCAGCTCTTTCTACTACTTCCTTATTCGTTAAAGCAGTATTTATACCAAACTTGTCTTTCAAACCCTTTATAGATTGCTCCACTATATCAGATACAATTATGTTTTCTGCTGAAATTATACCTGATTTTATAATACCTCCAACCATGGCACTCCCCATGTTGCCACAACCTATAAAACCTAAAACTTTATTCATTGTCATTCACCTCATAAAAATATTTATTTATATTCTATTATGGTTCTTAACGTATTTAAAGACAATATATAAATAACAAGTTTTATTTTTTATATTTATTCCTTATATTAAATACCTAAAAAACACACCAACAACAAATTAGCATTTTAAAATTCTAATATAAAAAAATAGTTATTACTATAACTAAACTATTTTTCATCTATTGTAATTTAAGCTTGGACACATATAAATGTTATGTAATTTGATTAAACTTTTATAAATATAGTATATAAGTATTATCAAAAAAATTTATATTTTTATATTTTCACTTAAAATTAAATTTTCATTCTAATTATAATAGAAATATTATGCTCTAGTTTTATATTTTATATACCTCTCCAATAACACTATAGTATTACTTACTTAGATAATTCATATACTACTAATGAAATAAAGTTGAAAAGGAGGTTGAGTTTCGTGCTGAGTTTATTGCCAATGAGGTCAACCAACTTTATGACTAGCAAGGAGTTTTTCGATTTAGTTTGGAATGATGTTTTTTGTGAAAAAAAATTACCTTTCTTGTGCAATAATGAAAATTTCAAAGTTGATTTACAGGAAAACGACAATTATTACATCATAAATGCTGACTTACCAGGTGTTGGAAAAAAGGATATAGAGATTAATTATATTGATAATTTTTTAGTTATATCAGCACACAGAAAAAAAAACATAGACCATAATTTCTCAACATTAGTGCAAGAAAAACCCTACGGTGAGTTTCGTAGAATGTTTTATGTTAGTGATATAAACTTAAAAAAAATATCTACTTCCTTTTATAATGGTGAATTAAAGTTAACTATTCCAAAATTAAAATGAGTTTAAACCTTAATTTATAAAAAAGAGTAAGGTAGTTCTTATTTTACTTACCTTACTCTTGTAAATTATATCTTTAAGTAGTATTACCCTTTTTACTCTTTATGAACAACATCAAGATTACCAAACTTACTGAATTGTCCAAGCCAAGCAAGCTTAACAGTACCAACAGGACCATTTCTTTGCTTTGCTATTATACATTCACCAACATTTTTTTCTTCTGTTTCTTTATTATAATACTCATCTCTATAAAGGAACATAACAAGGTCTGCATCCTGCTCTATAGAACCTGATTCTCTAAGGTCTGAAAGCATTGGTCTATGGTCTGCTCTTTGCTCTGGTGCACGTGAAAGCTGAGAAAGTGCTACAACTGGGCACTGCATCTCCTTAGCTAATGCCTTAATACTTCTTGATATTTCAGAAACTTCTTGCTGTCTACTCTCACCACCACTTCCAGACATAAGCTGAAGGTAGTCTATAAGTATTAAGTCTATTCCATATTCTATCTTAAGTCTTCTACATTTAGAGCGCATTTCCATAACAGAAACTCCAGCAGTATCATCTATATATATTTTTGCTGCTGCTAATGGTCCTGCTGCCCTTGCAATGTTTTCCCAATCCTTATCCTCTAAATTTCCTGTTCTAAGTTTTAGCATATCTACATTTGCCTCAGAACATAGAAGCTTATAAGCAAGCTGTTCCTTAGACATTTCTAGAGAGAATATAACTACACTCTTTCCATCTCTTAATGCAGCATGTTCCGCAATATTAAGAGCAAAAGTGGTTTTACCCATAGAAGGTCTTGCAGCTATCAGTACCATATCCCCCTTCTGGAAACCAGAAGTTTTAGCATCTAGATCTCTAAAACCAGAACTGACTCCAGTTATCTCTCCCTTGTCATTAAAAATTCTTTCTATCTGCTCGAAGCTTCTTTCAAGTACTGCACTAAGAGGCTCAAAATCCCCTGTAGTTCTTTTTTCTCCTATATCAAATATTCTTTTTTCTGCACCATCCATTACCTTTTCAACTTCATTTTGATTGTTATAACAGTCCTCTATGATTTCTGTTGAGGATCTTATAAGCTTTCTTAAAGTTGATTTTTCTGAAACAATCTTTATGTATGAATTCAAGTTTGCAGTGGTAGGAACAGAACCGCTTATCTCAGTAACATAAGTAATTCCCCCTGCTTTCTCAAGCTTATCTGTTGATTTTAAATATTCTAAAAGAGTTACAAGATCAACAGCTTCATCTCTTTGGAACATTTCTACTATGCTTGAGAAAATCACCTTATGTGCATCTCTATAGAAATCTTCCCCTGTTAAGCTTTCTGCTGCCTGAGCTATTGCCTGCCTATCTATTATCATAGAACCTAATACAGACTGCTCCGCTTCTATACTCTGAGGTAAACTTCTCATAATAGGCGCATCCATATGGTCTCACTCCTCTTCAAATTACCATTCGCATTTTTAATTATGAATACTTTTTATATATTTATCAAGAAAATTTTACTTTATAAAAATAAAGAGTAATATTTTTTTCTAAAACTACAAATAATATAACTGTACCATTTGATAACTAAATCTTTGTAATAATAGCTAAATTTTTTTCTCTTGCTCTTTTCTAGAAATACATAAATAAATTAAAGCTCTCCTTTAAAAGGAAAGCTCTAATCTATTAGTCAAAAACAATTTCCATAAGTTCCTCAATGGTGCTTACTGCTTTAACCTCTATATCTGTTAAGCCCATAGGAACTTCTTTTTCGTTATCCTTAGGTATTATTACTAGCTTGATACCCTTTCTTCTGGCACCATATACTTTTTCAAATATTCCTCCAACAGGCTTTACATTTCCTCTTAGGGATATTTCTCCTGTTATTGCTAAATCTTGTCTTAAAGGTTTATTTAGGAGAGCACTTATTATACACACAGTAATGGCTGCCCCAGCTGAAGGTCCATCTATATTACCTCCGCCAATAACATTTACATGAATATCATAATCTTTTATATCCTTATCTGTTATCTTTCTTATGACAGATGCTGCATTAAACACAGAATCCTTTGCCATAGAACCAGCAGTATCATTAAATCTAACCTGACCGGCTCCCTTTTCTCTTGCTTCAAATACCATTGCTTCAATTCCTATAGTAGAACCAAGGAATCCACTAACCCCTAAACCATACACATGACCAATTTCTTCATGTGCTGATTTATTTATTCTTTCATAAGGAATATATCTTCCTATTGATATTACCTCTTCTACATCCTTTAAAGTTACTTTTAACTTTTCTGGAACATTATCCTTAACGTTATAAAGAGCATATCCATAAGCATCAGATAAGATATTCACTGCCTTTCTACCTTCTATGGTATATCTTGATATAAGTTCATCTACTCCTTGTTCAAGCTCTATTTCAAGTTTACTTGAAGCGTTAGAAATAATAATCTTTATATCTCCTGATGAAAGTGGCTCAAAATACACTTCTGTACATCTTGAACGTAAGGCAGGATTAATTTCACCTGGATCTCTAGTGGTTGCACCAATTAAAACAAAATCTGCTGGTGCACCATTCTCAAAAAGATACTTTATATATTTAGGAGTATTCTCATCATCTGGATCATAATATGAAGATGAGAATTCTACCCTCTTATCTTCAAGAACTTTTAATAGCTTGTTTTGAAGAATTTCATCTAACTCTCCAATCTCATCTATGAAAAGTACTCCACCATGAGCTTCTGTTACAAGACCTGGTTTTGGTTCTGGCACTCCTATTTCTGCTAAGTCTCTCTTGCTACCTTGATAAATTGGATCATGCACTGATCCTAAAAGTGGATTTGTTATCTCTCTTGGATCCCATCTTAAAGTTGTTCCATCAACTTCAACAAACTTAGACTCATCATTAAATGGAGTAAAAATAAGCTTTTTAGCTTCTTCTAAAGCTAATCTAGCAGCAGAAGTCTTACCTACTCCTGGAGGTCCGTAAAGTATTATGTGTTGTGGATATGGAGAAGCTAACTTTGACAATAAAGATTTTACTGCCCTCTCCTGTCCTACAACCTCCTCAAAATTTGCTGGTCTTAGTAAACTCATTACATTTTTATTTGGAGTTTTTGCATCTAACTTCTCAAGCATTGCATACTTCTTCAAAGTCTTTGCATTTTCAGGACCCTTCTGCTTTCTGATGATGCCTAATCTCATCTCATCAATATACTTTTCTTGTTTTTCTAAAAGTGCCTGTTCTACTTGACCTTCAATTCTATTTTGTATATACTTTCTTGCAAGCTCATCAGAAATCCATTTATAAGTATCTTCAAGTGCCTCATGAACATTATTAGCTGTTGGAACAACCTTTAATCCCTTACCATCAGAAACTATCTTGTTTAGTGCATAAAGCCTCTCATATATATTATTTGATTTCATATATTTATTTAATTTGTGTCTAACATTTCTTGCTTTTATAGTTCCATCATCAAGAACATTTTTAGCTACTTCAAAAAGTACATTTACTTGTGATTCTAAGTTCATTCCATTTTGAAAAATATCTTGTATAACATCAACATTATTTTGTGATTTCAATATTTAAATCCTCCTTATACTTGTGGAGTAATAACAACCTTCATCTTAGTTGTAACTTCTGGGTAAATCTTTATTTCAACTTCATAAACCCCAGCTTGCTTTAATGTATCCATAACAATCTTTTTCTTATCTATTGTTAAGTTATACTGCTTCTTTATAAGCTCTGCTACATCCTTGCTTGTTATTGCTCCAAATAATCTTCCATTATCTCCAGTTTTTACACTTAGTTTAACTTCTTTATTTTTAAGCTCTTCAGCTAGCTTTTGGGCAGCTTCAATTTCTGCAAGTTTCTTTCTTCTTTCATTTTCCTTTTTTACATTAAGAACATGCAAGTTTGCTCCTGTCGCTTCTTGAGCTAAATTTCTTGGGAATAAGTAGTTTCTTGCATACCCATCGGATGTGTTAATTACATCCCCTTTCTTTCCAAGCTTCTTTACATCTTCTAATAAAATAACTTTCATTTTATTCACCTTCCCTTAAGTATTTTGATATAGCTTCTTTTAACTTATGTTTTGCATCTTCAATAGCCATACCTGTAAGCTTGACACCTGCCATTGTCATATGCCCACCACCACCAAGGGACTCTAATATTACTTGAACATTTATCTCTCCAAGAGATCTTCCACTTATATGAATGTCCCTATTTATTTTAACAAAAACAAAGGATGCTTGAATACCTGTAATATTTAGTAGCTCATCCGCTACTTGTGCAGCAATTACAGTTTGTGTTATATCTGGTGGACAGATTGCAATAGCAATATTATTTACCACTTCAGCAGATTTTATGGTTTCAGCCTTCTTGATATAGCTATTTAAATCATTACTAAAAAACCTCTTTATATCTATTGTATCAGCACCTAATTTTCTTAAAAAAGAGGCTGCTTCGAAAGTTCTTACACCGGTTTTAAAGAAAAAGTTCTTTGTATCCATACATATTCCAGCCAGCAACCCTTCTGCTTCTAACTGACTGAGTTTAGGTTTATCTAACATATATTGAACCATTTCAGTCACAAGTTCTGAAGTAGAAGATGCATATACTTCAATATAGGTAAGTAGGCCCCCCTCTATGAAATCAGGGCTTCTTCTATGATGATCTACTATAACAACCTTTTGACATCTTTCAATTAATTCCTTATCTAGTACATAACCTCTGCTATGCACATCTACTACTATAACCAGAGTATCCTCATCTAATGTACGCTTTGCTACTTCTGTAGAAATAACTATACCTTCATATTCTTTAGTATTTTTTATCTTTTCTAAGAAGCACTCTATAGCCTTATTATCATCATTTATAAGTATATTACATTGCTTACCTAACTGTCTGACTACAGATGCAATACCTACCGCAGATCCAAAGCTATCCATGTCAGGATTTACATGTCCCATTATAAACACTTTACTACTCTCAAAAATTAAATCCTTTAATGCATGAGCTACTACTCTAGCCCTAACTCTAGTTCTTTTCTCAAGTTCCTTAGTATTACCTCCAAAGAAATATAAATTATCTCCTTTTTTTACAACAGCTTGATCTCCACCTCTACCTAATGCCAATTCTTTAGCTGTTACTGCATAAGCATGGTTCTTAGCTGGAGAATCTCCCCCTCTACCCACGCCTATACTTAAGGTGATTTCAAGCTTGTTTCCTAAGTTAATTTCTCTAATTATATCAAGAATATCAAACTTCTTATTAATTTGCACATCTATATGAGAATCTAAAACTGAAAGCACATATTGATTATTATCATACTTCTTAATCATTGCATTTAAACTTTGAGCATAAGTATTAATTGTTCTTTCTACTTCAGCAACTAATAAAGGCGCATTATTTTCTTTAGTGCTTTTTACTACCTCACTAAGATTATCTACTTCAATAAGCATTATACTTTCCTTTGTTCCCTCTGAAAGGTACGTAATATCATTAAAGCAAACTACAATAACATTCTCTTTATTATTAAGATCTACTTTATTAGCATAGACCTCATATACGTGTTTCTTACTTTTCAACTTCTGCGCTATACCCTTTTGACACTTTAAGAGTTTTTCAAGAACTATGCCTCTAACAGTTCCTGCAATGCTATCTCCTATGGAATCTCCTGCCCCAAAAGTCTCTTGAAACTTTCTATTATACCACAATATCTCTCCAATAGAGTTGGTAATTACTAATGGATAAGTAAGACTTAAGATATTTTCTTTTATAACCTCATTAATGAAATCAGATATATTGTTTGTTTTTTCTTGCCAATATAACTCTTTGTTAATGAAATAATTATATATAAATACTAAATAAACTGCAGCTACCATTAACAAAACAAACGCAGAATTTTTGAATTTTCCTACAAATAATATTATAGAAAGTATCATTATCACTATTGTAATTACTAGCATTATTTTACTATTTTGTTTAATTAACTTCATATATTTGCCCCCTTTATTAATTTATTGAGGCCGCTTATATCTTACTTTTTCTTAAATTTATTTCTTAAGGCATTTCCTAAGCTATTAGGATCTATCGCTCTTATATCAAATAACATATCTAATAATCCTAAATAAAACAAAATCATACTAAGTTGTGAGAAAAATAAAAATATACATATTACAATTATTATCTTATTAGATATATTAAATCTATATTTAAGAAAATATGCCGATATAGATAATCCTATAAACATTATAACAAATTGAAATAATGATAATGAGCTATAGAAGATGTATTCTCCTATCAATATGTGTTTTGAATTTAATATTATACCTATACATACTAATATAATTAATACTGCTCCAACCCTATTATCTAAATACCACTTTGTGAAATGTGGAATGGAATCTATTTCATATTTGAATCTTGAAAGTATGCTTTTAGTGATAACGTAATTTATCAGTGATAACATAAATACTGAAACAATTATTGCACTAGGTAGTATAGTTAGTATAGTATGAACATCTAATTGCTCTAAAGCTTGATATGCAGGATTATTTGAAGTATCAAGACCCATACTTTTATAAATATTTATACTTTGCTTAATACTATCTACTATTTGTTGTATTAGACTTGTTAACGATATACCCAATGTTACGTAAACATAAAGTCCATAATCTATTAATATTCCAATAAGATTAGACATAAAAACTATACCAATTATCTTTAATGCTTTCATTTTTCTTGAGATAGAATATCCCATAGCTATACCTGAAAATCCATAAAGAGCTGCTAATCCAATAGCTGTTATAGGATTATTGAATATAGCTATCAAAATAGCACTTACCATTATAGCTAAAAAAGCTACTGCTTTATTGTATCTTAAATAAAGTAGAGTTATTGGAAGTGGTAATAAAAACATTCCTACCATACCCAATACAGGAACAAAAGAAGTCATCATCATAAGCAAAAATATAATAATTGACATAAGACCTGCTTCTACAATTGATATTGTAGTATATTTACTTTTCTTCATCATTTCCTCCGTACAATTTAAGTCCTTTCTTTTAAATGATTATGAAGTTTACTTAATTTTTTTCCTTCCTTCTCAATTGAATCTTCTTCAACTATACCCATCTTTAACTTTTTTTTCATAGTATCATCAACTTCTAAAAATGAGTATCCAAGTTTTTCAGCTAATATATACAATATTATTATTGCTCCAGAAATACAATCTATAATTGCATCATGAGCAACATTGCTGCCTTTTGTTAAAAGTCTATAAAACTCTCCTATTATACAAATGAGCTGTGCCTTAAGTGATTCTATAGCCTTTATATCTGACATAATATTAAACTCTTCTTTCTTCATATATTCTACCCCTCATAAATACCATTTTTTATATATATATTTTAGTTTTTTTTGAACTTTATTTCAATAAATATTACCTCTAAACACAAATAACTTCAATCTAAATATTGAATAATTTACTTTCTAATTTAATATAGTTTTAAAATAAATATACTTAATAATAAACTTATTTACTTATATTAAATCATGTCTAATATACTTTTATTTTTATCCCATAATATAATTATAAATCATTAGTGTAAAAATTTGTTCCTTATATACAAAAAAAGCCCCTGATGTTCTCAGGGGCTTTATCTATTACTCAGTTGAAAATGGTAATAATGCTATGTTTCTAGCTCTCTTTATTGCATCAGTTAATTGTCTTTGATGCTTTGCACAAGTTCCAGAAATTCTTCTTGGAAGAATCTTTCCTCTTTCTGTAACGTACTTTCTTAGCTTATTGATATCTTTGTAATCTATAGCTTCAGCCTTATCAACACAGAAAGAACAAACTTTTCTCTTTGATCTTCTCATTTTACCATTTCTCTTCATATCTTTGCTCATGCTATTCCCTCCTTACCTTTAAGAATTAGAATGGGATATCTCCATCATCAACAGGAGTCATATCCTCTTCGAAGTTCATTCCACCAAATGTATTATTTGATGATGCTCCGTATTCAGAACCGCCACCGAAACCATTATCTTTGCTAGCAGTATTTCCAGCTCCTTTACTTAGGAATTGAACTTCACTAGCAACTACCTCAGTGACATATCTCTTTGTACCATCCTTGGCATCATAAGACCTAGTTTGAATTCTACCACCTATAGCCATGAGACTTCCTTTGCTCATGTAATTTGCAGTAGATTCAGCTTGTTTACCCCAAACAACAACTGGGATAAAATCAGCTTCTTTTTGACCAGTTGAAGTGTTATATCTATCAACAGCCAAAGTTAGGGTGGTTACTGCAGTTCCTGCTCCTGGAGTAAATCTTAACTCAGGATCTTTTGTAAGTCTACCAATAAGAACTACCTTATTCATTTAAATCCACCTCTTACTTTTCTTCTTTAACTATTATGTGTCTTAGAACACCATCAGTGATTCTGAATATTCTGTCTAACTCTCTTGGTAACTCTGGGTTAGCAGTAAAGTTTACTAGAGTGTAGTAACCATCATTAACTTTAGAGATTTCATAAGCAAGCTTTCTCTTACCCCAGAAATCAACATTATCAATAGTTCCTCCACCGTTTTCTATTACACCTTTAAACTTTTCGATTGTAGCCTTAACAGCTTCCTCTTCGAATGATGGGTGTAATATGAATATAGTTTCGTACTTTCTCATCAATTTCACCTCCTCCCTCTGGACTAACGGCAATGCATATGCACTGCAGGGACTTACAATGCATTATTTTAACACTATCTTTCAACTTTTGCAACAGTATTCTTATTTTAATTTATTGAATAAATGTAGTATATTTCCTATGCTATTCCTCCTGCTGCGCAACATTAGATTTAATAATCTTCTTTATACCCTTTTGGAATTTTACTCGTGGAAGCATAACTATTCTACCGCATCCAACACACTTTATTTTTATATCTGCGCCTAATCTAATTATCTCCCAATCATAACTTCCACAAGGATGCTGTTTTTTCATTTGTACTACGTCACCAAGGTAAAATGTTTGTGCCACCTTAATCCTCCTTAAAATAAACTATTTATTTTCTACTGTTTGAATTATTTGCGTCTTTGGATAAGGAATTTCTATCCCTTGACTATCTAACTCTTTTTTTATTTCTTTTCTTAATTCTCTCTCAATAGCCCATTGTGTCATAGGTTTAGCTGATCCTGTAACTCTAATAGTTATCCCAGACTGAGTAAACGAAGTTACACCTATAACTTGTGGTTTATCTATTATATCATTATTGTCTTTTGAGAACCTATCACATACAGCATTTATAACATCAATCGCATTATCTACATTTTCCTCATATGCTATTTCCATATCTACCATTATTCTCATGTTGCCTCTTGAACGATTTGTTACAGTAGAAATCGTACCATTAGGAATCAAGTGGATATCTCCAGAAAAATCCCTAAGTATTGTAGTTCTTATACCTATACTTTCTACAATACCATTTAAATTTCCTACAGTGATATAATCACCTACTGCATATTGATCCTCAAATAAGATAAAGAAACCATTTATTAAATCTTTTACCAAGCTTTGTGCACCAAAACCTACAGCTACACCACCTATACTAGCAAATGTCAAAGAAATACCATTAAATAAGTAAGAGAGTACTGCTGTTATCCCAAAAAAATACACAGTATATTTAAGAACACTTTTTAATACCTCACCTACAGTATTAGCCTTTTTTTCGTTCATAGTAAATCTTAAATCGCTCTCTACTTGATTCTTTACAAACTTATCAATTAGAGAATTGCCAATTTTGATAGCTAGGTACATTAAGAAAACAATTATAACAATAGTTGTAATTTTGAATAATACTTTATTTACTGTTTCTAAATTCACACTTTGGTTACCTATTCTTAAAACACTATTGTCAAAATCTACAGAAAAAAGAGTACTCAAAAGTATCATGATTTTCACCCCTTTATTTATATAATTTAAATTGCATATTATTTTTAATGTAAATATTTTTATACTTTACCTTTTCTTCTCTGGCTAATTCTTCTACCTTACTTAATTCTTCTTCCTTAAATCGTATGCTTATACCACAACTCTGCGTTATATGAGTAGGAGTTGGCATAACTATTATTTTTATACCCTTTGCATTTATACTTTTTTCCGCTTCAATAGCATCATGTGTGTTTTTAAATACAATTATATATTCATTCATTACCATCGCTTTATCTTTTAGACAAAGCTTTTCCACCTCCACATTTTTTATAATACGTAATCCTGTGACAAATCATAAAGATATCTTTCTCTTTAGTAGTTTGTACAATCATAATTATATTAAAAGAAATACTATAAAGAAACAAGTTAATAATTAAACTCATAGTAAAAAATATTATAAATCATTCTAAATTTCATCAATTTACAATAATCTTTAATATGATTACTACTTAAATAAACTAATAATTAACTGTAGAACCTTATAAGAACTAATACGATTTAATGCATATATTATCTAAAAATTAATATTTTTATTTATAAAATATTTCAGTGTTATAATTTTTAAACTTTTGTATAAAAATATAAATATTAGTGAAAATACTATTTCTTTGCATTATAATTATAATTATAAAAAACTATTATTTAAATCATTAAATTGATAACTTAAAGGATGATTAACATGAGTATTTATTTTGATAATGCGGCCACTACTTTTCCAAAACCTTTGGAAGTAATACAAGCGATGACAGATTATATGACTTATTATGGGGGCAATGCAGGAAGGGGTTCATCATCTACTTCTCTTAAAAGCAGTAAAATCGTATATGAATGTAGAGAATCTCTTTGTGATTTTTTTAATTTTGATAAGAGTGAGAATGTCATTTTTACTTCTAATATAACATCATCTTTAAATATATTGTTCTTAAGTATAATTAAAGAAGGGTGGCATGTAATAACCTCTTCCATGGAACATAACTCGGTTTTACGACCACTATTTAAACTTGAACAAGAAGAAAAGATTGAACTTGATGTTATTCAATGTTCAAAAGAAGGTTATCTAGAAATAAAAGACTTTCAAAAACAAATAAAACCTAATACAAAGCTTGTTGTTCTTTCTCATGCCTCTAATATAGTAGGAAGTATTCAACCTCTTAAAGAAATAGGTAATATTTGTAAACAAAGAAATATTTTCTTTATTATAGATTCAGCTCAAACTGCCGGCTCTTTACTTTTGGACTTTAAATCATTAAATTGCAATGCATTAGCATTTACCGGTCATAAAGGTTTATTAGGGCCTCAAGGCATAGGAGGATTTTTAATTGATGATATTCTTAATAACATAGCCTTACCAGTTTTTGTTGGTGGCACAGGAAGCTTATCTCATGCGCTTTATCAACCTGATTACCTTCCTGATAAATTTGAATGCGGTACACTTAATATGCCTGGCATTGTAGGATTAAAAGCTGGCTTAAATTTCATAAATAAGATAGGAATTTCTTCAATAGAAGAAAAAGAAGCTATTTTAACTAATTATTTAATTAGTTGCCTTTCTGAGATTGAAAACGTAGAAATATATGGACCTATAGATAAAAAGCCTAGAACTTCGACCATATCCTTTAATATAAAGGATATGGATTCCTCTGAACTTACATACATTTTGGACAACCAATTTAAAATTGTTACAAGAACTGGTCTTCACTGCGCTCCTTTAGCACATAAAACTATAGGTACATATCCTGAAGGAACCATAAGAATAAGCCTAGGTTACTTTAATACTATTAATGAACTGGATGTTTTTACAAATGCCATAAAGGAAATTATTAGGAGGTGAATTATGAACTATCTACAAGAAAAAATAGAGAAGTTGGCTTTTTTCTTTATAATCTATACCCTTTGTTTTTATCTATTCTTTGCAACACTAAAATATACTATGCCATTTGTGCTTGCATTGCTTTTTGCATTAATTCTAAAATATCCAACTAGACTAATGATTGAAAGGTTAAAATTGAAGGGTTGGATTGCTTCTATAACAAGTACCTTGATATTTTTTGGAATATTAATCTTTATTATAGTAATGATTTTTACTTCACTAATTAATGAAATCATAGGATTAACTGGATATCTCCAAAAGATTATATCTAATAACTCAAGTAACATATATGATTATTTTACTTTAATACAAGGTTACCTTTATAACTTAAATATCGATCCTATAGTTACTGATTCTATAAAAAATAACTTATCAACTTCTGCAACAAACATTGTTAATACATCAATCTCTGCAGGTACTGCAATTGTACAAGGAACCATAACTATTCTAGGCTATATACCGTATATAGTTATGGTTATAATTTTTACTTTAATAACCACATATTTTTTTACAAATAGAATTTCATCAACCAATCCAAGTAATATCTTCAATTATATAACTAAAGGTAATGATAAAATTATAGTAATAACAAATCATGCAAAAAAAATGCTTGCAAATTATTTTCTTTCTTATTTATTTGTGATTTTTATTACCTTCTTAATTACACTAATAGGTTTTAATATTTTTGGAGTTAAGTATGCTTTGGTCTTAAGTATATTATGTGCACTTTTAGATTTATTACCTGTTGTTGGTATGCCCCTTATCTACTTACCACTTTCAATTACAAATATAATTTCAAAAAACTACGTTGTTGGTATAGGTCTATTAATCTTATATGCTATTGTATTTGTAGTTAGACAAATAGTTGAGCCAAAGATAATGTCAAGCTCCCTCGGATTAAATCCAGTTGCTGTTCTAGCAGCAATATTCATAGGCCTTCAGGCTAATGGAATTTCAGGAATGATATTTTGTATGTTCTTAGTTGTGTTTTATGAAATACTAAAGAAAGTAGACGTTGTCTAGTATAAAAACCTCCTTAGTTGGCAATAATTCCAATAAAGGAGGTTTTTTTATGGGATATTCTTTTATTACTGATGCAACAGATACCAATTCACCATTTTTAATACGAGATTACTTATATAAGGAATTATCTCCTATACTTAAACAACATCGTCCTATAATCTTTATTTGCATTGGCACTGATAGATCTACAGGAGATTCCCTTGGTCCTTTAGTCGGAGAAAAATTAAAGTATATGCTTAGACATGATGTTTTTGTATATGGAAATCTAGAAAATCCTGTCCATGCTAAAAATTTAGATGAAGTCCTCAATGATATCAGGTCTAAATTTAATAATCCGTTTATTATAGCAATCGATGCATGCTTGAGTGATATTCAAAATGTAGGCAAGATATTTATAGAAAAAAAGCCACTTTTCCCTGGTATGGCAGTTCACAAAAACCTTCCACCAGTAGGACATTTAAGTATAGTTGGAGTAGTAAATATATCTGGAAATTTAGAGTTTATGGTTCTACAAAATACAAGACTTTATACAGTAATGACAATAGCAGATGCTATATCTAGAGGTATCTATCATTGTATTTTAAAGACAGTTGGAGGAAAGAAAAACTTACTAGATAACCAAATTGAAGGAATAATATCAAAATAATCATTTCTGTAAAACATATCTTATCTCATCATTCTCTAAAATAATGATGAGTAGGATCTATTTATTAATATATTTTCTATATCATCGACATTTTTACTTCCACTATCTATTATTAATATACCATTAGACTTATAATTATTACACATTCTTAATTGTGATAAATCTGTCTCTTTTAAATTGCATATTATTGCATCATAAACTTCGTTACATGAAACAATATTATATCCTCTTTCTATCAATTTTTCCCTTAACTCCTTGAGATCATTTGAAATAAAAATATTCATAACAAAAACCTCCTTTAGAAATATTCTTAACTTCTAAGGAGGTTTTTATTCAATAATCAATTCTTTAGTTATTATATATTTCTACATTTTGATTTATCGCTTTATTTAGCACAGTAATTTCTTCTTCTGATAAATCATATTTTGAAGTTCCGTTATCAATTGGCTTTGCATAGGTTGTACTTCCACTTCTGGCATAAAGACCTGTTAATACTACACCATCATTATCTCCATCTAGAATAGCCATTGAGAAACTCAAATCACTTCCAATATCTTCAAATGCCTTATATCTCATCATAACTATTTTTTGTGTACAACTTTTTATCTTATCATCTAATTTAATATATTCTTTTAGAGCATGCTCTGATTTTCTATTACATTCATCAATTTTATCGAGATAAGATGTAACAATATGTTCAAGGTTTTTAGTACTAACACCTCTCATTAATTTTCTATACCTTTTTTCTACTTTACCTAACGCCTTAAAAAGCACAATTATAATTATAGATAAAAGGAATATAATTATAATTAGTCCTATAAGTATATATGGAGCAAAGTCATTTACTAAGTTTAGCAATAGTTCCACTTTTTTCATCCTTTCTAGCAAAGCATCATTTTTTTATCTTATGTATTTTTAGCATTTAATGTTTCACGTGAAACATTAAATGCTAAATATTCATTATATCAAGTATCCTTTGTAAATCCTCTTGTGAATAGTATTCAATTTCTATCTTACCTCTATTATTTCTATCACTTATGTTAACTTTTGTACCTAAATGCCCCTGAAGCTTATCTTTAATATCATTGTAATATCGGTCTAGTTGATTATTATTTTCTTTTATTTTCTTTTCCTCTTTATTTTCATTTATAATCTTAATAAATTTTTCTGTTTCTCTAACAGATAACCCTTCATCAATTACCTTTTGACTAATCTCATATTGTTTACTATTATCCTGTAAACCTAATATAGCTCTACCATGTCCTTCACTTAATATTCCTTCTATTATATAGTTTTGTACTCTTTCATCTAAATTTAGAAGCCTCATAGTATTAGTTATTGTAGTTCTAGACTTTCCTATTCTTTCACTTAACTCTCCCTGAGTAAGCTGAAAATCATTTAGCAGTCTTTGATAAGCTATTGCTTCTTCAATAGGATTTAAATCTTCTCTTTGAATATTTTCAATAAGTGATATTTCAAGAAGCTCTCTATCATTTATATCCATAATTATAGCTGGTACTTCCTTTAATCCTATCTGCTTAGCAGCTCTCCATCTTCTTTCTCCTGCTATAATCATATACACATCGTCTTCTTTTTTTAATATTAAAGGTTGAATAATTCCATGTTGCTTTATGGATTCACTAAGTTCAGCTATTTTCTCATTATCAAAATATTTTCTTGGTTGATTTTCATTTGTTTTTATTTTATTTAAAGGTATTAAAACTTTCTGTTCTTTTTTATTTTCTTCTTCTAGCAGATTGTCTTCAGGAATAAGAGCTCCTAAACCCTTTCCTAAACCAAACTTCTTACTCATTTAATTTATTCACCCTTTCCTGTCTACCTAGGAATTCATTTGTTAAGCTTTCATATGCTTCTGCACCTTTACATTTATCATCATATAGCATAATAGGTAATCCAAAGGAAGGTGCTTCAGCTAATCTAATATTTCTTGAAATAGTAGTTTTATATACTTTATCCTTAAAATACTTCTCTACTTCTTTAAGTACTTCATTACTTAGGTTAGTTCTTGAATCATACATGGTCATTATTACCCCTTCAATTTGAAGGTTCTTATTTAAAGATTTTTTCACAAGTTGGATTGTATTTATAAGCTGTCCCACTCCTTCAAGTGCATAGAATTCACATTGGATAGGAATTAATACTGAATCACATGCAGTAAGTGCATTAATTGTTAAAATTCCTAATGAAGGAGGACAATCAATAAATATGTAATCGTAAAAATCTTCAACTTCCTTAAGTTTTTCTTGCAATATTACTTCTCTCTTATTTTTCCCTATAATCTCAACCTCTGCTCCTGCTAACTCCATTGTAGTTGGTGCAATATATAAGTTCTTAACTAATTGGCTTTGTTTTATTATCTCTTTTATCGAAACATCAGATGTTATTACATCATACATTGATTTTTCTAACTCTTTTTTATCAAATCCTAATCCACTTGTAGTGTTCCCTTGAGGATCAATATCTATAGCTAAAACTTTATACCCTGACATGGCTAAATATGAACAAAGGTTTATATTTGTTGTTGTTTTTCCTACTCCACCTTTTTGATTAAATATACAAATAGTTTTCATTTTTATCCCCCAAATATTAAATTAGGAGGTTTATCCTCCTTTTCCATAATAATATTATATATTTTAATTTACAATAATTAAAGTAGCTTAAACATGATAAGATGAAAAAAATGTAATTAATGACTGATTAACTTATATTTAGTTATAAAAATAAGTTATATCAGTGGTAAAATATAAATTTAATGTTTCACGTGAAACAAAAAGTGTATCTAAACCATCATTAATTTCATGGTTTAGATACACTTCTTTACTATCTTTAAAAACTAATCGCTAGATCTAATTTCTTTATAATTATAAATTTTTAACATTAACTATAACTATCTCATATTAATTTTGGGTATATTTACTATAATTTGAACATATTCTCCACAGTCTTTTGATTTATATTCAGCAGGAATTTTAAACTTATCAAACATCTGTTTTATTGAATTAACATAAATCTTTGCTGAAAATACTCCTGTTATCTTCCGTCTTTCATCCTTAACTAACTGCTTACCATTAAGCTTAAGAATCTCTTTATTAACTAACATATCTGTATTTTTAATATTAATTCCTTCTTTTATTACTTTCCTTAATATCTTTAATTGAAGTTTTTCTGTCGGAAGTGATAATACAGCTTTAGCATGACGCTCACTCAAGTTATTATCTAAACATAACTTTCTTACTTCTAAGCTCAACTTTAATAATCTAAGCTTATTGACAATAGTTGATTGCTTCTTACCTAGCCTTAACGCAAGTTGTTCTTGAGTTAAGTGATGATCTTGAATTAAGTTATAATATGCTTCTGCTTCTTCAATAAAGTTCAAATTTTCTCTTTGAAGATTTTCAAGTAAAGCCACTTGCGCAGATTGAGAATCCGTTATATCTACAACTGTACAAGGAACAGTTGTAAGATCTGCAATCTTAGCAGCTCTTAATCTTCTTTCTCCAGCAACTAATTCAAAAACTTCTCCTCTTTTTCTTACAGTAAGAGGCTGAATTATTCCATAAGTCTTCATCGATTCTGAAAGCTCTTCAAGAGCTTCTTTATTAAAAGATTTTCTTGGCTGATAGGTATTAGGAATTATTTTATCTACAGTAATTTCTATAACATCCCTATGCATATTTCACATCCGTCCCTTAAACTAAGCTATACATTGTATTTTACTATTACATAATACGGTTTTGAATATTAATTAAGCTTATTAGTTATTATTTGAATATATGTAATTATCATGTAAAATATCCACCAACATATATAACCTTACTTTAATGGTTTCTTTGTAATTGTTCCAGCTTTTCTAGGATAAACACCTGGGGTTTGCTTAACCTTTTTTACAATAACAAGATTATGTCTTAAATCTGTCTTCTCAATGTCTACCTTAATTACATCTATAAGTTCTCCACCTAGAGTGGTTATAGCATTCTTTGCTTCATTTAATTCTTCCTCTACGGAAGGTCCTTTGAGTGCAATAAAATTCCCATTAATCTTCACATATGGCATACATAATTCTGAAAGTACAGACATATTTGCCACTGCTCTAGAAGTTGATATATCAAATTTTTCTCTTAATTCTTTTTTTCTAGCTCCATCTTCAGCTCTTGAGTGAATTGTAGTTACATTATTAAGGCTAAGCTTTGCTACTACCTCATTCAAGAAGTTAATTCTCTTATTAAGTGAATCTAGTAGTGTTACCTTCACATCATCTCTCATGATAGCAATCGGAAGACCTGGAAATCCTGCTCCTGTTCCTACATCTATGATATTCTGTGCTTCCTTAAAAGCTTCTGCATTAAAAGCTTTTATACAGTCTATAAAATGCTTTTTAACTATTTCTTCATCTTCAGTTATAGCTGTTAAATTAATTTTTTCATTCCATTCCTTTAATAAGTCCTTATAAAGCATAAACTTATCGTATTTTTCTTTAGTAAGACTCATATCAACTGATTTGCATGCTGTCTCTATAAGTTCAAAGTATTCCATGATAAGGTTCCTCCATTATTGTTTCTTAACTCTAAAGTGTTGTTCTAAATATATCAATAAAACAGAAATATCTGCAGGTGAAACACCTGAAATTCTTGAGGCCTGACCTATACTTCTTGGTCTTATCTTAGAAAGTTTCTGTATAGCTTCTATTCTTAATCCCTTAATATCATTATAATTTATATCTTCAGATAATAGCTTGTTTTCAAATTTTTTAAACTGTGATACCTGTTCTAACTGCTTTTCAATATATCCCTCATACTTAGCTACTATATTAACTTGTTCTCCTATATCATAAGGTAGTTCTTCTCTCTCCATATCTAATGGAGCTACAGAAAAATAATCAAGTTCTGGCCTTTTTATTAACTCATACATACTTACTGGTTTTCTTAGTTCTACAGAGTTTAAGGTTTGAAGAAATTCATTTACTTCTCTTTTATTAGTTATTTGAAGATCTTTTAACCTTTCAACCTCTTTATCTATGTTTTGCTTTCTTATATTGAATTTTTCATATCTCTCTTCTGTGACAAGTCCAACTTCATATCCTATACCTGTTAATCTTAAATCCGCATTATCTTGTCTCAACAAAAGTCTATATTCAGCTCTTGAAGTCATCATTCTATATGGTTCACTAGTTCCTTTTGTCACAAGATCATCTATTAAAACTCCAATATATCCATCACTTCTTGTTAATATCATTGGTTCTTTTTCTTTTACCTTTAAAGCAGCATTAACCCCTGCTACAACTCCCTGCGCACCTGCCTCTTCATATCCTGAACTTCCATTTACCTGCCCTGCACCAAATAATCCACTTATATTCTTAAACTCTAGACTTAATTTAAGTTGCGTTGGATCAATACAATCATATTCTATAGCATAAGCCGTTCTTAACATCTCAGCATTTTCAAGCCCAGGTACAGTTCTTAACACTTGTACTTGAACATCTTCTGGAAGAGAAGAACTCATCCCCCCAACATACATTTCCTCTGTATCTAAACCTTCTGGTTCTACAAAAAGTTGATGTTGCATCTTATCCGGAAATCTCATAACCTTATCCTCAATAGAAGGACAATACCTTGGTCCTATACCTTCTATTAATCCGTTATACATAGGAGATCTTGAAATATTGTTCTTAATTATGTTGTGTGTTTCTTCATTAGTATATGTTAACCAACAAGATACTTGTTCCCTTGTTAAGTCTCCACTCATAAATGAAAATGGAACTATTCTCTCATCACCTGGTTGCTCTATCATTTTAGAGAAATCAACTGATCTGCTATTAATTCTAGCTGGTGTACCAGTCTTAAATCTTCTCAATGATATTCCTAAATCTAATAAACACTGTGACAAGTCATTGGCTGGGAATAATCCATTTGGACCTCCGCTATAACTAACTTCTCCAATTATTATTTTTCCTTTCAAATATGTACCGGTAGCTAAAACAACAGCTTTTGTCTTAAAATATGCACCATTCCTAGTATGTACTCCAACTATTTTTCCATCTTTTACATCTATTGATGTAACTTCAACTTGCCTTATGTATAAATTATGTTGTACTTCTAATATATGCTTCATTCTTTCCTGATACTTCTTCTTATCAGCTTGTGCCCTTAAGGAGTGAACCGCTGGTCCCTTTGATGTATTTAACATTCTTGACTGAATAAACGTATTATCAATGTTTACCCCCATCTCTCCACCAAGTGCATCAATCTCTCTAACAAGGTGCCCCTTAGCTGTTCCTCCTATATTAGGATTACACGGCATCATAGCTATACTATCAAGATTAATTGTACAAATTAAAGTCTTACATCCCATTCTAGCAGAGGCCAAAGCAGCTTCACATCCTGCATGACCTGCTCCAATAATAACTACATCATATTCTCCTGCTATATACTTCATACACCTACTCCTACTTTCCAACACAGAATTCTGAGAATATCTTATTTACTAAATCTTCTTCAAGTTCTGCACCTGTTATTTCACCTAGTGCTCTTAACCCGGAAGTTACATATATTGAAATTAAATCTAGAAATTCATTACTACTAACCTTTTCAACAGCTATTTCACAATTTTCCTTAGCTCTATATAAAGCTTGCTTATGTCTAGTATTAGTAACCATCATGCTTTCCGTATCTATTTTACCATTGAAGAATAATTCTTTTATCTTTTCTTTTAAGTCATCTATACCAAATCCAGTTCTTGCTGAAATTTCAATAGTATTTTCTAAATCCTTAATGGCTTCTAGGGAAAATTTTCTTTCAAGATCTACCTTATTTAATAATACAATATACTTCTTATTCTTAATAAATTGTATTATTTCTTTATCCTCTTCATCTAGCATTCTACTCATATCAAGCATAAATACAATAAGGTCTGCTTCATTTATTTTTTCCTTAGAACGTTCAACACCAATTTTCTCAACGACATCTTCTGTTTCTCTAATTCCAGCAGTGTCAACTATCTTTACAGGAATGCCATCTAAACTTATATACTCTTCAATAACATCTCTCGTGGTTCCTGGTATATCTGTTACTATTGCTCTTTGTTCCATTAACAATGCATTTAAAAGAGAAGACTTTCCAACATTGGGTTTGCCCACTATAACCATACTTAATCCTTCTCTTATTAACTTTCCTTCATCTGCATTCTGCAATAAACTATTAATTTGACTAATTACATAAGAAAGTCCTTCTCCTACTCTTATTGGTATACTTTCATCTGGTTCTTCATCATCCTCTGTAAAATCAACTGCATATTCAATAAGAGCTAGAACATTTAATAGTCTTTCTCTTAAAATGTTTATTTCCTGAGAAAGCTTCCCTTGACTTTGAATCATTGCAGATTTCATAGAAAGTTCAGTTTTAGATCTTATTATATCTATAACTGCTTCAGCCTGACTTAAATCTATTCTTCCATTTAAAAAAGCTCTTTTTGTGAACTCTCCAGGCTCAGCTAACCTAGCACCTGCTTTTATAACTTCTTGTAGTACTCTATTGGTAGATGTCACGCCTCCATGACAATTAATTTCTACTGTATCTTCAGCAGTAAAACTTCTAGGTCCCTTCATAAAACTTATTATAACTTCATCAATCACTTCTTCAGTATTTATATCTACTATATGGCCATATCTCATAGTATAAGTTTTAATATCAAAAATACTTTTTTCACTTTTACTCTTAAATATTTTTGATACTATATTTAATACATTATCTCCTGAAATCCTAATAATAGAGATTCCACCTTCGCCCATTGCAGTAGCAACAGCTGCAATTGTATCAAATTCTTTCATTTTTTCCTCCTTTAAAAACTGAAAAGTCTATAAAAGTATGTTCTCTCTCACTAAAAGCTAATATTCATTTTACATAAGTATTAAAAGTTAGTCAAAATTTATATAAATTTGTATAAAGTAAAAAGAAAGCCCTATTGGCTTTCCTTTTGACCTCTTCTTAAATCAATTACTATTTTTCTAAATGGTTCTTCCCCTTCACTATAAGTATACACAGATGAATCATTTTGAAGGGCAGAATGAATTACTCTTCTTTCATATGGGTTCATAGGTTCTAGCTTGAAAGGTCTTCCAGATTTTCTTACTTTATAAGCAGTTTTTTCAGCTAATCTCTTTAGAGTTTCTTCTCTTTTACCTCTATAATTTTCCGTATCAAGAACTACTCTCTTATAAGTAATATCATGTCCCTTGTTTATCACTAGGCTTACTAAATATTGAAGAGAGTCTAAAGTCTCTCCTCTATAACCTATAATTAGTCCCATTTTCGGTCCAACAAGATTAATATTCACAACATCTCGTTCTTCCTTTATTCTTATCTCCGCTTTTATATCCATTAAATTAAGAACATTTCTTAAGAAGTTTTTTGCCTCAAGAATATAATCTCTCTTAACTGTTACTAGAATCCTTGCTGGTTTAGTACCAATTAAATTAAATAATCCTCTGCTACCTTCTTCTACTACCTTATATTCGATCTTATCTTCCGTTACATTTAGTTCTTTCAAAGCATTTTTTATAGCTTCTTCAACAGTTCTTCCTGTCATTTCTAAAGTTTTCATCATACCATATTCACCCACCTTACAAAGCTAAAAAATAGTCTTACTTTAACCTATTACGATTATAAAATTACGCTTCTAAAGCTTTCTTCTTTGCTGGTATAACTACTAAAAAATAAGTTTGTGCTACTTGAATTAAATTACCCATTATCCAATATAAAACTAGAGCAGATCTAAAGTTAATAGCAAAAAAGCCCATCATAATAGCCATTCCTATATTCATTGATCCCATATTCATACCTGTATTTTCTTGACCAGTATTATTTGAGTTCTTTGTCATTAGATATGAAGATAAATAAGTTGTTGCTGCTGATAATATAGGAAGAATATAAAACTTATCTGGTGCATAAAGATCCTTTATCCATAAGAATGAAGCACCTTCTACGTTTATCCCCATGAAAACATAGTATAATGCAAATAGTATAGGCATTTGTATTATTAAAGGTAAGCACCCGCTGAATGGATTTACGTTGTTTTCTTTATAAAGTTTCATCATTTCTGCCTGTGATTTTTGAGGATCATTTTTATACTTAGTTTGTAATTCTTTAATTTGAGGTTGAATCTCTTGCATTTTAGCTTGTGAGTTAATTTGTTTTATATTTAAAGGTAATAATATTAATCTTACTAATAAAGTTAATAAGAAAATAGCAAGAACATACGATGTTCCTTTATGGGTAACCCCTACATTTAAAACAAAAGAATGTAACCCATTAAATATTTCTGTCAAAAAATTTACTATTGGCGTTAACAAATTCCTAACCTCCTATAACGCTATTTCACGGGGTCATATCCACCCTCATGAAATGGATGGCATCTTAAAATTCTTTTTATACTCATATAGCCACCCTTAAATACCCCATATTTTTCTATGGCTTCAAGTGCATATTGTGAACAGGTAGGATAATATATACAACAAGGTTTTTTTAAAGGTGATATAACTTTTCTATAAAAATTAATTAACCCTATTAAAATCCTTTTCATTTACAGCTAACCCTGCCTTATAAAATAAATTAATCATCGCTTTTTGTATATCCCAGTATGTCTTTTCATTTATAGCCACTCTTGCAATGAAAACTAAATCATGACCTGTCCTAACGTTATCATTATTTAAACGATAGCTCTCACTAATCAGTCTTTTAACTCTACTTCTTACTACACTTTTTCCTACCTTTTTACTAACAGATATTCCAACTCTGTTATAAGGTGTACCACTTTTATCTTTATTCCTTCTATTATTATATATATATAAGACAAGCAGTTCATTAGAGAATGACTTTCCCCTTCTATAGACATTTCTAAATTCAATATTTTTTCTGAGTTTTTCCATTGTCATAGTTTCAATCTTTCTCCTTTTTTTCTGCAATTGCAGAAAAAGGCCACAAAAGCGGCCCTTATGCTGTCAATTTCTTTCTACCTTTTAATCTTCTTCTCTTAACTACGTTTCTACCTGCTGCACTGCTCATTCTTTTTCTGAAACCATGCTCTCTTTTTCTTTGTCTTTTCTTAGGTTGGTATGTCATGAACATTACTAATACACCCCCTTAGTCAATTATTTTTATAGCCAAAAACTATATGCCATTCAAAACTTATAGCAATTTACGTTTTACTTTTTAATTATATAGGTCAAGTGTTATAATGTCAAGATTTTCGATAGTTGTTGATAATTTTATACACAAAATTATTTTTTGTGGATAATTTGTTGAATAACTTCAATTTTTTATGCTATTATAAAATGGTTCTGTGAATAAGTTGTTTATATTTTTCACTTTATCCACAAGTGTGGATAACCATGTGAATAAGTTGTTCCATTTCATATAACCTGTATTCACTTTATATATTCTTAGCCATTTTTCCGAGATTATACCTTGTTGATATCTTTATTTTTTTATATAGTAACTACTATTAATAACTTTATATAAATAAACATATCAACAATATTATCAACATGTGAATAATTTTATTTACATAG